>NZ_JBPXMC010000021.1:0-164374 GCF_051918885.1 Streptosporangium sp. OZ121
GCCACGTGAGCGGCGGCGATCTCCCCCACCGAGTGACCCACCAGCACGTCCGGGGTGACACCGAGTGAGATGAGCAGACGATACAGAGCCACCTCGAAGGCGAACAGCGCCGGCTGGGTCATCCCCGTCTCGGCCAGCACCTCGTCCGGACCGGAGAACATCGCCTCACGCACCGACCCCGGCAACAACGCACAGACCTCGTCCAAAGCTTCGGCGAACACCGGGAACGCCGCGGCCAGTTCACGGCCCATCCCCACCCGCTGGCTGCCCTGACCGGCGAACAGCATCGCCACCCTGCCGCCACCGGTCGCCGCGGCTTCCGGCGTCGTCGTACCGTCGGCCAGGGCACGCAGGCCCGCCACCAGCTCATCCCGATCCGCGCCGACCACCACCGCGCGCTGCTCCAGCAGCGCACGGCCGCTCGCCAGCGTCCAGGCCACATCGGCCGCGTCCAGCTCCGGCTGAGCCTCCACCCACGACGCGAGCCGGGAAGCCTGTCCTCGCAGCGCCTCGGGAGTCTTGGCCGAGACCAGCCACGGCGTCACCGGCAGCTCAGTGCCGGAAGGCTCCGGCTCCACCACCGGACCCTGCTCGATGATCACGTGCGCGTTCGTGCCGCTGACGCCGAAGGACGACACCGCCGCCCGGCGCGGACGATCCTCCACATCCCACACACGCGCCTCGGTCAGCAGCTCGACGGCACCGGCCGACCAGTCCACGTGCGGCGACGGCGCGTCAACATGCAGCGTCTGCGGCAGCGTCCCGTGCCGCATCGCCATCACCATCTTGATCACACCGCCGACACCCGCGGCGGCCTGCGTGTGACCGATGTTCGACTTCAACGACCCCAGCCACAGCGGCCGGTCCTCCGGCCGCTCCTGACCGTAGGTGGCCAGAATGGCCTGCGCCTCGATCGGGTCGCCCAGCCTGGTACCCGTACCGTGCGCCTCGACCGCATCCACATCCGCGCTCGACAGGCCCGCGTTGGCCAGTGCCTGGCGGATCACCCGCTGCTGCGAAGGACCGTTCGGCGCGGTCAGGCCGTTGCTCGCACCGTCCTGGTTGACCGCGCTGCCGCGCACCACGGCCAGCACCCGGTGACCGTTGCGGCGCGCGTCCGACAGCCGCTCGACCAGCAGCATGCCCACGCCCTCGGCCCAGCCGGTGCCGTCGGCCGACGCGGAGAACGCCTTGCACCGCCCGTCCACCGACAGGCCACGCTGCCGCGAGAACTCCACGAAAGTCGCCGGAGTCGCCATCACGGTCGCCCCGCCGGCCAGTGCCAGGTCGCACTCGCCCGACCTCAGCGCCTGGACGGCCAGGTGCAGCGCCACCAGCGACGACGAGCACGCCGTGTCGACCGTGACCGCCGGACCCTCGAACCCGAACGTGTACGACACCCGGCCGGAGGCGATGCTGCCCGAGTTGCCGGTGCCCATCAGGCCTTCCAGCTCACTCGGCACGTCCGAGAGCTGGGGCGCGTAGTCGTGGTACATCACACCCGCGAAGACACCCGTACGGCTGCCGCGCAACCCCACCGGATCCAGGCCCGCCCGCTCGACCGCCTCCCACGAGGCCTCCAGCAGCAGCCGCTGCTGCGGATCCATCGCGAGCGCCTCACGCGGCGAGATGCCGAAGAAGCCCGCGTCGAACTCGGCCGCGTCGTGCAGGAACCCGCCGGACCGCGAGTACGAGGTGCCCCGGTTGTCGGGGTCGGTGTCGTAGAGCCGCTCCAGATCCCAGCCGCGGTCGCCGGGGAACTCGCCGATCGCATCGGCACCGGCGTCCACCAGATCCCACAGACCCTCGGGCGAGGACACCCCACCGGGGAACCGGCAGGCCATCCCCACGATCGCGATCGGCTCGCGCGCCGCGTCGGTGAGAGAACGATTCTGCGCACGCAGCCGTTCTGTCTCCTTCAGCGAGGAACGCAGGGCCTCGATGAGCTTGGTGTCGTTCGCAGTCATGCTCGCCTCGTACTCTTCGCGCTATCGAAAGTGGGACTACGCGCTCGGGATGCTTTCGGTGATCGTCCGCATCACCGCTGGGGCGTGGGAGTTCAGGTAGAAGTGGCCGCCGCGGAAGACCTGCATGTCGAAGGCGCCGCTGGTGTGTTCCTTCCAGCGGATCGCCTCGTCCAGCGAGACATGGGGGTCGTTGTCACCGACCAACGCGATGACGGGCGCGTCGATCTTGATTCCGGGCTGGCATCGGTAGGTCATGATCGCCTTGTAGTCGCCGCGCAGCGAGGGCAGGATCATGCTCACGACCTCGGGGTCGTTCAGCATGCGCAGGTCGGTCCCGCCGAGTCGCCGCACCTCGGCCAGGAGCGCCTGGTCTCCCTCCTTGTGCACCGTCTCGTTGCGCGTGCAGGAGGGCGCGCGCCGGCCCGAGGCGAACAGCATCAGCGGTGAGATGCCATGTGTCAGCAGCCTCCTGGACACCTCGAACGCGACCACGGCGCCCATGCTGTGGCCGAAGAAGGCCATCGGCCGGTCGGCCAGCGGGATGATCTCCTCGACAAGCCGGTCCGCGAGCGTCGCGATGTCGTCGATGCACGGCTCGTGGCGGCGTTCCTGCCTGCCCGGGTACTGGACGGCCAGCACGTCCAGCGAGGAGAGCTGTCTGGCGACGGGGTGGAAATACGAGGCCGAGCCGCCCGCGTGCGGGAAACAGATCAGGCGGGTGGCGAGCGGCGGCGCGGCCTGGAACGACCGCAGCCACGTTCCGGTTTCGGTGATCATTTGTACTCCTTCTCCTGGTTCACCGGGAGGACCATGAATTCGGCGCCTCGAAGACTTCCGGCTCATTCCAGGAAGGGAGATGAGCGGAGGCGTCGCCGTCCTGAGGCCGGCTCGCGGAGGTGCGCGACAGGGCCGCCATCACCGCGGCCACCTCTTCCTGGTCGGGCTCACCGCGTACGAACCGGAACATGACGTCGTCGTCGCCGGCCATCACATCGGCAGGTTTCCGTGCTTGCGGTACGGGACCTTCGCGTTCTTCGCGCGGAGCATGGCGAGCGACCGGGCCAGGACCGCCCTGGTCTCGGCCGGGTCGATCACGTCGTCCACCAGGCCGCGCTCCGCGGCGTAGTAGGCGTGCATGAGCTCCTGCCGGTACTCCTTGATCATCTCGGCGCGCATCATCTCGGGGTCGTCGGCCGCGGCGATCTCCTTGCGGAACACGACGTTCGCCGCGCCCTCGGCGCCCATGACGGCGATCTCGTTCGTCGGCCAGGCGAAGGACAGGTCCGCGCCGATGGAACGGGAGTCCATCACGATGTAGGCCCCGCCGTACGCCTTGCGCAGGATGACCTGGATACGGGGAACGGTGGCGTTGCAGTACGCGTACAGCAGCTTCGCCCCGTGCCTGATGATGCCGGCGTGCTCCTGGTCCTTGCCCGGCAGGAAGCCGGGCACGTCGACCAGGGTGACCAGCGGGATGCTGAACGCGTCGCAGAACTGGACGAATCTCGCCGCCTTCTCCGAGGCGTCGATGTCCAGCGCGCCGGCCAGCGAGGAGGGCTGGTTGGCCACGATTCCCACCACGTGGCCGTCGATCCTGGCCAGGGCGCAGATGACGTTGGTCGCCCACAGGGTGTGCACCTCGAAGAAGTCACCGAGGTCGACGATCTCCCTGATGACCTCGCGGATGTCGTACGACCTGCTGAGCTCGACGGGCACGATGTCGAGGAGGGCGTCGCAGCGCCGGTCGGCCGGGTCGGCCGTCGGCAGGTCGGGCGGCGCCTCGCGGTTGTTGGCCGGCAGGAGGGACAGCAGGTAGCGGACCTCCTCGAGGCAGTCCACCTCGTTGTCGTAGACGAATCCGGCGGCTCCGGAGAGCGTTCCGTGCACCTGGGCGCCACCGAGCCCGTCGTGGCTGATCTTCTCGCCGGTCACGGCCTCGACCACGCTCGGGCCGGTGATGTACATCTGCGAGATGCCGTCGACCATGAAGGTGAAGTCGGTGAGCGCCGGCGAGTAGGTGGCGCCACCGGCGCACGGGCCGAGCATCACGCTGATCTGCGGGATGACCCCGGAGGCCCGTACGTTGCGCTGGAAGATCCCGCCGTAGCCGGCCAGAGCGGTGACGCCCTCCTGGATCCTGGCGCCGGCCCCGTCGCTGAGGCTGACGAGCGGCGCGCCCGTCGCCGCCGCGAGGTCCATCAGTTTGTGGATCTTCTGGGCGTGCGCCTCGCCGAGCGAGCCGCCGAAGATCCGGAAGTCGTGGGCGTAGGCGAAAACGGTGCGTCCGTGTACGGTGCCCCATCCGGTCACGACGCCATCGGTGTACGGTCGCCTGTTCTCCATGCCGAAGCCGCTCGCCCGGTGCCTGCGCAGCTGCTCGATCTCGGTGAAGCTACCGGGGTCGAAGAGCAGTTCCAGCCGTTCGTCGACGGTGAGCTTGCCCTTGGCCCGCTGCTGCTCCGTGGCCGACTGGACATCACCGCCGCGTGCCTGATCCTTGAGCATTCCGAGTTCGGCGACCCTCTCCCGCTGCGAGAGAGGTGTTTCCAGGCCGCGTTCTGTGGTAAGAGTCACGTTGCGTATATCCTCTCGGCCGATAAGCAGGGATATTCGACAATGCGCCATTCATTTCGTGAACGGATGCCCCGCCTCATTCACGCCTCATTCCAGCCCATGAGACAGCGGCGTAGCTACCGGGGCTCGCCCCTAAAGATCGGGCCGGTATTCCCCTACGAAGTCCCCTACACCGGCCGGTGGGGTAAGGGGCCGGTGCCCGGCGGCGGGCGGCACGGGGTCCCGTGAGCGGGGTGAATCCCTGCCGCCGATCCGGTGCGACCGCGGGGCCGAACTCGTCGCCGGCCGCGACCCCGGGTACGGCGTCACAGCCGTGCTGCGCGGTCACCTGGAAGTTTCGCGCGGCGCCGTCCGCGACGACGCGTGCTCGGAAGAGGTCCCCCCCGGCTGCCCGCGCGGATGGAGGCGGACGGAAACCGGGGGCCACCGGGCTCGCGCCGCGCACAGCCCCGCCCGTTTAGTGGATCCTAGGGGTTACTCGGCTTCTCCGATCCGGCAAATAATGGTGCCGCTTGGCCGTATACGAGCGTGTGCTCCATGCGAGCCCTACAGCACGTTAGGAGAAACCGTTGGACTTTGGCCTTTTCTATTTCGCTGACGAGGCAAGGGCAGGAACCGATCAGTACCGGCTGTTGCTGGAAGGGGCCCGGTTCGCCGACACCCACGGTTTCTCCGCGGTGTGGACGCCGGAACGGCACTTCCATGAGTTCGGTGGCCGCTACCCCAACCCCGCCGTCACCGGCGCGGCCATCGCGGCCGTGACGGAGCACGTCGCGATCCGCGCCGGAAGCGTCGTGGCCCCGCTGCACCACCCGGCACGCATCGCCGAGGAATGGGCGGTCGTGGACAACCTGTCCGGCGGCCGCGCCGGCATCGCCTTCGCGACCGGCTGGCACCTGGACGACTTCGCGCTCCGGCCGGAGAACTACGGCAACCGCAGGCAGGTGACGACCGAAACGGTCGACACCGTGCGGCGCCTGTGGCGCCAGGAGTCGGTGGAGGTGAACGACGGCGCCGGCGAGCCGGTCAAGCTCCGGACCCATCCGGCCCCGATCCAGCCGGAACTGCCGACGTGGCTCACCAGCTCGGGCAACCCCGAGACGTTCCGCCAGGCGGGCGAGCTCGGCGTCGGCATCCTCACGCACCTGCTCGGCCAGAGCCTGGACGAGCTGGTGCACAAGGTCGCCGACTACCGCGAGCACTTCGCCAGGAACCACGGCGGCACCGGCCATGTCGTGCTGATGCTGCACACCTTCCTCGGCGAGGACCGGGCCCGCGTGCGCGAGGTGGTCCACCAGCCGTTCACCGACTACCTGCGCAGCTCGATCGGGCTGGTCATGAAGGCGGCCGAGGAGCTGGTTCCCGGCCTGGACCCGGAATCGATGGACTCCGAGGACATCGAGTTCCTCCTTGAGATCTCCTTCGACCGCTACTTCGACACCGGCGGCCTCTTCGGCACGGTCGACGACGGCATGGCCCTGCTGCATTCCCTCGAGAAGATCGGCGTCGACGAGATCGGCTGTCTCATCGACTTCGTCCCCGACACGGACACCGTGCTCGACAGCCTCAACCATCTCGACCGGCTCAAGCGGACGTGGGAAGCGCGGTGAGTGATGATCGATAGCCTGAGAATGCGGCGCGTGCTCGGTCGGTACCCGACCGGGGTGGTGGTGATCGCCGCGATGTCGGACGGCGAGCCGTGCGGTTTCACGGTCAACTCATTCACGTCGGTCTCCCTCGACCCGCCGATCGTGGCTTTCTGCGCCGCTCACACCTCGACGACGTGGCCGCGGATCAGGGCCGTGGGCGCCTTCACCATCAGCCTGCTGAGCGTCGAGCAGGCGGGGGTGTGCCGATCGTTCGCGACCAGGGGCGCCGACCGGTTCGCCGGCATCGGCTGGTCCACGAAGGAGAGCGGCCATCTGGCGATCGACGGCGCGCTGGCGTGGATCGACTGCGTCCTGGAGGCGAGCCACCTGGTGGGAGACCACGAGTTGATCCTCGCCAGGGTGACCTCACTGGCCACGAACGACGACGACGGGGAGCCGCTGGTCTTCCATCAGGGACAGCTGCACCGGGTGTGCGCCGACGCCCTGGCCACGCCCTGCCGGACCCTCCAGACGGTCTCGTGACCCCTGCCCCGCACAAAGCCCAGGCCCATATCCGGACCTGGGCTTTGTGCCGTGCGGCCCGCCCCCTGCCCGCATCCTTGACATGATGAGCACCCCGCGGGCACTGGGGGCTGAGGCAGGGGACGGCGCCGGATGCGACGCGCGCTTCCTCCACGGCACGAGCGCGGCGCCGATCGCCTTCCCCGCGCGATGCTCCGGTCCCTCCTGGACGTCGGCGCGATCGCCTCGGCCACATCGATCCTGTACGGTCACGACCGGGGTCGGGCGACATTCTCAGAGGAACACGGAGGGCGGCCCATGGGCTGGGAACTACCCCTGGACGACATCGCGAACTACCTACCGAACCTGTACACACCGGAAGATCTCCACGAGTTCTGGCAGAAGACTCTGGACGAGGCCGCCGACCACCCGTTGAACGTGACGGCGGAGCCGGTCGAGGACACCCCCCTGCGGTCCGTGGCCGTCTACGACGTCACCTTCGCGGGGTTCGGCGGCCAGCCGATCCGCGCGTGGTATCTCGTGCCGAAGGACGCCGACGGCACCCGGGCGACCGTCATCGAGTACATCGGCTACGGAGGCGGCCGCGGCCTCCCCCACGAGTGGCTCTACTGGTCCGCTGTCGGCCATCCGCACCTGGTCATGGACACCCGCGGTCAGGGCAGCGCCTGGCGTACGGGAGACACCCCCGACACGGGCAGCTCGGGGAGTCCGCGCGTCCCGGGGTTCCTGACCGACGGGCTGCCGGACCGCGACTCCTACTACTACCGCCGTCTCTTCACCGACGCGGTCCGCGCGGTGGACGCGGCCGCGCTGCTTCCCTTCGCCGATCGGGAGCGGCTCGTGACGGCCGGAACCAGCCAGGGTGGCGCGCTGGCACTCGCCGCCGCGGCCCTGCATCCGACGGTCGCGGGCGCGATGCCCAACGTCCCGTTTCTCTGCGACATCCGACGTTCCGCTCATCTCGCCACGCAGGGCCCCTACGCCGAGCTGGTGAAGTGGTGCCGCACCCATCGCGCCGAGGCCGGCGCCGCCCTGGCCATGACCGCGTACTTCGACCTCGCGGTCCTCGCGCCCCGTGCGAGTTGCCCGGCGCTGTTCAGCGTGGCGTTGCGTGACGAGACCTGTCCCCCTTCGGGGGGCTACGCGGCCTTCAACCACTACGGCGGCCGGAAAAAGATGATCGCCTACGAGTGGAACGACCACGAGGGAGGCGAGGCCTTCCTGCAGCGCGAGCAGGCCGAGTGGCTCTCACGGCTCTTCTGACCCCGAACCCCGCCGGGGGAGGCGTGCGCGCGTTCCGTGGTCCGGACCCGTGCGGGAACGGGAAGATCGCCGGCTGACGGGAAGATCCTGAAGTGCCGTGCCCGCCGGCACCGGCTCTCGACAGCCGGTCGCGGGGAGGGAACGCGTTTTCGAGCCGGCCGCGACGTACGATCGGTCAATGACCGAAATGACCGAAACCACGCCCGGCTGGCTCGCTCCCGAGGAACTGGAGTCGGCCCGCGCGCGGATGCCGATTCTCTACATCGACGCCGTACCGGTGCGGGTCGACGAGACGGGAGTGGTCACGCGTGTCGGCCTGCTGCTGCGCATCGGGGCGGACGGAGCGGTCAGCCGCGCCCTCGTCTCCGGCCGCGTGCTTCACCATGAGCGCGTCCGTGACGCGCTCATGCGCCACCTGGAGAAGGATCTCGGCCCGACGGCACTGCCCCGCGTCCCGGCCTCCCCGCAGCCGTTCACCATCGCCGAGTACTTCCCGACCCAGGGCATCACCCCCTACCACGACCCCCGGCAGCACGCGGTCTCCCTCGCCTACGTCGTCCCGGTCGCGGGTGACTGCCGTCCCCGGCAGGACGCCCTCGACCTCGTCTGGTTCACCCCCGAGGAGGCCTCGTCCCCGCTGGTGCAGCAGGAGATGCTCGGCGGGCAGGGCGTCCTGCTGAAGCAGGCCCTCGCCCACGTCGGCTGCCTTTCCTGACCGCTCGTTCCCGTCCCGGCGCGACCGCCCTCCCGCGCGGGCGCCCTCCCCGCGAGTGGCCGGTGCCGTCCGGCCCGGCCTCGGGGCAGAACGTCCTCGGGACCGGTGAACGACCTGACGATCATGACGGCTCGCCCAGCCGGTCGGTGACGATCAGCTCCACCACCCGGTGGGGCTGCTCCCGCCTGACGGCGTAGAGGTTGGGGCCGTCACGGACGGACACCAGGTAGCAGCCGGAGCGTGGACCTATGGTCACCGTGGCGGCGCGCCGCCCCTGAGCGATCACGGCCAGTTCGGGCGGACGCCGGTCCGTCCGCGAGCCCAGGCCGGCCCGTCCGGGCCAGGCGGGAGCCCCTGGGCGGGCTGCGAAGAACCCCAGGCTCATCGTGTGGTGGCGGTGGGCGCGGATTCCCCGCTCGATCAGCAGTCGCTGCACGACCGCCAGCGCCCTGTCGTGGCGTTCCGCCGTCGCCTCGTCGACCGTCGCCCGGGACTCAGTCCGCACCCCACGCCGTGTCACCCATCCTCCAAGGTCGGACTCACCGGATCCGGATGGCGAGGGTCGCGGTTCTCACCATCGCCACGACCTTATGAAGAATCGCCGTCACCAGTGTTCACGATTTCCCGTGAACAAAACACCGGATAAGACTAGAAGGCCATTCGACTTTCCAGGCCGCGCAGCTGTTCGGGAACGGTCCGGTAATAGGTTCCCAACTGCCTGACGGCTTCTCTGGCCGTAGGGTGGAATCGCGCCATCTGTGGGGCGATTCGCTCGGCGTTGAGCACTCGTCTGAGCGCTTTGTCGTGTTCTTTGAGTAACAGGTGCGTCCTGGACATGTCGATTTCGTGATGCGCCCTGCGTTCGGCGTAGAGCCTGGAGGACGGCGTGAACCCCGAGTCCAGGCGGATCGCCGTGTCGTAGTCACCGAGTTCCGTCGCCACCGCGCACCCGTGGATCACCGCGTTGACGGGATTCACCTGCAGCCCGTACGGGTCGGGCCCCGGCCGCGCGTCGAGCCGCGCCGCCGCCTCCGCCGCGAGGCCGTGGTGCTCCCAGGCGTCCGCCCCGTGCCCCGTCCGCGCGGCGGAGACGGCGGCGCGCAGGTGGAGGGAGCCGTAGACCTGCAGCCCCGCCGTCTCCGACCGGTCCACCTCATCCGCCGCCCGCTTCACCATGGTCAACGCGATGTCACCGGACCCCAGGGTGAGCAGCAACAACGCGCGCGACAGGGAGACCAGGTGCCGCAGGTGCGGGTCGTCGGCGCGCGGCGCGGCGACCGCGGCCCGCTCGACGGCGACCTGCGCCAGGTCGTTGTAGCCCAGACGCCGGGTCAGGGACACCGCTATGGCGTACGCGTGGTTCAGCAGGCGCCACGCCCTCGGAGCGTCCGACTCGACCGCGTGGACCGTCAACTCCTCGATGGTCGCGGGCAGGCGGGCACCGAGGCGGACGTGCGCGGCGGCCCCCTGCAGTTTCTGGAGTTTGACCAGCTCCGCGGCGAGCTCGTCGAGCGACCTGGGAGGAACCTCCAGCTCGGGGGAGATGTCGGCGTAGGCCAGCGCTCGCCTGATGGGAGGCATCGCCGCGTGCATCGCCTCGGTGCGCCTGTCCACTCCCCTGTTCGGCCCTCCGGGAGACCGGCCGATGATCTCGGCGGCGTCGACCGCGCACGCTCTCGCCACGGCCGCGACAAGCGAGGGGGTGGCCCGCTTGTGACCCGCCTCCACCTGTGCGATCAAGCTACGAGAAACATTCGCTTTCGCCGCGAGACCGATTTGGGTGAGCCCTCTGCGTTTACGCGCCCTGGCAATTCGACGACCCGTGGATTCGCTCTCACCACCCGGATCGGGATCCCATTCCTGCCCGATCATCCTGGCACCTCCCCCGCGCTCGCGCGACATCTCCACGATAACGGCCCGCCGCCTCCGCCGAGATGAACATTCCCGCCGGGCGGTTCCCTTTCCGGTGCGAAATCACCCGCCGGTCTTTTCTCACAGGAAAACGATCATCGGATCGTCCGGGATCCGCCGGATCGATCTTCCGGGGGCGCCGAGTGCGCGCGGGACCGGGCCGGCGGGGACGGCCGCCGCGGTGACGGCCCCACTTCCACGGCCTTCCCGAGGTTTCGCGCCACAGCTCGTGAAGTCCGGGGAGCGCGGCGAGCCCGTCCGGAGCGGAGTGGGGAGACTGTCACCGATCTGAGCTGGTTCGGCTGCTTACTGAGCTCCATATATGGCCTGTGGCAGAATGTGATGAATGCGGTTTCATGCTGACCTGCACATTCACTCGAAATACGCTCGGGCCTGCAGCAGAGACAGTGATCTGGAACATCTGACATGGTGGGCGCGGCGTAAGGGCATCGCGCTGATGGGCACCGGTGATTTCACACATCCGGTGTGGTTCGAGCAGCTGCGCGAGAACCTCGTACCGGCGGAGCCGGGGTTGTTCCGGTTGCGCGAGGAACGCGCTCCGGACGTCCTCGGTCCGCCACCCGCCGGGGTGGCCTCCGGCCAGGTGCGGTTCATGCTGTCCACCGAGGTCTCCACGATCTACCGGCGTGGCGAGCGCACCCGCAAGATCCACCACCTGGTCTACATGCCGGGCTTCGACGAGGCCGCGGCGTTCAACGCGAGGCTCGAACGGATCGGCGACCTGAGCGCGGACGGGCGGCCCGTCCTCGGCATGGACTCCCGCGCCCTGCTGGAGATCACCCTGAGCAGCGGCGACGGCGCCTACCTGGTGCCCGCCCACGTCTGGACGCCGTGGTTCGGCGTCTTCGGCTCGAAGTCCGGGTTCGACACGATCGAGGAGTGCTACGGCGAGCTCTCCGAACACATCTTCGCGCTGGAGACCGGGCTGTCCAGCGACCCGGCCATGAACTGGCGGGTCTCCGCCCTCGACCGCTACCGGCTGGTCAGCCACTCCGACGCCCACTCGCCGCCCATGCTCGGCCGCGAGACCACGGTGTTCGAGACCGACCTCGACTACTTCGCCGTCCTGCGAGCGCTCCGGACCGGAGCCGGGTACGCGGGAACGACCGAGTTCTTCCCCGAGGAGGGCAAGTACCACGTCGACGGGCACCGCAAGTGCGACACCCGGATGGACCCCGAGGAGACGCGCGGGCGCGACGGGATCTGCCCCGTGTGCGGGAAGCCGCTCACGGTGGGCGTGCTGAACCGGGTCCAGGAACTGGCCGACCGGCCCGACGGTTTCCGGCCGGAGGGCGTCGCGGGCTTCCGCAACCTCGTACCGCTGCCGGAGATCGTGGGCGAGATCCTCGACGTGGGGTCGAAGAGCAAGAAGGTCCTCAAGGAGGTCGACAGGCTCACCGCCGTCCTGGGGCCCGAGCTGGGCATTCTGGAGGACGTACCGGTCGACGACATCGCGGCCCACTCACCGCCGCTCGCGGAGGCCGTCGGGCGGCTGCGCCGCGGCGAGGTGATCCGGGAACCCGGGTACGACGGCACGTACGGCGTGATCAGGATCTTCGAGCCGGGCGAGCTGGAGCGGGCGGACGAGGCCGCCGCCCCAACGCTTTTCTAGGCTTCCGTACCGCCTCCCGGTGCCCCGCTCACCGGAGCGCGCTCATCCTGGCGAGAGTGGCGGCGAAAAAGGACCGCGGGGCCTGCGCGGCCACCGTGAACGCGTCCGCCGCGGTGTCCACGTCGGTGAGACGGGGCATCAGGGCGACGCTCAACCCGGCCTCCCCCAGCATCCGCAGCTGGATCTCGCCGGCGGTCGGTTCCGGCGTCGGGACGCCGAGCAGGAGAGCGGGGTCGGGGGCGCGCAGCCCGAGCAGCCAGAACCCGCCGTCCGTCGCCGGGCCGAACACCGCGTCGTAGGCGCTGAGCAGGGACAGCGCATAGACCAGCATGTCCGGGGTGACCTGCGGGGTGTCCATGCCGATGAGCACGACCGGCCCGGGCAGGAGCCGGTGGGCGTCGTCGAGGGCCGCGGCGAGCCGCTCGTCCGGCCCGTCCCCGCGCTGCGGCAGCACCGTGAACCCGTGCGGGAGCCAGGGTCCCGGGGCGCCGTCGAGCGCGAGCACGCGCCGGGCGACCGGGACGCGGGCGACCGCGCGCAGCGTGTCCTCGAGGGCGGCGGCGGCCAGCGCCGCGGCCTCGTGCGCGGTGAAGGGCGGGATCAGCCCGAGCTTGGCCTTCCCGGCCACCGGCTCCCCGGCGATCACCACGACCTGCCCTCTGGGCAGCCCGCCCTGGGACGGTACGCGCCGCGATGACTCACCCCAGGCTCGCTGGTTCCGGGACGCCTCGCCACGGAGTGTTTCGTCCCGGGAACCATGGAGTGTTTCGTCCCGGGAGAGTTCGGCCCGGGTGTGCGGAAACGGGCCGGTGCCGTACCACCCGTTCCCCGCGCCGCTCATGCGGCCGCTCGATCGGCCACGACCCGGCGCGTCAGAGCCGCCCGCTCGTCCGGGTGGGGCGACACCACGTCGATCTCCATCGTTCGACGCTAAGACCGGCGGACGGGATCACCCTTGGAGGACGGCGGCATGCTGCCAAGAAATGACCAGTTCAGGCCCATGGTCAGAGAATGATCGGAAATTCGGGCGGCCGGGTGCCGGTGGCCCCGGCCTCACCGGCACCCGGCCTGACCTCCCCCACCTGGTCTGCGTGAACTCCTACATGGTCTGCGTGAACTGCCGGGAACTGCTCTCACTGCTGAGGTAGCTCTGGTAGCCCGGCCCCCACGTCCAGGTCTCCGTACGATCGCCCTTCCTGACGGTCACCGCCCCGAAGAGCGAGCACTCGCCCGGCACGGCGGGCCGGGGCGGGATGAGGGCGGCGGACGCGACCGGCGCGGTGAGCGCCACCATGAGGGCGGCGAGGGCGGCGGTGGTGATACAGCGGGCAACGGACATGGGTTCTCCCATGACGTGCGGATGTTTCCACGGAGATATCGCCTTATTTCCGGAAAGACGAACTACATCGACCATCAAAACTCACACCGAGCCACATTCGGCATGCCCGCCCCTTTTATCCGCTTATGTCCTTACCGACAACCGGGGACGAGGAGCCCTCTGGCTCACCCGCCGTCCTTCCTGATCCCGGCGAAGAGCCGCTCGGCGGCGGCTCCGTCCCACGCGAGACGGTTCGGATCCTCGGGGTGCGGACGGGTGGGAACCGTGGAGAACGTGACCGAGCCGGGCGCGAACTTCGCCATGCCCCGCGCGATGGCGTACATCGCCCCCAGGTCGAACCCGGCGTCGGTCCTGACCGATTTCTTCACCTCGGTGATGAGGGCGAGAAGCGTCGCGGGGTTGTTCATATGATTGTTCACCCTCATGAGCAGCCTGTTCATGAAATGCTGCTGGCGCTTGATCCGCTCCAGGTCGGTCCCGTCGCCGAAGTTGCGGAGCCGCACGTAACCCAGCGCCTGCTCGCCGCTGAGAAGCTGCCGCTTTCCCGCGGGCAGCCGCAGCTTCGCCTTGGCGTCGTCCACCGGCCGCGGCAGATCGACCTCCACCCCGCCGAGCGCGTCGACAATGCCCTTGAACCCGGAGAAATGGATCTCCACCGCGTGGTCGACATGGATCCCCGTGGTCGACTCGACCGTCTTCCACGCGCACGACAGCCCGCCCGCGTGGAACGCCGAGTTGATCATGTCGGTTCTGGCCGGAAGCGCCGTCCCGTCCGGGGACTCGCAGGCGGGAACGCGGACGATCGAGTCCCTGGGAATGTTGACGGCCCGGGTCTTACGCCGGTCGGCGGAGATGTGCAGCAGGATCATCGTGTCACTGCGCATCCCCGCGGCTTCACGCCGGCGGGGGCTGAGCGCCTCACCGTCGGTCCCGACCACCAGCACGTTGAGCGCCTCTCCCTGCTTGTACGGGCGATCCCCCGAGGGACCCGGCACGGACGGGCCCGGTACGAGCGGGCGCCCGCTCAGGAGCACGACGGGAACGACGGCGACGGCGGCGGTGACCGCCGCGATCAGCGCGAGCATCGGCCAGCCGCGCATCGCGCGGGGCAGCCGCCACCGGGAGCGGGCCGGGGTGCGGGACAGACCACGGGGGGAACCGGCCGAGGCGTCGAGCAGGCGCGCACGCTGGTGCGCGAGCGTGGCGGGCGGTTCGTGCTCCAGCTCGCGGCCGAGGTCGCGGAGCATCGTCAGATCGTCCATGGTCACTCCTCCTCGTGCATCGGATTGCTGTCGCCGAACTCCGCGCGTACCTTCCGCCTGGCCCTGTTCAGGCGGGACCGCACGGTGCCGATCGGTATGTCCAGCGCCCGGGCGACCTCCACGTACGACAGGTCGCTCCAGGCGACCAGCAGCAGGACGTCGCGGTCCCCGGACGAGAGCCCGGCCAGCGCACGGGCGAGCGCCGGGCGGGACACCTGGGCGGTGACCTCCGCGACCACCCGGTCGGCGGGGGAGTCCACGGTGCCCTCGGCGGGGCTGCGCCGCAGCGCCCGGTAACGGGCGGCCTCGGTGCGGTGGTGCCGGGAGACGAGCCTGGTGGCGATGCCGAACAGCCACGGCCGGGCGTCGGCGTGGGCCAGGTCGTAGTGGCTCCGGCGGGCGAAGGCGACCAGGAACGTCTCGCCGACGAGATCCTCGGCGATCTCCGGGCCCAGCCGCCGGGAGACGTACCGGTAGAGCATTCCGGAGTAGCGGTCGAACAGCGCCGCGAACGCCTCCGGGTGGGTCCGCGACTCGTCGATGAGGTCGCAGTCGCGAGTCTGGGCGGTGAGTGGCGCGGTCATCGCGGGCACCATGGCATGAAGGCCGGCCTTCCCGTCGGAAAAGTGATCAGCGATGTATCGCCACGACCCCCCGACCGGGTTCACGGTCCACGAAGGACCGTTGGGCAGGGAGCGAGTCGGCGGCGCACACCGCCGTCCGTCCGACGACACCGCGACATCCAGGCCGAGGGATAAATCCCCTCAAATACGAAATTCCCGGCACTAGAAGCGGACGAATTTCATCGCTTCTGGCAAAGCGCCTGCATTACCCGGCACCGGCCTATAACCTCGCGAGGTCTCATCGCGCGAAAAGGGAAGTGGCGTGGCAGGATCATGGGCGGAGCTGCCGATAGGGCGCGTCGTACGCGTTCACGGCGCGGACGCCGATGCCATCGCCCTTTCGATCGACCCGCTCCCCGATGACACTCCGGCGATTGTCACCTACTTCGCGGGCGACACCCGATCCATGACGGAAATGGTCTCCTCGGTTTTGCGCGAGCTGGAAAAGGCCGCCATCGGCCTGTTTCCGGCGTGGCTGCCGGGAGCGGAGGGCATCGGCGGCCCCGGTGGCGCGGGCAGGCGCGCCGTACGCGTGCTGGCGCTGCGGACCGCGTCCGCGACCGAGCACTTCGGCCCCTTTCTGGCAGACCTCGCCGAACGCGCGCTTCGCGATGCCGGAACTCCCGCCCGACGGACACCCAGGGAGGCGAGAGCGCAGCGCTCCCCCGGATTCGCGGCCGAGGTACGGGCCGCCGGTCTCGGACGGGTGATCGCCGCCAGCTTCGGCCGATCCCGCGCGGCCGTCCTCGTACACGTACCGGCGGACCTTTCCCCGGCCGCCGAGGAGTCTCTCGTCACGGGATGCGAATGGCTGGCCCATCACGGCGACCTGGGTGTCTGGCTCACCGGCGCCCCGTTGACCACCGTGGACCGGATCGCCGTGACGCCCCTGCGACTACCGGCCGAGGTGACGGACCTCGTCCGCGATCTACCGGCACCGCCGATGCTCCGGCCCGATACCCGTACGGGGCCCATGGCCACGTACCCGCCCGTGGCTGGGAGGCCGCATCCGGCGAGCGTCGCCGAGCGAACGCTGGAGACCGCGCTTGCCGCGTGCGACTGGGCTGCGGGGCGGGCGTGGAACCAGACCCACCGGCCGCACCCGCTCGTCAACCCGATCCGGGTGGACCTGCTCTGGCGGGACGAGCGGTGTGTCATCGAGATCGACGGACCCGAACACCATTCCGCCCTCGCGTACGCGGCAGACCGGCAACGGGACGTACGGCTCCAACTCGACGGTTACGCGGTGCTGCGCTTCACCAACGCGCAGGTGATGACCGATACGGAAACCGTGCTTCACCAGATAAGGCGATTTCTCCGGGGCCGTCGCCCCGGTGTGTTGGAAGGACTGGAACATGCCCGATAAAGCACTTTCGCTGCCGGAAATCGCCGCACTCCTGGTGCTGATGATCGAGGCGAGAGAGATCTCCAATGTGGAGCTCAAGGAACGTCACGGTCTGACACTCACCGGAAAACCGCGTCAGAACCTGAACGACCTGAAGCTGGTGGAGAGCCGGAAGGAAGGACGCGCGTTCGTCCACGTGCTGACCGACGCCGGATGGGCCTGTCTGACCGACGAACTTCGCGCCGGAATCGTCATACCGCAGCGCTCGGGCTCGGCGGGGACCGCGCTCCGCGCCGTCCTGTCCGGCCTGCAGGGATTCATGGAGCGATCCGGGCACAGCCTCGCCGACGTCTTCGCGGAGAACACCATCCCGGCGACCACGATGTCCTCCGACGCCCCGGCACCTGCGGTCTCCTCGAATGACCCCGCGCCGTCGTCCGCGACTCCCACGCCGGATGTCGAGGAGCGCATCCGTGCCGCCTACCGCGAGCTGACCACCAAGCCGGGCGCCTGGGTGAGCCTCACGAAGCTCCGTCCGCTCCTGGGCGAGGTGACGAGGGCGAGAGTCGACGAGACCCTCGTCCGGATGAACCGCATGCCGGACGTGAACATCGTTCCCGAGGCCGACCAGAAGAAGCTGTCCAAGGAAGACAGGGACGCGGCGGTGACCATCGGCGAGCAGGAGAAGCACCTCCTCTGGATCGAGGCGCGATGACGGATGAGGAGCGCAAAGCGCTGGCGGAGCTCAAGCTCAGGCTGAACTCGGCGATGGTCCCCGACGACGTGTGGAACACCTCGCCGTTCCATGTGAGAGGCCTGCACCGCCACACCGGCCAGCTCCTGCTCGACGGGCTGGGCGAGGCCGGGGAGAGCCGCGCCGCGAGCCCGATCGGCGTGGTCGTCCAGGGCCAGCGGGGCACCGGTAAGACGCACCTGCTGGGCTGGGCACGCGACCGGGTGCTGCGGGAGGGCGGATACTTCTTCCTGGTAAGCCTGCTGGACGCCAGGAGCTTCTGGGAGAGCGTCGTGGTGTCGATGCTCGACAGCCTCTCCCGTAAGGCGCAGGAGGACGGGGCGAGCCAGCTCAAGGTCTTCCTGGACCGCCTGTCGTCGCTGGTCGAGGTCCCGCGGATGGTGCGGCGCGCGGTGACCGGGAACACGACCCTGACGAGGGAGGCCCTCGACGCCTTCGTCGATGCGCTGCGCCGCTTCGACGGGCCGTTGGGCCGGGAGAGCCAGAACACCGCGCGGGCGCTCGTCCTGCTCACCTCCGACGACCTGACAGCGCAGGACATCGGGTTCGCCTACCTGTCCTCCATCCCCGAGGAGGAGCCGGGCGAGCGCGCCCTATGGGGTCTCCGGCGAGGCGAGAAGTCGCCGCAGGAGATCGTGAGGGACATCTCGCGGCTCATGGCGCTCACCGGCCCCTCCGTGATCGCGGTCGACCAGCTCGACATGCTCATCGCGCAGTCCTCGATCGCCGGTGTCAGCGACTCGGAGCAGAACTGGCGCGAGGCCCTCGTCGTCGAGCAGGTCGCGGGCGGGCTGATGTCGCTGCGGGAGGTCACCCGCAGGACGCTGACGGTCATCTCCTGCATCCCGACGACCTGGATCCTCATCGAGAAGCTCGCCACCGACACCGTCCAGGACCGGTTTCGGCAGACGGTCCAGCTCATGACCATCCCCGATGCCAAGGTCGGCCGCGCCCTGGTCGAGCGGCGGTTCGCGCTGCCGTTCCGGGATCTCGACTTCACCCTGCCCTATCCGACATGGCCCGTGCGGCCGTCCGCGTTCGAGGACGCCCCCGACTTCACCCCCCGGGAACTGCTGAAGATTGTCGATCGGCACATACACTCCTGCCTGACCGACGGCGAGATCAGGGAGCTGGAGAGCCTCCGATCCTCCACTGAACCGGGGCCGGTCGTCGGCCCCAAGCCTTCGGCCTCCTCGGGGGATCTCGCGGCGCTGGACGCCCGCTTCACCGAGTTGAGGGACACCGCGGACGTGACCTCGGCGACCGGTTCCACCACGGAGGACACGACGATGCCCGCCCTGTTGGCGGCGGGGCTCGACGCCTGGATCACCGAGCGGGGCGACGCGGGACGAATGTTCAGCCAGGATCCCCCACCGAGCGCGAAGCCTCCCCTGCACGCGCGCCTGCGGCGCAGCCTGGACGAGACCACCGAGGACGAGGCGCACTGGTGCTTCCGCGCGATCGCCACCACGCACGGCAACGCCGCGCTGGTCCGGCTGCGCGGCGCCTCGGTGGCGGCGGGCCTGGACGCCGAGGTCCCGAAGCGGAAACTGTTCGTGCTGCGGAACGCGGAGTGGGCGAAGGGACCGCGTACTCGTGAGGTCCTCGCGGAGTTCGAGCGGGCGGGCGGCAGGGTGCTCCGCGTGGACGAAGAGGACCTCAGGATCCTCGCGGCGCTCCGCGACCTGTTCGCCGAGAACTCAGAGAACCCCGAGAACCTGCGGGCGTGGCTCGTCTCGCGGAAGCCCACCGGTGACGTCAAGATGCTCGGCGAGGCACTGGGGGATGAGTGGACCGTTCCTGACGAACGCCCTGATCCCGACGAACCGCGCTCTCCCTCCGTCTTCGACGAACCGTCCGGCCGCGCTGTTTCCGAAGAAACCGGGGCGCCGGAGCACGTCACCGCACTCATCGCGGCCGAGCACGGACCCACCGCCACAGAAGAACCTCTCGTGGGCCCCGGGGGGAGGCCCCATACGAGGCCCGCCGCGAACCGCGCGCCGTCCGTCGCGCTCGGCAGAGCGGTAGCCGACGGCACCTCCCTCGACATCGACCTGGAGTCGCTCAGGAAACACACCGCGATCTTCGCCGGATCGGGGTCGGGGAAGACCGTTCTCATTCGCGGTCTGATCGAGAAGTGCGCGATCCAGGGCGTGTCGGCCATCGTGCTCGATCCCAACAACGACCTGGCACGCCTGGGAGACCCGTGGCCGCACGCGCCGGCGCACTGGGACGCCGGTGACGCCGCGAGGGCCGAGGAGTATCACGCCAACACCGATGTCGTGGTCTGGACGCCGCGCCGCAGCATGGGCCGTCCCCTCAGCTTCCAGCCTCTTCCCGACTTCGCGAGCGTCGTCGACAATCCCGACGAGTTCACCGAGGCCGTCGAGGTGGCCGTCGCCTCCATCGTGCCGCGGGTCAAGCTGGAGGCCAGGACGGCCAAGGCTCAGCTCGGACAGGCGGTGCTCAGGGAGACGCTCAGGCACTACGGGCGGCGGGGGGCGGGCGGTCTCAGGGGTTACATCGCGATGTTGTCGGCGCTGCCCGACGGGGTGAGCGAGCTCGACAACGCGGAGAAGATCGCGGCCGACCTAGCTCAGAGCTTGACCGCGGCCATGGTCAACGACCCGATGTTCGGCGGCGAGGGCGTGCCGATGGACCCCGGCCTCCTGCTGACCCCTCCCCCGGGGAAGAGGGCCCGAGTCTCGGTGATCAGCCTTGTCGGGTTGCAGTCGGACTACCAGCGGCAAAGTTTCGTGAACCAGCTGCAGATGGCCCTGTTCGCCTGGATCAAGAAGAACCCGGCCGGTGACCGGCCATTGGGCGGGCTGTTCGTGATGGACGAGGCTCAGACGTTCGCCCCGTCCGGCACGATGACGGCTTGCACGCAGAGCACTCTGGCCCTGGCCTCCCAGGCGCGTAAATACGGGCTTGGTCTCGTGTTCGCGACCCAGGCCCCCAAGGGACTGCACAATCGCATTCCGGGGAATGCCGCGACCCAGTTCTTCGGCCTGCTGAACAGCCCGATCCAGATCTCCGCCGCCAGAGAGATGGCCCAGGCCAAGGGGAGCGACGTCACCGACATCTCACGACTGCGGACGGGGGAGTTCTACGCGGCGACTGCGGGGGCGGCGTTCGCGAAGGTGCGGATCCCCATGTGCCTGAGTCACCATCCCAAGGACCCACTCAGCACCGAGGAGGTCATCGAGAGGGCCGGGAGGCCGATGAGGGACTCCGGATAGCCTCTCCGTGCGTCGGCACCTACCTCGCCGGGCCCGGGCCGGTCTCCGTCAAGCGGGCCCCGTCTCGCTGTCGCCGATCGAGCGCAGGACGGCGTCGGGGACGACGAGGTCGGCGCGGGAGCGGGTGGTGGCGATGAGGTCGGCGTTGCGCTGGTCGGTTCCCAGCGCCCAGGCCACCGCCGCGTCGGGGTCCTTGCCGAAGCGCTCGTGCCGCGAGACGAGGCGGCGCACGCGCTCGTCCGGGTCGAGGTCGCAGTACCAGACCTCGTGCAGCCAGGACCGCACGCGCACCCAGTCGCCCTGGTCGAGCAGCAGGTAGTTTCCCTCGGTGACGACGAGCCGGGCGGCCCGCGGGACCGGGATGCTGCCGGCGATCGGCTGCTCCAGGTCGCGCTCGAAGGCCGGCGCGTAGACCGGATCGTCCTCGTCCTCGCGCAGGCGGCGCAGGAGGGCCGCGTACCCGGCGGCGTCGAAGGTGTCCGGGGCCCCCTTGCGGTCGCGGCGCCCGAGCCGGTCGAGCTCGACGTCGGCGAGATGGAAGCCGTCCATCGGCACGTACGCCACCCACTCCCGCTCCGGCAGCCCCTCGGGAGGCGCCGGCCGCAGCAGGCGGACCAGGTGTTCGGCGAGGGTGGTCTTGCCCGCCCCCGGGCCTCCGGTGACGCCGAGCAGCGCGCGGCGCCCCTCCCGTACGAGGGAGCGCGCCCGGACCACCAGGTCGTCGAGGGATGTCATCGGGGCAGACCGCCCCGAACCGGGACAGCCGAGGTGGTCATCATCTGAACGAACTTGACGTGCTCCACGGCCTGAAGGTCGGGGATTCTCGCAGGTGCCGCTCATGCGGCACCCCGAAGGCTTCCTGCTTCATCGGCGTCTGCCACCGCGAGCGGTGGTCTTACGTCACCTCCACAAGCGTTTAACCTGTCCGCCCGCCCGGCGGCCAGGATGTTGATCGCCGCGTTGACGTCCCGGTCGTGAGCCGCGCCACAGGCGCAGATCCACGACCGGACGTCCAGCGGCATCGACGCGGCGAGGACGCCGCACGCCGAGCACAGCTTCGACGACGGAAACCACCGATCGATCTTCGCGAAAGTCCGCCCGTACCGCTTCGCCTTGTACTCCAGCATGGCGACGAACTGCGACCAGCCCGCGTCGTGCACGCTCTTGGCCAGCTTCGTGCGCGCCAAGCCGGACACCGCCAGGTTCTCCACGTACACCGCTTGGTTGTCGCGGATCAACGCGGTGGACAGCTTGTGTGCCCAGTCCCGGCGCGTGTCGGTCACCGTGGCATGCGCTCTGGCAACCTTTAATCTGGCCTTCTCGCGGTTCGCCGAACCCTTCTGCGTGCGACTGTGCGCCTTGTGCGCCTTACGGAGCTTCTTGGCCGCCCGCCGCAGGATGCGCGGGTTGCTGATCTTCCGGCCGTCCGACAGCACCGCGAAGTGCGTGAGCCCCAGGTCGATACCGACCTCGGACGCGACGTCCGGCACAGGCTCAAGAGGCTCATCGGTCGTCTCGACCACGAACGACGCGAAATAACGGCCCGACGCGTCCTTGACCACCGTCACCGACGACGGCTGCGACGGCAGGGGACGCGACCAGCGGACCGACACCTCCCCGATCTTCGGCAGGCGCAGCTTCCCGCCCACCGTGACGACGAATCGGGCGTTCTTGGTGAACCGAACGCTCTGCCGGTTGTCCTTGCGGGACCTGAACCGGGGCGGGCCCACCGTGCGACCCTTACGCTTACCGGACAGGGAGGCGAAGAAGGTGCGGTAGGCGGTGTTGAGATCGGCGAGCGCCTGCTGAAGAACCACCGCTGATACCTCGCCCAGCCACGCGCGCTCCCCAGTGAGCTTCGCCTGCGTGATGACCCGCTTGGACAGCTCCCCGTCACAGAGGTAGGGCAGGCCTTGGTCTCGGGCGTCCTGGCGTGCGCGCAACCCGTCGTTGAACACCACCCGGGCGCACCCGAACGCCCGGGCCAGCGCGACACGCTGGTCGGCGTCGGGGTAGAGCCGGTAGTTGTAACGAAGCTGCACGGCCCCAAAGGTATCGCGGACTTCATGACCGAACGTATGAATTCCATGACCGAACGTATGAGTGTTCGACACCTCCGCGACCGGTTGGGCCGCCCCATCGACGTCGCCCACTTCACCGGCGAACCCACCATCGTGGAGCGACACGGGCAACCCCGCGCCGTCCTGGTGCCCTACGCATGGTGGGCCGAGCGGTAAGACCTGGAAGATCAGGGCACGCTCACGCCCTGGCGGGCACTCCCCCGCGGGCCTTCACCCCCGGCCTGAAGGCCGAAGCACTGGCCCGCATTTCGGTAGCCGAGCCGCCCGCCGACATCCAGCGCGGCCTGTACGCATCGACGGCGCGGTGCAACGTTTCCGGGTTCTTCGGCGTCTAGGCCATGACGATGGAGAAGGGACGGCATGTGGACGACGAACCCGGTTTTGACGACTTCGCGGCCGAGCGGGGTGAGGCTCTGCTCCGCTACGCGTACGTTCTGACCGGCAACCCCCACGACGCCGCCGATCTCGCGCAGGAGGCGCTGACCCGGTTGCGCGACGCCTGGCCGAGGGTGCGGCGCAAGAGCGACGCGCACGGTTACGCCCGGACGACGATGGCGCGGCTGCACGTCAGCATCTGGCGGCGGCGCAGGCGCGAGCATCTCACCGAAGAGCCGCCCGAGCGGACCTGGGAGGCGGTCTTCCCCTCCGAGGAGGACCAGGGGCTCTGGCAGGAGCTGGCCGCGCTGCCCCGCAGACAGCGCGCCGTGCTGGTGCTCCGCTACTACGAGCAGCTGGCCGACGCCGAGATCGCCGAGGTGCTCCGCATCTCGCAGGGGACCGTGCGCAGCCAGGCCTCCCGCGGCCTGGACAAGCTGCGGTCCTCCCTCTCCACCTCACCTGCGGCCCACGGGAGCACGCGATGACCGACATCGAAGACAAGCTCACCCGCGTTCTGGCCGGGGCGGCGGACCAGGTGCCCGAGCAGGCGAGGACCAGGCTGTCCGCGGCGGTCCGGGCACGCCGCCGCCCCCGGCGGGCGCCCGCCGCGCTGCTCGCGGCGGCGGCCGTGGTCGTGGTGGCCGGTGGGGCGGGTACGGCGGTGCGGGTTCTGGGCTCGCCGGCCGTGAAGCAGCCCGCGGTGAACGCCACGGACGCGCAGGGACCGATGCCCCAGCCGACCCTGAAACCGGAGGAGAAGCCGCCGCCCATCGAGCGGGTATGGCCGCAGGCCCTGCACAAGCTACCCGTCAAGCTGCCCGACGGCCGCGCTTACATCCCGCAGTTGCTCATCGACGACCGCACGCTGCTCGTCAAGACGGCGAAGGGTGACGGGAGGAGGCAGTTCCTGTGGAGCTACGACCTGGAGAGCGGCAGGCCCCGGCGGATCGCCGAGATCCCGGCCGGGAATTCGACGTCCCCTTCCCAAGACGTCGCCGCGGGCGGTGGAAACATCGTCTGGTGGACGTCGTACAAGGAGCCGGGCCGGCAGCGGGTCGTGCGGATCTGGGCGGTGCCCGTCGGCGGCGGCAGCCCTCGAAAGGTGACCGACGTCTCCCTGGACGTCACGAGAAAAGGCCGCCACATCCAGGCGTTGGAAGTGGTGGGCTCCGACGTGGTCTTCACCCGCGACGGCTTCGGGGTGTACCGGGTGCCGCTGCGCGGCGGCGAGCCGCGGGCGGTGCCGGGGACCGAGGGGCAGTACCTCCTGCGGTGGCCCTGGGTGGGCCACCACACCGATCGGGACGCCCCGGACAGGCATGTCGACTTCAGCGAGCTGTTCAACGTCGAGACGGGGGAGCGGCGTGGCGCCGTGGTCAAGCCCGACGAGAACTTCGTCTTCTGCGGCGTCGACCGGTGTTCCGGCCAGCGCGTGCCCAAGGGATCCGACCCACGCGCCTTCGTCCGCGACCGTGACGGTTCCGGGGAGCGGACGGTGCCTTTCGATGTCCGGGTGTTCGATTCCGGCATGGAGCGGTTCTACCTGAGGATGCCCATGGAGGGTGGCATCTTCCTCTACGACCTGCTCACCGGCACGTCCTCCGACCTAGGCATACAACGGGACAAGAGAGGAGGCATGCGCATCCCCGACATCGGCTTCGACCGGCTGATCACCTATCAGCTCGGGGAGAAGATGTACGTCGTGGATCTGGCCGCGATCAAATGAGGGAAGGACCGGGGCTCATGCCCGGCCCGGCGGGCTCCCCCGAGGAGAGGCGGCCGGGGCGGGCCCCGGGGTCGGCCGAGGCCGGCCGGGACCAGACGGGAATCAGCCGGAGTCGGCGTTGAAGGACAGCTCGGAGGTCACCCGGTAGCGGTCGCCGCGGTAGATCGACCGGGTGAACTCGACGATCCGGCCGCCGACGTCGCGGGTGGTGCGCTCGAAGAGCAGGGCCGGGGCGTGCTGGGGGACGTGCAGGAGCTCGGCCTCGGTCTCGTCGGTGACGGTGGGCTCTATCGTCTGCACGGCGCTGCGGACGTCGACGTTGAAACGTTCCCGTAGCAGCCGGTAGAACGAGCCCGACTCCATGTCGGCCGGGACCAGGCCGTCGACCAGGGCGTACGGCAGGTGGATGCGCTCGATCGCCATCGGCTCGTCGTCGACGACGCGCAGCCGCACGACCCGCAGGACGGGGTCGGCGGGGGAGAGCTGGAGGCGGGCGGCGAGCCTGGCGCCCGCGGGGGTGGAGCCGAACTCCAGGATCCGGCTGAGCCAGTTGCCCTCGGCGGGCGGCGCGTAGAACGAGTTGCCCGTGGTCGAGGCCAGTGCCTGGGTGACCCGGTGCGGTCCGGTGAACGTGCCGCGCCCGTGCTCGCGGACGAGCAGCCCCGACATGACCAGATCGTCGATCGCCGCGCGCACCGTGGGCCGGGAGACCCCGAGCTCCTTGCAGAGATCCCGCTCGGAGGGGATCGCCTCGCCCGGCTTCATGTCGGCGATGAAGTCGAGCAGGACGTCGCGCACCCGGTCGCGCTTGAGCCCGGACCTCATGTTTAGAGTCACCGCCTCAGCTTACCAAGACCTTACCTATTTGTTACCTCTCGTCCCCGAAAAAACAGGCCTTGACGACAGAAGTGGTAAGAGCCACCCTATGCGGAGCAGGCCAATTACTTACCAATATCTGACCTCTAGGAGTACCGATGGGGTACCGCCTCCGCGCCACCGCGGCAGTGTTGACACTCGCCGCAGGCCTCACCGCATGCGGCTCCTCCGGGCCGTCCCCCTCCACGGACTCGCCCGGCTCGGCCGGCACCGGACAGGGCACCACGAACCTGACCGTGTGGGTCATGCGCGACAGCTTCTCCGACGCCCTGCTCGACCGCTTCCGCACCGACTACCAGGCGGCCCACCCCGGCGTCGCCCTCGACATCCAGATCCAGGAGTGGGACGGCATCGGCCAGCGGGTCACCAGCGCTCTGGCCAGCAACGACGCCCCGGACGTCATCGAGGTCGGAAACACCCAGGTCGCCGAGTACGCCGCCAGCGGCGGGGTGAAGGACCTCACCGACAAGATCACCGATCTGGGCGGCGCCGACTGGCTGCCCGGCCTGGCGGAACCCGGCAAGATCGACGGACGCCAGTACGGCATCCCGTGGTACGCCGCGAACCGGGTGGTCATCTACAACAAGGACCTGTTCGCCAAGGCCTCGATCACCTCGCCGCCCAAGACCAGGGACGAGTGGCTGGAGGTCACGGCCAAGCTCGACAAGGGCGGTGACCAGGGCATCTACCTGCCCGGCCAGAACTGGTACACCCTCGCGGGATTCATCTGGGACGAGGGCGGCGACCTCGCCGTCAACGAGGGCGGCACCTGGAAGGGCGGCCTCGGCACCCCCCAGGCGCAGGCCGGGGTCGAGTTCTACCGGAAGCTCCAGGCGCTGGGCAAGGGCCCCAAGGACTCCGACGAGGCCAGGCCGCCGCAGGCCGACGTCTTCGCCAAGGGCGACGTCGCCCAGCTCATCTCCGCCCCGGGCGGCGCGGTGGCGATCGAGAAGGCCAACCCGGACCTCAAGGGCAAGCTCGGGTTCTTCCCCATCCCCGGCAAGACCGCCGACAAGCCGGGCGCGGTGTTCACCGGCGGCTCCGACCTGGTCATCCCCGAGGCGTCGAAGAACCCCGAGGCGGCGTACGAGGTGGTCAAGGCGCTCGCGGGCGAGAAGTTCCAGACCGACATGGCCAAGGAGATGAGCTACGTGCCCAACCGCGTCTCCCTCGCCGGCGTGCTGAGCGACAACGAGGCGACGGCCGCGATGGCCGCGGGCGCCGCCAACGGGCACGCCACCCCCAACTCCCCCAACTGGGCGGCGGTCGAGGCCAAGAACCTGATCAAGGAGTATCTGACCAGGGTGCTCACCGGAGGCGACCCCGCCACCGAGGCCACCGCGGTGGACCAGGGCATCGCCGAGATCCTCAACACCAAGTCCTGACACCTGTCCACCGCGCACCGGCCCGCGGGAGACCGCGCCGGATCCCCACCCGTCCGTACCGCTCGCCCGCTTCGAGGAGTGCCATGCCCGCTGCCCCCCAGGCCCCGGCGGGGCGCCCGACACGGCGGCGCGCCCGCGACCGGGACGCCTCCGCACCCGAGCAGCCCGAACAGTCCGGGCAGTCCGGACGACCGGGACCGCCCGAGCGGCCGGGACCGTCCTCGGCGCGCTCCGGGGCGCGGCCGTCCAGGATCGCCGGTCTCTGGCCCTACCTGCTGATCGCGCCCACCCTGGCGGGTACCGCCTACCTGCTGCTCTACCCGCTGATCCGCAGCGTCGTCATCTCCTTCCAGCACTTCAGGACCGGTGAACTCATCCGGGGCGGCGCGGAGTTCGTCGGCCTGGGCAACTACGCGGAGGTGCTCGGCGGGGCGGAGTTCTGGGCCGTGGTGCGCAGGACCCTGGTCTGGACGGCCGTCAACGTCGTCCTGATCATGGTCATCTCCACCGCGGTGGCCCTGATGATCGCCCGCCTGGGCCGGGGGATGCGCCTGGCCGTGCTGGGCGGCCTGGTGCTCACCTGGGCCACCCCCGTCCTCGCCGCCACCACGATCTTCCAGTGGCTGTTCCAGTCGCGGCTGGGGGTGGTCAACTGGCTGCTGGTCACGCTGGGGTTCGAGTCCTTCAGGGACTACACCTGGTTCGCCGACGGCACGTCCACCTTCGCCATCCTGGTCGCCCTGGTCGTCTGGCAGTCCGTGCCGTTCGCCGCCCTCACCCTCTACGCGGGGCTGACCACCATCCCCTCCGAGCTGTACGAGGCCGCGCGGATCGACGGCGCGAGCGGGCGGCAGGTCTTCACCGCCGTCACCTTCCCCATCCTGCGACCGCTCTTCGGGCTGATCGCCTCGCTGGAGGTGATCTGGGTGTTCAAGTGCTTCGCCCAGATCTGGGCGATCAGCAAGGGCGGCCCCGGAGAGGCCACCACCACGCTGCCCGTCTACGCGTTCCAGGTCGCGCAGTCGCTCCACAAGTACGACCTCGGCTCGGCGATCTCCACCCTCACCGTGCTGATCCTGATCGCCCTGCTGGTCACCCACCTCCGGCGGATGCTCAAGCACGAAGGGGAGGAACCGTGACAGTCCTGACGCCCGGCCGCCTGACACCCGGCCGCACACCGCCCGTCCGCCTGACACCCGGCCGCCTGCTGCGCCGCGCGCCGCTGAACCTGGCGGCCCTGGCCGTGCTGGCCGTCTCGGTCTTCCCCGTCTACTGGATGGTGCTGACCGCGTTCAAGCCCACCAGGGACATCCAGTCGCAGACCCCGACCTTCTGGCCCGCCGACCCCACCCTGGATCACTTCGCGACCGCGGTGAGCGCGGACGGTTTCTGGACGTTCTGGCGTAACAGCCTCACCGTCACCGCGAGCGCGGTGCTTCTCGCCCTGGTGGTCGCGCTGCTCGCCGCGTTCGCGGTGGCCCGGATGCGCTGGCGCGGGCGCAAGGCGTTCATCCTGATGGTCTTCATCGCCCAGATGGCCCCCTGGGAGGCACTGCTGGTGTCGATGTTCATCATCGCCCGCGACACCAACATGCTCGACAAGCTGTCGATGCTCACCCTGATCTACTTCATGACGACGCTGCCGTTCACCATCGTGACCCTGCGCGGGTTCCTCGCCGCCATCCCCCCCGAACTGGAGGAGTCGGCGCTGATGGACGGGTGCGACCGGGCGACCGCCTTCCGCCGGGTGGTCCTGCCGCTGCTCGCCCCCGGCCTGATGTCCACCTGCCTGTTCGGCTTCATCACCGCGTGGAACGAGTTCGCCTTCGCCAACGCACTGATCATCAAGAACCAGGACGACCGGACCCTGCCGGTCTGGCTCTCCTCCTTCAGCAACGTCTTCGGCACCGACTGGGGAGCCACCATGGCCGCCTCGACCCTCTTCATGCTGCCGGTGCTGCTGATCTTCCTCGTCCTGCAGCGCAGGGTCACCTCGGGAATGATCGCCGGCGCCGTCAAGGGGTGAGCGGGCCTACCCGGGCCCTCTCCCCGCCACACCCTGCCCCCCGCCACGACCTGCTCCCCGCCCCGCTCTCCCACCGCCACGCCTTCCTGTCGCCATGCCCCCTCACAGCCGTGCCCCCTCACAGCCGTGCCCCCACAGTCCTGCCCCCTCACAGCCATGCCCTCCCTCCCACCGTCCACAGGCGTGCCCTCCCGGGACGCCGCGAAGGGAAGACCAACGTGATCATTCCGAGGCCACGGGAAGTGGCCGTCGACGGAGGCTCCGTCGCGTTCCGGCGGGACCTCCTGCGGCTGATGCCCGACGACCCGTCCCTCGACGAGGAGGGCTACCGCCTCGACGTCTCCCCCTCCGGCGTCGAGCTCACCGCCGGCGGCCCGGCCGGCCGCTTCTACGGCACGCGGACCCTCTCCCAGCTGGGGCCGCTGATCCCCTACGGGACGATCGAGGACCGGCCGAGGTTCGCCTGGCGCGGGGTGATGCTGGACGTCGCCCGGCACTTCATGCCCAAGGCGTTCGTCCTGCGCCTCGTCGACCTGCTCGCCGAGCACAAGCTCAACGTGCTGCACCTGCACCTCACCGACGACCAGGGATGGCGCCTGGAGATCGAGCGCCACCCCCTGCTCACCGAGGTCGGCGCCCGGCGCGGCGGCTTCTACACGCGGGACGACATACGGGAGATCGTCGCGTACGCGGCGGAACGCTTCGTCACCGTGGTGCCCGAGATCGAGATGCCCGGCCACGCCCAGGCCGCCATCGCCGCCTACCCGCACCTGGGCAACGACCCGTCCCGCGCGGTGGAGGTCTGGTCCGAGTGGGGGATCAGCGAGCATGTCCTCAACCTCGAGGAGTCCACCGTCCGTTTCTGCCAGGACGTGCTCGACGAGGTCTGCGAGCTCTTCCCGAGCCCGTACGTGCACGTCGGAGGGGACGAGTGCCCCACCACCGAGTGGGAGCGCAGCCCCCGGGCGCGGCAGCGGCTGGCGGAGCTGGGGCTGGCGGGCCCCCGGGACGCGTGCGCCTGGTTCATCGGCCGGATGGCCGCGCACCTGGAGAAGCACTCGCGCAAGCTGGTCTGCTGGGACGAGCCCGAGCGCGAGCCCACCCCCGGCACGACCGTCATGGTCTGGCGCGACGAGCAGGCCGAGCGCGGCGGCAACGACATCATCCTGGCGCCGCACACGCGGACCTACTTCGACTACCGCCCCTCGGCCGCGCCCTTCGACGACCATCCGGCCGATCCGGACCGGCCGACCGTCCAGGAGAGCGTCCTCACCCTGGCCGACACCTACGCGTTCGCACCCGACCCGGCCGCGCGGGGCGTGCAGTGCCAGCTGTGGACCGAGTACATGCCCACGCCGGAACGGGTCGAGTTCATGGCCCTGCCCAGGATGTGCGCCTTCGCCGAGGTCGCCTGGGGCTCGCCCGGCGACTATCCCGACTTCCTCCGGCGGCTCGGCCCGCACCTCGCCCGGCTCAGCGCCCAGGGCGTCCGCGGCGGCCCGCTCATCCCCTAGATCCGGCACCTCCCGGGAAACACCCAGGAAAGGAAAGAAAGTGCGCAGAAAGCTGTTACTCGGCGGGCTCGTGTCCGCCATGCTGCTCGCGATGGTGGGCGTCGCGGCCAACCCGGCCAGCGCCCAGCAGTCCCTCAGGCTCCAGTACAAGACGAGCGCCACCGGAGCGACCGCCGACCAGGTCGAGCCGTGGTTCAACCTGGTCAACGGCGGCACCTCGGCCGTGTCGCTGAGCGGCGTGAAGATCCGCTACTACTTCAAGGCGGACGCCGGATCGCCGCAGTACCGTTTCGCGTGCTCGTGGGCGGTGGTCTCCTGCTCCACGGTCACCGGGACCTTCGGCACGCTCTCCCCCGGCACGGCCACCGCCGACCGCTACCTGGAGGTGGGCTTCACCTCGGGGAACCTCGCGGTCGGGGCGCAGACCGGCGACCTGCAGCTGCGCTTCCACCGCTCCGACTGGCAGCGGCTGACCCAGAGCGACGACTACTCCTTCGGCCCGGCGCGCACGACGTACGGCGACTGGACCAAGGTGACCGTCCACCAGAACGGCGCCCTGGTCTGGGGCACCTCCCCCTCGGGCGGCGGCGGCGACCCGACCCCGACGCCCACCCCCACGATCACGAACCCTCCCGGGGGCAGCGGCGTGGTGTTCGACGACTTCGCGTACAGCAACGCCGACGACCCGAACATCTCCGCGCACAACTGGACCGTGCGCACCAACGCCGGTGGCCCCGGCGTGCCCGGCGCCGGCTGGCCCAAGCAGAACGTGACCTTCCCCACGATCTCCGGGACGAACAAGGCGCTGCAGCTCAAGGCCGTCACCGACGGCACCGCCTCGGGCACCCAGCAGTCGGAGGTGCTGCACCAGCGCAAGTTCCTGGAGGGCACCTACGCGGCCCGGGTGAAGTTCTCCGACACCCCGGTCAGCGGTCCCGACGGGGACCACGTCGTGCAGACCTTCTTCACGATCACCCCCCTCGCCGCCGACATGGACCCCGACTACAGCGAGCAGGACTTCGAGTATCTGCCCAACGGCGGCTGGGGCGAGCCCGCCAACATCATGTACGCCACGTCGTGGGAGACCTACCGCAACGAGCCCTGGCAGGCGGTGAACGTGCACACCGAGGTCAGGCAGAGCTACGCGGGCTGGCACGACCTGGTTCTCCAGGTCTCCGGCGGCCAGATCAGGTACTACATCGACGGCGCCCTCTTCGCCGAGCACGGCGGCGACTACTACCCGGAGACGGTCCAGTCGGTGAACTTCAACCTCTGGTTCATCAGCGGCGGCCTGGTCGGCAGCTCGACCTCGCGTGACTACGTCCAGCAGGTCGACTGGTTCTACCACTCCAAGAACGAGGTCGTCGCCCCCGCCACCGTCCTGAGCCGCGTCAACGGCTACCGCTCCGCCTCGACCACCTGGGTCGACACCGTCCCCAACCCCTAACCGCCCTCCCGAGTGTGAGTACGGCCCGCGGTCTCCCCAGACGCGGGCCGTACGGCTTCCTCGGCGGCCGGCGCCCGGAGAGCGCGGACCTGGGGGGAGAGCAGCGCCGCGAGCGTGGCGACCACGACGAGACCGGAGCAGCCGAGAAGGGCGGTGCCGGGACCGACGGCGGCGGCGACGGGACCGGCGACGAGAATGCCGAGGGGCGCCAGGGCCAGGGACCCGAACCAGTCGTAGGAGCTGACGCGGGAGAGCGCGTCGGGAGGCACCTCGCGCTGCATGGTGGTGGTCCACAGCACGCCGAACACGTCCCCGGCCACCCCGGCGGCGAACATCGCGGCCACGATCGTCCACAGCGGTGCCCCGGCTCCGAGGAGCACCATCGGCAGCGCCGTGGGAAAGGTGGCCAGGACGGCGAGGAGCATGGGGCGCCGGGGCCGCAGGCGCGCGGCGAGGCCCGCGCCCGCGACGGTTCCCAGCGCCTGGGCCGTGACGATCAGCGCCCAGGAGCTCGCTCCGTCCAGGTCCCGCTCGGCGATCAGGGGACCGAGCACGCCGACGTTGGCCCCGACGGCGGCGACGACGAAGGCGTACTGGAGCACCACGACCCACAGCCACTGGCGTGAGACGAACTCCCGCCAGCCGTGCCGCAGGTCGGACCAGCCGGATCCCATGGACACCCGGAGGCGCCGGGGCAGGCGCATGGCGCGGATCAGCGCGGCGCTGACGAGGAACGAGACGGCGTTGAGCGCCAGGGCCCACCCGGCGCCGACCAGGGCGACGGCGACACCGGACAGCGCCAGCCCCAGCACCATGGCGCCGTTCCTCGCGACCCCGAGCAGCGCGTTGGCCTCCTGCAGCCTCTCCCGGGGCACGACCTCCGGCACCACGCCGGTCATCGCCGGTACGAACAGGGCGGTGGCCACCCCCGCCAGGGTCGCCAGCAGCGCCACCGCCGGGATCGGCGCGTCGCCGGTCAGGAGCATCACCGCCAGCCCACCGTACGCGGCGGTGCCCAGAACGTCGGCGATCACCATCAGGCCTGACCGGGAGAACCGGTCGGCCAGCACTCCGCCGACGAGGATGAGCAGCAGCTGCGGCACGGCCTGGCAGGCGAGCACCAGCGACAGCTGCGCGGGGGTGCTCCCGGGGATCGCGAGCACGCCGAACGCCAGGGCCACCCGGGCGAAGCCGTCCCCCAGCACGGAGATCGTCCGAGCCGAGGCGAGCAGGACGAAGCGCCTCTCCCTCAGCAGGACCGCGGTGGGAGAGGACGTCGCCATGTCACGTCAGCGTAGACGCGAAAGCGTCACCGGCGGCATACCAGGGAGATCCGCCGGTCCGAGGTATGGAGCGGCGTGGCCGTGCGCGACGCGGGGAGAAGGGCGAGGCCGGGACGGCGAAGGGGGGCGGCGCGGAAGGCAGGCGGGACGAGGCAATGCCCGCGAGACGGGACGAGGTCAGGACACCCGCGAGGCGGCGGCGCGAAGGGCCGACAGGGCGTACTCGGTGGCCCGGCGACCGGACTCCAGCATCTCCTCCGGTGAGGCGCCGTTGCTCATGCTGACGAAGGCGGCGAGCTTGCCGCCGCCGATCACCGCGCCGACGGCCGCCGACGCCTCGACGAGACTCAGCTCCTCCGGGCATGCCCGGTGCAGGGCCTCGGCGAGCTCCCGCTGGCCCTCGAAGAGGAGCAGCAGGCTACGCGCCCGCAACGAGGGGACGGTCATGACGAGGTAGTTGACCGGGCCTATCTCCCTCTGCAGTTGCCCGTCGAGGACGAGTTCGGAGAAGACGGAGGTGACGGCACGGGTCAGCAGGTCGATCGCCCGGTCTCCCGGACGGGGCTCCGCGACCACCCGCAGCACGCGATCGAGGCCGTCGCGCGTGTTGGAGAAGATCACGTCTTCCTTGCTCGCGAAGTAGCTGAAGAAGGTGCGCGTCGAGACGTCGGCGGCCGCGGCGATCTCCGAGACGGTGGTCTGCTCGTAGCCCTTCTCCATGAAGAGCTCCAGTGCGGCGGCGATGAGCGCGTGCCGGGTGCGGAGCTTCTTGCGTTCGCGCAGTCCCGGGACCTCACTCATGCGAGCAGCTTAATGCATCTGAGCATACTTTGCACCTATTGTAATTTTGCACACGATGTAGTTTTCTGGATGGGACGAAGCGCATCACCGCAGAGGAGCGCGAGATGACACAGTCCCACCCCGCCCACCCGGAAGCGGTCACCTTCCCCTTCGGACGTCCCAGCCCCTTCGAACCGCCCGAGCGCCTGGCCTCGCTGCGCGAGGAGCGGCCCGTCGCCCCGATGGCGTACCCGGACGGCACGACGGGCTGGCTGGTGACCGGCTACTCCGCCGTACGGGCGATCCTCGCCGACCCCCGGTTCAGCTCCCGGCGCGAGCTGCTGAACGTCCCGGTGCCCTTCCCGCTGATGCAGGAGATGCGCCGCCCGGCCGACCCCGGCCTGTTCATCCGGATGGACCCGCCCGACCACACCCGCTACCGCAAGCCGCTCACCGCGCAGTTCACGGTGCGGCGGATGAAGCAGCTGGAGCCCAGGATCCAGGAGATCACCGAGGAGCGGCTCGCCGCGATGGAGAAGGCCGGGCCTCCCCAGGACCTGGTGCGGGAGTTCGCGCTGCCCATCCCCTCGCTGGTGATCTGCGAGCTGCTCGGCGTCCCGTACGCCGACCGCGACGAGTTCCAGCGGTCCACCGCGGTGCTGCTGAACCTGGAGTCCTCCGTCGAGGACATCCGCGCGACGATCGTCCGCTTCGGCGCGTTCTTCCTCCGGCTCATCGAGGCCAAGCGGGCCGACCCGGCCGACGACCTGCTCAGCGGATTGATCACGAGCGGCGACCTGACCGACCAGGAGCTGAGCAACATCGGGTTCCTGCTGCTCGCCGCCGGGCACGAGACGACCGCGAACATGCTCGGCCTCGGCACGTTCGCCCTCCTCCAGCACCCCGACCAGCTCGCCGCGCTGCGCGCCGACCCCTCGCTGATCGACAACACGGTCGAGGAGCTGCTGCGCTACCTCGGGATCATCCACGTCGGCCCGCTCCGCGCGGCCCTGGAGGACGTCGAGGTGGAGGGGCAGCTCATCAGGGCCGGAGACCCGGTGACCCTCTCGCTCCTGGCCGCCAACCGCGACCCCGCGCGTTTCTCCGACCCCGACCACCTGGACATCACCAACCCCGCGACCGGGCACCTGACGTTCGGGCACGGGCTGCACCAGTGCCTCGGCCAGCAGCTCGCCCGCGTGGAGATGCGCACCGCGTTCCCGATGCTGTTCGACCGCTTCCCCGGCCTGCGCCTCGCCGTGCCGGCGGAGGAGGTCCCGATGCGGGACACGATGTCCATCTACGGTGTACGGGAGCTGCCGGTCAGATGGTAGGAGGGGACATGAAGGTCACCACGGACGTGGCGCGGTGCATCGGAGCGGGCATGTGCGTGCTCACCGCGCCCGAGGTCTTCGACCAGAGCGAGGACGAGGGCACCGTCGTGCTCCTCGACGACACGCCCCCGCCCGAGCTGCACGCCGCCGTCCGCCGGGCCCGGCAGCTGTGCCCCTCGGGCGCCATCTCGGTGAGCGACCAGGGCGACGAGTCCTGACGGTCAGCCGGCCGACGGGACGTAGGGGAAGGTCCGGGTCGGCCTGGCGGCGACCGAGTCGCTCATCAGGCCGATCGTGAGCGCGGTGTTGGTGGCGAGGGAGAACATCACGTCCGGCGCGTTGTCGGTGAGCGAGCGGCCGTTCCACCCGGCGAAGCCGTAGACCGCCGGGGTGCCGACGGTGTACGGCAGCACGTTGGGGAAGATCCTGTCGGCGACCGACCTGCCGTACGCCCGCGGGTCCTCGGCGGTGCCGTAGGCGCCGACGCGCCGGTCGTCACCGGCGACGGGAAGCAGGTCGCCGTCGGGGACCTCCAGCACGATGGCGTACACCCTGTTCCCGACGAACAGGTTCTTCGCGCCCGCCGGGTCCCACGAGGACAGGTCGGCCCTGGCGCCTTCAGCGAAGGCCTTGCCGATCGCGGCGAGGACGTCGGGTTCGATCCAGAAGGGATCGCTCGCCTCGCCGGCCCACAGCCGCAGGCCGCCGCCGGCGTCGATCCGCCGGCCGGTGGTCCCCTGGACGATCATGGCACCGGACGCGCCGGCATCGCGGGCCTCCGCACCGGCGAGGCGGCGCAGCTCCACGTCCTACTCCCCCGCCGCGTCGCGGCCCGCCCGCTCCCGCTGGGAACAATCCCCCAGGCTGAGCAGGACTTTTCCCTCAAGGTCAGTCAATCCCCGCTGATCACTCCGGATGACCTGCGCCCGGCTGAACATCGCCCCCGGGTTCGGTCAACTCCGCGCCCGTGAGAACCCGCGGCGGCGTCCGGGACGGACCGCGCCGCGCCCCCGGTATCCCATCCGGGAAGGTCCGGGAAAGACAGCAAGATTCCCGCGGTCACTCCGACCACTCTTCGAAAGGCGTACCCCAACGACCATCGGAGAACGAAGATGAGCCTTCCCCGCATCGGCGTCAGCCTGCCGCACTTCGGGCCGCACGCCGGTCCCGACGCCGTCGTCACCGTGGCGCGGGCGACCGAGCGGCTCGGCTTCCACGCCGTGTCCGTCAGCGAACGGCTGCTCATGCCCGTCGGGCCGGACTGGACCAACGACGCGGGCCTGCCCGAGTCCCATGTCTGGGACTCGCTGGAGATGCTGACCTGGGCCGCCGCCCACACGGAACGGATCCGGGTGAGCACCGGGATCGTGAACTCGATCTTCCAGCCGCCCGTCGTCCTCGCCCGCAGGCTCGCCACGCTCGACCGGCTGTCCCGTGGCCGCCTCGACGCCGGGATCGGCCAGGGCGGCGGCACGATGGAGCCGCCGCGCTACATCCCCGAGGAGTTCGTCGCGGCGGGCGTGCCCGCCTCCCGCAGGGGTGCCGGTTTCGCCGAGCACGTGGCCGCGATGCGGGCCTGCTGGGGCCCCGACCCCGTCGAGCATCACGGCCGGTTCTACGACATCCCGCCGTCCCTGGTCGGGCCGAAGCCCTTCAAAAGCACCATCCCGCTGTTCATCGGCGCCCTGACCCGGCACACCGTCGAACGGGCCGCGCGCATCGGCGACGGCTTCGTCACCGTTGCCCTGGACTGGGACGAGACCCGCACCAGGATCCGGTGGTACCGGGACGCGGGCGGCACCGGCACGGTCGTGGTGAACACGATCCAGGCACACCCCGGCACCCCGATCACGCCCGCCACGTTCACGGACGCCGTGCTGACCGACCTCGACCGCGCCGCGAAGGCCGGCGCCGACGAGATGCACCTCACCCTCAACCTCAAACCCATCGCCCCGGACGACCAGGTCGAGTTCCTGGAGGCACTCGCCGCCGAACTCGGCCTGCCTGACGGCCTGTCCCGCTGATCCATGTTCGACGGAGGACTGTTCCCGGTGGAGACGGTCGTGATCCGTGACCTCGTCATGGGCGATCCCGCCACCGGCCGCGTGCTCCAGCTCGCCACCTCGTACCTGCCCGCCGACCTCGCCGCCGGCACGATCCTCGCCGAGGCCCGATCTCCGTTCCCCATCACCGTCACGGCGATCGGCCGATCGCGGCCGCCGGATCAACGGCATTCGCGAAGAGCGGTCGTCCTCCGAGCGCAAGATCTCTTCGGAGCGTTCCGCGGAACCTGGGGCACATCGAACGCGGCGCGGTTCAGTCCGAGGTCGTTTCGGGTTTCGTGTGGAGGATCTCGCGGGCCTGGTCCGCGGCGCGGGCGATGCTCTCGGAGACGAAGTCGACGAAGCGGGCGATGTTCTCCAGGCGGGCGGCGGCCGGGGTGCCGGGGCCGATGACGCCGACGCCCTGCCGGGCGACCTCGCCGAGGTGGGCGGTGGCGCGGGCGCTGGCCATCGTCGACTGGTACAGGACGTCGTCGTCGACGACGTAGCGCTCGCGGCGGCGTTCGTCGCGTTCCCGGCGGATGAGGCCCTGGCTTTCGAGGAACGTGATCGCCTTGGAGACGGACGCCAGGCTGATCTGGAGGCGCCCGGCGAGCTCGGAGGCGGTGAGGCTGCCGGTGTCGGTGGTGTAGAGGCCGGCCAGCACCCGGGCCGTCATCTTCGGCAGGCCCGATTGCATGAAGACGGTGGCGAGCACCTCCTCGTACGCGCGCACGGCCTCGTCATCGCGTCCGTGCGCCCGCTGGGGCGCGTTGGGGTCCCGGGGCGCGGGGCGCCTACGGCGGTGGGTGCGGTGTTCGGTGGCGCGGTGGGCCAAGTCGGCGCGGTAGGCGGTGGGGCCGCCGTTGCGCATCACCTCACGCGTGATCGTCGAGGTCGGACGGTCGAGGCCCCTGGCGATCTCCGCGTAGGCGAGACCGTCGGCCAGCCCCAGCGCGATCTTCTGGCGGTCCTGCTGGGTGAGTCTGCCTCCCGGCATCGGGGTCCCCCTCGTGGTCTGCGGAAGCCCCAGCATAGCGTTCATTTCCAAGACATTGCAACGGCCAGATTGATGATCATTGCATTGAATTCAAAACCATTGCAACAATTTATCGGCTGCGACCTGTAGTTATAAGCATTGAGTGCAACGAAGAGATTGCCGCATCCGGAAATGCAACGTAGTGTTTCCAACATCAGAAACAACGAGCCGAAGGAAGACACGATGCGGAAGTTCGACACCCCCACGCCGGTGACCGCCGTCCTCGACATCCCCGCCGGCCGCATCCGGTTCATCGCCGCCGACCGGGCCGACACCGTGGTCGAGGTCCTCCCCGCGAACGCCTCGAAGAGCCGCGACGTGAAGGCGGCCGAGCGGACCGAGGTCGCGTACGGCGACGGCGTTCTGCGGATCAAGGCCCCGGAGGCGAAGAACCAACTCCTCGGCGCCTCCGGATCCGTCGAGGTCACGGTCCGGCTGCCCGCGGGCTCCCGCGTTGAGGCGAAGACGGCCAGCGCCGAGCTCCGGGGCGTCGGACGGCTCGGCGACGTCGTCTTCGAGGGCGCGCAGGGCCTGGTCAAGCTCGACGAGGCCGCGAGCGCCCGTCTCACCCTCCTCGCCGGCGACCTCTCGGTCGACCGTCTGGGCGGCCCCGCGGAGATCAGCACCCAGAAGGGCGACCTCCACGTCACCGAGGCCGTGCGCGGCACGGTCACGCTGCGCACCGAGGCCGGCGGGATCTACGTCGGCGCCGCCCGCGGGGTCTCCGCCACCCTGGACGCCGGCACCGCCTCCGGCCGGATCCACAACGCGCTCAGGAACACCGACGGCGCCGACGCCGCCCTGTCCATCCACGCGACCACCGCCTACGGCGACGTCACCGCTCGCAGCCTGTAAGAGGGCCGCCCCAGGCGCGGCCCCCCTGTCCGTTCAGTTCACTGCCGAAGGAGCACACCACCATGTCCGTCACCCTTACCGACCAGGACCGCCCGGAGCTGCGGAAGGTCATCGAGGAGATCGTCGATTCCGGTTTCACCGGGATGACGCTGCGCGTGCACGACGAGCGAGGCGCGTGGACCGGCAGCGCCGGGGTAGCCGAGCTGGGCGGGACCGACAGGCCGCCGATCGACGGGCACGTCCGTATCGGCAGCAACACCAAGACCTTCACCGCGGCCCTGGTGCTGCGACTGGTGGCCGAGGGCACGATCGGGCTGGACACCCCGGCGGCGGACTACCTGCCCGGGTTCGGGCTGGACGAGCGGATCACGGTGCGGATGCTGCTGCGGCACACCAGCGGCGTGTTCAACTTCACCGGCGAGTACTACGACGACGGGACGTACGTGCCGGGGATCCCCGCCACGACCGCGGGCCAGGAGTGGGTGGACAACAGGTTCAGGAGCTACCGGCCGCAGGAGCTGGTGGAACTGGCGTTGTCCAAGCCGGCGCGGTTCGAGCCGGGGACGGGCTGGAGCTATTCCAACACCAACTACGTGCTGTTGAGGCTGCTGATCGAGAAGGTCACCGGCCGCCCGGTCGCCGAGGAGATGCGGCGGCTGATCCTGGATCCGCTCGGGCTGTCGGGCACCACGGTGCCGACCGGCCGGCCGGAGATCCCCGAGCCGCACGCGCACGCCTACTACCGGTACGAGGAGGCCGGCGAGCGGAAGACGGTCGACGTCACCCGCCAGGACCCCTCCTGGATCTCCAGCGGCGGCGACATGATCTCGACCATCCAGGACCTGCACACGTTCTTCTCCGCGCTGCTGGGCGGCAGGCTCCTGCCGGCCCCGCTGCTGGCCGAGATGTGCGCCCCGCACCCGACGGGCATCCCGGACATGGACTACGGCCTGGGGGTGTTCGTACTGACCACGGAGGGCGGCACCGTCATCTCCCACAACGGGGGCATGGCCGGCCACGCGGCGCTGATGTACGGCACGCCAGGCGGCGGCAAGACCCTGGTCGCCGCGCTGAACTACGTCGACGACGCCGAGATGTCCCTGGGCGAGGCGTTCCAGAAGGCGACGCGAAGGCTCGTCGAGGAGGTGTTCGGCGGCGGGCAGGCCCGGTAGGCAGGGGCGAGCGGCGCGGACCCGCACGGGCCGAGCCGGCTCGCCCGCCCCGGCCGACGCCCGCCGGCGTGGACGACCAGGTCCACCCGGACCACGCGCCGCGGCGGGTCGCCGCCAGGAGCGCGGGCCGCCCCCGCGGCTCCCGGCACCCCGGAGAACCGGGTCAGGTTCGCGGGCCCGGGGCGCGGCGGAAGGCGAAGGGCTGGCTTTCCCTGCCCGGGATGACGAACCAGCACTCGCCGGTGCCGTCGCTGTCGAGCAGTTGGACGAAGGTGTCGACGACGGACGAGACGTCCAGGATCGGGAAGCCGAACTGCTCCAGCACCGCCTTGCCCTCGCCGAGGATCGCGGTGTCGGCGAACGACGGGCACAGGCCCTGCACCTTGATGCCGTGCGGCCGGAGGTCCTCGGCGAGCGAGCGGACGAGGCCGACGACGGCGTGCTTGTTGGCGGCGTAGACGGGGTCGGAGGGGATGCCGACGATGCCCGCCATGCTCGCGGTCGCCACGATCGTGCCACCGCCCGCCGCCCGCAGGGCCGGGATGGCGGCGTGCATCCCGAAGACGACGCCGTCGAGGTTGACGCCCATCGCCCGGCGGTAGCGCCGGACGTCGAAGTCCTCTCCCAGCCCGAAGCCCGTGGCGATGCCCGCGTTGAGGAAGGCGAGGTCGAGCCTGCCGTACCGCTCGACCGCGGTCGCCACCGCCGCCTCGCTGTCCTCCAGCCGCGACACGTCGCAGTGGACGTACGTCGCCCCCAGCTCGTCGGCGAGCTTCGCGCCCGCGACGTCGTCGATGTCGGCGAGGACGAGGCGGGCCCCACCCCCGGCCAGCCGCCGGGCCACGCCCGCGCCGATGCCGTTGCCGCCGCCGGTGACGAGGGCGACCTTGCCCTCCAGATCGTCACTGCGGACCGCGTTGAACGTCCCGGCCGTGCTTTCCCGGCTCTCCTGGGCCCCCTGGATCCCCAGCCCGCTGAGCAGCCCGCCCCCGCCGCCCTCTCCGGTGAACCCGCCTGTCTTCTCCGTACTCACAGCGGCAACCCTCCGGTGGCGGCGTTGGTCGAGCCCGTACTCCGGTACGCCGCGATCGTACGCTCGGCGATGCGCATCTGGTGAATCTCGTCGGCCCCGTCCGCGAAACGGGCCCAGCGGGCGTGCTGGAGCATCTTGGCCAGCGGGGTGTCGGTCGAGTAGCCGAGCGCGCCGTGCACCTGGATCGCCCGGTCGACGATCCGGTTGAGGCTGTTGGCCACGAAGTGCTTCGACATCGAGACCTCGGTCCTGAAGTCCTCGCCCCTGTCGATCTTCGAGGCGGCGTGCAGGACCATCAGCTTGCACTGGTACAGCTCCATGGCCGAGTCGGCGATCAGCCACTGGATGCCCTGCTTCTCGGCGAGCAGCGATCCGTGGCTGTAGCGGTTGAGCGCGCGGTCGACCATCATGTCGAGCGCCGTCTCGGCCTGGGAGATCCAGCGCATGCAGTGCGCCAGCCGCGCCGGGCCCAGGCGGTACTGGCCGAGCCGGTGGCCGTTGCCGCGCCCGCCGAGGATCTGACTGTCGTGCACCCGCAGGTCGGTGATGACGATCTCGCTGTGGCCGGTGGAGCCGTGCATCGTCTCGACCTCGCGGACGTCGTTCCACCCCTCCTGCGGGAGGTCGACGAGGAAGGCCGTGTTGCCGCCGCGCGAGCCCTCGGGCACGTCGAGCTCGGTCTTGGCGATGAGGATGGCGAAGCTCGACCGGCGGGCGTTGGAGATGAACCACTTGTGGCCGTTGATGACCCACTCCTCGCCGTCCTGGACGGCGTGGGTGCGGATGAGCGTGGGGTCGGAACCGGCCACCTCCGGCTCGGTCATCGCGAAGCACGACATCTTGTGGCCCTTGAGCAGCGGTTTGAGGTATTTCTCCTTCTGCTCGTCGGTCCCCCAGTGCAGCAGCGTGTGCATGTTGCCCTCGTCGGGCGCCGAGCAGTTGAGGACCCACGGCCCGAGCCGGGTCTTGGCCGCCTCCGACTGCACCATGGCCAGCTCGACGTGGCCGAGGCCCATGCCGCCCCACTCCTTGGGCATGTGCGGCAGCCACAGCCCCTCGGCCTGCGCCTTGCCGCGCAGCTCGAAGATGACGCGGATGTACTCGTCGCGCGAGGTCACCTTCTCCTCGTCGTCGAAGCCGCTGACGGCGGGGACGATGGTCTCCTGGACGAAGGCCCGTACCCGGCGGCGGATCTCCTCGTGCTCGGGGGCGAGGGTGAAGTCGATGGCCATGGGGTCCTCCCCTTAGCGGCGGCTGACAGGTCCTACGGGTCCGGAGGGCCGCCGGGCGGGTGTGCCGCGGCCTTGATGCGACTGCTTCATGATTTGATACACATGCATTATTACCCTAGCGACCGGTACGTTCACCGGCAAGGCATCGGCAAGGCAGGAGCACGGCATGCCCCCCAACCCGGAAGCGACCGGCAGGCGCCTGGTGGCGGCGGCCGAGCGGCTGTTCGCCGAGCGCGGGATCGACGGCGTGTCGCTCCGCGAGATCAACGGCGCCGCCGGGCAGCGCAACGCGACGGCGCTGCAGTACCACTTCGGGGACCGCGCGGGCCTGCTGGGCGCGGTGCTCGCCAAGCACCACCCTGAGATCGAGGCGCGCCGCCACCAGCTGCTCGACGAGTACGAGTCCCGGGGCGACCTGCCGGAGGCCGAGGCCCGCCGCACCCTCGCCGCCGCGCTGGTACGGCCGATGGCGGCCAAGCTGGCCGACCCCGACGGCGGCCGGCACTACCTGCGGATCATGGAGCAGCTCGTGCACCGCACGCCCCTCCCCGCCACGCGGAGCACGGACCCGGGGCAGAGCATCGACCGGTGGCGCGAGCTCGTGGCCCCGCTGCTGTCCGAGGTCGCGCTGCGCCGGCTGCACCAGCGCTTCATGGCGATCCGGATCACGTACGTGGAGCTGGCCCGCCGCGCCGCCGGACCCGAGGGCAAGGACGACCGGCTCTTCACCAGCCACCTGGTCGACGTCGTGTCGGCCGTGCTCGCCACCGAGGTCTCCGAGGAGACCGCGCGGCTCCTGGGAGAGCGCGACAGGAGGCGCGACGAGCGTGACAGGGAACGCGCCGGGAGCGCCGGGAAGGTCCCGCAAAACCCCGACGACCCCGAGGACCCGCCCCCCGGCACCGCCGGGTAGGACAGGGCTCGGGCGTCAGGCGCCCGCGTGAGCCGCCTGGAAGGCACCTCCCGCCGAGTAGGTGACCAGCGTGGTCAGCACTTCCTTGACCGAATCGCGCCTGCGCACGTCGCAGAGGACGATCGGGGCCACGCCGTCCAGGCCCAGCGCCCGCCGTACCTTGATCGGGTCGTGCCGCCGCGCGCCGTCGAAGCAGTTGACCGCCACGACGAACGGGAGCCCGCGCTGCTCGAAGTAGTCCACGGCGGGGAAGCAGTCCTGCAGGCGGCGGGTGTCGGCGAGCACGACCGCGCCGAGGGCGCCGACGGACAGCTCGTCCCACATGAACCAGAACCGGTCCTGGCCCGGGGTGCCGAACAGGTAGAGCCAGAGCCCGTCGCGGATGGTGATCCGGCCGAAGTCCAGCGCGACGGTCGTGGTGATCTTGGACTCCACGCCCGCGGTGTCGTCCACGTAGATGCCGCGCTCGCTCAGCAGTTCCTCGGTGTGCAAGGGCCTGATCTCGCTGATCGTGCCGACCATGGTCGTCTTGCCGACCCCGAAACCGCCGGCGACGAGGATCTTGATGGCCATGGCCGGGCTGTCTGCCGGGGCCGTCCCCGGCTCAGAGGCCGCGTATTCCATGCAGCACTTCCCTGTAGATGCGTTCGTCGATCGTCTTCCCCATCGGCCGGGGCCTGTCGATGGTGACCAGGCCCTCACGGCGCAGTTCGCTGAGGAGTACGCGGGTGATGTTGAGCGGCAGTTTGAGGTGCGCGGCGACGTCCGCCACGGGGGTGGGCCGGCGGCACGTGGACAGCACGTCGAGATGCTCGGGCACCAGCCCGACCGGCTCGACGGGCATCTCGACGGTCGTGACGATGGCCACCAGGTCGAAGCTCTCCCCGACCGGGCGCGCCCTGCCGCCGGTCACCCCGAAGAGCCTGATCAAAGGCCCGGGATCCTCTCCCGTCACGTCCTCGCACCATTCCAGGCGGGCGCCGGGGCAGCTCCCCTCGGCTGCGCGGACAGGTGCTCGCCGACGCGCTTGACCAGCAGCGCCATCTCGTAGGTCACCATGCCCAGTTCGGCGTCGCCCGCGGCCAGCACGGCCAGCCTGGCCCCCTGCCCCGCCGCGGTGACGAACAGGAAGCCGCCCTCCATCTCGATGATGGTCTGCCGCACGCCGCCGAGGCCGAAGTGCCGACCCGCGCCCAGCGCGAGGCTGTGGCTTCCCGCCGAGATGGCGGACAGATGCTCGGCGTCCTCCCGGGTCAGCTCCCGGGAGCCGCCCATCGCCAGGCCGTCGGCGGACAGCACGATGGCGTGCCGGATACCGGTGACCCGCTGGGTCAGGTCGTCGAGCAACCAGCTCAGTTCAGATCTGGGGTCGGGCATCGGAGTGGCCATCCTTTCGCTTCCACACGTCCAGTTCCTGCTCGGCCTGGCTGCGGCCCTGCTGCCAGCCTCGTTGCATGGACGACATGAGGTTTGAGAGCTCCTCGGGAGTGCGCGCGCTGATGTCGCGCTTCTCGGGGGAACGCGCCTGGCGGAGCTGGGGGGCCAGATTAGCCTGCCGTACCCGCATCGGCAGCCCGTCCAGGTCGTCGTCGGTGTCCGGTACGAACACGGCCCGCCGCACGGGCGTCGGGGGGGCCGGGTCGGGGGACGCCTCGCGCCGCTCCTGGGCGGGGAACCAGTTCTGCGTGGTCTCGGAGGCGTTGACCGTCACCTCGTCCTGCGCGCCGGAGAGTGCCTTGGGCCACTCCTCCGGTGTCGCGCTCAGCACCCGGACGGGCCCGCCCGCGTGCGCGCCTCCCTGCCGCGCCCGGTGCGGCGCGGCCTCCGCGGCCAGCGACGCGCAAGTGGCGAGCAGGTTCTGCGGCAGCAACACGATCGCGGTGGTGCCGTCGTACGGCGAGGGGCGCAGCACGACCTTGATCCCGTGCCGGGCGGCGAGCCTGGCCACGACGAACAGGCCGAGCCGGTCGCTGTCGGCCAGGTCGAACTCCGGCGGATCGGCGAGCTTGGCGTTGAGCTCGTCGAGGTTGGCCTTGCTCAGTCCCAGTCCCCGGTCCTCGACCTCCAGCGCGAAGCCGTTGGCCGCGACCATGCTCCGTACGTGCACCACGGTGTTCGGCGGCGAGAAGATGGTGGCGTTCTCCACCAGCTCGGCGATCAGATGGATCACGTCGGTGACCGCGGCGCCGACCAGCAGCGGCGCCTGCGGCATGGGAAGCACGGTGACGCGGGTGTAGTCCTCGACCTCCAGCACGGCGCTGCGCACCACGTCGAAGATCGGCACCGGGTCGCGCCACCTGCGGGCCGGGGCCGCGTCGGACAGGATGATCAGGTTCTCCGCGTGCCGCCGCATGCGGGTGGTCAGGTGGTCGATCTTGAAGAGACCCTCCAGGGTCTCCGGCTCCTCGACGCGGCGCTCCATCGTGTCGAGGAGCGTGAGCTGGCGGTGGAGCAGCGCCTGGTTGCGCCAGGCGAGGTTCAGGAAGACCTGGCCGACGCCCTTGCGGAGCGTCGCCTGGCCGACCGCGGCCTCCACCGCGGTACGCCGCACGGCGGAGAAGGCGTGCACGACGCGGTCGACCTCGGCGGTCTTCGCCGGGGCCAGCTCGGGGGCCTCGGTCGCCGGGTCCACGTCCTCGCCCCTGCGCAGCCGCTCGACCAGCCGGGGCAACCGCTCCTCGGCCAGTTCCACGGCCGAGGCCTGGAGCCGCTTCAGCTCGGAGATCAGGGAGCGGCCGAACCGGTAGGAGGCCATGATCGAGATGATGATCGCGAGCAGGCCCAGTCCCAGGATCAGCGCGACCCGCAGGTAGGCGTCGTTCCTGAGCGTTTCGCCCTTGGCCGCGGCGCGGGCCAGCTCCTGCACGCTCTGCTTGGCGACGGCGCCGATGACGGCCTCGGCGTCACGCTTCCACTCGGCGGCGTCCAGCGGAGGCTTGCCGATGAGGTTCCAGGAGAAGATCCTGTCCTCGTTGGCCTTGAATCGCAGGTAGGCCGGACTCTCGGTGAGAGTCTCGTACCCTGCCCGCAGGTCGGGCCCCATGTCCCGTTCCGCGTAGGCCAGGTGGTTTCTCCGGCTGGTCATCGCCGAGACGAAGGCCGCATGCTCGGCGGGCGTCATCTCGCCACGCTTCATCGCGGCGGTGAGCACGGCGTGCTCCCTGCTCGCGTACTCGCCGGCGGTGCTGTAGGCGCCCATGCCGCGGACGACGCGGAAGGACGACACCTCGGCGATCGCGTCGGAGTCGCCGAACTGCCGGTTGGCCACGCTGATGAACTCGTTGTAGCCGTCGGTGACCTGGATGGGTTTGATCGCACCGCTGTCGGCGAAGGTGCGCACCTGGATGAGCCCGTCCATGGCCGCCAGCAGCGCCCGCACGTCCGTCGGGGCGTTGTCGGGCTCGTAGGCCTCGGCGGACGTGATCGCCTGGCGCACCAGGTCCAGCTTGGTGTTCGTGACCCGCCGCTGCTCGGTGAGCGCCCTGCTGTGGGCGGTGGCGCCCGCCGCGTCGGCGGAGAACTGGCGCTCCCGCTGGATCTCGACGATCAGCTGCCGGATCGGCGCCCCGATCACCTGCCAGCGGTTCTGGGTCTGGGCGATGCCGGCGACCTGCGCGATGGTCGAGTAGGCGATGAACGCCCACAGGACGATCAACGAGAGCACGGGAAGGAGGAGGATCCGGAGGATCTTCCAGCGAATCGGAGGGGGGGAACTCATTCGACGTGTCCAATCCGCGGTTCCTGTGCGTGGCCGACAGCCGCGGGCGAGAAGTGCCCCGCGGTCGCACGCCGCGACTGGTGCGTGTGTGATTCGACACACTATGCCCATGGGACATATAGAGCTTCAAGCCACCGGAGCGAATATTGGGTATCAATGTTCGCGGTGAGCTGGGTGACCGCTTTCTCGTGAAAACCGGGGTTTTCGGCAATCACCCAGCTCACGCCGGGTGCCGTTCGCGAGCGGGCACCTCTCGCCCCTCGCCACGGATTGACATCGCTCCGTCACCATTCGCCGCCGGTCGGCGGTCGCCCATCCGGCGATGGGCGACCGGGCCGGCGGGCCGGGGTCAGCGGCGGGCGTCCTCGAGGACCCGCCGCGCGTCGCTCTCGAAGAAGCCGCGCGCGGACAGGGTGAGCAGGCCGCCGACCACCATGGGCACGATGAGGACGTACATGGCGGAGATGAGCGAGCCGGTGCCGTCGGAGGCGATGCCGACGACCAGCGGCCCGAACGCCGCGCCGGCGGTGATGAGGACCTGCAGGACGGCGAAGCCGAGGCCGCGGGAGGCCGCGCCGATCACGTCGGCGAGCGAGGCGGTCATGTTGGGGATGGCCATCGACGTCAGCACGCTGGAGGCCGTGAGCACGACGCAGAAGGCGGCCAGGGAGTCCATCGTGAGCGCGACGGCCAGGACGAGCGACCCTGCCGTGATGCCCCCGCCGCCCGCCAGGAGCCTGCCGCCCTTTCGGGTGCCGTGCCAGCGCCGGCCGAGCCACGAGCCGATCAGGGTTCCCGAGACCACGCCCACGATGGTCATGAGACCGCCCAGCGAACCCGCGGCGGCGGGGCCGATGCCGAAGTTGCGCACCAGCAGCGAGGGCAGCCAGTAGAAGATCCCGGCGAGGCCCAGGCTGAGCAGCATCAGGCCGATGGAGACCGCGAGCAGGGTGCGGATGGTGAGGACCTCGCGCAGCTGGCGGGCGAACGGCGGTTTGGGAGCGGGCGCCTCGGCGGTGGCGAGGCCGGAACCGGCGTCGAGGACGGTGCCGGAATCGGTGCCGGGACCGGCGGGGGCCGCGTTGGCGACGAGCCGGTCCAGGTCGCCCCTGACGGGCTCGTGGAGCCGCCACGCGAGGAGTGCGGTGAGCACGCCCGGCACGACCATGATCAGGAAAGCGCTGCGCCAGCCGAACGCCTCCGCGAGCACGCCGCCGAGCAGCGTGCCGATGCCTCCCAGGTAGGCGGTCACCCGGGTCCAGCCGTAGGCCTGGGCACGGGTGGCCGGGGGGTAGTAGTCGGCCAGGAGGCTGCCGGCGGCCGGATTGTCGATGCTCTCGGCGGCGGCGAGGAAGACGCGCATCGCGTAGAACATCGCGAAGCCGGTGGCCAGCCCCGAGCCGAGCGTGGCCAGGGCCCAGCAGAAGACGACGACGGCGATGATCCGGGTGCGGCTGCGCCGGTCGGCGAAGTACCCGGCGGGCAGCGCGACGAGCGCGGCCGCCAGGGCGGATGCGGTCGGTATGGAACCGGCGACGGTGTCGCTGAAGCCCCACTCGGCCTGGATGAGCGGCAGCACTCCGGACAGCAGGTTGAACTCGATGCGGTCGACCAGCCCGACGATGAAGAGCACGACCAGGGGGGCCCAGCCGTAGGGGGCACGAGACCCGGCGTCGACCTCTCCGTTGCGAGGCGCTCCGAGTTTCAGGCGTGGGGTGGTGGGCGTGTCGACCATGCGCCGGCCTTCCTGTAGCCAAAATCTAGAATCCGCTTCTAGAGCTTTGTTATGGAGGGTGGCACAGATCACAGCGCCGGTAAATGGCCGAAATACGAGATGTGAGATCGGACTCGCGCACGACCTCGGACTCGCACGACCTCGGACTCGCACGACCTCGGACTCGCACGACCTCGGGCTCACGCGGCCTCGGACTCACGCGGCCTCGGACTCACGCGGCCTCGGACTCGTCCGCGAGCCGCCCTCTGCCGTCACACGTCCGCGAGCCGCTCAGCCGTCGCCCGCCCTGCGGCCGAGGATGGAGTGGATCTCGAAGGAGGGGGCGCTGAAACCCGGAGCCGACATGACCTCCCGGACCTCCCGGAGCTGCCCGAGGGTCATCCCCGCCTCCACCAGGCGGTCCTCCAGGTGGTGGCTGTTGCTGATCAGGAGGCCGAGGCCGGCGGAACCGCGCTCCCACACCTCGGTCCAGCGGGTCTGGTCGATGTCGACCAGCCCCGCCGCCGCCATGTCCCGCGCGGCGGAGCCCCCCCAGGTCGGATCGCTGCCTGCCGCGCTCAGCACCCGGGCCATCGCCGTGACGTACGCCCCGTACACCTCCCCCTCCCGCCCGCCGGAGGTGGGCGGCGCCACCCAGCGGGTGATGTCGATCTCGTCGAGCTGCAGCCAGCCACCGGGCCGCAACGCGGCCCACAGGCGTCGCAGGACCTGGCGGCGCCGCGGCAGGTGGCTGAGCACGAGCCTGGCGTGGATCAGGTCGAACGCGGCCTCCGGCAGCGGGTCGGTGACGATGTCGTGGCGGGCCACGGTCAGCCCCGGCCTGGACGGGATCAGGCCCGGCTTGATGTCGGTCGCCAGTACGCGCCCGCCCGGCGCCACCCGATCGGCCAGCCAGAGGGCCACGCTGCCCCCGCCGGCCCCGACCTCCAGGCAGTTCCAGCCGGCGCCGACGCCGGTCAGGGCGAGACGCTCGAAGGTCAGCGGATCCAGCAGCCGAGCGAGATAGTGGTGCTGGTCGGACGAGTGGTCCCCGTCGTTGTCGAACACGTAGTCGGACGCGGTCGCTGAGTTCTGCCCGGTCATCTGGACCCTTCCATGAGCGGTTACCTCGCCGCATGGTAGGTAGGTCGCCACGGAAAGTGACAGGCCTCCGGCCGGACCTGGCCATCTTCTCTGGAGAACGTATCCTCCCGGCTACAGTATGTCCGAATAAAGAACTTATGTGCGTTAGGTGAACAGTGCTGTATCACGAGATCGAAGGACCCGCAGGCGGGCGGCCGGTCGTGCTGGCCGGATCGCTGGGCACCACGCTGGAGATGTGGGATCCGCAGATGGAGGCGCTGACCGGGCACTTCAGGGTCGTCCGCTTCGACCACCGGGGCCACGGGCGGTCCCCCGCGACCGGGAGGTGCTCGATCGCCGACCTGGCCGGTGACGTGCTCGACCTCCTCGACCTGCTGGAACTGCCGAGGGTCTCCCTCGCGGGGCTCTCGCTCGGCGGCATGGTCGGCATGTGGCTGGCCGCGCACGCGCCCGAGCGGATCGACCGGCTCGCGCTGCTGTGCACGTCGGCGAAGCTGGGCACCCCCGAGTCCTGGGCCGAGCGGGCGAGCGCGGTCCGCGAGGCGGGCACCGCGTCGATCGCCGAGACGGCCATGGCCCGGTGGTTCACCCCCGCCTTCACCGGGCGGGAACCGTACGCGGCGATGCTCGGCGGCATCTCCGCCGAGGGGTACGCCGCCTGCTGCGAGGCCGTCGGGGCCATGGACCTCCGCGCCGAGCTGCCCCTGATCTCGGCGCCCACGCTCGTGCTCGCCGGGGCCGACGACCCTGCCACGCCGCCCGAGCACGCGGAACGGATCTCCGAGGGGATCGCCGGCTCCCGGCTGGTCGTCCTGCCCGGAGCGGCCCACCTGGCGAACGTCGAGCGCCCGGAAGCGGTCTCCGAGCACCTCGTCGGGCACTTCCTCCAGGAGTGATCCGGAGTGATCCGGCGAAATACGGTGAGGTACCCCGGTGACGCCGGAAACAAGGGGGCACCATGGCGACCGTTGCCGAGCAGTTCATCGAGGTTCTCCGCCAGGCCGGGGTGGAACGGATCTACGGGGTGGTGGGTGACAGCCTGAACCCGGTGGTCGACGCCGTCAGGAAGGCCGGCGGCATCGAGTGGATCCACGTGCGCAACGAGGAGGCCGGGGCGTTCGCCGCCGCGGCCGAGGCACAGGTCACCGGGCGCCTGGCGGTCTGCGCGGGCAGCTGCGGGCCCGGCAACACCCACCTGCTCCAGGGTCTCTACGACGCCCACCGCAGCGGCGCCCCTGTGCTCGCGCTGGCCTCGCACATCCCCTCCTCGGAGATCGGCACGGGCTTCTTCCAGGAGACCCACCCCGAGCGCCTGTTCGTGGAGTGCAGCCACTTCTGCGACATGATCGGCACTCCCGAGCAGATGCCCCGGGTGCTCCGCATCGCCGTCCAGCAGGCGATCGGCCTCGGCGGCGTCTCGGTCGTGGTGCTTCCCGGCGACGTGGCGCACCTGCCCGCCGCCCGCCCCACCGGCGAGCACGACGTCCTGACCAGGACCGGCACGATCGTCCCCCACCCCGACCAGGTGGCCGAGCTGGCGGCGGCACTGAACCGCGCGGAGAAGGTGATGCTGTTCTGCGGCGCCGGGACGCGCCACGCCCGCGACGAGGTCATGGCGCTGGCCGGACGCGTCCTGGCCCCGGTCGGGCACGCGCTGCGCGGCAAGGAGTGGATCCAGTACGACAACCCGTACGACGTGGGGATGAGCGGGCTGCTCGGGTACGGCGCCTGCTACGAGGCGATGCACGAGGCCGACCTGGTGGTGCTGGCCGGGACCGACTTCCCCTACGACGACTTCCTGCCGGGCGCGCGTACGGTCCAGATCGACCACGACGCGGCGCGGCTGGGCCGCAGGACCCCGCTGGAGCTGGCCGTGCACGGCGACGTCGGCGCGACGATCCGCGCGGTGCTGCCCCATGTCGCCCAGAAGACGGACCGCCGCCATCTCGACAGGATGCTGGGCAAACACCTCAAGGCGCTGGAGAACGTCGTGGAGGCGTACACCCACGACATCGAGCACCACCTCCCGATCCACCCCGAGTACGTCGCGAACCTGGTGGACGAGCTGGCCGCCGACGACGCGGTGTTCACCGTGGACACCGGGATGTGCACCGTCTGGGCCGCCCGTTACATCAGCCCCGGCGAGCGCCGCCGGGTGATCGGCTCGTTCTGGCACGGGAGCATGGCCAACGCCCTCCCGCACGCCATCGGCGCCCAGTTCACCGACCGGCGCCGGCAGGTCGTCTCGCTCTCCGGGGACGGCGGGCTCGCCATGCTCCTGGGGGAGCTTCTCACCGTCCGGCTGCACGACCTGCCGGTGAAGACGGTGGTGTTCAACAACTCCTCTCTCGGCATGGTGAAGCTGGAGATGATGGTGGACGGGATGCCCGACTTCGGCACCGACCACGCTCCCGTCGACTACGCGGCGATCGCCGCCGCGGCCGGGATCAGGTCGTTGCGGGTCGAGGACCCCTCGGACGTACGGGAGGCCCTGGCCACGGCCTTCGCGACCCCCGGGCCCTTCCTCCTGGACGTGGTTACCGACCCGGACGTGCTGGCCATGCCGCCGAACATCAGCCGGGCGCAGGTGAAGGGGTTCGCCCTGGCCGCGGGCAAGATCGTGCTCAACGGCGGGGTCGGGCGCATGATCGAGATGGCGAAGGCGAACCTGCGGAGCATCCCGCGCCCCTGAACCGCACGGTCGCGGGCACCCGGGCCGGCCCGTGCCGGATCCGGCCGGAATCGTCGGTGCCGAGGTTCACAATGGGCGCCATGGACAACTGGCGTGAGGTCCGCGAGACGCTGCGCGAGTTCGCGCTGCGCCTGCCGGAATCCTACGAGGACCACCCCTGGGGCGACACGGTCGTCAAGGTCAACAAGAAGATCTTCCTCTTCCTCGGCGTCGACGAGCCGACCGAGAAGTGGAGCCCGAGCGTCGGAGTGAAGCTACCCGAGTCGAACGGCCACGCGCTCGCGGTCGAGGGCGCCAAACCGTCCGGCTACGGGCTGGGCAGAGCGGGGTGGGTGTCGATCCCCCTGACGGGTTCCGGCGCGCTCCCGGAGACCGAGATGCTCCTCGACTGGGTCGAGGAGAGCTACCGCGCCGTCGCTCCCAAGAGGCTCGTCGCCAGGCTCGACGCGCCCTCTCAGCCCGGCGACGAGTCGGCGCGCACCGGCGGGCAACCACTCTAGCCCCCTTCCCTCCGCCTTTCCCTATTCAGTGGACGGGGTCTCGGCGTGTCACCACATGGCCCTCAATCGCGACTGTAAGCATCATCACTGTCACGCTGAGTGGCTCGGCGTACCGGCAAAAGCCGTATTCCGGTCAGCGGATTGGTCGCGGCCACGGACCACGTCTCGAAGGGAATGGTGTCTCCATGCTCACTCCCACCCCTGGAACAAGTACCGCGACCACGCGTGAACGGCGGAAGGGACGCCGGCCGGCGAAAAGGCCGGCGATGCTGGCCCTGGCCGGATCCCTCTCCGTGACCCTCATGGCCCCCGCGTCCCCCGCCTTCCCCTCACCCGCCACCGCGTCCGCGCTCAGCGCCCCGCCACCCGAGCCGGACTCGTCCGCCAAGGACTCGGACTCGTCCATCAAGTCGACCAGCACCTCCACCACCACCTCGTCCCCCAACGACACCGACACCGACACAGCCACCGCCGACGACGACGCCCTGGACGACCTCGACACCGCCGACGCCCTCGACGACGGAGACGACGACACCCGCCACACGCTCGCGGAGCAGGCGCGCAAGAAATGCAAGCCGAGGTCCTTCTTCAGATTCCACTCCTTCAGGCCGAGGAACTTCTTCGTTCCCCGTACGCGCTTCATCGACGGCCCCGGCGGCACGATGACGGTTTCGGTCACCCGGCAGCACCGCGTGTACGCCGAGATGGAAATCGAGAGGGAAAGATATGACTTGATCACTACGGGCGATCTGATCCGCCAGTTGCGGAACATGGTGAACCCGCTGCTCGCCGAGGAGTACATCGTCGAGACCGGGCACGAATACGAGCAAGAGATCACCGACGGCAAGTACGGAAACATGTGGTACCGCGTTTTCGGCTACCGGGTGGGCTTCTCCGCGTGGCGACAGCTCTACACCTGCCGGGTGCGTAAGGTCACCACCGGGGTGGCCAACGTCCCCGCGCGGGTGGAGGGCTGGAGATACTGGGAGACCGACCACCCGATGTACAAGGGACGCCGGCTGAGCAGGCGCTGAGGCCCGCCTCCCTCAGCCGGCGCCCGCTCTCTCCCGGTCAGGACGCCTTTCCCCCCGGCGGGATCCCCTTTTCTCGGGTGACGGTGAACCCAGGTGACGGTGAACCCAGGTGACGGTGAACCCAGGTGACGGTGATCTCAGGTGACGGTGATCTCAGGTGACGGTGAGGCGGTGGTTGTAGCGGTCGTCGCGCCAGTGTTCCTTCTCCAGCACCTCGGTCAGGATCACGGCAGCGTCGTAGGCGTCCGCGAAACGGATGTAGAGCGGCGCGAACCCGAACCTGAGGACGTCCGGGGCCCGGAAGTCGCCGTGGACGCCGCGGTCGATCAGGGCGCGCATGACCGGGTAGCCGTCGGGGTGACCGAAGCTGACCTGGCTGCCCCTGCGCTCCGGGTCGCGGGGCGAGACCAGCTCCAGCCCGTACGGCGCGCAGAGCTCCTCGACGAGCTCGATGAAGATCGAGCCCAGCGCCACGCTCTTGGCCCGTACGGCGGCCAGGTCGACGCGCTCCCAGATGTCGAGCGAGGCGTTGAGCGAGGCGAAGGACATCACGTGCGGGGTGCTCACGGTGAAGCGCCGGATGCCGTCGGCGGGGCGGAAGCCGGGCTCGAACGCGAACGGCGCCGCGTGGCCGTGCCAGCCGGTCAGCATGGGCCGCGCCTCGGCCTGGTGGCGCGGGTGGACGTAGACGAAGGCCGGGGATCCCGGGCCGCCGTTCAGATACTTGTAGGTGCAGCCGACCGCGAAGTCGGCCGTAGAGACGTCCACCTGGTAGGCGCCGGCGCTGTGGCACAGGTCCCAGATCATCAGCGCGCCCGCCGCCTGGACCAGCGCGGTGACCGAGGCCGTGTCGTGGCGGGCCCCGGTCCGGTAGTCCACCTCCGACAGCAGCACGCACGCGACCTCGTCGGAGAGGGCGCCGGCGAGGTCGTCGACGCCGGTGACGTCGCGGATCTCGTAGCCGCCCAGCGCCTCGGCCAGCCCCTCGACCACGTAGCGGTCGGTGGGGAAGTTGGCCAGGTCCGAGATGACGACCCGGCGCCCGGGGCGCAGCCCCAGGGCGGCGGACACGGCCTTGACGATGGAGATCGAGGTGCTGTCGCCCACCGCCACCTGGCCGGGGCCCGCGCCGATCAGCGGGGCGAGCCGGTCTCCCGTGGTCAGCGGCAGGTCGAACCAGCCGGAGGTGTTCCAGGCGCCGACCAGGCGGCCTCCCCACTCCTGCTCCACGGTCCGCGTCACCGCGGCCGTCGCGGTCTTCGGCGGGGCACCGAGGGAGTTGCCGACCAGGTAGATCGTCCCGTCGGGCAGGACGAACTCGTCCCTGATGTGCTTGAGGGGGTCGGCGGCGTCGAGCGCGACGCACTCCGCACGGCTGATGGCCACGAATCGTCTCCCGGTTAGGCGCCTGGCAACCCTCCCATAATGCCGTCAATGTCAGATTTCATGGCATTCCGCCCCGATTAACGGCCGAGGAAACGAGTGGCGTTGCCGCCGAGCAGCTTGACGCGGGCGGTGTCGGAGAGGAACCCCGCCCGGCGGATCAGCGAGCCCACCGGCGACTCGCCCAGCGGGTAGGGGAAGTCGGAGCCGAGCATCACCCCGTCCTCTCCCATCGTGTCGACCAGCAGCCGCAGCGCCCGCTCGTCGAACACGACCGAGTCCACGCTGAACCGGCCGAGATAGTGCGACGGGGGGAACTCCGAGACCCCGACCAGGTCGTTGCGGCGGTGCCAGGCGTTCTCGAACCGGCCGAGCCAGAAGGCGAACGAGCCGCCGCCGTGCGCGAAGCACAGGCGCAGCGTCTCCGGCACCCGGTCGAGGACTCCGCCCAGGATCAGGGCCAGCACCGACAGGTGCGTCTCGGCCGGCATGCCGACCAGCCACCGCGCCATCCAGCGCTCCAGCCGGGGACCGCCCGCCATGTCCCAGGGGTGGACGAAGACGGGCGCGCCCACCGAGGCGCAGTGCTGGAGGAACTGGACGATCCCCTCGTCGTCGAGGTCGCGGTCGCCGACGTGGTTGCCGATCTCGACGCCCGCGTGCCCGGCGGCCAGGCACCGGTCCAGCTCGGCGCAGGCCAGGTCGGGGTCCTGGAGCGGCACCTGGCAGAACGGCACCAGCCGCTCGGAGGCGCAGATCTCCAGCGCCAGGTCGTTGAACACCCTCGCGACCCGCACGGCCTCGGCCGCCGGGCGCTCGTAGGAGAAGAAGACCGGCGTCGGCGAGACGACCTGGACGTCCACCCCGTCGGCGTCCATCCGCTCCAGGCGGACCGAGGGACTCCAGCAGTCGTCGGCGATCCGGCGGAACTCTCGGTCCCCGAGCAGGATCACGGCCTCCCGCTCGGAGTCGATCCTGAGCCGGGGCGCCCCCGGCCAGCCGAGCTCCGGCCAGCCCCTGGGGACGTGGTGCGTGTGGACGTCGATGATCAACGACTATCCCTTGCCGGGGTGGACGGTGCCGCAGTTCTCGCAGGTGCGCGCCTTCTCGTCGTCGTAGAACGCCTGGAAGATCGGCGGCAGGTCGGTCACGATGTCGCGGACCTGGAGCTCGACCTCGTGGACCACGCCACTGCACTCCGGGCAGTACCAGAGGAACCGCTCCAGCACGCCCTCCGGCCTGATCCGCTCCACCACCAGGCCGACCGACCCCTCCTCGGGGCGCTGCGGCGAGTGCGGCGTGTTCGCCGGGAGCAGCCACATCTGGCCCTCGCGCACGTGCACGGTCTCCGGCCCCTCGGGGGTCATCACGTTGACGTGCATGTTGCCGCGGATCTGGTAGAAGAGCTCCTCGTACGGGTCGATGTGGAAGTCGGTCCGCGCGTTCGGGCCGCCGACGACCATGACGATGAAGTCGCCGGCGCCCTCGAAGACCATCTTGTTGCCCACCGGTGGCTTGAGCAGGTGGGCGTGCTCGTCGATCCACGTGGTGAGGTCGATGGGCGGGATCACGGGCGCTCCTCCGGTCGGTGTGCCACGGCCTGAATCTCGATGAGCAGGTGCGGGTGGGGCAGTTGGTGGACGGCCACGGTGGTGCGCGCCGGGCCGGTCTCGTCGAAGTACTCCGCGTAGACCGCGTTGTACCCGCCGAAGTCGTTGATGTTCACCAGGTAGGTGGTGATCTGCACGAGATCGCTCAGGTCGGCCCCGGCCGCCCGGAGGATGTCGCCGATGTTCTCTATCACGGCCCTGGTCTGCTCGGCGATGTCGAGCGCCACCGTGCCGAACTCGTCGGCCTCGGCTCCGGCGATCGTGTTGTCGGGCCTGCGCGAGCTGGTCCCGGACACGTACAGGAAGTCTCCCGCCCGTTTGACGTGCGGGAACCTGCCCCGCGGCGTGGCCTTCCCCGCGATGACGAGCCCGTCGCTCATGATCCCTCCCCCGAAATCCTCGAAGTCCCTGGAGCCCCCGAAGCCCCCGAGGTCCCCGGAACCTCAGGAGCGGGTTCCGGTGCGGAGGCGGTGAACGAGACCGAGCCCAGGTGCTGGATCTCGGCCCGCACCCGCGCGCCGGGCCTGAGCGGCTCGGCCGGCGTGGCGGCACCGGCGAGGAGGACCCAGCCCGGCTCCAGGACCGTCCCCGCCCGGAGAGCCAGGCGCGCGGCCTCCGCGAGGGCCCGGCGCGGGTCGCCCAGGATCGCGCCGGTCGACCCGGCGTGGACCACGCGCCCGTCGATCTCCAGGACGACGCCCAGGTTCCAGCGCGACGAGTCGTACGGCTGCCAGGGGCCGACGGCGTACCCGGCGGCCGAGGTGTTGTCGGCGATCACGTCGGGCAGCGAGAACCTGAAGTCCTCGTAGCGCGAGTCGATGACCTCGACGCCGGTCGCGACGGCCGCGATGGCGCCCGGCGCGAGCGCGTCGCCCGGCGACGCGATGCGCCGCCCGACGAGGTAGACGACCTCCGGCTCCACCCTCGGATGGATGTATCTCGACATATCGGCATACGAGCCGTCGAGGATGGCCGACGACTCCGGAACCCGGCCGAAGATGACGTCGCGCACGCCCATCTGGCGGCGCTTGCCCTCGCTGGTGAAGCCCAGCTTCACCCCGGCGAGCCGGTCCCCCCGCTCCAGGCGGAGCCGGATCAGTTCCTCCTGGACCCGGTAGGCGTCGGCCACGCCGTAGTCCTGCTCGGGCCTCGGCACCGCGCGACCGGTGCGGGCGGCCTCATCCAGGACGGCGGCGAGCTTGTGGAGGTCGGTCATGACCGCTCCCCCTCTCGCGCCAGGCCCGGTCGCTCCCCCGCCCCCGCCAGGTCCGGTCGCGCCTCCGCCCGTGCCAGGTCCGGCTGCTCCCCTGCCCGTGCCAGGTCCGGCTGCTTCCCCGCCCCCGCCAGGTCCAGCGCGATGTCCACGATCATGTCCTCCTGGCCGCCCACCATCCGGCGGCGGCCCGCCTCGGTCAGGATGGTCCGGGTGTCGACCCCGTACCGCGCCGAGGCCGCCTCGGCGTGCCGCAGGAAGCTGGAGTAGACCCCCGCGTAGCCGAGCGTCAGCGTCTCCCTGTCCACCCGGACCGGCCGGTCCTGCAGCGGCCTGACCAGGTCGTCGGCCGCGTCCATCAGGGCGTGCAGGTCGCAGCCGTGCTCCCAGCCCATCAGGTCGGCCACCGCGGCGAACACCTCGATCGGGCAGTTGCCCGCGCCCGCGCCCATCCCGGCGAGGGAGGCGTCCACCCGGTAGGTGCCGTTCTCCACCGCGACGACCGAGTTGGCCACGCCCAGACCCAGGTTGTGGTGGGCGTGGATGCCGATCTCCGTACCCTCGCCGAGCACCGAGCGGTAGGCCCTGACCCGCTCCCTCACCCCGTCCATGGTCAACCGGCCGCCGGAGTCGGTCACGTAGACGCAGTGGGCGCCGTACGACTCCATGAGCGCGGCCTGCCGGGCCAGTTCCTCGGCCGGAGCCATGTGGGACATCATCAGGAACCCGGCCACGTCCATCCCGAGCTCGCGCGCGGTGGAGATGTGCTGGGCGGAGATGTCGGCCTCGGTGCAGTGGGTGGCGACCCTGACCGAGGTGACGCCGAGGGCGTGGGCGCGCCTGAGGTCGTGGATGGTGCCGATGCCGGGCAGCAGCAGGGTGGTCAGTCTCGCCCGCCGCACGACCCCGGCGACCGCCTCGATCCACTCGTCGTCGGTGTGCGCTCCCGCGCCGTAGTTGAAACTGCCCCCGGCGAGACCGTCGCCGTGCGCGATCTCGATGGCCGCCACCCCGGCGGCGTCGAGGGCCGCGGCGATCTCGGCGGCCTGGGCGGCGGTGTAGCGGTGCCGGACGGCGTGCATGCCGTCCCGCAGTGTCACGTCCTGCATGTACAGCCTCACGCGCCCACCTCCGCGTCCGTACGGGCGGCCCGGCCCGTACGGTCCCGGTCTTCCGCACGGCCCGCGTCCGCGGCCCGGTCCGGCGGCTCGGCCAGACGCTCGGCCGTGCGCAGCGCGGCGGAGGTCATGATGTCGAGGTTGCCCGCGTAGGCGGGCAGGTAGTGGGCGGCGCCCTCCACCTCCAGGAAGACGGTCACCTTGACGCCGCCGTCGCGGGTGCCGTCGGGCAGCGGTTCCCCGGCCGGGATCGTCTCGAACTGCACGTCCTGCTTGAGCCGGTAGCCGGGCACGTAGTCGTTGACCCGCGCCACCATCTCCAGCACGGCGCCCGCCACCTCCGCCACGGTCGTCTCGTCGCACTCGTCCACCAGGCAGTAGACCGTGTCACGCATGATCAGCGGCGGCTCGGCCGGGTTGAGGACGATGATCGCCTTGCCCCTCGCCGCCCCGCCGACCCGCTCGATCGCCCGGGAGGTCGTCTCGGTGAACTCGTCGATGTTGGCCCGGGTGCCGGGCCCCGCCGACCGGGAGGAGATCGAGGCGACGATCTCCGCGTACCGGACGGGCACCCTCGAGGCGACCGCCGCGACGATCGGGATGGTGGCCTGCCCGCCGCAGGTGACCATGTTGAGGTTCCGCTCGGCGAGGTGGGCGTCCAGGTTGACCGGGGGCACCACGTAGGGGCCGACGGCGGCGGGGGTGAGGTCGATGACGCGCTTGCCGTGCGCCCGGAGCACCCGGTCGTTGTGCCGGTGCGCGCCCGCGGAGGTCGCGTCGAGGACGAGGTCCACCTCGGCGAACCCGGGCAGCGCGACCAGACCCTCCACGCCCTCGTGGGTGGTGGCGATCCCCCTGCGGCGGGCGCGGGCCAGGCCGTCGGAGTCGGGGTCGATGCCCGCCATCGCGACGACCTCGACCTTCTCCGACAGCAGTGCCTTGAACATCAGGTCGGTGCCGATGTTCCCCGAACCGATGATGGCGATTTTCACGAGAGGACCGCCTTCCCGAGTCCCCCTGCGGTGTGAGCCGTCACGGCGGGGGCCTTCACGAGAACACCGTCCTGACCGAGCCGAGGCCCTCGATGTGGGCCTCGAACGCGTCGCCCGGCTCGACGTCGACCATCGGGCCGAGCGCGCCCGTGAGCACGACGTCCCCGGCGCGCAGCGGGAAGTCCGTGCCGCCCAGCGCGTCGGCCAGCCAGACCGCGGCGTTGAGCGGATGCCCGAGACAGGCCGCGCCCGCGCCGGTGGAGACCTCCTGGCCGCGCCGGTTCATGGTCATCCCGGCCAGGCGCAGGTCCAGGCCGCGCAGGCTCACCGGGGTGTTGCCGAGGACGAACGCGCCGCTGGAGGCGTTGTCGGCGATCGTGTCGACGAGCGTGATGTCCCACCCCGCGATGCGGCTGTCGACGATCTCGATCGCCGGCAGCGCGAAGTCGACCGCCCGGATGACGTCGGCGACCGTGAACGGGCCGCCCTCCAGGTCGTCCCCGAGGACCAGCGCGACCTCCGCCTCGACCCTGGGCTGCAGGAAACGGCCGGTCGGCACGGGCAGGCCGTCGAGATAGGCCATGTCGGCGAAGAGCATCCCGAAGTCCGGCCGGTCCACGCCGAGCTGGCGCTGGACCGCCGCGGAGGTCAGCCCGATCTTCCTGCCGACCAGCCTGCGGCCCTCGTCCAGCGCCCGCCTGGTGTTGATCTCCTGTACGGCGTACCCGGTCTCGGCGCTCCGGCTCGGCAGCGTCTCGCGCACCGGGGCGCACGGCTTGCCGCTCCTGGCCGCCTCCAGCAGCCGGTCGGCCGCCTCCGCGTGCACGTCGGTGGCCTCGCTCCACTCAGTCATGTCCAGGCTCCAGCTTGATGGTGATCGTGGTGGGCTCGGAGTAGAAGTCCAGCGAGCGCGTACCGCCCTCGCGGCCGATGCCGGACAGCTTCACCCCGCCGAAGGGGGTGCGCAGGTCACGCAGGTACCAGGTGTTGACCCAGACCAGCCCGGCCTCCAGCGACCTGGCGACCCGGTGGGCCCTGCTCAGGCGGGAGGTCCAGACGGTCGCCGCCAGGCCGTACTCGCTGTCGTTGGCCAGCCCGACCGCCTCGGCCTCGGTGTCGAACGGGGCGATGTGGCAGACCGGGCCGAAGATCTCCTCCCGGTTCACCCGCGAGCCGGGCGGCAGGCCGGTCAGCACGGTCGGCTCGACGTAGTAGCCGCCGTCGCGGTCGTCGCCGAAGCGCGGCACCCCGCCCCCGGCGCGGATCTCGGCGCCCTCGTGCTTGGCCAGCTCGTAATAGGAGAGCACCTTGTCCCGGTGCTCGGCGGAGATCATCGGCATCATCGTGGCGTCCTCGTCGGAGGGGCGGCCGAACCGCAGTTCCCCGGCGCGCGCGGCCAGCCGGGCGGTGAACTCCTCGAAGACGGGCCGCTGCACGTAGAGCCGCTCGGTGCACAGGCAGACCTGGCCGCCGTTGGTGAAGACCGACCGCACGCTCCCCTCGACGGCCGCGTCCAGGTCTGCGTCGGCGAAGACCAGCCCGGCGTTCTTGCCGCCCAGCTCGAACGAGACGGGCTTGACCCGGTCCGCGACCGCCTTCATGATCGTCGATCCGGTACGGCTCTCGCCGGTGAAGGTGACCGCGTCCACACCGGGGTGCTCCACCAGGAACTGGCCGGTGGAGCCGCCGCCGAAGCCGTTCACGACGTTGAGGACGCCGGCGGGCAGGCCGATCGACGCGGCGATCTCCGCGAGCACCGCGAGCGAGCCCGGCGTGTGCTCCGAGGGTTTGACCACGACGGTGTTGCCCGCGACGAGCGCGGGACCGAGCTTCCAGGTCGCCAGCAGGAACGGCAGGTTCCACGGCACGATCACCGCGACCACGCCGAGGGGCTTGCGGACGGTGTAGCTCAGCACGTCCGTCAGGTGGAACGCGTCCTCCGGGTGCTGGGCCGCGATCTCGGCGAACGACCGGAAGTTCGCGGCCCCGCGCGGGATGTCCAGGGTGCGGGTCTGGGTGACCGACTTGCCGGTGTCGGCGATCTCCGCCGCCACCAGGTCCTCGAACCGCTCCTCGATCGCGTCGGCGAGGCGGCGCATCCAGGCGGCGCGCTCCGCCACCGGCAGCGCCGCCCACGCGGGCAGGGCCGCGCGGGCGGCGGCCACCGCCCTGCCGACGATCTCCCGGTCCGCCTCGCGGACCTCGCGCACCGGCAGGCCGGTCACCGGATCATAGGTGCTGAACGTCGCGCCCTCGGCGACCGGCACCCCGCCGATGAAGTGGTTCACCTGGTCAGACAAGACTGCTCCTCGGTGATGTACTCCTTAAGGTCACTATGTACGGGTATAGAGCCGTGAGTGGCCCACAGGCAAGAATGTGTTCCGTGAAACGGAACCCCGACCGGCTGTCCGTGCTGGAGAAATCCTGGCTCGTACTCGACGCGTTCCGCCCCACGGGAGGACCGCTGCGCCTGGCCGACGTCGCCGAGCGCTGCCACCTGCCCAAGACCACCGCCTTCCGGCTGCTCACCGAACTGACCTCGATCGGCGCGATCACCCGCCGGCCGGACGGCTACTATCTCGGCCGCCGCCTCTTCGAACTCGGAAGCATCGTGCCCTTGGAGCGCGACCTGAGACACGCGGCGCTGCCCTTCATGCACGACCTTTACGAGGCGACCCACGAGACCGTCCACCTGGGCGTGCGCGACGGCCTCGACGTCGTCTACGTCGAGAAGATCCGCGGCCAGGAGACCTTCGCGCTGCCCTCACGCGTCGGCGGGCGCCTCCCCCTGACCTGTACCGGGATCGGCAAGGCCCTGCTGGCCTACTCCGGGCCCGATCTGATCGACGAGGTCCTCGGCCGCCCGCTGCGCCGGTTGACCCCGCACTCGATCGTCGACCCCCGCCGCCTGGAGGAGGCGATCGGCCAGATCCAGGCGGCGGGGCTGGCCTACGAGCGAGAGGAGGCGCAACTGGGCGGCGCGTGCATCGCGGCCCCGGTGTTCGGCGACGGCGTGGCCGTGGCCGCGCTGTCCGTCTCGGTGCCGCTGGCCCGCTTCCAGCCCACCCGGCTGGCCCCGGCCGTCAAGGCCGCCGCGCTGGGCATCTCCCGCGCCCTGGCCAGAACCATCTGACGGGCAGGCCGTACGTCCGCCCGCACATCTGTCCGCGTTCGACGGGTATGCGATTCATGCGATTCACTGCCCGCTCGTCTCACCGCCCGTCCGTCGCCCTACATCAGCCGGTCGCCGTACATCAGCCGGTCGCCGTACGCCAGCAGGAGGAACACGTGGAAGCTCGCACCGAGACGGTCACCGTCGCCGACGGCTCGTTCGACCTGCATCTGTGGTTGCCCCCGTCCGGCCGGGGGCCGGTCGTCCTGCTGGTCCAGGAGATCTACGGGGTGGGGCCGTACATCAGGAAGGTGGCCGAGGACCTGGCCGCGCTCGGGTACGTCGTCGGCGCCCCCGACCTGTTCTGGCGGATCCGGCCCAACTGGGTGTCCGGCCACGACGACGCAGGAACGGCCCTGTCGATCGAGATGGCCTCCACGTTCGACGTTCCCCACGGGGTGGCCGACTCGGCCGTGGCACTGGCGCATCTGCGCGGGCTCCCCGAGGCGGAGGGCGGGGCCGGGGTGGTCGGATTCTGCCTGGGAGGCTCGATCGGCTACCTGCTCGCGGCCACGGTCGAGGTGGACGCGGTCCTGTCGTTCTACGGATCCGCCGTACCCGACGCGGCGGGCATGCTGGAGAAGATCACCTGCCCGCTGCTGCTCGTGTTCGGCGGTTCCGACCCCTACATCCCTCGAGAGCGGGTCTCCGTGGTGGAGAAGGCCGCGGCCGGACGGCCGAACGTCGAGGTGTACGTCGCCGAGGAGGCCGGGCACGCCTTCCACAACCACGAGGCCCCGCAGTTCCACGACCCGGAGGCCGCGCGGGCCGCCTGGGACCGGGCCGTGCACTTCCTCGGACGCAACCTCGCCCCGGCCTCCCTGCCCTGAGACCGCCCTGAGGCCGCTCTGACGCCGCCCTGGGGTCTGCGCCGCCCCGAGGCGTTCGGCCTTCCAGGAGGATGCGCCGCCTCTTCCCGCACCCGCCTCTTCCCGCACCCGCCTCTTCCCGCAGCCGCCTCTTCCCGCTCCCGGATCTCCCGCTCCCGGAAGCCTTCTCGCCGCCGAGGGTGCGGACGGCCCTTGCTCGAAGGTCACCTTCCCGTAACCCCGAAGGCCGTCCGGCGGGACTGCGCGCGCCACATCATTGATCATTGCCTCATGCACCAGGCGTGGCGGCAGTGGGGGAACATCGTTCTGGCGGCCTTCCTCGCGGTCCCCGCGGTCGTCGTGGCCGTCCGCCTGCTGACCCTTCACCGTGCCCGCGCCGGTCACCCCTTCCCCGCGCGCACCGCCCTGGCCGACGTGGTCGCGGTGGCCGGGACAGCACCCTGGATCTGGATGATCCTCACCCCCGGGGTGGGGGTCTCGGGCGTCAGCCTCGTCCCGTTCGCGGACCTGTGGGCGATACTCCACGGACCGGGACAGGCGGCGTTCGTGCAGGTCGGAGGGAATCTCCTGGTCTTCGCCGCGCTCGGGGCCATGCTTCCCGTACGTTCGGCGCGGTTCGCGTCACTCGCCGGGATCGCGGCCGTGGCGGCCGGGGCGTCGCTCGCCGTGGAGGTCCTCCAGTACGCCCTGCGCCTGGGACGGGTGAGCTCCGTCGACGATGTGATCGTCAACGCGACGGGGGCCGTGCTGGCCGCGGTCGTCACGCGCCGGTGGTGGGCCGTCCGAATACCGGCTGGGACCGTTCCACGGTAACGGACCGAAGAAACTCTTGAAGATCGCCACACGGGCACGATCCTCCCAAAAGAAGCACGATATCAACCTCCGTATCTGTGCGATCGTGGACAAGGCGGGGCAAGTTCTCTGGAGACGCCAAACCCGGTTGGTGACAGAGGGTGATCGAACGTGCAGCAGTCCCCGGTACCTCCCGAGCCCCCGATCTATCGGCGCATCGCCGACGGGCTTCGCGAAGCGATCCTGTCCGGTGATCTCCGAGACGGGGATCGGCTTCCGGGCGAGAACGCCCTGATGGCGACGCACGGCATAGCCCGTGCCACCGCCAGGCAGGCACTGTCCGTACTAATCAACGAAGGACTGGCCGTCCCCAAACGCGGCTCAGGGGTGTACGTCAGGCAGTTCCGCCCCATCAGGCGGCACGGCTCCCGGCGACTCTCCCGTGACCGGTGGGGGCGCGGCGAGGCCATCTGGGACTCCGACACCAGGGGGCGCCCCTACACCGTGGACGAGGTGGACATCGACCGGGAGACCGCCGAGGACACCGTGGCCCGGGTGCTGGGCAGCCCCGAGGTGTGGGTCCGCAGGCGGCGCTACTCGGTGGACGATCGGCCGGTGCAGCTGTCGGTCTCCCACTTCCCCGCCTCTCTGGTGGAGGGAACCGCGATCACGAGAGAGGACACGGGCCCGGGGGGCGTCTACGCGCGCCTCGGCGAGCTCGGCCACGCCCCGGTGCACTTCACCGAGGAGATCAGGGCCCGCATGCCCCATCCCCATGAGACCGTCCAGCTTGACCTGCCCGCGGGCACCCCGGTCATCGTGATCGCCCGGGTCGCCCGCACCTCCGACGGCGTCGCCGTCGAGGTCAACGAGATGGTCCTCGACGCTGCCTCTTACGTACTTCAGTACGACTTCGACTCATAGATCAAGGCCATCCGTCAACCGATAGGTTGACCTGTCCCCTGCGATCATTGATTTCTCTAGAGAAGTGCCTCACCGTCAGAGGTGGAACGTCGCAAAGACGGGCCTGGGCGCGGGGAAGGTGCACAGATGTCTTTCGACCGGCATCTCGCTGAAATCGCCCGGGAGTTCCCCGACTGGACGATCTGGCGGAGCGACGCGGGCAGGTGGTGGGCCACTCGCCACCACCCGCTGACCTCCGCCCAGCGCGATGTCGGCTGCGCGATGACCATCGATGCGGACGATCCGGAAGGGCTGCGCGAGCAGTTACTCGACCAGCGGGAACGTTCCGGCGGCACGGAGCCCGGAGCGGACACCTGAAGACCGCCCGGTGCCGGGATGAGCGGATCCGATGCGGTCCCGGCGCCGGGCCCCCAATCGCGGAAGCCCCCGACCCTATCGGGGGCGGGGGCTTCCGCTTGGTCTTCGGACCGCTCCCGCCGCCCGTGACGCGCGGCGTCTCCACGGCCGCACGAACCCGCTTCACGGTCTTTGGGGGCGGGATCTCCTACTTCCTGGGGGTGGCGTACTTCTCCTCGTCCTTCCCGGCCTTCCCGGCCTTCCCCGCCGCCGGCCCGCGGTCGGCGACGACGTCGGCGTCGTCGTCGTACACCTCGACATGCATCTCGTCGAAACGGTCGTCGTCCCGGCCGTGCCGCTCGTCCGCGCCCCCGGCGGGGGCCTCGTCGTCCACGATCACCCGTACGGACTCCAGATCGGGCGAGTCGTCGAACCCGGCGTCGTCCCGCACGTCCTCGGGCGCGTCCTCGGATCCGGCGTGCCGGGCGGGCCCGGTCTGTCCCGAGGGCGCCCCGGCGCCGTCGTGCGCGACGGTGTCCGCCGCGCCGGGCGCGCCCTGGAAGCCGTCCGGAGCCCCGACGGGACCGGAACCGGGAGCGGGATCGGGAGCGGAATCGGCACCGGGGACGGGACCGGGGGCGGCGGCGGGGGCGGGGGCGAGGGCGGCCGGCGCGGGCTGGACGCGAGCCGGGGGCAGCACGGAGCCTTCGTCGATCAGGGCTCCGGCCGCGGCCTCGCGGTGGAGCAGGTCTCCCAGGACGGAGCTCATCTCGTGCAGGCGGCGCATGACCTCGTGGTGGGTGTCGGTGAGATAGACGACCCGGCGACCGGTGGTCTCGTCCAGGGCGGCGGCGCGCTGCTGGGCCGTCGACAGGGTGGAGTGCGCGTCGGTGTTGGCGGCGCGGACGGTCGCCTCCGCCTCGGCGCCGGCGGCGCTCAGGGTGGCTTCCGCCTCGGCGCGGGCCTCCTGGACCGTCCGCTCGGCCTCGTTCCTCGCCGAGGTGACCATCCGGTCGGCCTCGGTGCGGGCGCCGCGCAGGGTCTCCTCGGACTCGGTACGGGCCGCGTTGAGCGTCTCCTCGGCGTCGTTACCGGCCTGGGCGAGCATCTGCTCGGCGGCGGCTGTGGCCTCGGCGACCCGGCGCTCGGCCTCCTGCTGCGCGGCGTTCAGAATGCCCTCGGCCCGGCCCCGCGCGGAGTTGATCAGCCGCTCGGCCTCCGCGGCCGCGTCGTCACGGAGCTTGATCGCCTCCGCCTCGGCGACCTGCTTCTTGGAGGTGGCCTCCTCCTCGCCGAGTTTCAGGATCTGGCTGAGCCTCTGGCCGAGCTCGTCGTAGTCCTGCGGGGCGTCGGAGAGCCTCCTGCGGGCCTCGGCCAGCTCGATCCGGCCCTGCTCGGCCTGGTCGATCGCCCGCGCGAGCCGCTCCTCCAGGTCGCGGATCTGGTGGCGGTGGCGGTCCATGTATTCGTGAACCTGACGACGGCTGTAGCCGCGCAGGGCGACCTCGAACGAGTCTTCGTGCATCAGGTCGGGAAAGCTGTCGTGCTGGTTTGTCATGGCACTGCCCGTGGAGGTCGTGTGGCGGGAAAGGAGACGTCAGGAGACGACTTTCCTGCTTACTGCCCAAGTCCGCAACCGGAACGCCCGACCTGCTTGCGGAAATACCGGACAGATCACTCCCTCGTACCATCGTCATCATGAACGCCACCCCCTACATCGCCGCCCTCGACGGCGACGCGATCCCGCGGATCCATCCGGACGCCTACATCGCCCCCGGAGCGGTGGTCGTCGGGAGGGTACGGCTGGGCCGTGCCGCGAACGTCTGGTACGGCTCGGTCCTGCGCGGCGAGGACGAGGACGTCGAGGTCGGGGAGGAGTGCAACATCCAGGACCTGTGCTGCCTGCACGCCGACCCGGGCGAGCCGGCCGTACTGGAGCCCCGGGTGAGCCTCGGGCACAAGGCCATGGTGCACGGGGCGCACGTGGAGACCGGCGCGCTCGTGGGCATCGGCGCGATCGTGCTCGGCGGTGCCAGGATCGGCGCGGGATCGCTGATCGCGGCGGGTGCCCTGGTGGGGCCGGGAAAGCGGATCCCGGCGGGGGTGCTCGTCGCGGGCGTCCCCGGGAAGATCGTCCGTGAGCTCACCGACGACGACCGCGACTCGTTCGCCCGTACACCGGCCGGCTACATCGCCAAGGCGGCCCGCCACCGGGCCGCGACCGTCCTCCCGCCGGCCTGAACGGCCCGGACGACCTGAACGGCCTCGGCACCCGGACGCCTGAGGATCCGAAGCCCCGGACGCCCAGGTGTCCGGGCGTTTCCGGCTCTTCCGGCCCCGGACCGCGACCGCACGCCCCCGACGCGGCGGCGGGGAGGGCCTTACGATCGTGCCAGGCCCCATCGGGGGATCTCGGGGCCTGGCACGACCTTGACCGAAGGGAGGCAGGGGCATCCCGCCCGTGGCGCAGGCCAGGGGCCCTCGCCCCGGAATGCCGATGACCGGCATGTGGCAGTGGGACGGGTTCGCCGCCATCGAGAACGACGTGCGGACCATGGTCGCCGACCACCGGTGGGTGGCGCTGCCGCCGCTCGCGCGCGCCCAGGCCATCGCGCAGCGCACGCTGGCCACCCCGGACGGCGGGCGATGGCTGTTCGGCGCCCACGCCCGGTGGTACCGGCAGGATGCCGCCGACGGCCGCTGGTACCTGACCGCTCCCCCCGCCGACCGTGACTTCCGCGCCGCGGCGCACGTGGTCCACGTCACCTCGATGATCTTGCCGCACCTGGTGCCGACCGGCGCCGACCTCGTCGCCGACCGGGGATCGGTCCAGGGGTTCGTCGGCCCCGACGTGCCGTACGAGATCACCGAGCGGGTCCGCGAGCTGCTGGTCGCCCAGCGCGGCAGGCGCAGGGAGGACTTCCCGATCACCGGGCCGTTCGCCGAGCTCTTCGCCCGGGAGGTGGCCAGTCCCGTCGCCGCGATCTGGGGCACGCTCATGTGGTGCGCCTACGCCCCCGCCTTCGACGGCAACGAGGTGCTGCTGTCGATGTTCGGGGAGTTCCTGGCCCGCCCGCTGCCCGGTGACGAGTGGGTCCGCTGGCTGCCGCCCACCTCGCTGGGCGACCTGGTCGCGCTGTACGGCGAGCGGGTCAGGGCCGGGCACCCGGAGGCGGGCCTGCGGCTGGTCGCGTTGATGGCCGACACCGCCACCGTGGTGCGTGAGGACCCGAGGTTCAGGCCGAGGGCCGACGCCCTGCTGTCCATGGTCGAGCCGTTGCTGCGCCGGGCCTGCCGGGATCCCGTCGTGGCCCACCAGGGGGACGAGGCCGTACGGCACGCGTGGCTCTCGCGCTGCCCGCCCCACCTGACGCTGCCCGACACCTCGCCCGGCGAGTACTTCCAGCACGCGGTCTACGACCTGGTCCAGGCGCTGGGCTTCCTCGCCCCGATGGGCGCCGACCCCAGGGCGGTGGCCGCCTCGCTGCTCGCCGCCGATCTGTCGGACGTCGCGCCCAGGGCGGCCGACGGTGTCTACCCGTGGCTGGATCCCGAGCTGCGGCACATCCTCCACGTGGTGCTCACCGACGCCTCGCACCCGCTGCGAGGGTGCTGGCCGCGTTCCGGAGAGCTGCCCGCGGCGCTCCACCCGCCGGACCGTGCCGCGGCGGCGGCCCTGCTCGGTGCCGCCTACGCCACCGGGCTGGCGTGGTGCCGCCTCACGGGAACCGAGATACCGGAGCGGGGATTCGCGACGGCCTCCGCGGTCGTGCACCGGCTGACGCACGAGCGCGACGATCCCGTCCCCGGAGTATCGGGGACTTATCCCCGTCACTTCTGACACACGCCGGTATACCTAAACCACAAATACAGTTATTTCATCCTTACTCTCCCTATATCCTTCTAGCCCCCTACGCATCAGACAATTAGCTGAATTGTGATCTCCTAAACGGGAAATGATCCTCCTTGAGGATGTGCCGGGCGGGGCGAGGAATGGTCCCGATGGGCCATGGGCACCGATGTCCGCCCGCCGTAACCTCGAAGTGGGTGTGGGCTGCGGAAGGAAGGACGACGCGGTGGGGCACGACGACCTGGACTCTAGGGTCCACGACCGTGTCGCGTTGGACGAGATCGCGCTCTATGCCGAGGTGCTGTCCGCCGTCGCGATCAGCGAACGGCCCCTCACCTTGGTGGAGCTCGACAACGCGCTCGGATTGAGCGCTTCGGCTGTTTGCTGAAGCCTCGGGAAGAACCGTTTCCAAGACCTGGTCCCGGACCCTCCAACGGGGTCCGGGACGTGGTCGGAAAAGATAGTCATGTGACTAGTCACGAACGGACGAGACGGGCGATCGCGGCCGACGCCTCCTTGACCTTCTCCTGGGCCTCCGGCCCTCCGGCGTTGACGGCGTCGGCGACGCAGTGCCCGATGTGGTCCTCCAGCAGGCCCAGCGCCACCGCCTGGAGCGCCCGCGTGGCGGCCGAGACCTGGGTCAGCACGTCGATGCAGTAGGCATCCTCTTCGACCATCCGCTGCAGGCCCCTGATCTGTCCCTCGATGCGCCGCAACCGAGTCAGATAAGCCTGCTTGTCACCGCTGTACCCATGCATGTCCCAACGGTACCGGTGTCAGGCACGGCGGGACGTGGCCGCGATCAGTTTCTCCCAGCGGTCGGCCACCGAGGACGCGTCGTGGTCCGCCGCGACCTCCAGGGCGCCCGCGGCCAGCCCCCTGCGCCGTCCCTCGTCGTCGATGAGCGCGAGCAGCGCGGACGCGTACGCCTCGATCTCGTCCTCCCCCTCGGGCCCCTCGGGGACCAGCACCCCGTTCCGCCCGTCGGCCACGAACTCGCCCGGTCCCCGGGGGCCGTCGAACGCGATCACCGGCACCCCGCTGGCCATCGCCTCGATCACGGTCATCCCGAGCACCTCCGTCCTGGAGGTCGTCGCCACGATCGACGCCTTGGCGAACTCGCCGGTCAGGTCGGAGGTCGTCCCCATGAAGTAGACGTGGTTGTGCAGGTCGAGGTCGCCGACCAGGGCGCGCAGGCGCTTCTCCTCGGGGCCCCCGCCGTACAGGCGCAGCCGCCAGTCGGGGCGCTTGCCCGCGACGACGGCGAACGCGCGGATCAGCCGGTCGTGGGCCTTCACCGGCACCAGGCGCCCTCCCGCGGCGACGATGCGGTTGTCCATCCGCGAGCGCGGCCACGGCCCGGCGGGCAACGCGTCCGGGATCACGCCGACCGGGACGTTCCCGCCGAGCAGGTGGTCCCACTCCTGCCGGCTCGTCTCGGTGGCGGCGGCGACCGCGTCCAGGCGCGGGTAGAACTTCCTGATCGGCCCGGGCACCGGCGGCCGGCCCCACTCGCGGGCGATCCGCGTGACGTCGCGCGGCGCGTGCCTGGCCACCTGGACGCTCAGCCCCGGCCGGGTGCTGACGATCACGTCGGCCCGCAGCCCGCGCAGCCGCCGCCAGAGGGCGACCTCGGTGCGCATCTGGCCCCGCGGGAGCAGGTATCTGACCCCCGGCCGGCCGTCGACCACCCAGGAGAGCTTCACGCCGGACGCCACCGGGAAGAACGGTTTCTCCCGGTGGCGGCGGACGCTGATGATCTCTACCTCGTGACGTTCTGCCAGCTCCCCCGCGAGGTTGACGATCGAGCGGACGTCGCCGCGCATGCCGTACACGGAGGGGGTGAGCAGGCAGATCCTCACCCGCCGACCTCGATCCTGAGCTCGTCGTCCGCCGTGTAGCAGGGCCGGATCGGCACGCCGTCGATCTGCGTGGCGGGATAGTGCAGGCGGCGGCGCTTGCCGTCGACGTCGTCCAGCCGGGAGCCCAGCCGCAGCGGCGTGGCCACGCCGCGCACCTCCAGCGAGGGTTCCCAGGTGCCTGTCTGGTCGGGGGCGGCGGCGAGCACGTCGCACAGCGAGAGCGCGGCGTGGAAGCGCACACCCTGGACCGTTGCAATGGAGGTCAGCTCCGCGTCGGGCCGGCTGCGGCGCAGGGCGAGCTTCGCCTCGTGCCGCGCCTCGTCGTCGTCGAGGCCGGTGAAGGCCAGCAGCCCGGTGACCTCGAAGCGCCCCTCCCTGAACCAGACGGAACGGACCTCCGCCGCAGGCTGGGCGTCGTCGACCTTCAGGGCGAGGAAGCCGTTGCGGGTCCGGTAGGCGCGGTAGGCCAGCGTTCTGCGGCTCAGCGCGTACGCGTCGAGGTGGTCGAGGGAGAATCCGGGATCGACACTGCGCAGCCGCGTGCGCGCCGTGCCCTGTTGCAGGTAGGTGTCCCAGCGGCCGGGACCGAGTTCGAGCGGCGCGAGCGAGACCGCCAGCTCCGCCTCGCGCATCCGCACGTCCGGCGTGCCCAGCGGCACCCGGCTCTCGACCGAGGTGGCCCGGTTACGCAGGACCAGTTCGGTGCCGTCGGCCAGAGGTTCGTCGACGGCCAGCCGAAGTGAGAGAACATCGGCCAGGGTAACCTCGGCATCGCTGACGACGACGGGCATCGTCAAGCCCCCTCCCCGTTGAATGAGCTACGCGACGTTGAGGTTACCGTGATTTTCCCGTTATGTGGAGAAAGGTTTTCGGACCTGACATCCTTTTCCCGGTGACTTGACCGTATGTCAGAGGGAACATCGGGAAGATGTTCCCTCTGACCGGTCACCGGCCGGATGTCAGGACGCCTCGACGGGCTGGCCCTTGATCGACTTGATCAGCAGCTGGGAGACGTCGACGACCTCAAGCGTCTCCTTGGCCTCACCCGAGTTCTTCTTCTCGTTGATCGAGTCACCGAGCATGACCAGGCAGAACGGGCAGGCCGTGGAGATGGTGTCCGGCTCGGTGGTCAATGCCTCGTCCACGCGCTCGGTGTTGATGCGCTTGCCGAGCCGCTCCTCCATCCACATCCGCGCGCCGCCCGCGCCGCAGCAGAAGCCGCGGTCCTTGTGGCGGTGCATCTCCTGGGTCCTCACCCCGGGCACCTTGGCCATGATGTCGCGGGGCTGGGAGTAAACCTTGTTGTGGCGTCCGAGGAAGCACGGGTCGTGGTAGGTGATCTTCTCTTCGATCGGCGTGACCGGGACCAGCTTGCCCTCGTCCACGAGCTTGGCCAGCAGCTGGGTGTGGTGCACCACCTCGTAGGTGCCGCCGAGCTGGGGGTACTCGTTGGCGAGGGTGTTGAAGCAGTGCGGGCAGGTCGCGACGATCTTCTTGACCCCGGCCTCGTTCAGGGTCTCGATGTTCTGCTTGGCCAGCATGTCGAAGAGATACTCCATGCCCAGGCGGCGGGCCGGGTCACCGGTGCACGCCTCCATCGGGCCGAGCACCGCGAACTTGACGCCCGCGACGTGCAGCAGCTCCGCGACCGCCTTGGTGGTCTTCTTGGCCCGATCCTCCAGGGCCCCGGCGCAGCCGACCCAGAAGAGGTACTCGGTGTCGTCGGGCATCTTCTCGTCCACGAGCGTGACCTCGATGGGGTCGACCTCGCGACCGGCCAGCTCCTCGATCCAGTCGGCCCGCTTCGTCTCGGACATCCCCCACGGGTTGCCCTTGTTCTCCAGGTTCTTGACCATGACGCCGGCCTCGGACGGGAAGTTGGACTCCACCATCGCCTGGTAGCGGCGCATGTCGAGGATGTGGTCGATGTGCTCGATGTCGACCGGGCACTGCTCGACGCAGGCGCCGCAGTTGGTGCAGGACCACAGCACGTCGGGGTGGATGACGCCGTCCTCGCCGACCAGCGGCTTCTCCAGCAGGGCCAGCACGTCCTCGTGGAGGCCCGCGCGCTCCTCCTGGGTCGCCGTCAGGTACGGCGCGACCTTGAAGGCGTGGTCGCGCTGCTCCAGGATCAGCATCTTCGGCGACAGCGGCTTGTCGGTGTTCCAGGCCGGGCACTGGTCCTGGCAGCGTCCGCACTCGGTGCAGGTGTAGAAGTCGAGGAAGCCCTTCCAGGTGGTGTCCTCGATCTTGCCCCGGCCGAGCCTGTCGCCGTCGAGCTCCTCGTCCTCGAAGTCGACGACCTCGCCGTCGATCCGCATCGGCTGCGCCGGGCCGTTGCCGTCGGGACGGCGGGAGAACGCCACGTTCAGCGGCGCGGTGAAGATGTGCAGGTGCTTGGAGTTCACCACGATCACGAGGAACACCAGCATGACGCCGATGTGCAGGAGCAGGCCGACGTGTTCGAGCGTCTCGTTGGCCGAGGCCCCCAGCGGGCGCAGCAGGGCGGCCGCCGCGTCGGAGGCGAACGCCCCCGAGGCGTACGGCAGGTTGCCGGTGTTGGCGGCGGCGCCGCGGAAGAGGAACATCGTCCAGATCACGTTGAAGATCATGAAGAGGACGAGCCAGGCGCCGCCGAGGTGCGACCCGGAGAAGCGGGACCTGCGGCCCAGCTTCTTCGGCGAGTTCTTGATCCTGATGATCGCGAAGGCGAGAAGGCCGAGCAGGGCCGCGACCGCGATGAAGTCCTGCAGGAAGCCCAGGATCGCCCACGTCCCGACGAGCGGGATGTGGAAGTCGGGGGTGCCGGTGACGGCCCCCTGGATCAGCGCGCCGTACGCCTCCAGATAGACGGTCGCCAGGATGAAGAACGCCCACATGACGAAGAAGTGCGCGACGCCCGACGCCGTCCACTTCAGCAGCTTCCGCTGCCCGAAGACCTCGACCAGCTGGGCCTTGATCTCCTCACCAAGGTGAGTCCTGGCGTACGCGACGCGCTCGGGCGCGGCGGGCCCGACGGTGGCGAGCTTGTACAGGAACAACACGCGGCGCGCGGCAAGCGCGACCGCGACGGCTGTCATGACCAGCCCGATGATCGCTACCCAGAGCACGGGTCCTCCCACAGACGGCGTTGGCTGCCAGCGTACGACCGCCGGTCATCCACGATGACAAGGGGTCTCCACGAATCCTACCGACGAGTAACTTCGCTTCGTACCGGGACCCACGGCGACCGTGGTCACCCTATGGTCAAGACCGTTCCCAGAACAATGCTCTGTACGCCTCCGGGCGGCATCGAAGTGGCCGGGGAGACCCGCGGGACGTGACGTGAAGGTCGCGCGGGCGGGCGGGGAGGGCTATTCGGGCGGGCCGAGGTAGCCCTGGATCGTGGGTGTGAGCAGTTTCACCAGGTCCTCGATGTCCACCGAGGCCAGCGGCTCCAGCTTGAGGACGTAGCGCACCAGGACCACGCCGAACATCTGCGCGAACGCCGCCTCCATCCGGATCGGCGGGACGCCCAGCGCCTCCCCCACCCGGCCGAGGAGCGCCTGGCCGAGGAACTCGCGGATCGTGACGACCATCTGCTCGTTGGTCATCGCGGTGCGGACCAGCGCCAGCACCGGCTGGCGCGCCCCGGCGTCCGCGATGATCGTCAGGATGAGCCGGACCAGCCGCTCACCGGCCTGCTCGCGGGGCCCCGCCATGACCGCCGAGAGGACGACGTCGGGGGTGATCGGCAGATCCATCGCCTCGACGAACATCCCCTCCTTGCCGGAGAAGTAGTGGTGGACCAGCGCCGGGTCCACCCCCGCCTGCCGGGCGATGCCCCGGATGGTCGCCTTGTCGAACCCCTTCTCCGCGAAGGTCTCGCGCGCCGCCGCGAGGATCTGCCCCCGCGTGTCGGCCGACCCCGGCCTGCGCCCGGGACGCCTCCTGGCCTCCGCGGCGGACCCGCTCCCGGACCCGCTCCCTTCCCCGGACGCGGTCCCGTTCCCGTTTCCGGGCGGAGTGCTCGCGGCGGGCTCGCTCATGCGGGGGTGGAGGCCGTGAGGTGCAGCCGGGCGAAGGCCAGCGCCTCCGCGAGGTCGTCGATCCGCTCGGAGCGGCTGGTCGCCTTGCGCGTGTTGATCTCCAGCACGACCAGCCCGGAGTATCCGTTGCCCGCCATCCGCTCCAGGATCGGCGCGCACGGCTGGCCGCCCCGCCCGGGAACCAGGTGCTCGTCCTTGTTCGGCACCCCCAGGCCGTCGGCCAGGTGCAGGTGGGCGAGCCGGTCACCGAGCTTGGTGAACATCTCCAGGGCGTCGGACCCGGACACCGCCGTGTGCGACAGGTCCAGCGTGACCTGCGGGAAGTCGTAGTCGACCGGGTTCCAGTCGGGCGCGTAGGGGACGACCTCGTTGCCCCTGGCCTTCAGCGGGAACATGTTCTCCACCGCGAAGACCACGTCGGTCTCGTCACGCATCCTGGCCAGGCCGATCTCGAAGTCACGCGCGTAGTCGCGCTGCCAGCGGAACGGGGGGTGCACCACGACCGTCCTGGCGCCGACCCGCTCGGCGGCGCGCTGCGCGCGCTGGAGCTTGGCCCACGGGTCCTTGCCCCACACGCGCTGCGTCACCAGCAGGCACGGCGCGTGGATGGCCAGGATCGGCAGCTGGTAGTGGTCCGACAACCGCTCCAGGACGTCGACGTCCTGGCTCACGGGGTCGGCGCCCACCATGATCTCCACACCGTCGTACCCCAGGCGCGCGGCCAGCTCGAAGGCGTCGGGAGTGCGTTCGGGATACACCGACGCTGTGGACAGCGCGATCTTCGCGCTGGATACACGGACGCTCATACCGCTTCCTCGTCTCCGGCTCGGAGCGCACACTCGCGAACACCGCCGGGCCGACCGGCCCCCTCGCTCAAGTCGCTCACCTTTGCCAGCCTAAGCGGGTCCGGAGAGCGGTGCTGTCCGCCACCACCGACGCGACCGAGATCACACCATTACGGTGAAGGCATGCCGAGGTTCTTGAGGGGCGCCATCCCCAGCCCCAACATCTGGAACACCCCCCAGACCTACGAGCTGGAGAACCGGGCGGTGGACCCGGAAGGGCGCGCCGAGGCCGCGATGTCGGCCATCCGGTCGTGGACCGGGGCGACGGTCCTCGACATCGGCTGCGGCACCGGTTACCACCTGCCCGCGCTCGCCGCCACCGCCGCCCGCGTGATCGGCGCGGAGCCGCACGAGGACCTCGTCCAGCTGGCCAGGCGCCGCTGCCGTACCCTGCGGAACGTCGAGATCCACGCCGCCACCGCCCAGGCCCTCCCGCTGCCCGGCGCCTCCGTGGACGTGGCCATCGCCCGCTGGGCGTACTTCTTCGGCCCCGGGTGCGAGCCCGGCCTGGCCGAGCTCTCCCGGGTGATGCGGCGCGGCGGCGCGGCCTTCGTGATCGACATCGACACCACCCGCGGCGCCTTCGGCCGCTGGTTCGGCCAGTCCGTCCCCGCGTACTCGGCCAGGTCCGTCGAGAACTTCTGGAACCGCCAGGGCTGGCAGACGAACAAGCTCGACCTGCGCATGTCCTTCGAGCACCGCGCCGATCTGGAGGCGGTGCTCCGCATCGAGTTCACCCCCGCGGTCGCCGACCGGGCCATCGCCGAGACCCCCGGCCTGGAGATCGCCTACCCCAACCTGCTGCGCTGGAAGCTGTTCTGAACCTCCCCCGGCCGCCCGCGACACGGTCGTACGGGCGGTGACCTCCGCGGGCCGGCCGGGAACAACGGGACGGGCGCTTGACCTTGACGTTGATGTCAAGGTTTATCGTCGTGTCATGGGAGGGCCGGATGCGGATCGGTGAGCTGGCGCGGCGGGCGGGTGTCAGCACCCGGGCGCTGCGCTACTACGAGCAACAGGGGCTGATCACGGCCCGGCGCTCGGCCAACGGCTACCGGGAGTACGGGGAAGCGGATCTCAGACTCGTCTCCGAGATCCGTTCGCTGCTCGCCGTCGGATTCACCCTGGACGACGCCCGCCCGTTCGTGGACTGCCTGCGGGCCGGTCACGAATCCGGGGGGTCGTGCCCGGAGTCCGTGGCCGTCTACCAGCGCAAGCTGGCGGAGATCGACGACGAGATCCGCGCGCTCCTCACCCGGAGGGCGGAGGTGGCGGCGCAGCTGACCACGGCCTGCCCAGGATGCGTACTGAGGAAAGTGGGAAAATCATGATCACATTGACCGCGGAGAACTTCGACGAGCAGGTGCTGCGGAGCGACAAGCCCGTCCTGGTCGACTTCTGGGCCGAATGGTGCGGGCCGTGCAAGATGATCGCGCCGGTCCTGGCGGAGATCGAGGCCGAGTACGGCGACCGCGTCACGATCGCCAAGCTCAACGCCGACGACTACCCCGAGATCACGGCGAGGTACGGCGTCCTCGGCCTGCCGACGCTCAACCTCTACAAGGGCGGCGAGGTCGTGCGGCAGATCAAGGGCGCCAAGCCCAAGCGCCTGCTCCTGGCCGACCTCGAAGGCCACATCTGACCGAGCGCGCGCCGTCCCTCCCTGCGACTTTCACCCGGTACGGCATGCCGTACCGGGTGAAAGTTGTCGGGCCCTGCCGGTAACGTGCGGCCATGGCGAAGAAGGCTGGTGGCTACCGCTGTGCCGAGTGCGGGTGGCAGACGGCCAAGTGGGTGGGGCGCTGCGGCGAGTGCCAGGCCTGGGGCACGGTCGAGGAGGAGACGGCGCCCGCGGGCGCGCGGGTGGCCTCCGCCGGGGCGGTGTCGGCGCCGGCGGTGCCGATCGGCCAGGTCAAGGCCGAGGTGGCGCACGCGCGCGGCACCGGGGTGCCCGAGCTCGACCGGGTCCTCGGCGGCGGCCTCGTCCCCGGGGCCGTGGTGCTGCTCGCCGGCGAGCCCGGTATCGGCAAGTCGACCCTCCTGCTGGAGGCGGCGGCCAAGATCGCCCGGCAGCAGACGGTCCTCTACATCACGGGCGAGGAGTCGGCCGCCCAGGTGCGGATCAGGGCCGACCGGATCGGCGCGATCCAGGACCGCCTCTACCTGGCCGCCGAGACCGACCTGGGCGCGCTGGTCTCGCACGTCGAGAAGGTCCGGCCCGACCTGCTCATCGTCGACTCGGTGCAGACGATCGGCTCCACCCAGGCGACCGGCGTGCCGGGCGGGGTGACCCAGGTCAGGGAGGTCGCGGGAAACCTGGTGCGGCTGGCCAAGGAGCGCGGCATGGCCACCGTGCTGGTCGGCCACGTCACCAAGGAGGGCTCGATCGCCGGCCCCCGGACCCTGGAGCACCTGGTCGACGTCGTGCTCCACTTCGAGGGCGACCGGCACTCCCGGCTCCGCCTGGTCCGCGCGATCAAGAACCGGTACGGCCCGGTCGACGAGGTCGGCTGCTTCGATCTTCACGAGAGCGGCATCGAGGGCATCGCCGACGCCAGCGGCCTGTTCGTCTCCCACCGCACCGACCCGGTGCCCGGCACGTGCGTCACGGTCACCCTGGAGGGCACCCGGCCGCTGCCGGCCGAGGTCCAGGCGCTGGTCGCCAGGACCGAGGCACAGCAGCCGCGCCGCTCCTCCTCGGGGCTCGACACCTACCGGGTGACGATGGTCCTGGCCGTGCTGGAGCGGCGGCTCAACGCCAAGCTGGGCGGGTGCGACGTCTTCACCGCCACCGTCGGGGGGATCAAGCTCAGCGATCCCGCGGTCGACCTGTCGGTGATGCTGGCGGTCGCCAGCGCGGCCGGCGACAAGGCGCTGCCCTCCGGCCTGGTGGTGCTCGGCGAGGTGGGCCTGGCCGGAGAGCTGCGCCCGGTGCGCGACGTGCGGCGCCGCCTGTCGGAGGCCGCCCGGCTGGGCTTCACCCGGGCGCTGGTCCCCGCGGGCTCCCTCGACACGGGCAAGAAGCGCAACGGCGACCACTCCCTGGTCCCCATGGCCGGACGCGGCGCGCCCTTCGCGCCCGGATTCGACGTCGTCGAGGCGGAGAACGTCTGGGATGCCCTCACCCACGTCACCTGAGCACCCGTCACCTGAGCCGCGCCCCGCCCCCGTGGCCGTCACAGGCGCCGTACGGCGCATGGGCCGCAGACCCGCACCGGCCCCGCCGGCACGCCTCACGGGCACCGCGCGGGCCACCGGAGCCGCGGCCTGCGGCCCCGCGGCGGCGCGGCGCGTCACGGGAGCCGCACGGCGCGTGGCATCCGCCGATTCCGGGCCGCGCGGAGCCTTCGCCGGTAAGCTGACCGTTATACGCAGACCACGGGGGTCATGTGGCAGCAACCTACAAAGGACTCGACGAACGCCGCAGAGCCGTCCTGGCCGCGGTCGCACCGGGCACCGCTCTGCGCGACGGGCTGGAGCGCATTCTCCGCGGGCACACGGGTGGCCTGATCGTGCTGGGATACGACGGCACGGTCGAGGAGATATGCAGCGGCGGCTTCGAGCTGGACGTCGAATTCTCCGCGACGCGGCTGCGAGAGCTGGCCAAGATGGACGGCGCCATCGTCCTCAACTCCGGCGACCTGCGGATCGTGCGGGCGGCCGTGCACCTGATGCCCGATCCGTCCATCCCCACCGACGAGTCCGGCACCCGGCACCGCACCGCCCAGCGCGTGGCCCTGCAGACGTCGCTGCCGGTCATCTCCCTCAGCAAGTCCATGCGCATCATCGCCCTCTACCTCGACGGCATCCGCTACGTGGTGGAGGAGTCGGCGGTCATCCTGTCCAAGTCCAACCAGGCCCTGGCCACGCTGGAGCGCTACAAGCTCCGCCTGGACGAGGTCTCCGGCACGCTCTCGGCGCTGGAGATCGAGGATCTGGTGACGGTACGTGACATCGCGGTGGTCGCCCAGCGGCTGGAGATGGTCAGGCGCATCTCCGAGGAGATCGCCGGTTACGTGGTCGAGCTCGGCACCGACGGCCGGCTGCTCTCCCTGCAGCTGGACGAGCTCGTGGCCGGCACGGAGAGCGACCGCGAGCTGATCGTGCGCGACTACCTGCCCGTGGCGGGCCGCCGACCGCGCAAGTTCGCCGAGGCGCTGCACGAGCTCGACCAGCTCTCCTCCGCCGAGCTGCTCGATCTCTCGGTCGTCGCCCAGATCCTCGGCCACTCGGGCAACGACGCCCTGGAGACCCCGGTGAGTCCCCGGGGTTACCGCCTGCTGGCCAAGGTCCCGCGCCTGCCGAACACGGTGGTCGACCGCCTCGTCGACCAGTTCGCCAGCCTGCAGAAGCTCCTGGCGGCCAGCATCGGCGAGCTCCAGGAGGTGGGCGGGGTGGGTGAGGCCAGGGCCCGCCACATCCGCGAGGGCCTGTCCCGGCTGGCGGAGTCGTCCATCCTGGAACGCTACGTCTGAGGTCCCCGCTCCGGCGGGGACCCTCGGGCGGCTAGCGGAGGTGGAAGACGGCCTTGCGGCTCCTCAGGCCCGGGGCGTGGACCACCGCGACGTAGGTGCCGGGCAGGGCGGCCGCGCGGTCGGCGGCGCAGTCGTCACCGGAGCGGCGACGGTCCCACACCAGCTCCTTGACGTACGGGATGCCACGTTCGAGCTCGCGGACCCTGGTGGCCTCCCCGCTGACGCAGTCGGAGGACGACCACACGCGGTCGTCGCCGGAGGTGATGCGCACCTCCATGGCGCGCGGCCCGACGTCGGCGGTGCACATCACCTTGCCGACGTTGACGAGGGTGAGGACGAACCGGGGCCGGATGCCCGCCGGGTAGACCGTCCCCTGGCCCTCCATGCTCAGCACGAGCTGCGGGGAGACGCAGGCCTCGCCGGGCCGCCTGGGCCTGGCGGACGCCTTGGCCGCCCCCGACGAGGGCGTCGGGCTCGCGGACGGCGTGGGGATGACCGTCACGGTCGGCAGGACGGCCAGCAGCGGGTCGGGTGTCTCCTGCCGGGCGGCCGAGTTCCGCTCCCTGACGTCGTCCGGCCCGCTCGTCGACGAGCAGGCCCACGCCACGACGGCGACCACCACGAGCACACCGACGAGCGCGGCCATCCGGCGCCGCCAGTAGATGTCGACTCCGATGTCGCTACGGAACGTGTCGGGATCCATACGCTCAGTATGGTTAGTCCTCGCGGGCCACAGCGGGCGACCCGCCGCTTCCGGCCTGTTTCGGCCGCCGGGCGCGGGGCGGGGACGGGTGAAGGCAGGTGAAGACGGGCCAAGGGTGCCCGAGGCCGCACTATCGTCGAAAGGTGCCCGAGTCGAACCGCTTACTCGAACCCGTCCTCGACTGGTACGCCGGCAACGCCCGCGACCTTCCCTGGCGGACGCCCGGCGCCTCCCCCTGGTCGATCCTGGTCAGCGAGATCATGCTGCAGCAGACGCCGGTGGTCAGGGTGCTGCCCGTCTGGACCGAGTGGATGGAACGCTGGCCCACGCCCGCCTCGCTCGCCCGCGAGTCCCCCGGCGAGGCCGTACGCCACTGGGGCCGCCTCGGCTACCCCCGACGGGCACTGAACCTGCACGCGTGCGCCCGCGCGATCACCGACCGGCACGGCGGCGAGGTCCCCACCGACCACGACGCGCTGCTGGCGCTTCCCGGCGTCGGCGAGTACACCGCCGCCGCGGTCGCCAGCTTCGCCTTCCAGGGCCGTCACGCGGTCCTCGACACCAACGTGCGGCGGGTCCTGGCGCGGGCCGTCGGCGGCCAGGAGTATCCGCCGAAGGCCACCACGCCCGCCGAGCGCCGGCTCGCCGCCTCGCTGCTCCCCGACGCCGACCGCGCCCCCGTCTGGGCGGTCGCCGTCATGGAGCTGGGCGCCCTGGTCTGCACCGCCCGCGCCGCCCGCTGCGCCGACTGCCCGATCAGCGACCTGTGCGCCTGGCGCCTGGCGGGCAAACCGGCCTACGACGGTCCGGCGCGCAAGGGCCAGACGTACGCGGGCACGGACCGCCAGTGCCGCGGCCGCCTCCTCGCGGTGCTGCGCCAGGCCCACGGCGCCGTACCCAAGGAGGCTCTCGACGTGGTCTGGGACGACGCCCCGCAGCGCGAGCGCGCCCTCGACGGCCTGGTGGCGGACGGCCTGGCGGAGGTCCTCGACGACGGCGCCTACCGCCTTCCGGGCTGAACGGTCCGGCGGCGGACGGCCTGACCGAGATCCCCGACGACGGCGCCTACCGCCACCCGGGCCGAGACGGCGCGGCCCCTCTCCCGGCCGGACCCGGCGAGTCTCCTGACCGGGCCCGGCGAGCGCGGGAGGTCAGGCGGCGAGGCGCAGGCCGAGGGCGGTGAGGCTGGTGCGAGCCCAGTCGAGCTCCTCGGCGATCATGTTGACCAGGGCGCCGGGGCCCCTGGTCCTCAGGGGCACGGCCAGATCGTGGGTCTCCACCTCGATGTGCGCGGTGCCGTTCACCGCGCCGGAGAGCATCGCGGTGAGGGTGTCCTCCAGCACCGGACGGGTGCTGGGCAGCTCCTGACAGGCGGCGGCCATGTGGTTGTGCACGTGGCCGAGCTTCACCACCGGGGCTCCGGTGTCGGCCAGGCCCCGCAGGGCCGCTCCGGGCTCCTCAGAGCCGCCCGCGAGGTAACAGGCGTCCAGGCAGATCCCCAGATGCTCGGAGTCGATGCCTCCCACCCGGTCGAGGGCCTGCTTGGTGGTCTCCAGCACGCATCCGGGCCACGGCTCGAAGCCGACCCTGATCGTCTTGCCGGTGACGCTGTGCAGCCCGCGCAGCTCGCGGGCGAGGCGCTCCAGCCGCCGCGAGGCGATCGAGTGCAGGTCGGCCGGCCAGTCGCGGCGCCAGCCGATGGGGATGGTGGAGATGCTCCCGAAACGGACGTCCTGCGGGAGCAGGAAGGCCAGGATCTTGGCCAGGGCCATCGTGTAGCGGTAACGCTCGGGCTTGGCCCAGTCGGGGCCGGGGACCTCCTGGTTCCTGCCGCCGGTGCCGTTGAGGCTGACGACCTCAAGGCCGCGCTCCTCGAGGGAGCGGCGCAGGCGCACCAGCTCGATCCTGTCGGCGGTGAGATGGTCGGCGACGCTCGGGGAGAGCCAGAGGCCTACCCCCATGCGCTCCACCCCGAGGCGCTTGCGCACCGGCACCGCGTACCGCGTCAGGTGCGCGATGAGGTTCTCCAGATCCTCGGCGGGGTGCACACCCGCGTTGTAGGCCAGGTGAACGAGCGTCCCGTCCTCGTGCCGTAAACGCATGCGTGCCTCCAAGGCGTGCTTTCCGTGTAAGCGTCCCGGTGGCCCCGCGCCGGTCGTCGACGCCTGCCGGGAACTCGACCCGGTGGTCCGAAGCATCCCGCGCGGGCACCGACCTCCGCGTCACTCCCGGAGCTGATTTCTCGGTACGTCGCTGGGCTGACCTCGATACCGCTCCCAACGCAGTCCGTACAACGTTGAGATCATCTGGGTGGGATCGACCGAACTCGCTCTACAGAGTGTAGTACTACCTGTCGTGGCGAGATACCGTCTTCGGTAACAAATAAGCAGACCCCGCCGTGAGTCTCCTCACTGCGGGGTCTGCTCCCTGCTTGATCAGGCCATGCCCGGCCGGTCCTAGTTCTGGATCGGCTCCGCGATGGCGGCGGCCGAGTCGGGAACCTGGTCGACCGGCGCGTTCTCACCGATGAAGGTGAACTTCGCGTTCTCGCCCTCGCCCTCGATGCCGATCTTCACGATCTGGCCGGGACGGAGCTCGCCGTACAGGATCTTCTCGGACAGGGTGTCCTCCAGCTCGCGCTGGATCGTACGGCGGAGCGGGCGGGCGCCCATCACCGGGTCGTAGCCACGGTCGGCCAGCAGCTGCTTGGCCTCCTGCGTGAGCTCCATCCCCATGTCGCGATCCTTCAGACGCAGGCCCACCTGGGCCAGCATCAGGTCGACGATGCGGATGATCTCCTTCGGCGTGAGCTGGTGGAAGACCACGATGTCGTCGACACGGTTGAGGAACTCCGGCCGGAAGTGCTGCTTGAGCTCCTCCTGGACCTTGGACTTCATCCGGTCGTAGTTGGACTCGGCGTCGTTGTTCTTCGCGAAGCCGACGCCCTGACCCTTGGAGATGTCGCGGGTGCCGAGGTTCGTCGTCATGATGATGACGGTGTTCTTGAAGTCGACCACCCGGCCCTGGGCGTCGGTCAGGCGGCCGTCTTCCAGGATCTGCAGCAGCGAGTTGAAGATGTCGGGGTGGGCCTTCTCGATCTCGTCGAACAGGACGACCGAGAACGGCTTGCGCCGCACCTTCTCCGTCAGCTGCCCGCCCTCCTCGTACCCGACGTAGCCGGGAGGCGAGCCGAACAGGCGGGAGACGGTGTGCTTCTCCATGAACTCCGACATGTCCAGCATGATCAGCGCGTCCTCGTCCCCGAACAGGAACTCGGCCAGCGCCTTGGACAGCTCGGTCTTACCGACACCGGACGGGCCGGCGAAGATGAACGAGCCACCCGGACGGCGCGGGTCCTTCAGACCGGCGCGCGTACGGCGGATCGAGCGGGACAGACCCTTGATGGCGTCGTCCTGACCGATGATCCGCTTGTGCAGCTCGTCCTCCATGCGGAGCAGTCGCTGGGACTCCTCCTCGGTGAGCTTGAAGACCGGGATGCCGGTGGCGGTCGCCAGGACCTCGGCGATGAGCTCCTCGGTGACCTCGGCGACGACGTCCATGTCGCCGGCCTTCCACTCCTTCTCGCGGCGCTCGCGCTTGAGCTGGAGCTGCTTCTCCTGATCACGCAGCGCGGCGGCCTTCTCGAAGTCCTGCGCGTCTATCGCGGACTCCTTGTCGCGCCGCACGTTGGCGATCTTCTCGTCGTACTCGCGGAGGTCCGGCGGCGCGGTCATGCGGCGGATGCGCATGCGCGAGCCGGCCTCGTCGATGAGGTCGATCGCCTTGTCGGGCAGGAACCGGTCGCTGATGTAGCGGTCGGCCAGCTGGGCCGCGGCCACCAGGGCGCCGTCCGTGATGGAGACGCGGTGGTGTGCCTCGTAACGGTCGCGCAGGCCCTTGAGGATCTCGATCGTGTGGCTGAGGCTGGGCTCGGCCACCTGGATCGGCTGGAAGCGCCGCTCGAGCGCCGCGTCCTTCTCCAGGTGCTTGCGGTACTCGTCGAGGGTGGTGGCTCCGATGGTCTGCAGCTCGCCTCGGGCCAGCATCGGCTTCAGGATGCTGGCGGCGTCGATCGCGCCCTCTGCGGCACCCGCGCCGACGAGCGTGTGGAGCTCGTCGATGAACAGGATGATGTCGCCTCGGGTGCGGATCTCCTTGAGGACCTTCTTCAGCCGCTCCTCGAAGTCACCGCGGTAGCGGGAACCCGCCACCAGGGCGCCCAGGTCGAGGGTGTAGAGCTGCTTGTCCTTGAGCGTCTCCGGCACCTCGCCCTTGACGATCTTCTGGGACAGGCCCTCCACGACGGCGGTCTTGCCGACGCCGGGCTCGCCCACCAGGACCGGGTTGTTCTTGGTCCGGCGGGACAGGACCTGCATGACCCGCTCGATTTCCTTCTCCCGGCCGATGACCGGGTCGAGCTTGCCCTCGCGGGCGGCCTGGGTCAGGTTGCGACCGAACTGGTCCAGCACAAGGGAGGTCGACGGCGCGGCCTCGGTCGGACCGCCCGCGGCGGCCGGCTCCTTGCCCTGGTAGCCGTGGAGCAACTGGATGACCTGCTGCCGGACCCGGTTGAGGTCGGCCCCCAGCTTCACCAGCACCTGGGCGGCGACGCCCTCGCCCTCACGGATGAGGCCGAGCAGGATGTGCTCGGTGCCGATGTAGTTGTGTCCTAGTTGCAGGGCTTCGCGGAGCGACAGCTCAAGGACCTTCTTGGCACGCGGGGTGAACGGAATGTGCCCCGACGGCGCAGACTGACCCTGGCCGATGATCTCCTCGACCTGCTGACGCACACCTTCAAGACTGATGCCGAGGCTCTCCAGAGCCTTGGCGGCAACGCCTTCACCTTCATGGATCAAGCCAAGAAGAATGTGCTCCGTACCGATGTAGTTGTGGTTGAGCATCCGGGCCTCTTCTTGGGCCAGGACGACAACCCGCCGTGCGCGGTCGGTGAACCTCTCGAACATCTCGTCGCTCCTCACAGAGCGGTCAGGCAGGTCCGGGATATCCGAGCCCTGTCATCCCGCATGGTAGCCCCGACCCGGCGACCGCTCTATGCAGAAGACGTTCCCCGAGAGCAGGGCGTTCACCCTCCATCCAACTACTTACGAGGGGTGGGATGTTCCCGCTACGCCGCAAGCGAACGACGTTTGTCTGTCGGCGAAACGCATCATGCGGTCATGGCCGCCACCGGACCCCACCGTGACCGCCATAACCGCATGATTCACTCGATCCGCTGAACCGATCTAGTGAGCCGCTTCGTACTGCTCGACGATCTTGGAGGCGATTCGACCGCGCTCGCTGACATTGAGGCCGTGAGACTTCGCCCACGCCCGGATGTCGGCGCTCTTCTCTCGCGTAAGCGCCCGCGCTCCGCCTGCACGGCGGCGACGGGGAGCCAGGGCGCCGGACCGACGGGCGCTCTGCACGAAAGGCGACAGGGAGTCACGGAGCTTCTTCGCGTTAACGTCACTGAGGTCAATCTCATAGCTGGTGCCGTCAATCGCGAAGGCGACAGTCTCATTGGCCTCGCCCCCATCGAGGTCGTCGATGAGAATCTCCTGGATCTGCTTGGCCATCTACACAATCCTTTCGCGGGTATTGTTTCATTCGCAAGCTAAACATATACCCGCGATCGAAGAGCGGCAATTCCAGGAGCCCGGCGATTCTCACAGGCTACCGAGACTCGCAGTCGAGCCTCCCGTGGATCAGCTCTTCTGCGACTCCGGGCCGGGTCGTTTTGCCGGACGCCGACCGGCGGCTTCACTCCGAAGTAGCTTGACGACTCCGAAGATGAAGGCCCCGCCGACGATCGCCGGGGGTATCAACGCGGACAATACGTCGTACATTCGTCCTCGCTCCGCACCGTGGTGGCTTTCTGGGGACCATGGAAATGTGGCGACGACTCCCGGGCCGTGCAGGCACGCCCGATCGGTCTGGAACCGCCCACAGATGACCATAGCGCCACTGGCCGGCGACACGCGTCAGCAGGGGCGACCATGTCCGTCTCTCTCCAGCCTAATGCTTCTCTCCAGCCGCCTTACCGGTTGCGGTCGTAAAGCCGTGAGGAAAAACCGACAGGGCGATCAGGTGATCATCACCGTCTCCGTAATACCAATGCCCGCCGGGTTCCCGGCCGCCGCGCCGTCGACCTCCTCGCGCCGAAACCCCTGCTGAGAGGGCCGGCCCGCCGGGACGAACGGCACCGTGCCATGGAGCCGGAGATCACCTCGAGCGGGTTCATCACGGGAATGCCCGCCGTCGGCGGAACACCAGGACGGAGAGCCGCTCGCTTCATCACCCCGGTGTGAGCCGATGTGACGCAAGCGTATGGAACAAGACGGATCTTCAACACTTTCTCGCCAAGAGTACGACCCGCTCTGGCACGGAGTACATAGTCGTAGACCGTATAACCACCAAACACGATGGACCCTCGGACAACCCCGCCAACACCACGCGTCCCTGATCCGGATCCGTAAGAAGGCCTTCACCGGCTGTCCCGAACGCGCCGCGGAAGGCGAAGAAGAGAATCCGGCACGGGATCGCCGAGGATGCCGGAGGCACGACGGGTCGACCATTCGGTGAGTAGTGCGCGAACCCCCGACGGCGGCGGGTCCGGCATTGACGCCTCATAGGAGACCTACGGGCGCCGGTGAGCCCGTTGTGGGCACCGTACGCGAATATTCCGACGAGCGGGGCGAGACTCGGCCATAAGTTCCCCCGCCTTGCTCAGGGCGCGGCAAATGGTTTTGCTCTTCCGTGACCCGGACCCCGAGACCCATACGGGGTCCCTAAGGCCCCTCGTTTTCTCGCCTGTACGTGAAAACGGGGCCGGCGGTTCAACCGCCGGCCCCGTTATTCGGAGAACTACTTGATCTTGACGACGACCGTCCCCGCCACCTTGTCGTGCAGGGTCTGCTTCAACGGCTTGTCCCACAGCTGCCACAGGATGTTCACGAGGTAGAAGATGTAGGCGACGTAGCCCAGCACCGGGATCCCGGACAGGCCGTAGGGCCCCCAGAGCACGCCGGCGCGCTTGAGCGCCGCGTTGGAGCTGAGCCCACCGGGCGGCAGGGCGCCGCCGACCGGCACGACCTTGATGCCCATGACCATCTTGCCGACCGTCTGCCCGCCCCGGCTGAGCATGAAGAACTCGTAGGCCACGTACAGGGCGCCGGCGATCAGCGCGCTGAGGAAGGCCGCCAGGGCATAGCCGGTCCCCCCCGAGGTGACACCCGTCTCCAGGTTGAAGGCGAAGGGCGTCACGACGATGGAGTTGATCAACCAGGTGATGATGAAGAACGGGATCGCCAGGATGACCCCGTCGACGATCCTCGCCACCAGGCGCTGCCACCACTCGGCGAGCGGGGCCGGGGCCCCGGGAGGACCGCCGTACGGCTGGCCGTAGCCCTGCTGCCCGTACGCGGGCTGCTGGTGGCCGTAGCCCTGCTGCCCGTAGTCGGGCTGCTGCCCGTAACCGGGCTGCTGGCCGTACTGCTGCTGCCCGTAGTCGGGCTGCTGGCCGTAACCGGGCTGGGGCTGCTGCTGGCCGTAGCCGGGCTGCTGCCCGTACGCGCCGGTCCCGCCCTGCTGGCCGTACTGCTGCTGCCCGTAGTCGGGCTGCTGGCCGTAACCGGGCTGGGGCTGCTGCTGGCCGTAGCCGGGCTGCTGCCCGTACGCGCCGGTCCCGCCCTGCTGGCCGTACCCCTGCTGCTGGCCGTAGCCCTGCTGCTCGTGGGAGGACTGCTGGCCGTACGCGGGCTGCTGCCCGTACGCGCCGGTCCCGCCCTGCTGGCCGTACCCCTGCTGCTGGCCGTAGCCCTGCTGCCCGTAGTCGGGCTGCTGACCATAACCCTGCTGCTGGCCGTAGCCGGGCTGCTGGCCGTACCCCTGCTGCCCGTAGCCCTGCTGACCGTATCCGGGCTGGCTCTGCCCTGGGCCGGTGTTCGGCTGTGAGGCCTCCGACCGATACCCCACGACTGTCACGTCGGGGTCGAGTTCGCCAGGGGCTCGACCCGCGTTGTGCTGTCCGTAATCCGGCTGCCCCGACGGTGTGCGATCGCGGTCGGGATCATCCTGTGGATACGGCGGCTGTCCGGTGCTCACCGCGTCACCTCACTTAGACTGCGCATGTGGCAAATGTCAGACGCACATGCATGCTGCTGCACAAGGTATCGACATAGGTATCAACAGTCACCTTTCCGATCAGTCAGCTCCAAAGTCACCAGAGTCGGGCTCACGTGTCAGGTGCAGCAGCATCCGGGTGTTTCCCAAGGTGTTGGGCTTGACGTGTTCCAGATCGAGGAACTCCGCCACACCCTCGTCATAGGAGGCGAGAAGTTCGGCGTAGACCTCCGGGGCGACGGGCGTGCCCTGGATTTCCCGGAATCCGTGCCGGCCGAAGAAGTCGACCTCGAAGGTCAGGCAGAAGACCCGGCGCAGGCCCAGCTCGGCGGCCGTGCGAATGAGCGCGGAGACGATCCGGTGGCCGATTCCCATCCCCCTGCGGGCCGGATCGACGGCGACGGTGCGGATCTCGGCCAGATCCTCCCAGAGGACATGGAGTGCCCCGCAGCCGATCACCTCCCCTTCCCCGTCGGTGGCGACCCAGAACTCCTGGACGTCCTCGTACAGGGTGACGGTGGCCTTCTCCAGCAGGCGCGGGCCGACACCGCCGTAGGTGTCGACGAGCCGCCTGATGGCCCGCACGTCCGGGGTGCGGGCGCGGCGGACCGTGACTTCGGGGACTTCGGGGACCTCGGGGCCCGCCCCCGGGCCGGGCGAACCCCGCTCCGCCCCCGCGGATTCGGCGCGCCGCTCCCCGTCGCCGGAGGCGCGAATGGCCGGCACGGGAGAATGCTCAGCAAGCTGCTCCATGACCGTTCAGCGTACGTCCTCACGGGTCTTCAATTACGGCTCATCCTTAACTCGCAGCTCACAGACCGCACATGACCCTTGGCGATCGCATTACCACTCTCGGTGTGCGGCACCTCTCGTGTGCCACAACTCACCTTTGGCACGGTCCCGGACCTGGGAAGACCTCGGCCACACCCGTCGCACGGGAAGCAAAGGCAGCGTAATGGCCATGTTGATCATTTTGAGGTGTGATCTTTTCGTGACACCTCAGTTGCGAAACCTCTACTGAATTCGCAGTTCTGGTTGAGCAGGAACCACAGGTGCACTAATCTCCGTGCTCGATGTCAGAGACGTAAAAAGCCTGACCCGCCGAATCCCTCACAGGGGAACCGGGGACCCACCACGTCCCCCGGGGTGAATCCGAGTGCCACCGGCGCACCCGGTAGGGCTGCCTCCGGCCCGAACCCGTCAGCTAACCCGGTAGGCGGCCGAGAGAGGAGCCCGTTGGTGAAGCGCACGCGCGACCGCGGAGGAAAGCACGCGGGCCACGAGACCCGCTGCCGAGAACGCGCGCCGCGAGGGCTGCGCCGTCGCATGGCGGTCGTCGGCCTGGCATTCGCCACCCTGACCCTCGGCACCCCGCTGGTGGCGGCCGCCGCGGACCCCGAGCCCAGCCTCCAGCAGCTGGCCAAGCAGGCCGAGAAGCTGCACGAGGAGATCGGCATCCTCGCGGAGCGCTACAACGGCGAGCGGGTCAAGCTCAAGCAGGCCCAGCGGGCCGCCGAGAGCGCCAAGAAGACCCTCGCGTCGAGCGAGTCCGAGCTGGCGGCCCGTCGCACCAAGGCCACCCTCCTGGCACAGAGCACCTACATGTCGGGCGGCCTGAACTCCGGGCTCGCCTTCACCCAGGCCACCGACCCCGACACCTTCCTCGACCAGGCCACCACCAACTACGCGCTCCAGCAGCAGCAGAGCGAGGAGGTCGCCCAGGTGAGCCGGGCGATCGAGGCCGCCGAGCGGGCCCAGGCCAGCGCCAAGGCCAGGACGGCGGAGGTCAAGAAGATCCTGGCGGAGATCGACGGCAACCGGACCAAGATCGAGCGGTTGGTCGACCGGGTCGAGAGCGACCTGTTCAGCGAGGTGCGCACCAGGGCCGTCAGCAACAGGGGCGCCCGGGTGAAGACGAACGTGCCCATCGTCGGCAGCGGCAAGGCCGCGGAGGCCACCCGCTGGGCGCTCACCCAGCAGCTGAAGCCGTACGTCTGGGGCGCCGAGGGGCCCAACTCCTTCGACTGCTCCGGACTGGTCATGTGGGCCTACCAGAAGGTCGGCATCAGCCTGCCGCACTACACCGGCGACCAGTGGACCGCGGGCACCCACGTCTCCAGGAAAGAGCTGCGCCCCGGCGACCTGGTCTTCTTCTACAGCGACCTGCACCACGTCGGGATCTACATCGGCGCGGGCCTGATGGTCCACGCCCCCCGGACGGGTGACGTCGTCCACATCACCACGATCGACAACCGGCCCTTCGTCGGAGGCGTCCGCATCGCCGCCTGAACCGGCGTCGACGACCGGGGCCGCCGCACGGCCACCGGGTCCCGGGCGTGCCCCGGATCCCGTGCAGGGGTCCGCGGGCGTGTCCGGCCCGCACGCGTGTCCGGCCCGACCTGCCGGACACGCGGCGGTGCGTCAGATCAGGCGGCGGCGGGCCGCCCAGGCCACGGCCTCGATCGCCGTGGCGACGCCGATGCGGTCGCAGATGCCCCTGAGCCTGCGCCTGACCGTCCGGCCGCTGATGTCGAGGCGACGCCCCACCCGATCGACCGTGACACCCTTGGCGAGCTCGGCCAGCAGCACGAGGTCGTCGTCGCTGAGACCGATATCGCTCATGCCCAGGGGGCTGTCGCCATGGCGTGAATCCACTTCTGGATATGCCATCAAGAGTCACTCCCCCCACTCTGGAAACCGGGTGCGAGACGCCGGAAATGAATACCGTCCGCCAGGAACGGTAAACGCCTTGTTCAAAGGTCGTCAAGTTCCACTCTTCATAGCGTGCGTCCAGTATTGACATAGCAGGCGCTACGTGAAGTACTCATGATATGTCAGTGCCTTTGCGGCTATGTCACGATCGAGCCCAGGCACGAGCCGGCAGGCATCCCTGGCTGCGGCGACCGAGGTCCTGGCAGAACAAGATTTCGCCGGAACCGCCGCCCCGCCGGGCACCTCGAAGCCGTCCGCTCGGGGATCCGGCCCGTCCGCATTTCTCGGAAAAAATTGATCTCTTCCCGACGAGCATGTCCTCACCACCTTGACGGCACACCACGGATAACGCGGAAATATGAGGGTCAAGAGCGGAGCTTTGCGGCATTCGCGAAGTGCCACGTGGCGACGACGGAACATCCGGGCGATATTGGACCTACTGGAAATGGATTTCTGCACCATACGGAAATGCGTCCGATATTGCGCGGGACCATGGACCCCACGGCCGTTTCCACCGGCCGGGTTCGCCCGGGGACCTCGGCCGCCTCCGCGGGGAACCACCCTGATCCGTGAAGGTCCGTGAGGGTCCGTGAGGATCTATGCGGGCGCTTCGCCCCGGCGCCTCGGGGCGCTCGCGCGGGGAACGGGCCGGAGACGATCGGGGAACCGCTCCGCCGCGCCCCGGCCGCGCGGCTCCTGCTCCGGCTCGCGTCCACCGGCGCGTGACGGCCCGGGACGCCGGTCGGCGGAGGGGACGGTGACGGCGCCGCCCGGCGCGGCCGACCAGGATCTCAGGCCCTTTCCGAGCCCGGCGTCCCACGCGATCCCGGCCGGACCCCGCCCCTGTCCCGAGCGGTGGCCGGGGCCGCCGTCCGGCCTCGTCCCCGGCGCGCGCACGGCCGGGAACCCGCCGCGCACGGCCGGGAACCCGCCGTCGCCGCCCGGGAATCCTCCGCCGCCGCTCGCCGTCGTCAGGAGGCGACGCCGCCCCTCGTGGCGGTGGCACCGGGCCGCGCCGCCCGGCCCGGTGCACCGTACGGGGAGAACGTCCTCACCCGCCGCCCGCCGGGTTCAGCCGGTCGGCTTGACCAGCGGGAACAGGATGGTCTCGCGGATGTTCTTGCCGGTGAAGGCCATGACGAGGCGGTCGATGCCGAGCCCCATGCCGCCGGTGGGCGGCATCGCATATTCCAGGGCCGTGAGGAAGTCCTCGTCAAGCTGCATGGCCTCGACGTCGCCGCCCGCGGCGAGCAGGGACTGCTCGGTGAGGCGGCGGCGCTGCTCGACCGGGTCGACCAGCTCCGAGTAGCCGGTGCCCAGCTCGGTGCCGAAGCCGATCAGGTCCCACTTCTCGGTGAGGAGCGGGTCGTCCCGGTGGGTGCGGGCCAGCGGGGAGGTCTCCAGCGGGTAGTCCATGACGAACGTGGGCTGGACGAGCGTGTGCTCGACGAGGGCCTCGAAGATCTCCTGGACGAGCTTGCCCTGACCCCACTTGGCGTCCCAGTGGATCTCCCGCGCGTCCGCGAGCTTGCGGACGCGCTCCAGGGGCGTCTCGGTGGTGACCTCCTCGCCCAGCGCCTCGGAGACCGACCCGTACAGGGTGATCCGCGGCCACTTCGCCAGACCGAGGTCGATCTCCTGGCCCTGGTGGACGACCACGGAGTGGCCGAGGGCGGCCAGCACGGCCCTCTGGATCATCCGCTGGGTCAGGTCGGCGATGTCGTTGTAGTCGAGATACGTGCCGTACGCCTCCAGCATCGTGAACTCGGGGTTGTGGGTGGAGTCCGCGCCCTCGTTGCGGAAGTTGCGGTTGATCTCGAAGACCTTCTCCAGGCCGCCGACCACCAGCCGCTTGAGGTAGAGCTCGATCGCGATGCGGAGGTAGAGCTCCATGTCGTACGCGTTGATGTGGGTCTTGAAGGGCCTGGCCGTGGCCCCGCCGTGGATCGGCTGGAGCATCGGCGTCTCGACCTCCAGGTAGCCCTCCTCGTGCCAGAAGTCGCGGACGGCCCGGACCACGGCGCTGCGGGTGCGGGCCATCTTCCTGGCCTCGTCGTTGACGATGAGGTCGACGTAGCGCTGGCGGACCCGCGCCTCGGGGTCGGTGAGCCCGGCGTGCTTCTCCGGCAGCGGGCGCAGGCACTTCGACGTGATCGCCCAGCGGTCGGCGAGGATGGACAGCTCGCCCCTGCGGGAGGTGATGACCTCGCCCTCGATGCCCACGTGGTCGCCGAGGTCGACGTCGCGCTTCCACGCGGCCAGGGACTCCTCGCCCACCCTGTCCAGGGAGACCATGACCTGGAGGTCGCCTGAGCCGTCGCGGAGGGTGGCGAAGCAGAGCTTGCCGCCGGTCCTGGACAGCATCACCCGGCCGGTGACGCCCACTTTGTCGCCCGTCGCGGTGTCAGCGGAGAGATCAGCGTATTTCTGGCGGATCTCGGCGTTGGTCGCGGTGCGCGGGAAGTTCACCGGGTAGGGGTCGACGTTCTCGGAACGGAGGCGGTCGAGCTTCTCCCGGCGCACGCGCATCTGCTCGGGCAGATCCTCGGCGGGATTCGTCACGTCATCGGTCACAGTTCCAAAGGGTACCGATGTGGCGAACCTCGTGAGTTCGCCGGTCGTGCGGCGCGGAAGCCCGTCCTGCGGCGCGGAAGCCCGTCGCGCGGCGCGGGAACCGGTCGCGCGGCACGGGGGAGGGACGCCTCCTCCGTGCCGCGGCGCCCTCAGGGGGCGTTGCGGTGGTAGATCAGCCGCAGGCCGATCAGCGTGAGCCAGGGTTCGTGCATGTCGATCGAGCGCGCCTCGCTGACCACGAGCGGCGCCGCGCTGCCGGTGGCGACCACGGTGACGTCGTCGGGGTCGACGGCGAGCTCGGCCGCCATCCGCTCGACGATACCGTCGACCTGACCGGCGAAGCCGTAGATGATGCCGGCCTGGAGCGCCTCGACGGTGTTCTTCGCGATCACCGAGCGGGGGCGGATCAGCTCCACCTTGTGCAGCTGCGCCCCGGCCGCGGCGAGCGCGTCCACCGAGATCTCGATCCCGGGGGCGGTCACCGCGCCGACGTACTCCCCCTTGGCGGAGACGGCGTCGAAGGAGGTGGCGGTCCCGAAGTCGACGATGACGCACGGCCCGCCGTACAGCTGGATGGCCGCCAGCGCGTTGACGATGCGGTCGCTGCCGACCTCCTTCGGGTTGTCCATCCGGACCGGCACCCCGGTGCGGACGCCGGGCTCGACGATCACCGCGTTCACGTCGCCGTAGTAGCGGCGGCACATCTCGCGCATCTCGTTGAGCACCGAGGGGACGGTGGAGCAGATCACGATGCCGTTGACGTCGGCGCCCTTGAGCAGCGGCGACTGCCCGAGCAGCCCCTGGAGCACGACGGCGATCTCGTCCGCCGTGCGCCGGGCGTCCGTGGCGATCCGCCAGTGCTCGATGACGTCCTCGCCCTCGAAGAGCCCGAGAACGGTGTGAGTGTTGCCGACGTCGATGGCAAGCAGCATCAATTCCCCCGAAGGTCCAAGGCGATGTCCAGCGCCGGCGCCGAGTGCGTGAGCGCGCCCACGGCAAGGTAGTCAACACCTGTTTCGGCCACGTCACGAGCGACCTGGAGGGTCAGTCCCCCGCTGGACTCCAGCCGTGCCCTGCCGGCGACCAGCCGTACGGCCCGCGCCAGCTCCTCGACGGTGAAATTGTCCAACAGGATCTCCTCCGCTCCCTCGGCCAGCACCGGCTCGATCTGGTCGATCCGGTCGACCTCGACCTCGATCGGCAGGCCGGGGTAGGCGTCGCGGACCGCACGGAACGCCTCGGCGACCCCGCCCGAGGCCACCACGTGATTGTCCTTGATCAGCGCGGCGTCCGAAAGCGACATCCGGTGATTGGTTCCGCCGCCGCACCGGACGGCGTACTTCTCCAGGGCGCGCAGTCCGGGCAGCGTCTTGCGGCTGTCCCTGATCCGGGCCCCGGTCCCCTCGACGGCCAGGACCCAGCGGCCGGTGAGGGTCGCGATGCCGGACAGGTGGGTGAGCAGGTTGAGCGCGGTGCGCTCGGCGGTCAGCAGGTCCCGGGTGGGACCGGTGACGGTCATCAGCACGTCGCCCCTGGCGACACGCTCGCCGTCCTTGACCTTGCGCTCGGTCACCAGCCGGCCCTGGCCGAGGTGGGCGAACGCGCCCTCGGCCACGACCAGCCCCGCGACCACGCCGTCCTCGCGGGCCACCACGTCGGCGGTGGCGGTCTGGTCGGCGGGGATGGTGGCGAGGCTGGTGACGTCGCCCGCCTCCTGCAGGTCCTCGGCCGCGGCGGCCTCCAGGATCGCGGTCACCGCCGCCGGGTCCAGGCCCGCCTCGACCAGGTCGTTCTCCACCTGGGGCGGCAGGGCGGTCGCGCGCCGCCCGTGCGGTACGTATGTCATGGCGGGTCCCTCCGCTGTCAGGGTGGTGTCGAGGTGGCCCAGCCACCAGTCGTCGTCGCGCTCGGGAAAGTCCTCACGCCAGTGCGAGCCCCGGGTCTCCCGGCGTTCGCGGGCGGCCGCCACGAGCGCGGAGGCGACCGTCAGCAGGTTGGTGGTCTCCCAGGACTCGGTGCACGGCTCCACCGCCACCGGGGTCCACCTGAGGTTCAGCAGGGCCCTGGCGACCTCGCCCAGGGACTCCTCGCCGCGCAGCACGCTCGCCCCCCGGCTCATGTGCCCCTGGATCCTGGTCCGGGCCCTGGGGTCGATCAGGCCGGTGGGCCGGTCGTCGGGGGCCGGCTCGCCCGCGACCGGCCGCGTCGCGCTCTTGCCGCGGGCGGCCCGTACCGCGTGGATGTCGGCGGCGATGCGCCCGGCGAAGACCAGGCCTTCGAGCAGGGAGTTGGAGGCCAGCCGGTTGGCGCCGTGCACGCCGGTGCACGCGACCTCGCCGCACGCGTACAGGCCGGGCACGCTGGTACGGCCGCGCAGGTCGGCGCGGACGCCGCCGCTGGCGTAGTGGGCGGCGGGCGCGACGGGGACGAGCTGGGTGACCGGGTCGATGCCGTGCTCCAGGCAGACCGCGTGGATCGTCGGGAAGCGGGTGCGCCACTTCTCCTCGCCGAAGTGGCGGGCGTCGAGATAGACGTGGTCGGCGCCGGTGGCGCGCATCCGCCGCATGATCGCCTTGGCCACGACGTCGCGGGGGGCGAGGTCGGCGAGCTCGTGGACGCCCTCCATGAACCGGGTGCCGTCCGCGTCGACCAGTACGGCTCCCTCGCCCCTGACCGCCTCGGAGATCAGCGGCTGCTGGCCGGTGGAGTGCTCGCCGAGCCAGAGGACGGTCGGGTGGAACTGGACGAACTCCAGGTCCCTGACGACGGCGCCCGCGCGCAGCGCGAGCGCCACCCCGTCGCCGGTGGAGACGACGGGGTTGGTGGTGGCGGCGTAGACCTGTCCCATGCCGCCGGTGGCCAGCACCACGGCCCCCGCCGTGACCGCGCCCACCCCGTCGCGCTCGCCCTCGCCCATGACGTGCAGGGTCACTCCCGCGGTACGGCCCTCGGCGTCCTTGAGGAGGTCGAGGACGAGCGCGTGCTCGATCACCTCGATCCCCGACTCCGCGACGGCCTGGACGAGTGCCCGCTGCACCTCGGCCCCGGTGGCGTCGCCGCCCGCGTGCACGATGCGGTCGCGCCGGTGGCCGCCCTCCCTGGTGAGCTGGAGCGCCCCCGAGGCGTCGGTGTCGAACCGGGCGCCCACCGCGATCAGGCCGCGCAGCGCGCCGGGCCCCTCGGTCACCAGGGTCCGGACGGCCTCCTCGTCGCAGAGTCCGACTCCTGCGACGAGCGTGTCCGACAGGTGTTCCTCAGGGGTGTCCCGCGGGTCGAGCACGGCGGCGATGCCGCCCTGTGCCCAGCGGGTCGAGCCGGACGAGAGGACGTCCTTGGTGACGACCAGGACCTTCGCCCCGGGGTCGAGGGCGACGTACCGCAGCGCCAGGGTGAGGCCGGCGACGCCGGAGCCCACCACGACCACGTCCGCCCGGACCGTCCAGCCCGGAGGCGGGGCGGTCAACCTCTGGGGAATGGCCGGGATGCTCATAGCCGCCTCCTCGCGGGGTTCATTAGAGGCCGTTGATTTCGTCAGTGTGACGATAACGCGAGCTTCGCGGCGGCTGTTCCCCGGGGTGGGACATTTCGCCCGAACCTTGAAATCACCGCAGCTCGGGGACGCACACGGCGGCTCGCCACCGGCCGCTCACCGGTTACCGCCCGCCACCGGCCGCTCACCGGTCATCGGCCGCCGCCGGCCACTCGTCGGCCACCGCCCGCCGCCCGCTGGCCACCGGCCACCGGCCACCGGCTCCTGCCGGCGGGCGGCCGGGGGTCAGCGGATGTCGAGCGTGACGTTGTCGATCAGCCTGGTGGACCCCACCCTGGCGGCCACCGCGAGGATCGCCTCACCCGCGTGGCCGTCGCCGACCTCCGCGAAGGTCGCGGGGTCGACCAGGACCAGGTAGTCGAGCGCCAGCGAAGGCTCGGCCTCCAGGACGGCGAGCGCGGCCCGGCGGATCTCCGCGGGCGCGCGCCGCCCGGCCCCCGCCGTCAGGGCGCGCGACAGGGCCAGGGCCGTCACCCGGTCGTCCGGTGACAGGTAGCGGTTGCGGCTGGACAGCGCCAGGCCGTCCGGCTCGCGGACCGTGGGCCCGCCGACGATCGAGACCGGCAGGTTCAGGTCGGCGACCATCCTGCGGATCACCGCGAGCTGCTGGGCGTCCTTCTGCCCGAACACCGCCACGTCCGGCTGGACCAGGTTGAACAGCTTCAGCACCACGGTCAGCACGCCGTCGAGGTGACCGGGCCTGAACTCCCCCTCGACGACCGCGCCCATCCCGCCCGCGGAGACCCCGACCTGCCTGTCCGGCAGGTACATGTCCTCGGCCGAGGGGGCGAACACCACGCTCACCCCCTCGGCCTCGCAGACCTCGAGGTCGGCGTCGAACGTACGGGGATAGCGGGAGAAGTCCTCGGTGGGCCCGAACTGGAGCGGGTTCACGAAGATGCTCACCGCCACGTGCGCGGCCCTCTCACGGGCCAGCCGGATGAGCGAGCGGTGCCCCTCGTGCAGCGCGCCCATGGTCGGCACGAGCGCCAGCGCGCTCCCCCCGCCGGAGCCGGGGGAGGCGCCCGCGCCGATCCCCAGTGCCTCGCGGGCCTTGAGCAGCCCTGCGCGGTCGTCCGCCACGATCACTGGAACCTCCCGGGGGTGCTCCGGCTCCCGGGCCGGAGAGGAATGACGGTCGTCGGAATCCGCCGGTTCCCTTCGCCGGGCGGATTCGGCTCACCGGATCAGCTAACCCGATCGGGTCACCGGGGCGGGCACCGGGTCGGCACGGGAGCCCTCGGGGCCGCGCGTCGCCCAGGCCGATTTCGTACGCACCCGGGTCCCTCAGGGCGCACTCGCCTCCCCCAGGCCGATCCAGGTACGCCCCGGGCCCCTCAGGGCCGTACGGCGCCTCCCAGGGCGATCTCGTACGCCTTCGTGCCCCTCAGGTCCATATGTTGCCGCCCAGGGCGTCCAGGAGTCGCTCGGCGGCCTCGGGCTTGAGCAGCCCGGCCGCCAGTGCCCGGTCGGCGGTGAGCCTGGCGAGCGCCACGTAGGCGTCCGCCGCCTCGGGGGCGGCGAGGATCAGCGCGTCCACGTGCCTGCGGACGGTTCCGGCGTCGCCGCGCACCACCGGGCCGGTGAGCCCGGCGATGCCGAGCCTCAGCACGTTCTCCAGGGCCGCGCCGAGCAGCGGGCCGAGCATCCGGCCCGGCTGCTCCACGCCGATCTTCTCCAGCAGCTCCGAGGACTCCGCGATGAGCGTCACCATGTGGTTGGCCGCCTGGGCCAGGGCCGCGTGGTAGAGCGGCCGGTCCTCGTCGGCGATCCAGACCGGCTCGCCCTCCATCTCGATGACGAGGGCCTCGGCCACCGGGCGGAGCGGGTCGGGAGCGGTCACCCCGTACGAGATCCCGGTGAGGCGGCGCAGGTCGTCGTCGCGGCCGGTGAAGGTCATCACGGGATGCAGCGCCAGCGGCAGCGCCCCCGCCTTGATCGCCGGGTTCAGCACGGCCAGGCCGTACGCGCCGCTGGTGTGGGCCACCAGCTTGCCGCGCAGATCGGTGCCGGTCTCGACCAGGCCGGAGACCAGGCCGGGCAGCACGTCGTCGGGGACCGTCAGCAGGACGAGGTCCGCGCCGGCCACCACGTCCTCCGGCCGGGTGGGAACGAGCCCGAGCCGCTCGACCGCCCGCTCCCTCGAGGCGTCGGAGACACCGCTCGCCGCGACCACCCGGTGCCCCGCCCTGACGAGCGCGGCGCCGAGCGCCGAACCGACCCTGCCCGCTCCAACCACTCCGACGGCCAGCCGTGCCGGGCGATCGACTGCGTCCATGACGTCCCGTCCTTCGACCATGTGGGGCTCCGTGCCCGATTGACCAGCGTAACGGGCCATGCCGTCGCAACCGTGGCAAGACGCGGGTTCGTAGCGGTCGGTAGCGGAGGCGAGGCTCTCCCCGAGGGCTCCCGGCCGGGCGAACCGGGAGCGTACCGGGCCCGCCGGAGAGCCCGCAGGCCCGGCTCACGCGGCGATCCAGCCCGCGGCGCGCCGACGCGGCGTCGACAACGATCGCGCGAACCGGTGACAGAATGTAGTCATGCATTCACTCGAAGCGTCAGCGCGAGTCGATCTCGTTCCCCCGCCCCGGCGGGTAGCGTCTGAGAGCGTGTGGCTCACCTGGCGTGCCGCGATGGAGCATGCGCTCTACGGCGAAAGCGGCTTCTATCTCCGGGAGCGCCCCTCCAGCCATTTCCGGACATCGGTCGGCGCCTCCCCCGTCTTCGCCGAGGCCGTGCTGCGCGAGCTGGCCGCGATCGACGAGGCGCTCGGCGGCCCCGACGTGCTCGACCTGGTCGACATCGGCGCCGGTGAGGGCGAGCTGGCGGCGGGTGTGCTCGCCGCGGCGCCGCCCGCGCTCCGGTCGAGACTGCGGGTGACCGCGGTCGACCTGGCGCCCCGGCCGGCGGCGCTGCCCGAGGAGATCGTCTGGTCGAGGGCCGCGCCGGACGGGATCCACGGGCTGGTGATCGCCAACGAGTGGCTCGACAACGTGCCGGTCGACATCGCGGAGCAGACGGCCGACGGGCCCCGGCTGGTCATGGTCAACGTCACCGACGGTGAGGAACGCCTCGGCGGCAGGCCCTCGGAGGCGGATCTCGCCTGGCTGGACCGATGGTGGCCGATGCGGGCCGTCGGGGAACGGGCCGAGATCGGCAGGCCGCGCGACAGGGCCTGGGCGTCGGTGATCGTACGGCTGGCGCGCGGCAGGGCGATCGCGATCGACTACTCCCACGCCCTGGACGACCGGCCGCCGTACGGCACGCTGGCCGGCTACCGGGACGGGGCGATGGTCGCGCCCGTGCCCGACGGCTCGTGCGACATCACCGCCCACGTGGCGCTCGACGCCTGCGCGGCCTCCGGCGAGAGCGCCGGAGCCGTCACGACGGCGCTGACCACGCAGCGCGAGGCGTTGCGCGCCCTCGGGATCACCGGAGGCCGCCCGCCGGTCGAGCAGGCCAGGAACGACCCGCGCGGCTACCTGCAGGCCCTCGCGAGGGCCTCGGAGGAGGCGGAGCTCATCGCCGCGGGCGGCCTCGGCGGGTTCGGCTGGCTGTCGCAGAGCCGTCACTGACCCGCCGGACCGACGTCGTTCCCGCGGGGCCACGGTGCGGGCGGCGGAGCCGGCGGGGCGCCGCCCGGCCGCCGTGCCCTCGTCCACGGACGGCACGGGCCGGGCACACCCGTGGCCCGTCCGCGTCGCCCGCTCCGGCTGCTTCGTCCGAGGCCGGTTCAGACCCGCGCCTCCAGGTCCGAGGCCGGTTCAGACCCGCACGTCCAGGGAGGTGAGACCGCGGATGACGTAGCCCGGTCCCCAGACGGGCTCGGCGGCGAGTTCCATCTTCGGGGCCTTGCGCAGCAGGGCGCCGAAGGACTCGATCAGCTCGACCCTGGCCAGCGGTGCCCCGAGGCAGAAGTGGATCCCTGCGCCGAAGGAGATGTGCGGGTTGTCGGCCCGGCCCACGTCCAGGCGGGCGGGGTCGGCGAAGACCTCGGGATCGCGGTTGGCCGAGCCGAACAGCAGCGCCACCTCGGTGCCGCGCGGGATGTCGACCCCGCCCACCGAGATGTCCTCCAGCACCCAGCGCTCGAACATCTGCAGCGGGGTGTCCCAGCGCATCAGCTCCTCGACCGCCGTGGGCAGCAGGGTGTGGTCGGCGCGGAGCCGGTCCAGCTCGGCCGGGTTGCGGAACAACGACCACCAGCCGTTGCCGGTGACGTTGACGGTGGCCTCGTGCCCGGCGTTGAGCAGCAGCACGCAGGTGCCGACCAGCTCCTCCTCGGTGAGCCTGTCACCCTCGTCGGCCACCAGGGCGAGCGCGCTGATCAGGTCGTCGCCGGGGTCGGCCCTGCGGGCGCGGGCCAGCTCGACGAGATAGGCGGAGAACTCCTCGGCCGCCCGTACGGCCGTGTGCTGGGCCTCGACCGACGGCTGGAGCTCGTACATGCCGCAGATGTCGGCCGACCAGGGCCGCAGCAGGTGCCGGTCGGCCTCGGGGACGCCCAGCATCTCGGCGATCACGGTGACCGGGAGCGGCTCGGCGACCTCGGCGATCAGGTCTCCGCCGCCGCGCTCGACGAAGTCGTCCACCAGTTCCCCTGCCATCCGGGCGACCTTGGGGCGGAGCGCCTCGACCATGCGGGGGGTGAACGCCTTCGACACCAGCCGCCGGAGCCTGGTGTGCACCGGCGGCTCGACATCGAGCATTCCCGCCCTGATCACCCGCCAGAACGGGTCCTGGAACTCTGGGTCGTCCGGCCTGCCGAACTCCTGGTGCGAGGCCACGTGCAGGTAGGAGCGGCCGAGCCTGCGGTCTCGCAGCAGCGCGTTGACGTCGGCGTGCCTGGCCACCAGCCACTGGCCGGTCGGTTCGAAGAAGCTGACCGGCCGCTCCCGCCTCAGCTCGTCGTAGACGTCATAGGGGTGGGCGACGAATTCCGGATTCCAGGGATCAAAGCGCACGTAAGCATCGTAATCCCCGGTCCAGGATCAGGTCTGCTCGTCCGGCTTCCCCCTCTCGACCGGCTCGTCCGCCCGGCCCGCCGGGGTCTCCGCGCCCACCGGGGCCTCCGTGCCCTCCGGCGTCTCCGGGCCGGCCTCGCCGTCGGCCTCGTAGCGGGAACGCAGCTCGACCGGCTTCCGCCCCGCCTTGCCGCGCATCCGGATGTTCAGCAGCTCCACCAGCAGCGAGAACGCCATCGCGAAGTAGATGTAGCCCTTCGAGATGTGCTGCTCGAACCCCTCGGCGATGAGCACGACGCCGACCAGCACCAGGAAGGACAGGGCGAGCATCTTGATGCTCGGGTGCCGGTCCACGAAGCGGCTGATCGGCCCGGAGGCGACCAGCATCACGATGACCGAGACGATGACGGCCGCGACCATGACGCCCAGCTCGTCGACCATGCCGACCGCGGTGATCACCGAGTCGAGCGAGAAGACGACGTCGAGGATCATGATCTGGATGATCACCGAGGTGAAGGAGGAGGCGACCTTGCCCTCGGAGTGGTGGGCCTCTCCCTCCAGGCTGCCGTGCATCTCGTGGACGCTCTTGCCCAGCAGGAACAGGCCGCCGAGTATCAGGATCAGATCGCGCCCCGATATCCCCTGCCCGAAGACCTCGAACATCGGTTCGGTGAGCCTCACCACCCACGACAACGCCAGCAGCAGCAGGAGGCGGCTGAGCAGGGCGACGGCGAGGCCGAGCTTGCGGGCCTTGTCGCGCTGCTCGGGCGGGAGCTTGCCCACCAGGATCGAGATGAAGATGATGTTGTCGATTCCCAGGACGATCTCCAGGGCGACAAGGGTGAAGAACCCTATCCATATCTCCGGGCTGGTCACCCAGTCCATTGCTTCCTCCTTCGTCGGCCGGCGCCCGAACGCACCGCCGGCCCAGCTGCCCGAGTGCTTCTTCGACTGACTGCCTGGACGACCGGGGAACGCCGGGAGTTCCTTCCCCCTCATCACGCTTCGCTGTCAAATCCGCCGGGCGTTCCCGAGGACGCCCGCTCCGGCTCCGATATCGGGTTGATCACGTTTCGGACTTGCGGGGCACCGCGAGGTGTCGGTTATAGTTCCCCCGTAGGTCATGAGTGCCAGTGACAAGCCCCGGCTCGCTGGCCGGCAACCCTCGCGTCCGCGGCGGGGTGCCCCGGGTGAGGACCTGGTCCGGCACGAGGTGTGCCGGGCAAGCGCGGGCTCCAGGCACCTGTGTCATGGGTTGGGGTCCGATGACCTCGAAGGAGCCCTGGCATGTCCACCCTGACGATCTTCACCCCCGCGAGCCCCGCCCCCGTCGTCCCGGCCACCGCCGCCGCTCCGGTGACCGTCCCCGAGACCTACGCGTCCGGTGACCGCCCGATCCCGGCCGTGCTCGGCTCGGACCTGGAGGTCCCGGTCAGGGGCGGCAGGCTCGTCCGCTACGCCAACCTCGACTACGCCGCGAGCGCCCCCTGTCTGGAGCCGGTCAGCGCCGCCGTCGCCGCCGCGCTCCCGGCCTACTCCAGCGTCCACCGCGGCGCCGGGTACGCGTCCCAGCTGACCACGGCCCGCTACGAGCAGGCCAGGCACACGGTGCGCGCCTTCGTCGGCGCCCGTCCCGACGACTCGGTGATCTTCACCCGCAACACCACGGACGCGACCAACCTGCTGGCCCGCAGCCTGCCCGAGGGCACCACCGCCGTGGTCTTCGACACCGAGCACCACGCCTCGCTGCTGCCCTGGGAGCGGGTCGTGCGGCTGGCGGCCCCCGCCTTCCCCGGCGAGGCCGTCCGCGCCGCCGACGACGCCCTCGCCTCGATCGACGGCCCCAAGCTGCTGGTCGTGACCGCCGCCTCCAACGTCACCGGGGAGCTCTGGCCGATCGCCGCGCTGGCCCACATCGCCCACCGCCACGGGGCCCGCGTCCTCGTCGACGCCGCGCAGCTCGTCCCGCACCGCCGCCTCAACCTGACGGCGCTCGACCTGGACTACGTGGTCTTCTCCGGCCACAAGCTCTACGCGCCGTTCGGCACCGGCGCGCTGATCGGCCGTTCCGACTGGCTGGCCGAGGCCGAGCCGTACCTGCGGGGCGGCGGCGCGGTGAAGGCCGTGAACGACGACGGCACCGAGTGGCACGACGACCCCGAGGCCCGGCACGAGGCGGGAACCCCGAACGTGCTGGGCGCCGTCGCGCTCGCCGCGGCCTGCGACGCCCTGACCGCCACCGGCTGGACCCCGCTGGTCCGCGAGGAGGAGCACCTCCTCGAGCGCCTGCGCGCGGGTCTCGCCTCCGTCCCCGGCGTGCACGAGCTGTCCCTGTGGGGCCCGGACCACCCGCGCGTCGGCATCGTCTCCTTCGTGGTGGACGGCTTCACCGCCCGCGAGGTCGCCGAGGTCCTGTCCGGCGACTACGGCATCGGCGTCCGCGACGGCAAGTTCTGCGCCCACCCCTTCGTACGGCACCTGCTGGGCGCCAAGGACGGCGGCTGCGACGACGTCACCGCCTCCGCCGTCCGCGCCTCCATCGGCATCGGTACCACCTCCGAGCACGTCGACCGGTTGATCGACGCCCTGCGGGATCTTGCCTCGCGCGGCTGACGTGACAGCATGGCCCTATGACTGAAGGCGCGCCCCGCGAGCTGAGCGTGGGAATGGGGGCGGGGGCCGAGGCCGTGCGGGGGGCGCACGGCAAGGAGCTCGCGACCGAGGACATGATCCTCAACATCGGCCCGCAGCACCCGTCCACGCACGGCGTGCTGCGGCTGCGGCTCACCCTGGACGGGGAACGGATCAGCTCGGCCGAGCCGATCGTGGGCTACATGCACCGGGGCGCGGAGAAGCTCTTCGAGGTGCGCGACTACCGGCAGATCATCGTGCTGGCCAACCGGCACGACTGGCTGTCGGCGTTCGCCAACGAGCTGGGCGTCGTGCTCGCGGTGGAACGGATGCTCGGCATGGAGGTGCCGGTCAGGGCGGTCTGGACGCGCACGCTGATGGCCGAGCTCAACCGGGTGCTCAGCCACCTGATGTTCCTCGGCTCCTACCCGCTGGAACTCGGCGCGATCACCCCGGTCTTCTACGCGTTCCGGGAGCGCGAGACCCTCCAGGCCGTGATGGAGGAGATCTCCGGCGGGCGCATGCACTACATGTTCAACCGGGTCGGCGGCCTGAAGGAGGAGATCCCCGAGGGGTGGACGGGCCGGGTCGCCCAGGCCGTGGCCGACGTGCGGCGACGGCTGCCCGACATCGAGAACCTGATCGTCGGGAACGAGATCTTCCTCGCCCGCACGCGCGGGGTCGGCGTCCTCGACCGCGAGACGATCATGCAGTACGGCGTGAGCGGCCCCATCGCCCGCGCCTCCGGCGTCGACGTCGACCTGCGCAGGGACGAGCCGTACCTCGCCTACGGCGAGCTGCCGGTGAAGGTCGTCACCCGGTCGGCGGGAGACTGCCACGCCCGCTTCGAGGTGCTGCTGGAACAGGTGAAGGTCTCCCTCGACCTGGCCGACGCCTGCGTGGAACGGCTTCTCGACCTGCCCCCGGGGCCGGTCAACCAGCGCCTGCCCAAGGTGCTGAAGGTTCCCGAGGGCCACACCTACGCCTGGACGGAGAGCCCGCTCGGCCTGAACGGCTACTACCTGGTCTCGCGCGGCGAGAAGACGCCGTGGCGGATGAAGCTCCGCTCGGCCTCCTTCAACAACGTCCAGGTGCTGCGCGAGATGCTCCCCGGCCACCTGGTCGCGGACATGGTGGCCATCCTGGGCTCGATGTTCTTCGTCGTCGGCGACATCGACAAGTGACGAGTGACGAGTGACGAGTGACGAGTGACGAGTGACGAGTAAGGCACGGTTGGAACCGCATGACCGAACCCGGTGAGGATCAGGAGAGGGCGACTCCCCCCGCCCCCTCGGCGCTCCCCACACCCCCGGCGTCCCCCGCACCCCCCGCCGCTCCCGTTCCGGGAGCCTCCGGGCCCGCCGCGACCGGAACCGCCGGGACTCCCGCCGCCGCGACCACCACGACCACCTCGACCTCGGGGCCCGTACCGCCCGAGGTCCCTCCGGTCGAGGGCGGGCCACGGCGGGACCGGTACATCGACTGGCTGCGCGCGTTCAGCCTGATCGTCGTGGTCGTCTGGCACTGGGCGTTCACGATCCTGCAGTGGGGCCCCGACGGCCCCTCCCCGACGAGCCCGCTGGGCTTCACCTCGGGGCTGTGGATCCTGACGTGGCTGCTGCAGGTGCTGCCGCTCTTCTTCTACGTGGGTGGATACGTCCACCTGCTGTCGTGGAACCGGGCCTGCGAGCGCGGGGTGGGCATCGGCACCTTCGTGTCGCGGCGCATCCGGAGCCTCGCGATCCCCGCGCTGGCGCTGGCCGGGACCTGGATCGTGTTCGGCGCGCTCGTGGCGTGGGCGTTCGGGATCGAGTGGATGGACCGCGTGGTCCTGCTCGTCATCAGCCCGCTCTGGTTCATCGGCGTCTACCTCGTGCTGATCGCCCTGCTCCCGATCTCGCTCTGGCTGCACCGGCACTACGACGTGCTGGCCCTGATCTGGCTGGCGGGGGCGGCGCTCGTCGTCGACGTGCTACGGCTGCGCTACGGGTACGAGGCCGCGGGCTGGCTCAACATGATCATTGTCTGGGGACTGGCCCACCAGGCGGGTTTCTTCTACGACAGGGTGGTGGCGCTTCCCCGCCGCTTCGACGTCGCCATCCTGTGGACCGGGTTGTTCGCCCTCTTCGGCCTGGTCTACTCGGGCATCTACCCGGGTTCGATGGTGGGCGTTCCCGGCGACAAGCTCTCCAACATGGCGCCGCCCACCTTCGTCATCGTGGCGCTCCTGATCTTCCAGATCGGCCTGGTGGAGGTGCTGAGGCCGTCCATGGAACGCCTGCTCGAACGTCCCAGGTGGCAGCGCGTGAACGAGACGGTCAACCGCTTCGCGCTCCCGCTGTTCCTGTTCCACACGACCGGCATGGCGATCTGGGTGGCGCTGACCTGGTGGCTGGCGGGCGGCGGGCCCGGCATCGGGGTGCGGCCGGACCTGTTCTGGTGGCTGGAGCGCCCCCTGGCCGTCGCCGGGGCTCTGGTCTGCACGCTCCCGGTCATCATGCTCTTCGGACGCAAGTGGACGGCGAGACGACGCTAGCGTGGCCCCGCGGGAACGGAGGCCGGCGTCGCGCCCGGGCGGCGGACGGCCGGGGCGGGACCTACGCCGGGGCCGGCGCCTCAGCGATCGTCGTCCGCGGAGTCCTTGGGCACCTTGCAGCAGTGCTCCAGGTACAGGGCCGAGCAGATCAGCAGCACGCACACCAGCATCGACCCACCGGTGATGAAGAAGTCGCGGCGGGGGACCTCCTGCTCCAGCAGCTCCACCGTGTAGAGGGTGAACCCGGCGAAGATCCCGCCGAAGATCGCCCCGCCGTACGCGGAGGCCTTGGCCAGGGCGGCCAGGCGGGCCACGGCCAGGGGCTCGACGGGCTTGGTGTCGGGCTTGCGCTCGATCCTGGCCTTCGTCATCCACCCGCTGTAGAACTCGCCGATCGCCAGCAGCAGCACCGTCGGGATCGCCGTCCACGGCACGGTCGGCAGATCCGAGTAGAGCGGTCTGAGGAGCGCCCAGGTGAGGATCGCGAACACGAGGAAGATCCCGATGAGGACACCGGGGCGGGTGGGCTTCACACGGGCCTCTGGAGGGTCAGCTCGGGGCACGGCCGTACGTAGCCCTGGTCGAGACCGGCCAGCAGGTCGGCCACCCGGCGCCCGGACAGGACGGCGCCGGGGTCGGCCCGCACCCAGGGGACCAGCACGAACGCGCGCTCGTGCGCCCTGGGGTGCGGCAGGGTGAGGTCGGGGTCGTCCATGACGACGTCCCCCACGGTGATCAGGTCGACGTCCAGGGTGCGCGCTCCCCAGCGCTCCACCCGGACCCTGCCGAAGGCGTTCTCCACACCTTGAGCACGATCGAGGAGCGCCCGAGGTTCCAGCGCGCTCTCGGCGATCACCACCGCGTTGAGATAGGCGCCCTGTTCCGGACCGCCGACCGGGTCGGTCTCGTAGACCGGCGAGACCGCGACGAACGTGAGCTCCGGCTTCTCGAACAGGGCGTCGAGCGCCCCCCGCAGGGTGCCGAACCGGTCGCCCAGATTGCTGCCGAGCGCCAGGACCACCCTCATGCCCGGCCCCGGGTGATCGTCACGATCACGTCGTCGAACGGCAGCGGGATCGGCGCGGCGGGCTTGTGCACGCTCACCTCCGCCGCCTGGACGAGCTCGCGGGCCAGGCAGACGTCGGCCAGGCGCTGGGCGAGGGTCTCGATCAGGTCGACCGGCTCGCCTCCCACGACCCGCGCCAGGTCCTCGGCGAGCTCGCCGTAGTGGACGGTCCTGGTGAGGTCGTCACCGGCCGCCGCCGGCGCCGTGTCGAGGAACAGGGTGACGTCGACGACGAACTCCTGGCCGAGTTCCCGCTCCGCCGCCAGCACGCCGTGCCGCCCGCGCACCCGCAGTCCCCTGAGGCTGATCCGGTCGCCGGCCGTCCTGCCGGACCCGCCGGAGGGCAGGCCGTACGCCACGGCCCCGGACGAGCCCAGGGCCAGGTTCTCCAGCGGATCCAGCGGACGGCCGCCGATCGGACCGCCGGCCGGCTCGTCGGCCGGATCTCCGATCAGGTCGTTGACGCCGTCGTCGATCCGCAGGGGCCGCCCCCCGGCCACCGGGTGACCGCCACTCCCGCCGGACCGTTCACCGGTGCGCTCGCTCACGCGGCTTCCTCTTCCTCGTCCTCGTCGTCCCCCTGCAGCACGGGTGAGCCGTGGTGCAGCCAGAGCCGCCACCCCGCCGACGTCCGCACGAAGGTGTTGCTCGCGACCACCTTGCCCGCCGCGAAGCTGGAATCACCTTCGTCGCCCGCGGTGAGGATGTTCTCCTCACAGGTGAGGATGGCGACGTCGCCCAGGACCATGACGCGGACGTCGGTCAGCACGAACTGGATGTAGGGCGTGTTGGCCATGATGAGCGCCCACGAGCGCAGCACCTCCTGCCGGCCGTTCACGATCGGCCAGCCGGGGTGGACGCAGCTCACCTGCTCGCCCTCGATGTCCTCGGCCCAGATCTCGGTCATCCGGTCGAGGTCGGCGTCCTCGATGGCGGTGTAGAACGCCTGGTTGACCGTCTCGACGGCGGTGGTGTCGACGCTCATGATCTCGCTCCCTGAACTGCGGCAGCCACACGGACGGCGTCCGCGTTCGGACGGACGTCGTGCACGCGCACACACCAGGCCCCCGCCTGCGCGGCGAGCGCGGTCACGGCGAGCGTGGCATCGTCACTACGACTGAAAGGGCGCGGCACGCCCTCCGGGTCGGCCAGGAGGCGACCCAGGAAGCGTTTCCGCGAGGCCCCGACGAGCAGCGGGTAACCCAGCTCTCCGAGCCTGTCGATGCCCGCGATCAGCGCCCAGTTGTGTTCGGGGTTCTTGGAGAAGCCCAGCCCCGGGTCGAGCACGATCTGCTCCTCCGCCACCCCCTCGGCCAGCACCGAGGCGACCCGCTTGGCGAGCTCCTCGCGCACCTCGGTCACCACGTCGCCGTACACGGCCCTGCGGTCCATGGCGTGGCTGTGCCCCCGCCAGTGCATCACCACGTACGGCACGCCCGAGGCGGCCACGACCCTCGGCATCTCCGGGTCGGCCAGCCCTCCGCTGACGTCGTTGACCAGTTTCGCCCCGGCCCGCACGGCCATCTGGGCGACCTCGGCCCGCATGGTGTCGACGCTGACGGTGACGCCCTCGCGGCTCAGCTCCCGGATGACCGGCTCGACCCTGGCCAGTTCCTCCTCCAGAGGCACCCGCGCGGCGCCGGGCCTGGTGGACTCGCCGCCGACGTCGACGATGTCGGCGCCCTGCTCGACCAGCTCCAGGCCGTGACGCACGGCCACCGCCGGGTCGAACCACCTGCCGCCGTCGGAGAAGGAGTCGGGAGTCACGTTGACCACGCCCATCACGAGGCACCGGCCCGCGTCCGGCAGCCCGGGCACACTCCACGTAGTCATGGCGACAAGCCTAGGCGTTGCGCCCTGTACGCCCGTCTCGTGGGTCCGGCTTGCGCCATAACGAATCCGCACACCCGTCACAGGGCGGACGGTCCTCGGCCGGTGTCCCGCCCGGGACGTCTGGCTGGCATGCGTTCTCCTCCACTCGGAGTCGGCGGCTCCGCGAGACCCTCGGGCGTGGCCGTCTCGATCCGAGAGTCGGAGAGAACCCGATCGGGACGCCCGGCCCTGCCGGGTGTGGCGATATTAGCCCGACCAAGGTCGGCTTGGGGGACTTTCCCCGCCCCGCAGCCCTTTCCGGCCGCCGGCCGGGCCACGGGTCCGGCCGCGGGCACGGCCACCGTCCGGCCGCCGGACCCGCCACACCCCCTCCAGCCCCTCCACAACGCGGAAACCCCGCCCGGACCGCCGATCGGCGGTCCGGGCGGGGTCACGTCCGTACGGGCTCTCGAAAGCACGCGGGACGGCGATCAGCGGATGATGAGGGCCATCGCCTCGGCGCGGGTCTTGTCGCTGTTGCGGAAGTCCCCGCGCACGGCCGAGGTGATCGTCTTGGCCCCTGGCTTGCGGACCCCCCGCATGGTCATGCAGAGGTGCTCGCACTCGATCACGACGATGACCCCCCGCGGCTCCAGCACGTTCATGAGCGCGTCGGCGATCTGGGAGGTCATCCTCTCCTGCACCTGGGGGCGCCTGGCGTACACGTCGACGAGGCGGGCGAGCTTGGACAGGCCGGTGACCTGCCCCTTCGCGTTCGGGATGTAGCCGACGTGGGCCACGCCGTGGAACGGCACGAGGTGGTGCTCGCAGGTCGAGTAGACCTCGATGTCGCGGACGAGCACCATCTCGTCGTGGTCGACGTCGAAGACCGTGGTCAGGACGTCCTCCGGGGTCTGCCCCAGCCCGGCGAACTGCTCCGCGTAGGCGCGGGCGACGCGGGCGGGGGTGTCCTGGAGCCCGTCACGGTCGGGATCCTCACCGATGGCGATGAGGATCTCCCGGACCGCGCTCTCCAGCCGGGCCGCGTCGACCTGGAGCGGCTTGGCACCCCCCACGTTCAGTTCACGTCCTTGGGCGAGGCGTCGGGGTGACCCGTCCCCGCCGGAAGGGCGCCGTTGCCGCCGGCCGCCTGCTCGCCCGTGGGGAGCGCGCCGTTGCCGGACTGCTCCTTGCGAGACAGGATCGGCGGACGGTTGGAGGGCAGCCGCTTGCCGTAGCCGGAGTAGGAGGGCCTCTTCTCCTTGACGACGACCGGGGCGAAGATCTGCAGCACCTGGTCGCGGGAGAGGGTCTCCTTCTCCATCAGCTCCAGCACCAGGTTGTCGAGCACGTCGCGGTATTCGACGAGGATCTCCCAGGCCTGGTCGTGGCCGGACTCGATGAGGCGGCGGACCTCCTCGTCGATCGTGGAGGCGATCTTCTCGGAGTAGTCGCGCTCGTGGCCCATCTCGCGGCCGAGGAAGACCTCACCGTTGCCGCTGCCGAACTTGCGGGCGCCGAGCTGCTCGCTCATGCCGTACTCGGTGACCATGCGGCGGGCGATGGAGGTGGCCTTCTCGATGTCGTTGGAGGCGCCGGTGGTGGGCTCGTGGAAGACGAGCTCCTCCGCCGTACGGCCGCCGAGGAGCATCGCGAGCTGGTCCAGCATCTCCGAGCGGGTCGCGAGGAACTTGTCCTCCATCGGCAGCGTCATCGTGTAACCGAGGGCGCGTCCGCGGGACAGGATCGTGATCTTGTGGACCGGGTCGGAGTTGGGCAGCGCGTGCGCGACCAGGGCGTGCCCGCCCTCGTGGTACGCGATGATCTTCTTTTCCTGGTCCGACATGACGCGGGACTTGCGCTCGGGGCCGGCCATCACGCGGTCGATGGACTCCTCGAGCAGCTCCATCGTGATCAGCTTCTCGTCGGCCCGCGCGGTGAGCAGCGCGGCCTCGTTGATCACGTTGGCCAGGTCGGCACCGGTGAAACCGGGCGTCCGGCGGGCGATGATGTCGAGGTCGACGCCCTCGGCGAAGGGCTTGCCGCGGCCGTGCACCTTGAGGATGCCCTTGCGGCCCTCGAGGTCGGGGCGGTCGACGGTGACCTGGCGGTCGAAACGGCCGGGACGCAGCAGCGCCGGGTCGAGGATGTCGGGCCGGTTGGTCGCGGCGATCAGGATCACGCCGCCCTTGACGTCGAAGCCGTCCATCTCGACGAGGAGCTGGTTCAGCGTCTGCTCGCGCTCGTCGTGGCCGCCGCCGAGACCGGCGCCGCGGTGGCGGCCCACCGCGTCGATCTCGTCGATGAAGATGATCGCCGGAGCGTTCGCCTTGGCCTGCTCGAACAGGTCGCGGACCCGGGAGGCGCCGACACCGACGAACATCTCCACGAAGTCGGAACCGGAGATGGAGTAGAACGGCACCCCGGCCTCACCGGCGACGGCCCTGGCGAGCAGGGTCTTTCCGGTTCCGGGCGGGCCGTAGAGCAGGACGCCCTTGGGGATCTTGGCGCCGATCGCCTGGAACTTCGCCGGGGCCTGCAGGAACTCCTTGATCTCCTGGAGCTCCTCGATGGCCTCGTCGGCACCCGCGACGTCGGCGAAGGTGGTCTTCGGGGTGTCCTTGGTGATGAGTTTCGCCTTCGACTTGCCGAAGTTCATCACCCGGGAGCCGCCGCCCTGCATCTGGTTCATGATGAACAGGAAGAACAGCACGATGAGAACGATCGGCAGGAAGCTCACCAGGAGCCCGAGAAGGAAGTTCTCCTTGGGCACGTCGACGTTGTATCCGCCGGGCAGCTTGTTGGCGGCCTCGGCCGTCTGGAGCCTGTCGGCGAGCTGCACGCCCTGGCCCGTCACCCACGAGGAGTAGTAGCGCTTCTTGTCGGTCAGAGTGACCTCGATGCGCTGGTCCTTGTCGATGATCTTGGCGTTGGAGACCTTGCCCTCGTCGATCCAGCTGATGATCTGGGAGGTGTCGCGTCTCTCGAAGTTGCCCTCACCGCCCCACATGGTGGTGACGAGAAGAAGCAGAACGACGATGCCCAGGATCCACAGCAGTGGCCCACGTGTAAATCGCTTGAGATCCATCCGATGCGGAACCCCGGCGGGCCCGTCCCTTCCTGACCAGAGCCTGGCAACCCCGGGCGAACCCGGGGTTCGCGGTATCCCTAACCGCTCCAACTGACTACCCAGAGACGGCGGGAGGCCACCTCTTCGGTTGTCCGAAGGTACACCGGCGTGGCGCGCGGGGTCACCGCGCGGACAGACCGGCTTTGCCCTACCAACGTACGTCAGGTAGGTCCGTGTTCCCCGCCGCTATGGGCAATGTCGCGTTTGTGGATGGCTCGCTTCGCGCAGGGCGTACTTTTCAGCCCGCTCCGTATACGTGAGGGGCGAGAGTTCCGATGAAGGGAAGGTTGCGGTAGCGCTCGGCGTAGTCGAGGCCGTAACCGATCACGAACTCGTTGGGGATGTCGAAACCGACGTACTTCACGTCGATCGGCACCTTGACCGCGTCCGGCTTGCGCAGCGCGGCGCAGATCTCCACCGAGGCGGGGTTGCGCGACTTCAGGTTGTGGACCAGCCACGACAGGGTCAGGCCGGAGTCGATGATGTCCTCGACGACCAGCACGTGGCGTCCGGCGATGTCGGTGTCGAGGTCCTTGAGCACGCGCACGACGCCCGACGACCTGGTGCCCGCCCCGTAGGAGGAGACGGCCATCCAGTCCATCTGCACGGGCAGGTGCAGGGCCCTCGCCAGGTCCGCCATCACCATGACCGCGCCCTTGAGCACGCCCACGATCAGCAGGTCCTCGCCCGCGTAGTCCTCGTCGATCCGGCTCGCGAGCTCCTTGATCTTGGCTTGGAGCTCTTCCTCGGGAATGAGGACCTTCGAGAGGTCCCGGCCCATATCGGCTGCGTCCACCTGGGATTTTCCTTACGAAACGGGGCTGGCTGGCTGTCTGGCGAGTATCAGGGTGTCATACCGCCGAACCGCGCCCACCCCCCCGGGCACCTCTACGCGCCGCTGCCCCCGCCACGCCGTGACCAGACGGTCGACCTGCAGGACGTGCGAGGCCGCCAGCGTGCCCGGCGGCGATCCCGCGTCGATCGCCGCCCTCCGCAACACCCTCCGCCGCACGGCGGCCGGGAGCTCCTCCAGGTCCCGTACGGCCACCGTCACCGTGCTGATATCGCTAAGAGCGCAATCCCGTACGGCGACGCGGGCGTAGACCTCCCCGGCCCAGGCGTCCAGCGCGTCGGCGTCGTCGCGGCACAGGGACGCGGTCCTGGCGAGCGCCTCGGCGACGCCGGGGCCGAGCTCGTCCTCCAGGGCGGGCAGCAGCCGCTCCCGGACCCGGACCCGGGTGTATCGGGGGTCGAGGTTGTGCGGGTCGTCCCACGGGGTCAGGCCGAGCGCCGCGCAGGCCGCCGCGGTCGTCGCCCGGCCGAGCTCCAGCAGCGGCCGCCGGTAGATTCCGGCCCGCGCGGGCATCCCGGCCAGTGACCGGGTGCCGCTCCCCCTGGCCAGCCCGAGCAGCACGGTCTCCGCCTGGTCGTCCCTGGTGTGCCCGAGCAGCACGGCCGCCGCCCCCAGGCGCTCCGCCGCCTCGGACAAGGCGGCGTACCTGGCCTGCCTGGCCGCCGCCTCCGGCCCTCCCGAGGTGCCGACGGAGACGGGCAGCGCCTCGGCGAGGTCGAGTCCCAGGCCGGGCGCGAGCCGCACGACGGCGCCCGCGCGCTCGCCCGAACCCTCCTGCAGGCCGTGGTCGACGCTGAGCAGGCCGGCGCGGAGCCCGGCGCGGGGCGCCGTGAAGCCCAGCGCGGCGGCCAGGGCCAGGGAGTCGGCGCCGCCGCTGCACGCGGCCAGCACCAGAGCGCCCGGCTCCAGGTCGCCCAGCGCGAGCCGTACGGCGCGCCGGATGTCGGCGACGGCGGGATGCGGACCCATGCCCGCCATTGTCCAGGCCCCGGACGGGACGGCGACACGACCACCCCGCTCACGGCCCGGCGTGACCGGCGGGGTGAGCGCGGCCAACGGAGTCAGCGCGGTCGGCGAAGTGAGCGCGGTCGGCGGAGTCAACGGGGTGAGCGCGGCCAACGGAGTCAGCGCGGTCGGCGAAGTGAACGCGGTCGGCGGAGTCAACGGGGTGAGCGCGGCCAACGGAGTCAGCGCGGTCGGCCGGACGGCCCGATCGGATCGGGCCGTCCGGCCGACCGGTCAGCCGACGGTGCCGCTGGCCTCGGGAATGGCCGGGGTGCCGATCACCCTGGCGATCCAGCGCTCCGGCTTGGCGATCTCCGCCTGGGTGGGGAGCGTCTCCGGCGAGGTCCAGATCTTGTTGAAGCCGCCGATGCCCACCTGCCCCACGACCGTGCGGACGAAGGCCGATCCCTCGGCGTACTGCTTCATCTTGAGGTCGAGGCCGAGCAGCCTGCGGATCGTGCGGTCGAGCCGGGAACCGCCCTCGCGGCGGTGGTGGAACTTGGCGCGGATGTCGGCGACCGAGGGGACCACCGAGGGGCCCACCGCGTCCATGACGTAGTCGCCGTGCCCCTCGACCAGGGTCATCACCGCGGTGAGCCGATCGAGGATCACCTTCTGCTCGGGCGTCTGGATCGCGTCGATCAGGTTGCCCTCCCCGCCCCTGACGACGTCCGTGAACGTGCCGGCGGCCGAGCGGAGCCGCTCCAGCAGCGCGGACAGATCGATGTCGGAGGCGAGCAGGAAGTCGGTCGTCTGCGTACTGACGTACTCGCGCAGCCAGGGCACGCCGGTGAACTGCACCCGGTGGGTCTCCTCGTGCAGGCAGACCCAGAGACGGAAGTCACGCGGGTTGACGTTGAGCTCCTGCTCGGCGTGAACGATGTTGGGCGCGACCAGGGTGAGACGTCCCGTGGGCGCCTGGCCGGTCGGGTCGGGCGGCAGGAACAGCTCGTACTGCCCCAGGACGCGGGAGGCGAGAAAGGCCAGCACCGCGCCCACCTCGACCCCGGTGACGCGCGAGCCCACCGCGCTCACGATCGCCGGCGTCTGGTTCCCCCGGGCGGCCATCCGCTCGGTGAGCGGCTCCAGCACCACCCGGAAGCCGTCGACGTTGGCCTTGATCCAGCCGGGCCTGTCGACGATGGTCGCGGGTTGCGGCGCGGTCTCGGTGTCGATTCGGGTGAACTCGCGGACGTGCCCCTCGGCCTCACGCGAGAGCCGCCGTAGATCGGCGACGGCCTGCCGGGCCTCCTCTCGGCTGACTTGCGGCCCGGGGCGCACCAGGCGCGTTCCGGTCGCTACGGCAAGATCCCAGTCGATCACCTGCATACCGTCCACCGTACGTGCTCTCCCGTCGACTCGCGCACCCGGAACCCGTGATCAGCCGGCGGCGACCGCGGCGGCGAGCCTGTCGAGGGCCGCCTCGGCCTTGCCCCAGCCCGGCGGGACCCTGTCCGCCATGAAGGCGAAGGTCACCATGCGTCCGCCCCGCGTGGTGGTCATGCCCGCCAGGGTGTTGACCCCGTCGAGGGTGCCCGTCTTGGCGCGGATCAGCCCGTAGGCGGAGCGGAGCTTGTCGAACCGGTGCCCGAGGGTGCCGCTGAAGCCGGCGACCGGCATGCCGCTGATGATCGGGTGCAGGCCGGGATTGGCCGGGGAGGCCGCCGCCGCGACCAGGCGGGCGAGCGCCTCGGGGGCGATGCGGTTCTTCGGTGACAGCCCGCTGCCGTCGAACACCCGCACGCCCTTCGCCGCGCCGAGCCGGGTCAGCACCTTGCCGACGGCCGCGGCGCCGCCGTCGAAGGAGGCGGGCTCCCCCTCCTTGATCGCCACGTGCCTGGCCAGCGCCTCCGACAGGTCGTTGTCGCTGAGCGTGAGGGCCCGCTCGACCAGGGCGTAGACCGGAGCGGAGTCGACCCGGGCGAGCTCCTGCGCACCGGCCGGGGCCTTGGACCGCCTGGCGGACTTGGAGACCGTGACCCCGTACTTCGACAGCAGTGACACGAACGCGGCGTGCGCCGTGCGGGAGGGGTCGGAGACCCGCTGGTCGCTTCCCCGCGAGACCCTGCCCTCGTCGATCATGAGCGCCGTGACGGGGGCGACGCTGCCCTCGGGGACGTAACCGGGCTTCCAGGTCGCGGCGGTACGCGGTCCCGTGTAGAGGGAGTCGTCGTAGGCCACCGTCACCTTGGACACGCCGGCTTCCTTGAGCGCCCTGGCGGTACGCGAGGCGAGGGTGGCGAGCGAGGCGGGCCGGGGATAGACCGTGTTTCCCGTGCTCCCCGCCGTCCTGGGACTCGCCAGGGTGGGATCGCCGCCGCCGACGAGGATGATCGAGCCGGGAGAGGAGCCCCGCACCACGCGGGTGCTCAGCCTGGTGTCGGGTCCCAGCGAGGCCATCGAGGCGACCGCGGTGACGACCTTGGTGGTGGAGGCGGGGGTGATGCCCGTGGCCGCGCCGCTGCCGAACAGCAGGGCGCCCGTCTCCGCGTCGAGGACCGCGGCGCCGACACTTCTCCCCAGGGCGGGGTCACCCAACGCCTCGGTCAGCCGCTCCGCCAAAGTACCCTTGGCGGGGAGAGGGCCGTTCCCCCCCGCGGCCAGCACCGGACCCGCGGTGATGACCGGGACGGGGGGCGGCTCGGCCGACGCGACGATCGTCTCGGGCTCACCTTCCACCAGCACATCGCTGGTGAGCAGGTGTGCCCCGGCCGCGACGACGAAGATCTGCAGCAGGACGAGAGTGACCAAGGCCACCCACCGCTCACGCCGCATTATCGTCGCCGTCCTCTCATCATCGGTATCCAAAAGGCATAAATCGCCTACGAGACATTAACGCCCAACCGGGGGTGCCCGGGGGCCTGAGTGGAGGAACCGCGGTGGAGTTCGACGTTCTCGTTGAGATTCCCAAGGGGCAACGGAACAAGTACGAGGTGGACCACGAGTCAGGCCGCATCAGGCTCGACCGCATGCTCTTCACCTCCACGCAGTACCCCGCCGACTACGGCTTCATCGAAGACACGCTCGGCGAGGACGGTGATCCACTCGACGCCCTGGTGCTGCTCCAGGAGCCGACCTTTCCCGGCTGTCTGATCAAGTGCCGGGCGGTCGGCATGTTCCGCATGACCGACGAGAAGGGCGGCGACGACAAGGTCCTGTGCGTCCCCGCCACCGATCCCCGGATGGAACACATCCGCGACATCCACCACGTGCCGGAGTTCGACCGCCTGGAGATCCAGCACTTCTTCGAGGTCTACAAGGATCTGGAGCCCGGCAAGTCGGTCGAGGGCGCCAACTGGGTCGGCAGGGTGGAGGCCGAAGAGGAGATCGTCCGCTCCATCAAGCGCGCCAAGGACGAGGTCCACGGAAAGCACTGATTCGTGACCGGATCATTGCCCGGTCTTCGGCCGGCCGCCCCTTGGCCGGTCGTCTTCCGGACGGTCGTCCTTTGACCGGTCGTTCATCGGATGATCGGTTTTCAGCCGGTCGTTCGTCGAACGGCCGGCCTTTGAACGGTCGCCCATCGGACGGTCGGTCCTTGGCCGGTCGGTCCTTGGCCGGTCGTCACGCGGGACGGGTCGCGCCGACGAGGTCGCTGCGCCACATCGGCGCGACCCTGACCACATCCCCCGTCTGCGGGGCGTGCACCATCAGCCCCCGGCCGATGTAGATCCCCACATGGTGGATGTCGCCGGGGTTCTGGGTGATCTGCCCGTAGAAGAGCAGGTCGCCCCGCTGGAGCTCGCTGAGCCGCACGTGCGGGCCCGCGGTCCACTGGGTGCCGGTCCAGTGGTCCATGACGACCCCGACCCGCTCCCAGGCCCGCATGGTCAGCCCCGAGCAGTCGTAGGCGGCCGGCCCGTCGGCCGCCCACACGTACGGCTTGTCGAGCTGGGTGAGCGCCCAGTCGGCGGCGATGTCGCCCCTGGCGGAACCGGCCGTCACGTTGAGCGCCCAGCGTGACGCGGGCTCTCCCGAGGCCACCGCCATCCGCGCCGCCTCGCGGCGCGCGGCGGCCGCCTGATACCGAGCGCGCTCGGCGTTCTCCCTCGCGATCCTGGCCTGCTCCAGGGCCGCCTCACGCTTCCTGGCGAGCAGGTCGGCGGCGCCGCGCGCCTCTTCGGCCAGCTTCTCCAGCCGCGCCTGCTCCTCCTTGATCCGCCGGGTCTCGTCGACCTGCCTGGCGACGGCCTCCTGTGCCGCGAGCTTCGTCTCCTCGGCCCTCGCCTGCGCCTCCCGTTGCACGGCGTAGGCGTCGTCCGCCTGCGCCTGGAGGATGGCGAAGACCTCCTGGGCCTCGCGTAGCTGCTTGAGCGTCTCCGCCTGCCCTCCGCCCATGTGGGCGAGGATGCTGGCCCTGCGCAGGTAGCCGTCGTCCGTGGGGCCGCCGCTGTCGGTCATCATGGCCATCATGGGCTGGGCGATGTCCAGCCCGCCGTAGTTCTGGGCGGTGATCGCGGCCACCGCCTCCCGGGCCTCCCCGACCTCGGAGCCCGCCGTCCTGGCCCGCTCGGCCGCCTGCTCGGCGAGCCTCTTGGCGCGAGCCGTCTTGACCAGCTCCCCGTTGTACGACTCGACGAGCCGCTCCGCCTGGGCGACCAGCTCCTCCAGCCTGGCCTGCGCCTCGGCGACCAGGACCGTGGTCGAGCCGAGCCTCTCCCCGCGCTCGCGGGCCAGTGCCCGCGCTTCGGCCACCTCGTCGGCCGACGGGCCCGACACACCGCCCGGCGCGGCGTCGCCCGGCCCCGGCCGGCCAGGAACAGCGCCGGCGGGGAGCCCCGGCCCGGCGATCAGGCAACAGGCGAGGCCCGCCACCGCGGCGGCATGACGGCGCCGTCTGACTGAATGCATGCGTCTCCCCCCGGAGTCCCCTTGAATACCGCGTGTCGCGGTCTCACCGCGTGTCGCGGTCCCGCCGCACGACACGGCGCGTCGCCGCGTGCCAGGCGGCGGCCTACCTCAACATTCCCGCTCGTCACTCTCCGCACACATGTCACTCACACCCCGTAGTCACCGCCCGCCACAATACCCCCGTCGGCAGGGGCCTCGGCCCCCGTATCTCACACCCGATCTCCTGTACGGCGGGTGCGCGGCGGTTTTCTCCCCGGACGTCCGTACGGCCCGCCCGGCGAAGGTCCGGGGCGGGCCGAGAGCAGGGGCCGGAGAACAGAGAACAGAGTTCGGAGTTCGGAGTTCGGAGGAGGCGCAGGCCGGGGAACGGGGACGGCAAGGGGCGGAGAACAGGCGGAGAACGGGGGAGGCAGGGACCGGGGAACGGGGAACGGGGAGGCGGCGGCAGACCGGTGAAGCCGGTCAGATCGATCAGGCCGGTATGGCAGCCGTCCCGGAGGGGGCGGGAGACTCCGGCCGCGAGGGCGGGGCGGCGGGATTCGTACCGGTGGAGGCCGATGGGGAGCCCCCCGAGGACCGGCCCCGACCTGGATCGCCCGACGGCCGCCCCTGACCCGCGCCGTCCGGGGTCCGCCCACGGCTCGCGCCGTCCGGGGTCCGCCCATGGCCCGAGCCGTTCGAGATCCGTTCCGGGCTCCGGCCACCCGGGCTCCCCCCGCGACCCGCGCCGTCCGAGGTCCGCCCCGGACCGGCGGGAGCCGGTCGGGAATCGTCGGGGACCTGCCGCGGACCGGACCTCGGGTGGCCGGGGTTCGCCCGCGGGCGTCGCGGATCGGCGTGCGACGGCCGGGGGTTCGCGCGCGGCGGCTCCGGATCGGCCCGCGGCGGCCGAGGGACCGCGCGCGGAGGCCTGTGCTCCCCTCTCGGGGGCCTCGGATTCGCCCGCGGAGGTGTCGGGTCCGCCTGTGGGGAGCCGGGATTCGCCCGTGGGGGCGCCGGGTCCGCCGGTCGGTGGGTGATCCCGCAGCGGCGGGAGGAGTGTCCGTGGTGGTCGCGGGACGGGGGGTGCCGGTCCGGCGTGCCGATCCCGGAAGATCCCGGCGACACGGGTGACACGGGCGACACGGGCAGGGACGGCTGGGCCGGGTTGTCCGCCGGAGCGGCCGGCCGGTCGGCCGGCCCGTCGGCAGAAGGTCCCTCACGGGCGGGATCGGCCGCTCCGTCGCCGGACGAGCCGTCACCCGGCCGCCGGGGCGAGGCCTCCGTCCAAGGGCCGGTCAGGTCCGGCATCCCCTTCTTGTCATCCCCGAAGGCGGGCCCGGTGGCACTGACCGGCGCCGTCATCCCGAGCGAACCGATCCGCTCGACGGCCACGCCCTCCCCGACGGGATCCAGCGGCGCGGACGTGCCGCCCCGCCGGGACTCCCCCGGTATCCGGGTGTCCGGAGGCTCCGCCACCGCCGGGAACGTACCCGAGGCGACGCCGGAACCCGAGCCTCCAGGGTCGACCACCGACTGGGCGAGGACCAGGGCCAGGGCCACCACCGCGGCGGCCGCGGCCGCCGCGCCGGCCAGCGCGTGGGGCCGGCGACTTCCGCGCCCCCTGCCGACGGGGAACCCGGCACCGTCGAGGGGGCCGGCCAGGCGGGCGACGTCGCGCCGGTAGGGGACCCGCTCGGGGTCGGTGAAGTGGCTCATCACCCACGCGCGCAGCGTGGGCGGGAGCGCGACCAGGGGGAGCAGGTCGAAGACCTTGGCCGCGGAGACCTGCCTGACCCGGTGCGGGGCGCAGGTGTCGCAGCGGTTCACGTGGCGGATGACCCGCTCGCGCGCCTCCGGCGTGAGCTCACCGGTGAAGCCGGTGAGCATGCGGGCCCGGCTCGCGCAGTCGTAGGGCCCCTTGCGGACGAGGACCTCCGCGGTGACGACGTCGCGCAGACGCTCCCTCGCCGACTCGTACAGCGCACCGGCGACCTTGGGGGTGACGTCCAGGACCGCGGCGAGGTCGATGGGCCCGAAGCCGTGCCGGCAGCTCAGGTCGAGGACCTCACGGTCGTCGGCCGACAGGCTCCGGGTGGCGTTCCACGCCATCACCCGCAGGTCCGCGTCGCCTCCGGCGGCGAACACCGGGGCGGGGACCGGCGAGTCGCGCCCCCCGGCGAGATGACGCCGTACGCACTCCCCCCGAGCGAGTGCGTACAGCCACGCCTCCAGCCGACGGGAGTCGGCGAGCGCGTGAATATGGGCCTCGGCGGCGATGAAGGTGCCGAGGAGCGCCGAATCCGCGGCGTCGGAGGTGGCGAGCATTGAGCGGCAGTATCGGTAGACGCTTTCCGCGTATGAGTCGTAGAGATCGGCGAGGGCTCCGGGGCTCCTCGCGCACAACGCCGCGACCAGGACACTGTCAGTCATGTAATCGAAGGTAAACGCCGGGTAACCGGAAATTCCAGCGATTCGCGTACGGTGACTCCGACTGTCTTCGCCATGTCAACGATTCGAGTAAAAACCTGCCACTAATAGCAATCATAAATATTGATGAATAGCCATTTAATCGAACTAATCATGCCTATTGGTACGCCAAGGAAGGACCGCCGGCCGTGGGCGGACGGTCACGGACGAGCGGTCACGGACGGACGGCCCAGGACCGACGCACGGACAGGCGGTCACGGACGAGCGGCCCAGGACCGACGCACGAACGAGCGGTCACGGACGAGCGGCACCCGCGAGGGGCGCCTGCCTGCCCCGGTCCTTGACGAACGGCGGCATCTTCGGCTTGACCGTGTTCAGGGGCAGCGAACCGCCGAGGGCGAGTTGTTCGAAGGGGCGGCTGCTCGACCCCCAGGTGCGCGCGGTCACCTCGGCGGAGGCGATGTCGCGGGTGTCCTCGACGCTCTTGATCTGCAGGATGAACCGGCGCTTCTGGCCCGCCTGGACGTTGTCCACGAACGTGCTCCCGCCGCCGAGCAGCTTGCCCCGCTTGTCGCGCAGCAGCGCGGTGACGGCCAGGCTGCGGGCCGGTATCACGTACGGGGTGCCGACGTAGCCGGTGACGAGATAGTCGCCGTCGGCCGTGCGGTCGGTCAGCACCTCGCGGACCGGGAAGGGCTGGAAGGCCGAGACGATCCGGCCCGCCTGGTGCCAGCGCGCCGGGCGGTACGCGATGCTCACGGCGGCGGGCTTGTCCTGGGTCACCACCTGGCCGGTGAAGGGGAGCGTCCCCGCGGGGGGCACGGCGTCCAGTGGCTGCTCCAGCCGGACGACCTCCTTGCCCTCGGAGTTCTTGGCCACCACGGTGGCCACGACGTGCTCGCCGAAGTGCCACGGGTTGGTGTTGGCGAGCACTCCGGCCCAGTTCACCACGTACCCATCATCGCCCTTGATGATGGACGAGGCCTGCTCCCTGACCGCGATCGGCTGGAGCGCGGCGGCCTGCTTCGTCTCCTCCTGGTCGTCGGTGCATCCGGCGCATCCGACGAGGAGGAGAAGGGCGAGGGCGCCGACGATTCGGGTGCTGTGCGTCACCTAGCCGTGATAACCGGTGACGGTCTCCCGCCCACCTGGACACGCCGGGAACGGCCCGAGTCTTTACCTCTGCCGGACAACCCTGGCCTCGTCCCATACCGGTTCGGATGATTCGTAGACCTTCCCATCCGCGCCGAAGACCAGATACCGGTCGAAGTCATCGGCGAACCAGCGGTCGTGGGTGACGGCGACCACGGTCCCGTCGAAGGCGTCCAGCCCTTCCTGGAGAGCCTCGGCACTGGCCAGGTCGAGGTTGTCGGTCGGCTCGTCCAGCAGCAGCAGGGTGGTGCCCGACAGTTCGAGCAGCAGGATCTGCAACCGGGCCTGCTGGCCGCCGGACAGCGTCTCGAAGCGCTGCTCGGCGATGGTCCCGGCCAGCTCGTAGCGGGACAGCACCTTCATCGCCTCGTTCTTGAGCCGGGCGTGCTCGGTCATCACGATCTCGCAGGGCGTCCGGCCGATGAGCTCGGGGCGGGCGTGCGTCTGGGCGAAGTGGCCGGGGACGACCCGGGCGCCGAGCCTGGCCACGCCGGTGTGCCTGACCTCCTCCCCGGCGATCAGGCGCAGGAAGTGCGACTTGCCCGAGCCGTTGGAACCCAGCACCGCGACCCGCTCGCCGTACCAGATCTCCAGGTCGAACGGCTTCATCAGGCCGGTGAGTTCCAGCTTCTCGCAGATCACCGCCCGCTTGGCGGTCCGTCCGCCCTTGAGCCGCATGCTGATGAACTGCTCCTTGGGCGCCGCCTCCGGAGGCCCGGCCTCCTCGAACCTGCGCAGCCGGGTCTGGGCCGAGTGGTAGGCGGCGGCCATGGTGTCCATGTACTTGGCCTTCTGCTTCAGCATGAGGACCAGGCGCTTGATCTTGGCGTGTTCCTCGTCCCAGCGCTTCTTCAGCTCGTCGAGGCGCTCGTTGCGCTCCCTGCGCGCCTGCGCGTACGAGCGGAAGCCCCCGCCGTGGACCCAGATGTTGCCCGACTCGACGGTGATGATCCGGTCGGCCGCGTTGGCCAGCAGCTCCCTGTCGTGACTGACCAGCAGCACCGTCTTGGCCGTCTCGCGCAGCGCCCGCTCCAGCCAGAGCTTGCCCGGCACGTCCAGGTAGTTGTCCGGCTCGTCGAGCAGCAGCGTCTGGTCGGGCCCCCGCAGCAGCGCCTCCAGCACCAGCCGCTTCTGCTCACCGCCCGACAGCGTGTTGACCTCGCGGTACTTGCAGTCGTCGTACGGCATGCCGAGGGCGGCCATGGTGCAGGTGTCCCAGAGCACCTCGATGTCGTAGCCGCCCGCGTCGGTGTAGTCGGTGATGGCCTGCGCGTAGCGCATCTGCGCCTTCTCGTCCTCGCGCTCCATCATCACGAGCTCGGCGGCGTCGAGCCGCTCGGCCGCCTCCCGCACGCGGCCCGGGGCGACGCTGACCAGCAGGTCGTGCACGGTCCTGCCGTCGCGGATGCTGCCGATGAACTGCCGCATGATGCCCAGGCCACCGGAGCTGGCGACGCTCCCGTCGACCGGCTGCAGGTCGCCCGCGATCAGCCGCATCAGGGTCGTCTTGCCCGCCCCGTTGGGCCCGACGAGCGCCGCCTTGACCCCCTCGCCGACCCGGAAGGACACGTCGTCCAGCAACGGCCGCCCATCCGGCAGGACGTATGTCAGATGGCCAACCTCAACGTGCCCCACGACGATTCCTCTCCAAAGGTCCTCGCGCAGCGTACCTGCCGTTTTCACTCACCGGCATCCCGATTTCCGCCGGGTACGGCGCGGCTCGGTGTCCCGGCAGGAGAGGGAACGCCGGGACCTGGGCCGGACGTCTCGCGTGTCGAGTGTGAACACCTCTGTGGCATACGGGCGTTCCGCGACAGCCGACCCGGGCGGCGATCCAGCGACGCGGGGGAGCGCCGCCAGATCACGGCTTCTCGCTCGGGTCAGCCGTCGCGGAACGACAGTCCACGCTCTTCGAGGGCCGCGCGGAGCGTGTTCATCGCTTTCGGCCCCATGCCGTGCAGCTGCATGACCTCGGCCTCTTTGAGCTCGGCGAGTTGCTCCAGGCGTGCGTAACCGGCTCCGGCGAGTGCCCGTCGCGCCGGAGCGGGCAGCTTGGGCAGATCGGCTTCATCTTCGGTTCCCATCGAGTCACTCCCTGTACTGAAGCATCTACTGACCTGTGTTTTCATCTGAGATATCTGGGTTGGGGCAGACCAGGGCGCCTTGTCGTGATCGCTCCCGACGGGTTTCCCCGGCCCGACACCCCAGGTCCCTGCCACGGCAAGACCTGAGTCAGGGTGCTCGCCTGATCGGCACGAAGGTGGGCACCGGATCCTTGGTCAGGAAGTCGGCGGCCAGTCGCGTGCACAGCTCCGGCTTCTCGTGCAGGAGCACGTGCGAGGTACCGGGTACGACGGCCAGTTCGGAGTCCTGGACGGCCCGGTAGAGCGCCAGCGTGTGCTCGAGGTGGATGATGTCGTCGTCGCCGGCCATCACCAGCGTTCTGCTGCTGATAGTGGACAACTCCTCCTCGCTCAGCGAGAAGGAGTCGCCGGCGGCCTCGACGATCTTGGCGACCACGACCGGGAAGTGATCGCGGCCGTCCGGTGAGACCTCGGCGTACGCGGCGACGACCTGCTCGGGCATCTCGCCTCCGGCCGACGGCGTGAGAATCCAGCCGCTGTGGTGGAAGCCCCCGCTGATGAGCACCAACCTGCGGACCAGGTCAGGACGGCGCAGGGCGATCACCAGCGCGACCATCGCGCCGCTGCTGTATCCGGCCAGGTGCACGGGCTCGCCGACGACCTTGTCGATGAAGGCGATCATGTCATCGACCATGAGGTCGAGGGTGATGGGACCCTCCACGTCGGGGGTGTGGCCGTGACCGCGGCGCTCGGGTGTGAAGATCTTGAAGTGGTCGGCGAGCGTGTCGAGGTTCCCCGTGAAGTCTCTCGCATCGCTGAAACCGCCGTGCAGCAGCACCAGCGGCTCTCCCCGGCCGTGTTCGTCGTACCACGTGCGCACGCCGTTGACCTCGACGTAGTCAGCCACTGTGATCATGTCCTCTCCGTGTCGTCCGACTGTCGACAGGTGATACGACGCGGACAACCGAAACTCATCGCGGAGCCGGCGGCAGGTCGAAGAGAGAGAACAGGCGCGGATCGTCGAGGTAGGAGGTCAGCCCGGTGAGCCGGCCCCGGGAGATCTCGATGACCTGGAGCGCGAACGGCCGGTACCCTCCCTCGCCGTCGGGTAGGTAGTGCCCGAACGCGGGCGTGCCGTTCGCCACGGTGGGGACGAGTCGCGAGCCCCTGCAGGGGCCGGCCGAGCCGACCAGCGCGCGGCGGATGTCCTTCCGGCCGCGAAGCCACCACCCGAACGGCGGCATCGACATCGTGGCGTCTTCGTGGAGCAGCGAGACGAGCGCCTCGACGTCGTAACGCTCGAACGCGTCGACGTAGCGGGCCAGCAGTGCCCGCTGCTCGCCATCCAGTGGCCGGTACGGTTCGGCGGCGGGCGGCCCGGCCTTTCCGAGCGTCGCGCGGGCCCGTTGCAGGGCGCTGTTGACCGAGGGAACGGTGGTGCCGAGAAGTTCGGCCACCTCGGCCGCCTGCTAGCACAGCACGTCGCGCAGGATCAGCACCGCTCGCTGGCGGGGCGGCAGGTGCTGCAGGGCGGCGACGAATGCCAGGCTGACCGTTTCCCGCGATACGGCGAGCTCGGCAGGGTCACCGTCCTCCGCCAGAACACGGCGGTCCGGGATCGGCTGCACCCAGGCGTGCTCGGGAAGGGGCGCTCCAAGAGCCGGCCCCGGGGACGAGGCAGGGCCGAGGTCCATGGCGCGGGCACGCCGCTGCGCCCCCTTGAGCATGTCGAGACAGATGTTGGTCGCGATGTGATGAAGCCATGTCCGTAGCGATGCCCTGCGCTCGTCGAAACGGTCGAAACCGCGCCAGGCGCGAAGCAAAGTCTCCTGGACCGCGTCCTCCGCCTCGAATGCCGACCCCAGCATCCGGTAGCAGTAGCCGGTCAGCTCCTTTCGGTGCCGTTCCAGCCGCGGCTCCCCCTCCGACGGCACGAGATCGCTCACACCACTCCCCTTCGCGGCCCGTTCCGCTCCAGGCTAAGTGCGAGGGGCATGCCGATCGTTGGGGATCCGCGGCCGACTACATCGAACGCAGAGTTCCCCCGCGCAGGGTGCCCGCCAACCGGTCTCTCGGACATGGGGTGGGGCGGGGTAGGCCGGGTCGGGCGAGGCCGGAGCGGAGGCGGGGCGGGGGCCGGAAAATGCGATGGGAAACGGTCGGTGCCCGGTGATAGAAAACAAGTTCGATCCCATCATCGATCCGCTCGGGGGCGAGCTCGTGGTCACCAGCAGTTCGGAGTTCTCCGTATCCGGCCGCCCGCACGACAGGCGGGGTCCGGTGCGCTGGCTCTGGTCCCATCTTCGCCGCCATCCGCTCCAGCTGACCGGTTTCCTCGGCGCATCACTGATCATGGTCGTGCTCAACGCCATGGTCCCCGGGCTCACCGGCGCGGCCTTCGACGCCGTGCTGGGTGAGGACGGCGGCGGGGCACGGGCACTGGGCGCGATCTCGCTGGGGCTGCTCGCGGTCGTGCTGGCGCGCGGCGCCTTCGACCTCGTGGCGCGGCTGGCCAGCGAGGTCCTGGCCAAGCGGCTGGAGCGGGACGCCAGGGACGAGCTCTACGTCAGCCTGCTCGGCAAGAGCCAGACCTTCCACAACAGGCAGCGGGTCGGCGACCTGATGGCGCGTGCGGCCAACGACATCCGGCAGCTCTCCACCATGATCAGTCCGGGCGTCGACCTGATCGTCGACTCCGGCCTGAGCGGCCTCGTGCCCCTGGTCTTCATCGCCGCGATCGATCCGCGGCTGCTGCTGGTGCCCGGTGTCTTCGCGGTCGCCTTCGTGGCCGCGCTCTGGCACTACATGAGACGGCTCAACCCGGTGGCGACCCGCATGCGGGAGCAGTTCGGCGATCTCAACGCCGGGCTGAACGAGGCCGTCCGCGGCATCGAGGTCATCAAGGTGACCGCTCAGGAGGAGCAGGAGCGGCGGCGGTTCCGGACACGGGCGCGGCGCTATCGCGACTCCTTCGTCCACAACGGCCTGGTCCAGGCCCGCTACCTGCCGACCCTGCTCTTCGCCTTCGCGATGGCCGGCTCGCTCTGGCACGGCCTCCACCTGCACGCCGCGGGCGCCGTCACGATCGGCGAGCTGGTCGCCTTCATGGGCCTGGTGGCCATGCTGGGCTTCCCGACCAGCATGTCGATCTTCACCTTCTCGCTGGTCCAGATCGGCATCGTGTCCTCCCGCCGGATCCTGAGCATCATGAACACCGAGACCGAGCTCGGGCAGCGCGCCGACGGCCACGCCGCGCCGATCGGCGGGGCGATCGTCTTCGAGAACGTGACGTTCGGCTACGGGGAGGACGAGCCGGTGCTGCGCGATGTGACGTTCACCGTGCGGCCGGGCGAGACCGTGGCGATCGTCGGCGAGACCGGCTCCGGCAAGAGCACCCTGGCGAAGCTGGTCCCCCGGATCTACGACGTCACCGCGGGCCGGATCCTGGTCGACGGCGTGGACGTCCGCGAGTGGGACCTCGACTCGCTGCGCTCCCAGATCTCCACCATCGAGCAGGACATCGTGCTGTTCTCCCGGTCGGTGGCCGAGAACATCGCCTTCGGGCTGGGCCAGCGGGCGGATCGGGACGCCGTCGTCCGGGCGGCCGAGGAGGCCCAGGCCGCCGAGTTCATCGGCGAGCTCGACGACGGCTACGACACGGTCATCGGTGAGCGCGGCATCACCCTCTCCGGCGGCCAGCGCCAGCGCCTGGCCATCGCACGGGCCCTGCTGACGGATCCGGCGATCCTCGTGCTCGACGACTCGACGAGTGCGATCGACTCCGCCACCGAAGACAGGATCCAGCAGGCCATCGGCCGCGTTCTCGACGGGCGCACCACCCTGCTGATCACCCACCGGCTCTCCCAGATCCGCTGGGCGGACAAGGTCCTGCTGCTCCGCCGCGGCGAGCTGGTCGACTACGGCACGCACGACGAACTGCTCACCCGGAGCCGTCTCTACCGGCGGATCTTCGCCCACTACGACGAGGTCGACGTGGCCGACGGCACCGACGGCACCGTGTCCGGCAACACCACCGACCCGGCCGTGGTCCTCGCGGGCGAGCAGGGAGCGCAGGGCTGATGGGCTTCATCATGGACGGCCTCGACGCCGAGGACTACGACCGCACCTACAGCGATCGTGACCTCCTTCGCCGGATCATGTCCTACTTCCGGCCGAAGCTGGGATCGATGATCCTGGTCGCGGTCATGATCGTGCTGTTCTCACTGAGCCAGGCGGCCATGCCGTTGCTGGTCAGCTGGGGTGTGGACGGGATCGAGGACGGCACGATCGGCGACGTGGGCTGGCAGCTCACCGCCGGTCTGCTGCTCGCCGGGGTGCTCGGCTGGCTGTTCAACTTCGTCCGCCAGTGGCACAGCGCGAAGGTGACCGGCGACGTCGTCCTGCACCTCCGCCAGGACGCGTTCGACGCCGTGCTCGAACGTGACCTGTCGTTCTACGACGAGACCCCGTCGGGAAAGATCGTCAGCCGGGTCACCTCCGACACCGATGACTTCGCCACCGTCTCCACCCTGACGATGGACCTGATCAGCCAGGTGCTGATGGTCGGCTTCGTCACGGTCCTGCTCTTCCTGCGCAGCGTCGAGCTAGCCCTGCTGACCCTGCTCGTGGTGCCGATCGTGACGGGCATCGCCCTGCTGTTCCGGCGGGTCGCCCGGAGCAGCACCCGCAGGGCACAACGCTCGCTGAGCCGGGTGAACGCCACCCTGCAGGAGACCATGGGCGGCATCACCGTCGCCAAGAACTTCCGCCAGGAGCAGCGGGTCTACGAGGAGTTCCGCCCCATCAACCAGCAGAGCTACCAGGTGACGCTCAGGCAGGGGTTCGTCTTCTCCGGCATCTTCCCCGTGCTCTTCCTCGTCGCCGGGCTGGCCACGGTCGCGCTCGTCCAACTGGGCGGCACCACCGTGCTCGGCGGCGGCCTGTCCGGCGGCGACTGGTTCCTCTTCCTGCAGGGCGTCTCGCTCTTCTGGTTCCCGCTCACCTCCATCGCCGCGTTCTGGTCCCAGTTCCAGCAGGGCCTGTCCGCGTCGGAGCGGGTCTTCGCCCTGATCGACGCCCCGCCCCGGGTCGTGCAGACCGACCCCCAGCCGGTCGGCAGGCTGGCGGGCCGCATCGAGTTCCGCGGCGTCACGTTCGGCTACGAAGCCGGAAGCCCCGTGCTGCGGGACTTCGACCTCACCATCGAGGCGGGCGAGAGCGTCGCGCTGGTCGGCCACACCGGTGCGGGAAAGTCCACGCTCAGCAAGCTGATCACCCGGTTCTACGAGTTCCAGGACGGCCGGTTGATGATCGACGATCGCGACGTCCGCACGCTGGACCTGGCCGGATACCGGCGGCAGATCGGCGCGGTGCCGCAGGTTCCGTTCCTGTTCAGCGGCACCGTCGCCGACAACATCCGCTACCCGAGGCCGGAGGCGGGCGACGAGGAGGTGCTCGCCGCGGCCGCGGCGGTCGGCGGGGGCGACTGGATCGACGCCCTGCCCGACGGCCTGCGGACCGACGTCGGCGAGCACGGCCGCGCCCTGTCCATGGGCCAGCGCCAGCTCGTCGCGCTGGCCCGCCTGCTCATCCAGGATCCGGCGATCGTGGTCCTGGACGAGGCCACCGCCAGCGTCGACCCGCTGACCGAGGCCCAGATCCAGGAGGGCCTGGACCGGGTGCTGGCCGACCGCACCTCCATCGTCATCGCGCACCGGCTGTCCACGATCGAGCACGTCGACCGCATCATCGTGCTCGATCACGGCCGGATCGTCGAGGAGGGCGACCACACCACGCTGCTGGCTCGCGGTGGTCACTACTGCCAGGTCTACAACACCTACTTCCGGCACCAGTCTCCCCACTACCGGCCCGGTTCCGGGTTCGTCTCCGTCGCGGGCTCCGCGTGATCCAGGCCGCTCGAACCGGGAGTCCTTCCGGCGTCACCATGACCCTCCACGAGCCTGAAGGGGTGATCTGCGTCGAGGAGATATATTCACTATATTTAGTAGATGGTGAATATATCGTCGGTGCTCCCACTGCACGGTTGCGCTCTCCACTACGCCGACAGCGGTGGCGACGGTGTGCCCCTGGTGTTCTCGCACGGCGCCGGAGCCGATCACGTGATGTTCGACGCCCAGAGCGAGTACCTGCGTGCCCGGGGATACCGGGTCGTCACCTGGGACATGCGCGGCCACGGCCTGTCTCGCCCGGCCGGTGTCCGGTTCACCGCCGAGCGGGCGATCGCGGACCTGTGCGCGCTCATCGAACACCTCGCGCTCGACCGGCCCGTGCTCGTGGGGCAGTCTCTCGGCGGCAATCTCAGCCAGACCGTTGTCCGGCGGCGTCCGGACCTCGCCCGGGCGCTGATCGTCATCGATTCAACCTGGAACACCGCACCGCTGTCGTGGAAAGAGCGTCTGCTGGTGAAGGCGGCCGCGCCGAGTCTGTCGATGATCTCGGCCAGGCGCCTTCCGGGCATGATGGCCGAGGCCTCCGCGGTGACGGAGGGCGCGCGGGCAGACGCGCGACGGGCGTTCTCCCAGCTGTCGAAGGAGGAGTTCGTCCAGGTGTGGCGGGCGACCGTGGAGTTCCTCGACCCGGACCCCGGCTATCGCACGCCGGTACCTCTGTGCCTGATTCGCGGTGAGCGAGACCGTACCGGCAACATCACCTCGGCGATGCCCAGGTGGGCCACGGCCGAAGGCGTCGAAGAGGTCGTCGTCCCCGGCGCGGGTCATATCTCCAACCAGGACAACCCTCATGCGGTGAATGCGGCGATCGAGGCGTTCCTGCGGAGGATCTCGGCGTCGAAGCGGACACAGCGGTGAGCGCGGCCGGGCGTCGCGCGTTCATCACCTCGGTGGGTGACCTGCTGGCCTCATGGAACCTCCCCCACGCGACCGGCCGCGTCTACGGGCTGCTGCTGGTGACGGAGGAGGCGACCTCTCTCGACGTGATCGCCGCCGAGCTCCAACTGAGCAAGGGAGCGGTGAGCACCGCGGTGCGGCAGCTGGACTCCTGGGGACTCGCCAAGGTGATTCCGCAGCCCGGCAGCCGCAGGCTCCTGGTCGAAGCCACGGGAGGGATCGAGTCGCTGCTGGAGGCGAGCCATGCGCGGGCCAGGACCCTGATCGCCGCCCTGCGCGACGGCGAGGCCCTGGTGAATCCCGGTCCCGCGCAGGACCGGCTCCGAGATGTGATCGGGCTGTTCGCCGGATATGTCGATGTCGGCAGCCAGATGCTCGAGAGATACCGCAGTTGACGCGCTCCCCGGCCTGAAGGCCGGAGCACTGGCCCGCATTTCGGTAGCGCCGGGCCGGACCACCCGGAGGCCGGGCGCGCGTAGAAGGGCCACCCCGCGCCCTCCCGTACGAACAAGGTGAGCGGCCCGTGGTCCTCGGCCCTGGCCTCGCGTCGCGGAACCGCGTCGTAGTAGTGCTCGATCAGGTCCAGCAGGGCCCCCGAGCCTTCAGTGGCAATCATGACCCGCATCCAAACAGGGGCTCATGGACCGGCGCCACTTCATTACGCGATGATCGCCGCGATCGCGGCGCGGGACAATGCGGAACAGCGTGGGCACGGGGCGGTGCGGGGGGCAGGGCGGCGGCAGGGCTTTCCACCGGCAGGCAGGGCTTTCCACCGGCGGGCACCGACCCATTCGGCACGTCCGGCCTGTTCCACAGGTCCGGCGGGTTCGGTGGGGCCTTCGGATTCGCTCGCCAAGCCCGGAAATATCCCCTGAACATGCGCTGAAAACGTCTAAATACCCATTATCGGTTCATACAGTGGAAAGGTCCCTTTCCGCATCGACGACTCCGATCCAAGCACGTCCCACGAGCACCATGCCATCGGGAAACCGGCCTTCGCTTACAAAAGAAGCATATTTGTCACCATATTATTGTCGATCTACACCTTTCGCAGGCTCCATAGAGAGCGATGATGTTGCGATGAGTGGCGAGAAGAAATGAAGAACGGCGATGAGAACGGCGGCGACGTACGGCGACGGCCGCTCCCGTTCGTCCGCTCGCAGCCCCCTCAGGGACCGCTCCGTGACCTCGGGGACCTGCTGCACGAGCTGTACCTGGAAGCCGGAGCCCCCACTCTCGACGACATCGCCGAGGGAATCACCGGCGACCTCCCCGGCCCCGATGCCCCCGGAGGCGAGACCGTCCGCCGGATGCTGGCCTCGGCGGAACTGCCTCCCAGCCAGGCCGACCTGACGGCCGTCATCACCGTGCTGGCCCGTCTGGCCCGGCGAGACCCCGTCGAGGCCGCCGGCCGAGGTCGCGAGCTGTGGAGGAGGGCCCGCCTGGCCTCGGCGGCCGGGCTGCCGATCCGCTCGCTCGCCGACCCGTTCTCGCTGGGGGTGCACCGGGCGATCGACGCGGGCGCGGAGGCCGCTGGGATGCCCGGCCTGCCCGCCTACGTGCCGCGCCCCCACGACGACCGCCTGGCCGCCGCCGTACGGCGGGCGGTGGCCGGGCACAGCGCGGTCGCGATGCTGGTCGGCGACTCGTCGACCGGCAAGACCCGGGCCTGCTGGGAGGCCGTGCGGCTGCTGCCCGGCGGGTGGCGGGTGTGGCATCCGGACGATCGCGGCCGTCCCGAGACGACCGTCCTGGCCCTGGGCTCCATCGCGCCGCGGACCGTCGTGTGGCTCGACGAGGCGCAGTCCTACCTGCTCACCCCGGCCGACGGCCTGGGCGAGCGCGTCGCCGCCGGGCTGCGGGCCCTGGTGGGCGACCCGGAGCGCGGTCCGGTGCTGCTCCTGGGCACCCTCTGGCCCGAATACTGGGCCGCCCTCACCGCGACTCCCGCGAGCGGCGGCGCCGACCCCCGTACCCAGGCGCGGGCGTTGGTGACCGGCGCGGCCATCCACGTCCCCGATCATTTCGCCGGCTCCCCTCTGGAGGCGGTACGCGACGCGGCGGGCGGCGATCCGCGTCTGGAGCGCGCGTACGCCGGGGCCCGCGAGGGCCGGATCGTCCAGTACCTGACCGGCGTGCCCGGCATGGTGGAGCGGTACCGCAACGCGCCCGCCCCGGCCAAGGCCGTGATCGAGGCCGCCATGGACGCCAGGCGCGTGGGGCACGGCCCCGCCCTTCCGCACGCCCTCCTGAAGACCGCCGCGTTCGACTACCTGACCGGCTACGAGTACGGCTCCCTGCCCCGGGACTGGTTCGAACGGGCCCTGGCCTACGCCTGCGGTGTTCACGGTCCCCTCACGCGCGTCCGCCCCCGCCGCGACGAGCCGTCCGCGTACCCCCGCTACCGGCTGGCGGACCACCTGGAGCAGCTCGGTCGCGCCGAGCGCCGTACACGTCCCGCTCCCGCGGCCCTGTGGGACGCGCTGGTCTTCCACGCCGGCCCCGAGGACCTGCCGCGCCTCGCCGCCCAGGCCCGGGCCCGCGGTCTCTACCACCACGCCCTCCTGCTGTACGGGGCCGCCGCCACGGCCGGTGACCCCGACGCCCCTCGGCAGGCGATCGCCCTGCTCGGGGAGGCGGGCCGTACCGAGGAGGCGCTCACCTGGCTGCGGATCCACGGCGGGCCGGACAACGCCCAGGCCATCGGCCGGCGTGCCGCCGTCCTTCTCAGGGCCGGACACCGCGAGAGGGCGATCGCCGCCTACCTTCGCGCCGCGGAGGCGGGAGACGCCGATGCCCCGAGGGAGGCGATCGCCCTGCTCGTGGACGGGGGAAGGGTCAAGGAGGCGCTCACCTGGCTGTGGGCCCACGACTGGTTCGGCGACGCCGGCCTTCCCGTCTGGACCGCGGCGCTCCTCGACAGGGCGGGACACCACGAGGAGGCCCTCACCGCCTACCTGCGCGGCGCGAGGACCGGGAACGTCGACGCCCCGGAGTGGCTGGCGTCCCTGCTGTACAGGGCCGGCCGCAGGGAGGAGGCGATCGCCGCCTGCCGTCGCGCCGCGAGAACCGGTGACGGCCACGTCCTCAAGCAGGCCGTCGCCCTGCTGCGGGAGATGGGCCGGACCGAGGAGGCGATCACCTGGCTGCGGATCCGCGCCGAGACGGGTGACACGGGCGCCCTGTGGGAGGCGGTCGAGCTGCTGCGGGAGTCGGAACGGGCCGAGGAGGCGATCACCTGGCTGAAACCCCGCGCGGAGAAGAGTGACCACCGCGCGATCTCGAAGATGGTCGAGCTGCTCCGGTACACGGGCCGGACCGAGGAGGCGATCACCTGGCTGAGCGCCCGTGCCGAGACCGGCGACACCTACGCCTACTGGCGATCGATCGGCCTCCTCCGGCGGACGGGACAGATCGAGGAGGCGATCACCCGGTTGAGCGCCCGCGCCGAGACCGGCGACCGCCTCGCCCTCGAAGAGGCGGTCGAGCTGCTGCGGGAGTCGAACCGGTTCGGGGAGGCGATCACCTGGCTGTACGCCCGCGCGGAGACCGGTGACCGTCCCGCCCTCGATCTGCTGCCGCACCTCCTGGAGAGGGCGGGGCGGACCACGGAGGCGATCGCCGCCCACCGGCGCGCCGCCGAGGCGGGAAACACCGTTTCGCACTGGTCGATGGCAGCACTGCTGCACCGGGAGGGTCACCTGGAGGAGGCCCTGGCCGCGTACCGGCGCGCCACCGACGCCGGGCACACCGGCGACGACCGGCGGATGGCCGAGCTGCTCCAGGAGACGGGCCGGACCGAGGAGGCCCTCGCCGCCTACCGGCACGCCGCCGACGCAGGGAACGCCGACGCCGGCTGGCGGATGGTCGAGCTGCTCCAGCGGGCGGACCGGACCGCGGAGGCGATCACCTGGCTGCGGGCCCGCGCCGAGACCGGCGACACCGATTCCCTGTGGAAGGCGGTCGAGCTGCTCCAGGAGACGGGGCGGGCCGAGGAGGCGGTCACCTGGCTGCGGGCCCGCGCCGAGACCGGCGACGTCGGCGCCCTCGGGCGGCTCACCGCCCTGCTGTACCAGCTGGGCCGTTCCGAGGAGGCGATCACCTGGCTCCGGGCCCGCGCCGAGACCGGCGACACCGACGCCCTGGACCACGCGGTCGACCTGATGTACGAGACAGGCCGGGCGGAGGAGGCCCTCACCTGGCTGAGCGCCCGCACCGAGGCGGGCGACATCGGCGCCCTGACCTGGACCGCCGTCCTGCTGCGCGAGACCGGCCACCCGGACAGGGCGGTCCTCGCCTACCTGCGCGCCGCCGAGCTGGGACTCCCCGGCGCCCTGCGGCAGGCAATTGGCCTGCTGAGACGGCTGGGCCGCGCCGGCGAGGCCGAACGGCTCCGGCGGTACGGGATCACCCCCGGCAGGACGTGACCCCCGCTGGAGCCCGCAGGAGCCCGCAGGAGCCCGCCATCATTGAGAACTGACTGAGAAGCGTGGCCTGGATACCACTTCTCAGTTGGCCTCAGTGGCCGTGGGTGGTTCGACGGGGCCGCGCTCGACCGGCTGCTCGACACGGACGGTCCCGACAGCACCCTGCGCCGCGACGACCTCTCGGTACGCACCGAACGCACCGTCTGGGCCGCACGCCGCACCTGACCCTCGACTCACACGGAGAAGCATCTGTTCAGTCGATGATCGCGGTAGCTTCGACCTCGACCAGGTGCTCGGGCACGGACAGGGCCGCGACGCCCAGCAGCGTGCCCGGGGCCATCGGGGTGACCCCCAGCTTCGCGGCCGCCCGAGCGCGCCCCTCCAGGAACAGCGGCATCTTGTCGGGGGTCCAGTCGACGACATAGACGGTCAGTTTCGCCACGTCGTCGAAGGAGGCACCGACCTCGGCCAGGGCCGTTCCGACGTTGAGGTAGCACCGCTCGACCTGAGCCGCGAGGTCACCTTCGCCGACCGTGACCCCGTCGGCATCCCAGGCGACCTGCCCGGCGACGAAGACCAGTTTCGACCCGGTCGCGATCGACACCTGCCGGTAGACGTCGATCTCCGGCAGTCCGGCGGGGTTCACCAGGGTGATGGCCATGTTGTCCGCTCCCTCGTCGGGAGAGCCATCGGGCTCCGCTTCCAGCGACCCAAGGCGCTCCCGGTCTCTTGTGGTTACTTGGAAACCATAAGAGAGTGTCCACTGACATGGAAGAACGCACTTTTCAGTGACTGGGGAACCTCATGGTGACCAAGCAGTTCAGCGGCTCGCCCCGGGAAGCGGACCTGACACGCGCGGACTCGTTGGCGCGGGAGATCTTCTCGGACATCGCCAACAAGTGGGCGCTCCTGATCATCGAGACCCTGGGGGAACGCACCCTGCGCTTCGGCGAGTTGCGGAACGAGATCGAGGGCATCAGCCACAAGATGCTCACCCAGAACCTGCGCATGCTGGAGCGCAACGGCCTGGTCGAGCGGAAGGTGCACCCCACCGTGCCGCCACGGGTCGAGTACACCCTCCTCGAGTCGGGCCAGGCGCTACGGAAGACGGTTGACGGCATGTGCGACTGGACCAGCCGCTACCTCGGCCACATCGAGGACTCCCGCCGCCGCTTCGACGCATAACCCGAGCAAGCGCCGGCTCACCCCCGTCACATACCGCGCCTCATCCTTACGCGATACGGCTTCGACGGCACGGCGCCCCCGGACCGGGGAAGGGATGGGGTCGCCATGCCCGCTCAGAAGTGGCCGACGGTGGCCGAGGTTGAGGTCAGTGCCCAGCGGTACAGCGCGCTCGTCTCAGCCTCCCGCATCTGCGCCTTCAGGCCCTCGACGGTCCGGTCACAGATGATCAGCGGCTCGGGGGTGGGCCAGGTGGCGATGGCGTGGAAGAGCCGGCTGCCGGTACCGTACAGGACCGCCCATCCCGGCCGGGTGATCTCCAGCATCGCGGCCTCGGCGCGGGCGTCGTGGTCCCAGGTGTAGCGCGGGACCGGGGTGATGCTCTGACCGTCGCGGTGACGCCCGCGCGCGGCGCTCAGGCAGCGGCGGATCACATGATCACCTGCTCGGCCTGCTCTGCCTGCTCCTGCGGGGCGTGCTCCTGTCGGGCCTGCTCCGGTGGGGCCTGTTCCTGTGGGGCAAGAGTCTCCTGCTCTCGTGCCGCCCGGTCCTGAACCTCCCGGTCCTGAGCCTCTCGTTCCTGAGCTTCCAAGGCGAGGGCCTCCTGCCGGTCGGCCTCGGCCCGCAGCGCCTCCAGGCTGTCGCCGTCGACGGTGCGTTCGGCTCCGGCGTCGCAGGCGGCCGGGGAGAAGGGCTCCTCCCGGCTGGCCCAGAGGCGGCCGGCGTCGCTGAGAATCAGCCGCCAGCCGGGGATCGTGGTCTCGGGCCTGGTCGGCTCCGGGTGGGCGGGCCTACCATCGTTCATTGATTGGACCTCCATCCGATCAAGGGCCCGTCCGGTCGTCGGTAGCGGTGGACGGGCCCGCTCTGTGAAGCAGGGAAGGATCTGGAGGGGTACGCCGCACCGCCCGGGAGGCCGGTACGGAGACGGGGTGAGCGAAACTCGGTTCGGTGCGCAGGTGGTTGCTCGTCTCGGACGGGGCACGAGATGGCGCCGGTGGCCGAGCCGGGACAGGTCGGTGGGGCCGGACCGGGGCATGTCTGTGAGAGCGGGTCTGGACGGGCGGGCCGATCTCAGGCGGCAGTGCCCCCGCCCGGATGACGACGCCGGTACGGCAGGCACGACCGGCGGGGCCTGCTCAGGACGGCGCTGGGCAGGCGAGGCCTGATCGGGACGGCGCTGGACGGGCACCGGCGGGATCGTCCCGGCCGGGGCCACGGGAGCGGGCGACTCGAAACAGGACAGCGAGCGGTCCCCGGTCCGGCGGACCCGCAACCGGACATCCAGCAGGGCGGCGGACGGCTGGGCGTACTCGTGGTCGGCGGGCCGGTCGGGACAGCCGTGCGCGTAGGGGGCGTGCCCGCAGGTGGCACAGCCCATCGGCATCGGCGGCGTATCGGCGAAACAGCCGCAACCACCGACCGCCTGCCTGTCGAGAACGGGAGCACTAGGGTTGCTCACGGGTCAGGACTGCCTTCCTGATCAAGGACCCGTCACGGTGTTCCAGCACCGGGCGGGTCCGCTTTATTGGTCTTGAAGCGGATTCCGAGCCTCCACAGCCCTTTTCCACACATGTGCTCGTCCATGCTCGTACTCATATGAGCGTCCATGAGCATGACCGTCTATCGTCTCTCCATGATCGAGTTCGAGCGCGATCGGCCGATATGGATCCAGGTCGCGGAAACCCTCACAGCGAGGATCGAAAGCGGCCAGTACCCGCCGCGCCATCTGATCCCCTCCGAGGTGCAGATGGTGCAGGAGTTCGGCATCGCCCGGGGCACGGCCAGGAAGGTGGTCGCCTACCTCCGTGACCAGGGGGTGGTCTACACCGTCCCGCAGATCGGGTCGTTCGTCAGCCCGGCGAGGACACCCGCCGACGAGAAGGACTGACCCCACCACGACCACATCGAACAGGCAGAGCCGTTGCGGGGGTCGACCTCCAACTGTCATGGTGTCCTCACTCTGAGTCATGGGGTGGTGGGTCCATAGTGAACCGTGACCCGGCCAACTTTCAAGCCTCAAAGTTTATTGCCTCAAAATATTTTCTCTCTGGAGACTTGATTGAGGGAGGTCCGGTGTGAAGAACAGTCCTACGGTGCGCCGACGGCAACTCAGCGCCGAACTCATCAAATTACGCAAAGCGGCTGGTCTCACCGCTGAAGAGGTCGTTCGGCACTTGGCGTGGTCGCCAGGGAAATTGACCTACATGGAGGGAAATAGGTGGGTAAGGCCTGATCTGGCGAACATTCGTGCCTTGCTCGACCTTTATGGCGTTACCGACAAGGCCATGCATGAAGCCGTGCTCACCCTTGCCCGCCAAGCCCGCGAAAAAGGCTGGTGGTCGAAGTACAGCGACGTGTTCAGGGGTTCACTCGCGGGGTTCGAGGCGGCGGCCATCGACATCCGCGCCTACCAGGCCCTGTTCATCCCCGGACTGTTGCAGGTGCCGGACTACATGACCGCCATCTTCCGAGGAGGCCGGGTCATGGACGAAACCCTCATTGCCCGGCGCGTTGAGGCACGTCTTGCCCGGCAGGAGATCCTCCGACAGGACAATCCGCCCAACCTGTGGGTCATCCTCGACGAGGCGGCGTTGCGCAAGGTGGTCGGCAGCCCAGAGATCATGATGCGGCAGTTGGAGCATGTGATCGAGCTATCAGCACGGGATCACATCACCGTCCAGGTCCTCCCTGATGCCGCTGGCGCACACGCCGCCATGGAGGGCTCGTTCATGATTCTCGATTTCAAAGAGGGAGATGGCTCGATCGTCTACGTGGAGACGGCCACAAGCGACCTGTACTTGGAGACCACTGAAGAGTTGCGTAGTTATACGCTCATATTCGACCATGCGCGTGCGTCGGCACTCAGTGCGGAGGTTTCCGCCACGTACCTGGCCAAACTCATTGATCACCTTAAGTAGAGGCGAGCATCATGGAATCCATCCATCCCGACCTCACCTGGATCAAAAGTAGCTACAGCGGCCCCAACGGAGACGACTGCGTGGAGGTCGCAACCAACCTGCCCGGCCTCGTCGCTGTCCGCGACAGCAAGGACCCGTCCGGCCCGATGCTGACCTTCTCCCCCACAGCCTGGAACGACTTCCTGACGGGCATCCGCAGCGGAGAAATCTGACCAGACGCAAGGGCCGAACGGCCAAGGCCGCCCAGGAGCCGTGCGGCAAGCGCAAATCTTCGCCTGAAAATCTCTATGGTGACCTTTTGTGGTCAATCCGTCACCTTTCGGATATATCGCAATTCCGGCATGCCGAATATAGAGAATGATCGAACAACGATACGGCCTGCCTTGACGAGGCCATCACCAACCCGTACATCAGCACCGGACTGAACCCGCCCCAGCGCCCGCTGAGCTTCCCTCGACTGTCCTGCAGCCGCCAAGGCCACCCCGATTGGTCAAAGTTGCCAGAGACGGGGAGTTGCCAACTTTTGGCAACTCGCCGTCTCTGGCAACTCGGCATGCATTCCCAACGCTTGCCATGTCACCCTGGAGTCATGACGCGCACCCCTGACAGTGGATTCCCCAGTACTCCAGAGCAACTTCTGGAGCTGGGAATCGACCGGTTGCGCAAGATGCTGGGACAGCAATGGCAAGTGACACTGGAAGCCGACTCCCTCCGGGCGGAGGACCTCGGACATGACGCGTTGGTCACCATCACGAGCCCTGACCGGAGCCTCACCGGGCGTGTCCTGGTAGAAGCCAAGCTGAGTTGGACCCCGGTTCTCCTGGAGCGAGAGCTACTGCCCCGGGTTTCGTTGATGCGCCGCCTCAGTCAGGACGCCGCTGTACTGGTCATCGCTCCATGGATCAGTCCGCAGACGCGCACCCTGCTGTCTCGCTGGGAGTGCGGCTACATCGACCTGACCGGCAACGTCTCCTTCCGGATGAATCAACCAGCCATAGTGCTTGAAACCCAGGGCGCCGCACGGAATCCACGACCACGTACAGCCGGTGCTCAGCGTGGGTTGAGCGGCGCACGCGCCGGACGCCTGGTCCGCGTCCTGGCTGATGTCCACCCTCCCTACCGGGCGATCGAGCTCGCGGAGGCGACCGGTCTGAGCGGCGCCTATGTCTCGCGTCTGCTGGACGCATTAGAAGAGGAGGCGATTATCAGGCGCCGAAACAGAATTGTCGTCAAGGTTGATTGGGAGGCCCTCCTACGCCTGCGCGCCTCTGAAACGTCCCTGCTGAGACCAGGGCGCTTCCTCGGGTTCCTCGCCCCCAACGGCTTGGACTCCTTCATCGGCAGGCTGCTTGAACACCAGAAGCTTCGTACCTCGATGGCCCTCACCGGACCGCTCGCAGCTGCGGCGGTGGCCCCCCTGGCCATCGGCGGCCAGGCGATGCTCTATGCCACCGAGGAGGCCACCGCTCGTCTGGTGGAAGGTCAGGGTCTCCTCCCGGTGAACCAGGGGGCCGACGTCTTGCTGCTTCAACCTCCCGATACGAGCGTTTTCTCCGGAATTCGCCAGGTCAACGGTCTGCCCCACGTGGCGTTGAGCCAACTGGTGCTGGACTCCCTGTCGGGGTCTGGTCGACTGCCCACCGCCGGGGAGGCGGTGCTGAACTACATGCGCGACCACGAGAAAACGTGGCGCTTGGATGACCTTGACGGCGTAGAGTTCCCTCTGCCTTGACCTCAGCCATAGGGATGAGCTGGGGTTTTAAAGAGCTGGAGGAACCTCACATGGCGCGTATCCCCGAGGGGGTTGATCTTAATGAACTCACCGTCGTGGCCCGTCGGGTCCTCCTGGACGCCTTACAGGCACTCCACGAACACTCCAATGCCATCGTCCTGGTCGGCGCCCAGGCAGTGCATCTGCGAACAACCGGCGTCGTGCTGGCCAGTTCCCCCTATACCAGCGACGCTGATCTGAGCCTCAATCCCAAGCTCGTCCTGGACGAGCCTCTGCTCAACGAGGCCATGCGCGGTGCGGGATTCGAACTGCCCGCCTCCGGTAACCCAGGACAATGGTTCCGCGCGGAAATGATCAGCGGCCAGAGCCACCTCATTGAGGTGGACCTCCTCGTGCCGGAGGCATTTGCCCCTGGCAACAAGAAGCGCCGCAGGGTGTCCCTGCCCCCACACGACGAGAAAGCCACCCGGCGTATCCTCGGGCTTGAGGCCACGCTGTTTGATCACTCCCCGTTGCAGGTGCCAAGCCTCGAACCGGGGAGGGACCCACGAGAACTCGCGATCGAGGTAGCCGGTCCGGCCTCGCTGCTCATCGCCAAAGCCTTCAAGCTTCGCGACAGGCTCAACGACCGCACTGCACTACCTCACCGCCTGGCCGACAAGGACGCCGGTGACGTCATGCGACTGATGATGGCCACTGGCGACAACCTGCGCCCGACGTTCAAACGACTGTCCCAGGAGGAGCAGATCTGCGACGTCGTAGCCGAAGGCTGCGAACTCCTGTGGGACCAGTTCGGCTCTTCACGTGCCGCCGGCGTGCAGATGGCCGTGCGCGCGCTGGCCGGCGACCTGGAGGAAGGACGCATCCGACTGCTGGCTCCCGCATTCGTCGAAGCCAATGTGCCAGAGCTGTAGCGAAGGACCCCTGCCTGCTGACGTCGCCCCTGACTCCAATCAGCCGCCGCCCCGCCTTCCAGTCAGCCGTCGCCCTCGCCAAAGGGGCTCTACCGGCCGCCGCGACCGTTGCCGCGACCGCCGGGACCGTCGTTCCGGCCGGGCCTGTCGAAACCACCGGGGTCGTCGGGGCCGTTGAGCTCGATGGAGTCCCCGTCGTCGTCCGACGGGGGCGGCGCGGGCTGGCAGCTCTGGCCGCAACCGCCGAACCGCTCCGTGTTGATGGGCGTGAACGACGTCGGCTCGACGTTCTTCAGCGCCGCCAGCATCGTGTCCTTCCAGATCGGACCCGGGATGCTGGCGCCGAAGACCGAGCCGTAGTAGCGGCCGCCGATCGTGACGCCGTTCAGCTTGTAGTCCTGCGAGCCGCGCGGGTCGCCGATGCTGACCGCGCCGGCCAGGTCCGGGGTGAACCCGGCGAACCACGCGGTGGCGGAGCTGTCGGTGGTGCCGGTCTTGCCCGCCGCGTCGCGGCCGATGCCGCCGACGGCCCGCATCGTGCCCTTGGTGAACACACCGGACAGCACGTCGGCCGCCGCGTCGGCGACCTCGGGGTCGAGCGCCTGGCGGCACTTGGGCTTGTAGTCGGTGACCTTGCCGTTCCTGTCGGTGATCCGGGTGATCGCCATCGGCGCGCAGTACTTGCCGCGCGCGCCGATCGCGGCGTACGCGTTGGCCACGGTCACCGGGTCCATCTCGTTGGTGCCGAGCGTGAATGTCGAGAACTCCAGGAGCTTGAGCCCGTCGGAGCGGTGGATGCCCAGTGACCTGGCGGTCTTGATGGTCTCGCAGAGCCCGACGCGCTTCTCCAGCGCCATGAAGAACGTGTTCACCGAGCCCCAGGTGCCGGTCTGCAGGGTCTTCCAGCCGGGGTTGCCCTCGTCGTTGGTGACGGTGTGGCTCAGGTCACCGATGTTCTCGCCCTTGCAGTTCTTGAAATCCGAGAGGCTCGAAGCGCGGAAGCCAGCCCCGGCCGACAACCCGTCATTCACCTTCATGCCCTGCTTCAGCGCGGTGAGCAGCGTGAACGTCTTGAAGGTCGAGCCGGCCTGAAGGCCGACGCCGCCGCCGTGCGCGGCGTCCGCGACGAGGTTGTAGGAGATCTCGTTCCTGGCCTTGCTCCGGCCGTACGGGCGGCTGGCCGCCATGGCCTTGATCGCTCCGGTACCCGGCTGGACCAGGGCCTCGGCCGCCACCGGCTTGTCGGAGGGGTGGACCCACTTCCTGATCGCCCTGTCCGCCGCCGCCTGCATGGTCGGGTTGATCGTGGTCCTGATCGTCAGGCCGCCTCGGTTGAGGAAGTCCTCGCGGGCCTTGGCCGTCTTGCCGAAGTCGGGGTTGCGCAGGATCTCGTTGCGGACGTAGATGCAGAAGTACGGGTAGTCGCTGGACTCGCAGCCGCCGGGAAACTTCGTCCCCTTGTAGCCGAGCTTGGTGGCCTTCGCCTCGGCCGCCTCAGCGGGGGTGATCTTGCCGAGTTCGGCCATCCGGTCCAGCACGACGTTGCGCCGGTGCAGCAACCGCTCGCGCTGCTTCCTGCCCAGGTTGGGGTCGGTGGCGTTGGGGTCCTGCACGGCGCCCGCCAGCGTCGCCGCCTGCGGCAGGGTGAGCTCGTCCGCCCCGACACCGAAGAACCGCTTGGCCGCCGCCTCCACCCCGTAGGCGCTCGCGCCGAAGTAGGCGATGTTCAGGTACTTGCCCAGGATCTCGTCCTTGGTGTACTTCTCCTCCACCGCCATCGCGTGACGCAGCTCGTTGAGCTTGCGCGCGTAGCTGGCCTCCAGCGCCTTGCTCTTCTCCTCGTCGGTGTCGGCGGAGTTGAGCAGGACCTGCTTGACGTACTGCTGGGTGATGCTCGATCCGCCCTGGCTCACCCCGCCCGCGTGCAGGTTCTTGGCGAACGCGCGGATCGTGCCCTCAAGGTCGATCGCGCCGTGCTGGTAGAACCGGTAGTCCTCGATCGAGATGATCGCCGTCTTCATGACCTCGGCGATCTGGTCGAGGTTGACGACCTCGCGGTACTCCTCGTAGAACCGCGCGATCTCCTTGCCCCCGGCGTCCTGCACGATCGAGACCTCCGCGGGCGGAGGTTCGACGAGGTCCTCGGGTTTGAGATTCAGCTCGTTGGTCGCCGACACGAAGCCGAGACCCGCGCCTCCCACGGCCGGCAACGCGATTCCCGCGACCAGCAGGCCCGCGGCCGCTCCGATGGCGGCGAGCCGCCCGATCTTGGACGCGACCCCCGACTGTCCTTCACCCCGTTCAGCCATAAGCCATAGATTATGGGGTTTTCAAGGTGCTCCTCGCACGCGATGCGCGATGCGTGGTCATCTTCCGGGGCGGCGCGGCGGCCCGGCGGCTCCGGCGATGGCCGAGGGATCTGCAGCTCCCTCGACTCATCCGGCGAGGATCAGCTCAGCCGGGCGTGCGCGTACGCGGCCATGGCGTCGCTCATGTATCCGGCCAGGCCCTCGGCGATCCGTTCGTAGTTCGCCCTGAACTGCTCGTCGTCGACCTGCATCCGGCCCAGGTGCGCGTACTCCGCCGCGGTCGGCGTCCAGAACCGGGTCATGTGCCGGTAGTGGACGTCGAGCTCGGCGAGAACCGCGGGGTCGTCGGCGGGCGTGCCGGCGGCCATGAGCTCGGCCATCCGGATCATTCCCGCCGTGGCCTCCCGCCCCATGCGGTCGATCTCCTGCGGAGTCACGGCGTCCAGGAGTTCCTGCTGCCCGGACCGCTCCCAGTGCTCCGGCCACCGCTCGCGGGCCTGCGCGCCGTACCGCGCCCCGTCGAACCCCTCGAACAGATTCTCCGGCCTACTGATTTTGGACATCTCACCCTTCCCTTCGCTCTCCTGAAGTTCGGTGATGGTGCGAGCCACTACGCGGGCCACCGCGTCCAGCCGGTCACGCTCCCCCAGCAGCCGCCGATGGTGCTCGCGCAGTGCCGCCACCGGGTCGGTGTGCCGGTCGACGATCTCCTTGATCTCGGCGAGACCGAGGCCGAGCTCCCGCAGTACCAGGATCTGCTGCAGTCGCAGCAGCTGATCCTCCTCGTAGTGGCGGTAGCCGTTCGCGCCGACCCAGGCGGGTGCCAGCAGCCCGATCTCGTCGTAGTGGCGCAAAGTCCTTGACGTCACTCCCGACATTCGCGCCACCTGTGCGATCGACCACGCCATGGCCTGCCACCCGTTCCCACCGTCACCGAGCCGGATCTTCCGGCTCGTCCATGACGGTAGATGTTGACGCGACGGCAAAGTCAAGCCGTGAGCGGCAGGTCAGGGAACGTGCGAACGTCATACCCGGGCCGGTGGGCTCGTGCCCTGGCCGGGTTGGCGGGGAGGGCTCACTCGCCGGGCGGGAAGTCCGCGGAGCGGCTCACCTCCGCCCACCGCGCGGCCTCGGCGGCGCGGGCACGGGACGACTTCTCGGCCAGGTCCACCGCGTCCGATCCGAGCAGCAGGCGCAGTGGCGGCTCGTCGAGGTCCACGGTGTCGAGAATGACACGCGCCGCTCGCACCGGGTCGCCCGGTGCCATCCGGTCGAAGCCCGCGCGCCGCCGGTTCATCGCGCCGACGGTCTCCTCGTAGTCCGGTCCCACGGCCGGGATGCGCATGGACGATCCCGCCCAGTCGGTGCGGAACCCCCCGGGTTCGATGATGGTGACCTTGACGCCCAGCGGCTTCACCTCGTTGTTGAGCACCTCCGAGAAGCCCTCGACCGCGAACTTCGCGGACTGGTAGGCGGCCAGGCCGGGGGAACCGCCCACGCGCCCGCCGATGGAGGAGAACTGCAGGATGTGCCCGGAGCGCTGGGCGCGCAGCACCGGCAGGGCGGCCTTCGTGACATTGACGACGCCGAAGAAGTTGGCCTCGACCTGCGCGCGGAAGTCCTCGTCCGGGGTCTCCTCGATCGGAGAGGAGTTGGCGTAGCCGGCGTTGTTCACCACCACGTCGAGCCCGCCGAACTCGTCGACGGCCAGCCGTACGGCGGCGCGTGCGGCCCCGGCGTCGGTGACGTCGAGGGCGAACGTACGCACGTGGTCGCCGTACTTCCGTACGAGGTCGTCTAGCTGTTCCGGCCGGCGGGCGGTGGCGACCACCCGGTTTCCGCGCTCGAGTGCGGCCACCGCGAGCTCGCGTCCGAAGCCGCGTGAACTTCCGGTGATGAGCCAGGTCCTGATCACTGTGCCTCCTTCAGGCAGTGTGTCGACTATCTGCCACACAAGTGTGACACTAAAATGAGTTTGTGCCTCACACATGTGTATGTCAAGTAGACAGATGTCACACCTCAGTACACTGGCGGGATCATGAGAGCTGATGCCGCCCGCAACCTCGCCGCGGTCCTGCGTACGGGTGCCCGCCTGCTGGCCGAGGACCCGTCGACCAGCATCGGCACGATCGCCGCCGAGGCCGGAGTCGACCGGCGGACCGTCTACCGGCGCTTTCCCACCAAGGAGGCCCTGCTCGCGGCCATCTTCCAGGCGAAACTCGACTCCTCCGAGCGGGTGCTGGACCAGGCCCGGCTCGTCGAGGCCCAGGTGGCGGTGGCGCTGCACCGGTACGTGGAGGGCATAGTCCCGGTCAGCCGGGAGTGGCCGGTGGACGTGCGCCGGATGATGCGCGCGAATCCGGACGCGAGCGCCCGCAGGGAGGAACAGAGCGCGCGGCTCGACAGGTTCGTCCAGCGGGCGGCCGGCGAGGGCCTGCTACGCACCGACGTGCCCGCCGACTGGGCCCGCGCCATGCTGGATCACCTCGTCGACACCGCCGCTCACCGGTTCCCCCTGCTCGAACCCCCTCAGGCCGCCGATCTCGTCGTCGACACGCTGCTCAACGGCGTCGGACGGCGATAGCCGCGGATCTTTCAGGTTCCGGCGGAACAGGGAGGAACAGCCCGGTGCCCGCACTGCACGGACACTCCGCCGCGGACTCCGGTCGAACCGTGAACCACGGTGACAACCTGGACCGGACCCCCTGCCCCGGCCTCGCACGGATGGGGTTCGACACCTCCCCCGGCCCGATGATGATGTCCGGCCTACGCGGAGACGGATGTGAGCTCCGTCAAGCCGTAGCCGAGCTGGCTGTACAGCTCCAACTGGTCGTAGTATTCCCGGTGCGTTTTTATCTTGTCGTTCTCGACGAAAGTCGAGCATGTGGAGCGGACAGTGATGCGACGACCGGTTCCTTCTATTTCGCGCCCATCCGGCAGGAGATAAGGTCCAGAATGCGTCCCGGTAACCGTCCATTCCGTGACAGCCGGGTTGTCGTGTTCATCGATCTCGAACCACGCTGTCAGGTGCAGGTCCGGGAAGCCGACGAACAACTGCTCGTAGAGCCAGGCGATCTGTTCATGGCCTTCCATCACGCCCGGCGGTGCGACATAGACGGCGTCCGGAGCGTAGCAGTCGAGCACTCCCTGTAGGTCGTGGGCGTTGATCGCCTCGCACAGTCGGTGCTTGAGGTCCCAGAAAACAGACATGGGCCGCGCCTCACTGGCGTTGGGGCCGCCCAACGCCCCTGGATGGATCGAGATGAAGACGCCTCAGCGCCTATTTGGCGAACTGAGCCTCATCGAACTCAACCGTCGACTTTTTACGCTATCCACCGAGGCGTCAGCCGCCGATCAAACCGTCGTCATACGTATGCCAAGGAACACGCCCCGGCCCAGGCCGACGGCAACAAGAGCGCAGGTGCTTGCCCCGGGGTGGACGGCGCCCATCAGCGCCATCGGCAAGCAGCCGCTTCCCGGTCAGGGGTTCTGGTGCGGCAATGGTCAGGCACCGCGCCGAAGAGTAGCCTGAGGACACGATGTCCTTCGCCGGTGGGCCACCTGGGCCTGTGGCGTCCTGCTTGCGCTGATGTTGTGCCGTCTTGACCTCGCGGCTTGTCTTTTTGGTGAGCCTTTGGAGGATGCGGCATGGACGGTATTGACGGCATCTCCTACGCACCGGTCCACAACAGTAGGACATACGGGATATTACGCATCACATCGACGATTCATCCGCTGGGAATACGGCTGGACGGAGAGCTGGACCGTAACGGCGTGCCCGCCGTGACGGCGGCGCTGGCTTCGACGGCGCATCGGGCGGCCCGCGGCGATGGCTCCTTTCACGTCGATCTGAGCGGGCTGGGTTTCATCGATGTGAGCGGCCTGCGCGTGCTGGTCAGCGCCGGTCTTGTCGCGGGTGGCGGCAGCACGGGTGTGATCCGGGTGGTGGCGGTCTCGGCGGCGGTACGCCGCATATTGGCGCTCACCGGCTGGGACGCGGTGCCCGGATGGGGCCAAGCGCCAGGAGGGGATCAGACACCCCCCGCGAGCCTGAACGAGGTGCGGCTCGATATCGGCGAAGGCAGCCCGCTCCGGGTCGCCAGGAACACCGGCGCCGTAGACGGCGGAGGTTGATGGACAGGCAACGCTCGGCGGCGGTGTGGGCGGCGATCAACGACCACGCTCGCGCTGAGGGCGGACAGGTCTCCATCGATGCTGTGTGCCTGATCGGTGCGCGGACGCTGCGCGCCCAAGGGGTGGGCGTGGCCCTCAGAGGCCGGCTCATGGGCTACGAACCGGTGTGCGCGAGCGGCCCGAACGCCTACCGGCTGATGGATCTGCACGTCACGCTGGGCGAGGGCCCGGGACGTGACGCGCTCGGCCAGGACCGGCCCGTGTTGGTCGGCGACCTGTCCGAGGACGATACGCGGCGGCGCTGGCCGATGTTCGCCCCGGCCGCCGTGCGAGCAGGTGCTCGGGCGATCTTCGCGTTCCCGCTGCTGCTGGGGGCGATCTCGGTCGGCGTGCTGGAGATCAGCCGTGCCGAGGAGGGGTGGCTGACTCCGCACCAGGCGGCCGATGCACTGGTGTTCGCCGATGCGGCGCTGCTGGTGCAGGTGCAGCAGCTGGCATCCCCTGACGGGGCCGTCGGAGAGGTGAAGGAACTGCGGTGGGGGAGCGCCGAGCGCTGGGCGCAGGTGCACCAGGCCACCGGCATGGTCGCGGTCCAGTCCGGTACCGACCTGAGTGCCGCATTCGTCCGGTTGCGCGCCCGCGCCTTCGCCGATGAGCGCAGCCTGCTGGAGGTGGCCCGCGACGTGGTGGCGCGGCGGCTGCGATTCGAACCGGACTGATGCGAACGACACTCGGCGTGAGGCGACCACAGATGATGAACCGCCGGATACGATCATGAATCACAGGACGAAGGTGAAGACAGTGCTCGACCGACGGACAGCTCAGACATTCGTGGAACTGGCCGACACACTGGTGGTCGGCTTCGATGTCATCGATTTCCTGCAGACGCTGGCCGAGCGCTGCGTGGACCTCCTCGACGTCGACGCCGCCGGCATCCTGCTGGCCGACCCGCGCGGATCCTTGACCCTGGTGGCGGCCTCCACCGAACAGGCCCGACTGCTGGAGCTGTTCCAGCTGCAGGACGAGGAGGGCCCCTGCCTGGACTGCTACCACAGCGGGCAGAGGATTACCTGCTCGGACCTGGCCGCCCACCCACAGCAGTGGCCGCGTTTCGCGACAGCGGCCCACCAGATGGGCTTCGCCGCGGTCCAGGCCTTCCCGCTGCGGCTGCGCGACCAGGTGCTGGGAGCGATGAACCTGTTCAGCGCCACCACCGGCCTTCCCTCCCCCCAGGCCACCTCGGTGGCTCAGGCGCTGGCGGACGTGGCCACCATCGGCATCACCCATGAGCGGACCCTGCGCCAGCATCAACTCGTCACCGAGCAACTGCAACACGCCCTCAACAGCCGCATCGTCATCGAACAGGCCAAAGGCATGCTCGCCGAGCGCGGCCAGATTCCCATCGTCGAGGCGTTCGCCCTGATGCGTGCCTACGCCCGCAACCACAACCGGCAACTGTCGGCCGTGGCCCGCCAGGTGATCGACCAGGACGCGGTCGTGGCCGAGCTGCTCGACTCCGCCCCGTCGTAGTCGGCGACGTTCATGTGGCAGGTTGTTCCTCGTCAGCGGCCTGTCCTGCCGGGCGTTCGCGGGTTTGGCCGGCCCGGCAAGTGCGGTCTCGCTTCCCGGGCCGGTCGCTCATGCGATGGGGTGGTCGCTCATGCGATGGGGGTGTAGGAGGTGGTCGGCTGGTGATCCGGGCCGGTCACGATGGTGAAGGAGGCCTCCAGGCGGGTCAGGCGCAGAAGCCGCTGGACGAGAGGCGGAAGCGCGGCGAGCCGGAGGGGGACCATGGCGGTGTTCGCGTGGGCTCTGATCGCGATGAGAGCGGTCAGACCGCGGGCGTCCATGAAGGTGACGGCGCCGAGGTCGAGGACGAGTGGGCCCGTGGCGCCGTTGATGAGCGGGGCGAGGTAGGCGTGCAGGCGGGGCGCGGTGGCCAGGTCCACCTCCCCGCCGACTTCGACCACGGTGTGGTCGTCGGGGTAGTCGTGCACGGGGCGAACGGCCAGATGAAACGGACCCATGGTGTCTCCCTGATGCATCACCTTAAGGACGCGAGGTCAAGACGGCCCAGGGAGATGGCGATGTACGAAACATGCCAAATACGATAAAAGCGACTCTGTGTAGATTTTCAAATACACTCCGTAGTGTACGACGTGGCGCCCTGCGAAACCAGCCCTCCCCGCGGCCGTTACGCCATCGCCGTCCGGTCTTGTCATTGATACCGATGATCCGGCATGCCTCTTCGTTGCTCAGGCCCTGCTACATGGGCTGGGAGTATGCCTCCCGCTCACGCGGCATCAAGTACGCCTTGAGGATGGCCGGCAGCACTTCACCCACCTTCAGACCTCAATGTGATCATGAGAGCTGTTAGCGAGGGTGTTGGCAAAAGGCCCCTACCGGAACCCGGACACTGTTGGGTGCACAGTTTTCGCGTGGGGGCGAACCTCAACTTTTGACGGCCTCTGCGATCTGCAGAGCGGCCTGGGCGGGCGTGAGGTGCGCGGTGTCGACAACCTCGGCCTCACCGTGTAGCCAAGTGCGGGCCGCCTCGGCGTAAGGCTCAAGGTATTTGAGACGGAAGGGGGACGGACCGAGAAGAGTGTCCCCCTCGATGCGCCTGCGGAGGGTGTCTTGGTCAGCGTGGAGGACGAAGTGCCGTACCGGAATGGCATGGTGGGCGAGGCCTGTGCTGATCTCGCGCCAGTACTGCTCGACCAGGACAGTCATGGGCATCACCAGAGTGCCACCGGTGTAGTCGAGTACGCGGCGGGCGGTCTCGACGACGAGTGGCCGCCAAGGCGGCCAGTGCTGGAAGTTGTCCGTCGCGGGCAGCCCTGGCGTGATGTCCATGAGTGTCTCGCCGACCTTCTCTGCGTCGAACACCCGTGAATCCGGGATCAGTCGCTGCACGAGTGCACTGGTCGTCGTCTTGCCTGCGCCGTGGGTGCCGTTGAGCCATACGATCACGGAACCCGATGCTAGTGCTGTGCGAGCCGTGGGAACGGACGCCGAGAAACAGGTCCTGGTGCCATGGCGGATGGCATGGGCCACCTCCGGTGAACGTTCCCGGTCACAGCCAGATCGCTACGCCGGAGCAAGGGAGCCCTTGCCCGTGATCACCGAGGCCTGTACGAGGCCCTACCTGTCGCGAACAGTTGGCACAGCTCCGTGCAGTCCAGAACGAGCACGGCTTGATCGGCGAGACTCCTGACAAGAACATGACCAGATCGGTCCCAGAACAGCTGACTCCGTTGCTGTGTCTCACTGCTGTACGGACACGAAAAAGGCCCTCCGGAATGATCCCGGAGGGCCTCTGACCTGGAGCCGCCTTGGGGAATCGAACCCCAGACCCCTTCATTACGAGGGAAACCAGGAGGGGGCGGGACCTTGGCTTACACCCGCCCCCACCTGCGCATACGGTCCACGGCGATCCACCGTCGTCCGTGGTTGTCCGGGGTCGTTGTCACGCAGTTGGTCACGCAGAGATTCACCTGTCCGAGCCGGTCAGAGCGCGCTTCCATCCGTACGACCAGCGGCTGTGAGCGCTTCCTTCAACGTGACGGCCTGTGGTGACTTGCGTCCGGCAAGCAAAACCGCGACGCCGACCAGTTCCTTGCTCGCATGGCGGTTCAACGTGACGGCGTCGACCACGACGGGAAGACTCACCTGTAGGGCCGCCGCCGCGTCTCCTGCCTCGGCGTGTGCCTTAGCCAAGCACGAGCCATACCAGGCGCGATCGCGCTTGTAGCTCTCCGGCAGACCGGACAGCCCTTCCGTCAGCAGGTCGATCGCCTTCGGCCAGTTGGCAAGGTGCAACTCGGTCATGCCGCGCTGAAGACGGAACCATGTCTCGTCGTAGAAGTACATCCACACCGGCTCGTCGTCGGCATGCTCGGCGGCTCGTCGGATCAGCGCCTCGGCCTCGTCCAGCAGCGTGCGAGCGGGCCTGGCGTCACCGGCGAGCGCGTGACCTCGGGCCGCCATTTGCGCGGCCATCCCCCGCACACCTGGCGTCACCTGGCCATCGTGCCAGCGGGCCGCGTCGGCGAGTCGAACACACCTGCGGGCATTGCCCGCGCTCCATGCTTGGTGGGCCTTCATGCTGAGCGTGGTAGTGGCCATGTTGACGTCACCGATCTCCAACGCCCAGTCGTGCGCGCGGTCGTACCAGGCCAGCGCGGCGGCCTGGTCGTCGACGTCCAGGGACATCCACGCGACAAACTGGGCGTACTGCGCGGCCAGGTCAACCACCGTGTCGGCGAGCGAACCGCGGGCGCCCTGGGCCAGCTCGACCACCACACCAAGCTGTTGCCGCACAATCCCGAGTAGGGGGCGGGAGCCGATAGTGTCCTCGACCTTGCGGTGTTCTGCCAAACAGGTCTCCAACCACTCCACAGTGCGCTGATCCACCCGGCTCGGCTGCTGAAGGGTGCGGGTGATCCGTTCGAACATGTCCGCGTCGGGAGCGATGGTCGGCAATGGCAACGCGGGGATCGGAACGCTCAGAACCTCGACGGACGTACGGTCCCGAACCGTTTGCCGATCGCCGAACAACTCGGTCTCGTCGATACCGAACGCACGGCAGTACAGGACGCGATAGGGGTCTTTGGGCTGGTGCCTGCCCGCCTCCCAGTCCTTGATCATGCGAACCAAGGACTCCCGTTCGGGGAAGCGCTCACGAGTGCGGGCGTCGGCGGCCTCAGTGAGTTGCTTGGCCATGTCTCGCTGTGTCCACAGCCGTTGCCGTCGTTCGGCGCGTAGCCGTACGGCCCAGCCCGGAAGATCGCGCATCGCGTACTCCTCAGGGGAGAGTCGGGGATCCGCTCGTCTCCCCCAGTCTCCCCTAGTCGCACTGTCAGCGGGCGTATCTGCGGCGATGTGATGGAGAGACCGCACAAATGGCGGGACCCGCAGGCGATCTCAGCGCCGTACGGGTCCCTTGATCGCACACTGGAGGTGCGACCCATGGACAACTGTAGAGCCGTCCCGCCCGTCGTTGATGAGGCGACGGTGGAGAGCCACGACAAGGCGCTGGCCGTCATTCAGCGGCTTCTCACTGAGCGGGGAATCCGCGCTCACCGCCACCACACGATCAGTCTCGGACTGTTCGCCAACAGTGCGGCTGCCTGGCCCGACCAGCCTCCGCTTCGGTCGTGGATGGAGCGACACCCGCCGGAACTGACCGTGAAGGGTCCGCAGGGCTGGCGCATGGCCACGGTGACCATGGGTCCGCGCTCGGGCAGCTACCTGGTCTCCCTGCGCGACGGCTCCGACCTCCAGGCGGTGCGAAGCGAGCATCCCGAACAGGTGGTTGCCCTGATTGTGGCTGCTCGGGGTGCGTGACCGTGTACGGCTGGGTCATCCTCGGCGATGCCGCCACGAAGCGCGTCAACGGCAAAGAGGTCGTCGTCACGGTCGGCAAGTCGGGCGACATCGGGTCGGCCATCAGGGCGTGGGAGGACGCTGAGCGCCACCGGATGCTGTACGAACTGGGCAACCTCGGTCGCCTGGTCGATGCCGCGATGGCCCGCCTCCAGGTCCACCACCGCACTTCGGACAGTCGCGGAAAACACACGCTGCAAACCGACGACATCAAATGATCACCGGTCGGGTGCGGCGGAAGACCTCCCGTGGTCGCGTTGCCGTACCCGGCTGGCAATGGCCGTGATCAGGTAGCCGTGTCATCCGGTGGCAACCTGACCCGGAGCGCAGTGCCGCCAGGCGCGAGCACCGGAAGCAGGGCGGCAGAGTCCTTGATCACCTCCATGGAGGCGTTCCCGATGATCACCGAGTGGAGACGGCCGGCGCAATGCCGAATGGCACCCCGTAGGGGCCGCGAAGCGGTTGGGCCGGCGGTCGGAGCGGCAGGCGGCAGCGCGTACCAGGGGCGGCGGGTGCGTTCGGTTCGGCGGATGCTCGGTGCGGCGGGCGGCGGGCTTACGCCGTGCCGTCCCGGCTGGCGCGGGCCGGGACCGGCCGCCAGGGCCGCACGCCCGGCCCGCTGGCCATGCCGGGGCGGCGGGGCGTGTCCCGCCGTGCGGCGGCGCGAAGCGCTGGCGCCTTGAACCAGTAAAGAAACTCTGAGCCACTAGTGATCAGTAGTGTGTCAGGTCTCATGATCTGCGTGACAGATCGTGCTCAGGACGTGTGTGACACTTCGCCGAGTGCTGGCGGAGTTGAGCGTGGTCGAGCAGCGGTACCAAGCCGTGCTGCAGGTGTCATCCGGGGCGAGCGTCACCGAGGTCGCCCGTAGGCTCGGAGTCTCCCGGCAGACGGTGCACCGGTGGCTGAGCCGCTATCGCACCCAGGGCCTGGACGGGTTGTCGGACCGCTCGTCACGCCCGCATACCTCCCCGGCTCGAACCCCGGCCGCGGTGGAGGCGTTGATCTGTGAGCTGCGCCGTAACCATCCCCGCTGGGGTGCTCGCCGCCTGGCGTGGGAGTTGACCCGTCGTCCCTGTCCCGGCCCGGTGCCGTCCCGGGCGACGGTGCATCGGGTGCTGGTGCGTCATGGCCTGGTGCAGCCCACTCCTCGGGGGCGGCGGCGCGAGGACTACACACGCTGGCAGCGATCTGAGCCGATGCAGCTGTGGCAGATGGACATCGTCGGCGGGATCATGCTGGCCGACGGCACCGAATGCAAGATCGTCACCGGCGTCGACGACCACTCCCGCTACTGCGTGGCCGCCACCGTGGTGGCCCGCCCCACCGGCCGGGCTGTGTGCCTGGCCCTGATCGACGCATTGGGTCGCCACGGCGTCCCCGATGAGGTGCTGACCGACAACGGCAAGCAGTTCACCGCCCGCTTCGGCCGCGGCGGAGAGGTGTTGTTCGACCGGATCTGCCGCGAGAACGGCATCACCCACCGGCTGACCCGCCCGCACTCGCCCACCACCACCGGCAAGGTCGAGCGCTTCCACCAGACCCTGCGCCGCGAACTACTCAACGACCACGAGCCGTTCGACAGCATCGAGCACGCCCAGCAGGTCCTGGATGCCTTCGTTGCCGACTACAACACCCACCGCCCCCACCAAGGGCTGGACATGGACCGCCCCGCCGACCGGTTTCGGCCCCGCAACGACGAGAAGCTGCCGCTGCGCCTGCCGGCGGACCTGCGCGCCGCAGGGGCACTCCTCGAACCTGAGACGGAACCGGAGACCGTCGCTGAACCGGCGGCGATGGCACCGGCACCGATCAAGACAGCGACGCCGGTGATGCCGGTGAACGGAAGCGATCTGCTGGATATGGCGGTTGAGTTCACGCGGGTCGTACCGGCCTCGGGCAACCTGACCGTCTGCGGGCAGCAGTTCTGGCTCGGCACCCACCGCGCCGGTCTGATGCTCACCCTGCGAGCCGACGCTGGCATCGTCGAACTGCTGGCCGCCGGGACCCGGATCAAGAAGGTGCCGTCCCGGCTCACCATGCAGCATCTGCGGCAGCTGATCGCCGAGGGCGGCACCCGCCTCCAAACGGCCGCCGCACCGGCCCGCCCCGGCGCCGTCGGGGCGGTCGAGGTGGAGCGGACCGTCAACGCCTCCGGCTCGGTCTCCCTCGGCGGCCGGCAATACCCAGTCGGCTCCCCATTCGCCGGACGCCGGCTGACCGTCCGCCTGGAGGGCACCGTGCTGCACCTGAGTGACGGGTCCACGCTGCTGCGCAGCCTGCCCAACCCGCTCACCGACGACCAGGCGGCCCGGCTGCGCGATGCACGCCCCGCCGGGCCCGCACCCCGACCGGCCGCCGAACCGGTGCGGGTGCAGCGGCGAGTCAGCAGCCGCGGCTGGATCGCCATCGCCGGACAACGCATCGGCGTCGGCATCGCTCATGCCGGAACGACCGTGACCGCCGAAGAAACCGACGCGACCTTCCGCATCACTCGCGCTGGCCAGGTCATCGCCGAGGTCGCCCGCACCACCACCAAACCGATCGCCCGCTTCAAAGTCCGCAGACCACAAAAGACCACGCGGGTCGGTGAATGCGACGATCCGACCCCGTTGCTCAAGACGGCCGAACCGCCTGCCCAGATGGGGTAGACAGGCCGGACGGCCGGGCCGTGATGCCGGCTTCAGTACCGTTGACGGATGCCTCCATCGCTTGATCACCACCGTTTCACGGTTCTTGCCGATCACGGCCAGTTCTATCTGCAGGATCTTGACGCGCATGGTGTGTGGATGAGATCGCATGCTGAGGATGACCTGGGCGCTCCCGCCGGGTGGACCGAGGAGGCCGTCTACGTCCATCGCATCGGCGTTCAGCCGCACTCGATCGCCATCGGAACCGCCCGAAGCGACATGGTGGAGACGACGCTGCTGTTTCACCCCACCGCCCCCATGGCAAGTCTTGAGGAAGCCGATCACGTCGTTGAGGCCGACATCGAGCTACCCACCGGTGACCTGGCGGTCTACGGTCCAGCCGACGATCTCGGCCAAGAACAGCACGTCAACGTCGTAGCTGGTCGCTACCGGGTGCGCGTGTCTTACACGCCTTCTGCTCCTCCGGTATCCGGACACGACGATGACGATTCCGAATTCGGCGACCACCTCCATTACCGCATCGACATCTGGCCGACCGACAGTCCTGCAGCCCTTGCCGTGCTGAAGCAAGGCCAACGCCTCTGGGCCGGCTGACTTCCTCAGGCCAGCCGCTCGCTGACCGCGCTCTGTCGCCGTTACGTCGGTCACGATATTGTCGTCAAGACATACCGAAGATCATCTAGCCGGAGTGTCACCCGCCTCCCGAGCCAGATCTGTCGCACGGGTCCTGAGCCCTGACAAGTGATCAGTAGTGTGGAGCCATGCCAGATGAGGAGACCCCGTTACCAAAGGTCAAGCCTGTATCTGAGTGGCGAGACGTGTACGGCCTCCTCGATGAGGTTCGACGTCGGCCAGGGCTGTGGATTCGCAACGGCTCCCTCCGAGATCTGGAAATGATGCTGGTCGGGTACAAGATCGCGCTGGAGGTTCACGGCGTCGATGAGCAGTTCGACTTGTGGCCCGATGGGCCTTTCTCCAAATGGCTGGCCCGCTATGGCCGGTCGAGCGCATTGGGCTGGGCGGCCGAGATCGAACGTCAGGTGGAACCGGGAGTCACACCACTGGAGTCGTTCTTCGCTTTCTTGGACGAGTACCGGGCTGAGCAGCGCACGGAGGACGGCTCCGAGGAGAGGTAGCGGGTTCGCCGAGGGATCTCCGTTGGTGTTGCGCTAGATCATGAGGGCGATGCCGTTGTCGGCGAGTTCTTCGGGGGTGAATACCGCGCTGGTGTCGTCGGCCAGCTCGGCGCTGTAGCCGATCTCGTAGCGGTTGGCGGGGGCTTTGACCTCGGTGACCTCGATGGGGTGGCCGTTGGCGTGAGCCATGGTGCGGCGAATGATGAGGATCGCTTCGGCGTAGTCCATGCCCAGGCGGGCGCGTTCGTCTTCGTAGGCGATGCGGGAGGTGGTCAGGGTCATCCAGCGGATGGGGCCGTGTTCGCGGATGAGGGACTGGTAGAAGAAGCCGGGTCGCTTGCGGTACTGGTCGAAGCGCTTGGGGGTGTCCCAGTCGGGGAGCATGTCAGCGTTGGTGTAGGAGTTGATCTCCAGGCGGGCTGAGGCGCCGTGGATGCGGGCGGTGTGGCCTCGGTGCCACATGCTGCGGCGGTGAATGACCGCATGTCCGGTGCGGACGCCGAGGATGATCGCGAGATCGCGGTTGGCGGTGATCTTCTCGCCGGTGAACAGCGGGGCCTCGGGGTCGACGTCGCGTAGGGCGAGGTCCCAGCCGAAGGCTTGGATGTCGGGGTGGTTGCCGGGGGCGGCCAGGTCGGGTCGGGTCTGGTGGCTGATGAGGATGACGTGGCGCTCGGGCATGGGGCGGACGAAAGAGCCGCGTCCGCGCATGACGTAGGCGAGTCCTTCGGAGACCAGGGTGTCGATGGCCTTGCGGACGGTGGGACGCGAGACCTCGTAGCGGCGGACCAGTTCCGGCTCGCTCGGCAGGGCTCCGCCGGGTGGGTAGCGGCCGTCCAGGATCGCGGTTCTCAGGTCGGCGGCGATGGTGCGCCAGCGGACGTCCTTGTCCTCGGTGGTCTCCATGGCTGCTCCTTCTCGGGAAGTTCCATAACTACTTGTACTACAGGTTGCATGAAACCCTCAACGCAAGGCAACATGTAGTACAGGCAGTGTTGCATGAGAGGGGGTGGTCACCATGAACCAACCAAACGAGCACGACCAACAAACACAACAGCACCCGGAGTGGATGACCGATCTGGTCCAGGTGCTCAACGCACCCGGCTACGACCGGTGGCGCTCCATGGTGGCCGCCACCGGCGGCTGCGCCAACCCGATCCACCTGGCCGGAGAATCAGCCATCGTCAACACCGACACCGGCGAGATCCTGCACACCTACCGCACCGCCGATGAGCCGTCCGGGCATCTGCTGGTGGCCTGCGGCAACCGCCGCGCCTCGGTGTGCGCATCCTGCTCGGAGGTCTACCAGGCCGACACCTTCCACCTCATCCGCGCGGGCCTGTCCGGCGGCAAGGGCGTCCCGGAAACGGTGAGCGCGCACCCTCGCGCGTTCGTCACCCTCACCGCTCCGTCCTTCGGCCCGGTGCACACCCGGCGGGAGAAGAACGGGACGGTGCGGGCCTGCCGTCCCCGCAACCGCGACAAGGTCTGTGAGCACGGACATCCGGTCGGCTGCCATGCTCGCCACGAGCCGAAGGACGGACGGCTCGGGCAACCCATCTGCGGTGACTGTTACGACTACGTCGGCGCGGTGCTGTGGCAGGCACACGCGGGCGCGCTGTGGCACCGCTTCACCTTGGAAGTACGGCGCACCCTCGCCAGCCAGGCAGGGCTGAGCCGCAAGGAGTTTGGCAAACAGGTCCGGGTGTCGTTCGCCAAGGTCGCGGAGTATCAGCGGCGCGGCCTGGTGCACTTCCACGCCATCATCCGCCTCGACGGCCCCGAAGGCGGGAGCGAACCCCCGCCGGACTGGGCTGATCACCACCTGCTCACCCGGTCGATCCCGCCAGCGGTGCGGCGGGTCACTGTGACCACGCCCGCGAGTGATCTCGGACGGCGGGATCTGGTCTGGGGTGATCAGCTGGACATCCGGCCCATCCTGCTCGACTCCCGCGCGGACGGGCTGAGTGAGCGGGCGGTGGCGGGTTACATCGCCAAGTACGCCACCAAGGGCGCCGAAGCCTCCGGCACCGTCGATCATCGGCTGTCGTGTCCGGCCTGTAGTGGTCGGGGGCGGCTGCGGCTGATGGCCTCCTGCGAGCGCTGCCACGGAACCGGCCTGAAACCGGGTCTGCACCTGGACGCGCTGCCGGTCACCGAGCACGCCCGGCGCATGATCCGCACCTGCTGGGAGCTGGGCACACGCCCGGAGTTGGCCACACTGCGGCTGCGGCCATGGGCGCACATGCTGGGGTTCCGGGGCCACTTCTCCACCAAGAGCCGCGCCTACTCCACCACCCTCGGCGACCTGCGGCAGGTGCGCTCCACCCACCGGGCCACCGAAGCACGCAAGCAGCGTGGTCTACCCGCCCTCGGTGACGAGACGACGCTCGTGCTCGGGCACTGGCGTTTCGCCGGGATGGGCTACACCCCCGGTGAGGCGATCATGGCCGAACACATCCGGCACCGCGTCTCCCAGGCCCGCGCCATCGC
>NZ_JBPXMC010000022.1:0-155245 GCF_051918885.1 Streptosporangium sp. OZ121
CTCTTCGGGGCCCTTTCCGGGAGCGTTCCGGGGTCTGTTGCAGGACTCTCTTCGGGGCCTTCCCAACAGGAAACTCCAACGGGAGACTCCCGAGATCTCATCATTCCCCGGACCGGAGAAGTCCCCAGGGGTGTTCGGCCGTCAGGCGGCTCAGCGGCACATGAGCCTTCCCGCCGTCGCGATCGCCTGCCCGGCCGCCGGGGAGTTGAGCTGCACCACCACCTGGCGTCGGCCGTCCTCGCTGCTCATGGCGACCCCCGAGTATCCGTAGATCATCCCGGAGTGGTTCCACACCCGGGTGCCGCACGGCAGCCTGTCGGCGAAGACGCCCAGGCCGTCCGCGCGCTTCAGCGCGGCCCCGGCCCCCTCGAGTAATCGCCTCGGCGCCGATCCCTCGGCGGGTTCACCACCGGACACGGCCTGTTTCCCGCCGAACAGTGCCTCGTAGAAGGCGCCCACATCCCCCGCGGTCGACACCAGCCCGCCCGCGGACCAGAAGATCGAGGAGTTCACGATCGTCGCCCCGGGACCGTCGCCCTGCCTGCCCGTGGCGAGCCCGGGTGGCCGTAGATCCCGCGGCAGTTCGGTGTCGCGCAGTTTCAGGGGCTCGGTGACGCGCTCGCGGAGCACCTCGGCGTAACTCTGACCGGTGACCTTCTCGATGATGAGACCGAGAAGGATGAAGTTGCCGTTGGAGTAGCGGTTCACCCCGCTTCTGCCCGGTCTGCCGCCGTAGCCGAGCAACTCCCGCGGCGGCCAGTCGCGCGTGTACATGCCGCCGTCGACGATGGCGTCCATGAAGCGGGAGTCGGTGAGATAGTCCGGTATCCCGCTGGTGTGGTTGAGCAGTTGCTCCACGGTCACCCGGCCGGCACCGGGAAGAACCCCGGGAAGCAGCTCGCCGAGCGTGTCGCGGAGGGTCAGCCGCCGCTCGCGTACCAGCTGGAGCGTGATCGCCGCGGTGAACGTCTTGGTGATGCTCGCGATCCGGAAGCGGTGGTCGACCCGCATCGGGGTGCGCGTCGCCGGGTCGGCGAACCCGGCGGCGGCCTCCTGGACCTTTCCGTCGTCACGGACGTGCACGACGGCCCCCGGGGAACCGGCCGCCGCCACCAGGTCCTCCGCGATCGCCTGGAGGGCGTAGGCCGAGCCGGCCGGGCCCGGTTTCGTGGGGGGATCCGGCCGCTCGGAGGGGGGCGAAGGGAGCGCGGGGCTCGTCGCCGAGGGAGAGGCCGGCGGGGCGGCGCCGGGCGCCGGGGCGCAGGAGGTCAGCGCAATCACCAGTGAGATGGCTTTGAGCCCGGCCGCGCGCATCCGGCGTTTCCCTTCTCGTTCCTCGTGTTCCTCGCCGGGACCGTCACTTCTCCTTGAGCGCGGGAACCTCGAGCGCGGAAACCTCCGCCTCCGGGCGGGAAGGACGTCAAGACGCTACAAGCGACGCGGCGAATGGGAAAGCCCGCCTGGTGGGGCCCGGTCTTCGGATGGAGGTCCGGTGCCGGCCGGTTCCGGTCTCGCCGGTCGGCGAGACGCCCGGCGGCCCGCGCTACCCGAGGTGCCACCTGGTGTGTCAATCGATGTCTTCCGGTACGCCACCTGGTGTGTCACCCGAGGTCTCGCTCGATGCCGCTCGACGTGTCGCCCGATGGGTGAACCAACGGTTCTGCCGATTATGAGCGAAACTTTCCGCCTTCTCAGCCAAAGTGCCCGCTGAACAGGCCCCGTGACCGTTCGTGGCGAGGCGGCCCGCTCGTTGGTCGGCGGGCCCGTAGGTCCGGCTGAGGACGGGTGCCGAGGCGGACCGTCTGAGGGTGTTATCTGCTCATATCGTTACAAACCAAGTCTGTTGCTGCGCCCTGGGAGGCGGCCACCCCGATCCATCAGGGAAGATCCACCATTCGGCGGTGTCCCGGGGCCCGGTGGACGGGGTCGCGCACCGGGGTGACTTCGGTCGTTGGTGGTAGAAAGTTCAATTGATCATGACAAAACTTCTTCCAAAAATGTCAGAAGGCGCGTAACTTCCACGCCAAGTTCTCTGCACAACATCAAGAGAGCGCAGTGAGTCGGCCGGCGGCGTTCGCGGGCGGATCTCCTCGAAGAGGTGATCCGCCGGGCGGGGCCCCGACCTGCGGCGGAAAGGAGTCGGCGGTCACTCGGCCGAGGCATCGGGGATCACGGGGCTCCATCCACCCACACGGAGGCAGGAAACCATGAGTGCACACGAAGAAGAGATCGACGAGGTCGCGGGCGCGCTGCGCCGCAGGCTCGGACTGAACCGCCGCCAGTTCCTCGCGGCCACGACGGGAGTCACCGCGGTGGCCGCCGTCTCGGCGGTGGGCCCGCTCGCGTCGGCCGCGTACGCCTCCCCCGGCGGCGACCAGGAGCGAGGCCAGGGCCACGGTCACGGCGACCGGAACGCCCTGGTGCCCGAGGCCAAGCGGGGCATCATCCTCTACACGGTTCGTGACGTGATCTCCCGCGACCCGGCGGCGAACACGAGCCTGCCGGCGGGCTTCCGGCGCGTGTTCGAGGAGCTCTCGCGGATCGGCTACAAGCAGGTGGAGTTCGCCGGCTACCGCCAGCACGCGAACGCCGAGGGCGGAGCCGACCTGGAGACCGTCGAGGGTGCCAGGCTGCTGCGCCGGTGGCTCGACGACAACGGGCTCAAGGCCCAGGGCAACCACGGCTTCATCCCCGGCTCGTGGCCGCTCACCGAGGCCGACCTCGACCGCTTCAAGCGGACGCTGGAGATCGCCAACATCCTCGGCATGGAGCACGTGGGCACCGGCGGCGACCCGACCAACAGCGCCTACAAGGCGGACTGGGACCTCGCCGCCCAGAAGTGGAACGGTCTCGGCTCGATCGCGTCGGCCGCCGGGCTCAAGCTGTACACGCACAACCACGACGCGGCGTACGGCTTCCTCCTCGACGAGGGCCCGCTCGACGAACTCGGCCGGCCCACCCGCTCGTCGGGCATCAGGAAGCTGGAGTACTTCCTGCGGATCACCAGCCGCAGGCACGTCTATCTCGAGATGGACATCTTCTGGGCGCACGTGGCGCAGTACAAGCACCGCTCGTACGTCGCGCGCGACGGCTCCACCCGGGCCGACATCTTCGACCCGCTGAAGCTGGTACGACAGAACGAGAAGCGCTTCCCGCTGTTCCACGCCAAGGACGGGAAGGCCAACACGGCGACCGGCAACGGCTACGACATGGTGCCGTTCGGCACCGGTGACATCGACTACCGCGCCTTCTTCTCCAAGCTGGACATCGAGCGGCGCCACAACCCGATGTACGAGCAGGACAACGCGCCCGGAGGGGCCGAGGAGCCGGGCCGCTCGCTCCAGTACTCCGAGCTCAGCTACAAGAACCTGGCCGCCCTGCGCCGCCGCCGCTGAGAGCCCGGCGGACGACCGGGCGAACTCCTCAGAAGCCCCTCGAAGAGCACCTCGGAAAAGAACCCGGAGACGGGTTCGGCGGACCGCCACGTGATCGAAGCCGTTGCCGCGGCACGCGTGGCGGCCCGCCCTGTCCTGACACCCCCCTGAAGAAGAGGCTCAGGAAGTTGAAGCGTACCCGCGCCATGCTCGGTGGAGCACTGGCCGCCCTGCTGTTCCCCCTGGCGGTGCCCGGCACCGCCCCCGTACAGGCCGATGCCGACGTCCTGGCCGCGCCCACGGACTGGTCGAACTACGAGAAGATCACGCTGACCAAGAACGTCGGCGAGCCGATCGACCTGGCGGTCCTGCCCGACAAGCGGGTCCTGCACACCGCCCGCAACGGCGACATCCGCCTGACCGACGGCAGCACCGGCGTCACCAAGGTCATCAACACGATCCCCGTCTACGCGAACTCCGAGGACGGCCTCCAGACGATCGCGATCGACCCGGAGTTCGCCGAGAACAAGTGGGTCTACGTCTACTACGCGCCCAAGACGATGACGGCGCCGTACCCGGAGACGACTCCCACCGGGTCGGCGCCCAACTCGCTGCCCGCGGGCGCGGACGAGTCGTACTGGAACCAGTGGAAGGGCTACAACCAGTTGTCGCGGTTCAAGTGGACCGGTGACGCGCTGGACCTGTCCACCGAGCAGGTCATCATCAAGGTCGAGGCGCAGCGCGGGCAGTGCTGCCACGTCGCGGGCGACGTGGACTGGGACGCCGCGGGCAACCTCTACCTCGTCACCGGTGACAACACCCCCGCGGGCACGCCCGGGGCCAACGGCATGGCGCCCAACAACGACGCCCCCGGGATGAACCCCGGGCTCGACGCGCGGCGCGGCGCGGGCAACAGCAACGACCTGCGCGGCAAGATCCTGCGGATCACGGTGAAGGAGGACGGCACCTACACCGTCCCGGCCGGCAACCTGTTCCCGCCGGGAACGGCCAAGACGCGTCCTGAGATCTTCGTGACGGGCGTTCGGAACGCCTTCCGGATGGACGTCGACGACGTGACCGGTACGGTCTCCTGGGGTGACTACGGCCCCGACGCCGGGGCGGCCGACCCCGCCCGCGGGCCCCTGGGCTACGTCGAGTGGAACGTCACCCCCATCGACAAGCCGATGAACAGCGGCTGGCCCTACTGCACCGGGAACAACTTCAACTACAACGACTGGAACTTCGCGACCTCGACGCCGCGCGAGTGGTTCGACTGCGCGGGAGGGCCGACGAACACCTCCCGCTGGAACACCGGCGTCGACAAGCTGCCGGCCGCGACCCCGGCGGACCTCTACTACGGCGACAACAACACCCACCAGCCCGCGGAGTGGGCCGGGCTCACCGACTTCGAGCCGGCGGGCGGCCAGGGGCCGATGGGCGGCCCCGTCTACCACTACGACGCGGCGAACCCGTCGACGACGAAGTTCCCGGCGTACTGGGACAAGAAGTTCTTCTTCGGCGAGTTCTCCCAGGACTACCTCGCGGCGTTCACCGTGACGGGGTCGGACGGACCGGTGACCAAGCTCGAACACTTCCTGCCCAACAGCGCGCTGACCACGGCGGCGATGCCGATCACCGACAGCCCGATGGACATCGAGTTCGGTCCCGACGGGTCGCTGTACGTGCTCGACTACGGCGACGGCTTCTTCCGCGCGAACCCCGACGCGGGCCTCTACCGCATCGACTACGCCGAGGGGAACAAGACGCCGCAGGCGAGGATCGTCGCCAAGCCGACGTCGAGCAGCGCCGCGCCGCTGACCGTCGCGTTCAGCGCGGAGACGTCCACCGACGCCGAGCCGGGCGCGCTGCGCCACGAGTGGGACTTCGACGGCGACGGGACCTTCGACGCCACCGGCGTGACGGTCTCGCACACCTACCCCGCGCTCGGGCAGTACGCCGCCAGGCTCCGCGTGACCGACGCGCAGGGCAAGTTCGGGCTCACCTCGACCGAGATCACCGTGGGCAACACCGCGCCCGAGGTGACCATCCAGACGCCGGGCAACGGCTCCTTCTTCGACTGGGGCGACGCGGTGCCGTTCCAGATCAAGGTCTCCGACAAGGAGGACGGCGACACCCCGGTGTGCGGCCGGGTGCAGTGGACCTTCGGCCTCGGCCACGACGCGCACGCGCATCCGGAGACCCTCGGTTCTGGATGCTCGGGAGCCTGGCCGACACCCGCCGACGCCCCCGAGCACGGCGAGACCGAGAACATCTTCGGCGTCGTCGTGGTGAGCTACCGGGACAACGGTGCCGGTGACATCCCCGGAGCGCTCGGCGACGCCACGCTCATCCTCAACCCCAAGGAACTGCAGGCCGAGCACGCGGACGCGAGCAGCGGCGTCACCAGGGTGGAGGACGAGAGCGCGTCCGGCCTGGCGAAGATCACGTCGTTCGACGCCGGAGACTGGCTCGCGTACGACCCGGTGAACCTCGCCGGCGTCACCGGCGTGAGGACCCGCGCCTCCGGTTCGGGAACGCTGTCCCTGCGCTGGGACTCGGCGACGGCGGAGCCGTTCGCCACCGTCACCGTGCCCGCCGGATCGGGCTGGCAGAGCGTGGACACCTCGCTCACCGGCGCCCCGACGGGCAGCGGGAAGCTCTACGTCACCTCTACCGGCGGCGTGGAGGTCGACGGGTTCACCTTCCAGGGCGGCGGGGTCTCCGACGAGACGCCTCCGACCGTGTCGGCCACGCTCGCCCCGGCCGAGCCGGGCGGGGAGAACGGCTGGTACACCGGCAACGTCACGCTGACGGTCACCGCGACCGACAACGGCACGGTGGCGAGCCGCCAGTACTCGCTCAACGGCGGCACGACGTGGCTGAACGCCAACAACCCGGTCACCCTGACCGCCGACGGCACGGCCACCGTGCGCTACCGGGCGACCGACAACGCGGGCAACGTCTCGCAGGTCGGCACCGTCACGGCGAAGATCGACAAGACCGCCCCGGTCCTGACCGTGAGCGGGGTGCAGCCCGGAAAGTACGGCGACTCCGTGTCCGTCACGCCCGTCTTCTCGGCGGCCGACGCGACGTCGGGGGTGGCGAGCGTGACGGCGGCCGTCGGCGACCTGCAGGTGGTCTCCGGCAAGCCGCTCGCCCTGTCCAAGCTGGCGCTCGGCGCGCACACGCTGACCGTCACCGCGAAGGACCAGGCGGGACACGTCACGAAGCAGACCGTCGCGTTCGAGGTCACGACCTCCTTCGCCGACGTGCGGAATCTCCTCGACCGTTTCAAGGCGGAGGGCTCGGTGCGGGGCGTCCTGCTCGGCGTCCAGCTCGACCAGGCCAAAAAGCACGCGGAGGCGGGAAGGAAGCAGCTCGCGATCGCCTCGCTGGAGGTCTTCGTGACGCTCGCCCGCCTCAAGCTCTGGGTGCCCGACACCGCGGCGCGTGACGTGCTCGTCCGGGACGGGAAGGCGCTGATCGCGCAGTTGCGCGCCCCGGCCGGCGGATAACGCGACAAAGCGGCGCGGGGGGAGAGCCGGGCAGGCTCTCCCCCCGCGCTCGGTTCCGGACCCCGGTGGGTGATCCTCCGGGGTCCCGGTCCTCGCTGAGGTTCTGGCCGCCAGGAACGGGCGGCGCGTCCGGTGGGTCAGTGGGGGGCGAGGTCGAGATCCTTGATCCTGGGGTCGCCCTCGTCGGCGAAGTAGTGGTCGGGCTGGGTGGCGTCGACGCCGTCGGAGGACTTCATGGCGCGCGCGATGACCGTGCCGAGCGCGGCGACGGCCAGGTTGACCGCGAGCGCGAGGATGCCCGCGTAGATCGTCATCTTGGTGTCCAGGCCCAGCTTCTCCAGCGGGAACGCCGACCCGGCGAAGTGCAGCTTGCCGGTGGCCGGGTTGCCGATGTTGTAGAGCAGGAGCATCCCGGCCCCCATGCCGGCGACCCATCCGGCGATCAGGCCGCTGCGGTGGAACCAGCGGGTGTAGAGGCCGAGCGCCACCGAAGGGAGCGTCTGCAGGATGATGACGCCGCCGATGAGCTGCAGGTCGATGGAGAAGCCGGTGTCCAGGAACAGGATGCACAGCACCGCGCCGACCTTGACGAGCAGCGAGGTGATCTTCGAGACACGGGCCTCGTCGGCGTCGCTCGCGTCCGGCTTCAGGTACTCCTTGTAGATGTTGCGGGTGAACAGGTTCGCCGCGGCGATGGACATGATGGCCGCCGGGACCAGCGCGCCGATGCCGATCGCGGCGTATGCGACGCCGGCGAACCAGTCGGGGAACATCTTGTCGAACAGCTGCGGCACGATCGTGTTGTTGTCCTTGCCGATGGGCTGGATGCCGGCCGCGATGGCCATGAAGCCGAGCAGCGCGATCAGGCCGAGCAGCAGGCTGTAGGCGGGCAGCGCCGACATGTTCCGCTTGATCACGTCGCGGTTCTTGGAGGCGAGGATGCCGGTGATGCTGTGCGGGTACAGGAAGAGCGCCAGCGCCGACCCCAGGGCCAGCGTGACGTACTGCAGCTGGTTGTTGGCGTTGAGCAGGATGCCGTCGCCGGGCGCGGGACTGGCGGCGAACTTCTCCTGGGCGGCGTCGAAGATCCCCGACCAGCCGCCCTCGATCTGGGCGGGGATCGCGAAGATCGCGACCAGGATCACGATGTAGATCAGCGTGTCCTTGACGAACGCGATCAGCGCGGGGGCGCGCAGGCCCGACTGGTAGGTGTACGCGGCCAGGATCGCGAACGCGATGATGATCGGCAGATGGCCGGTGATGCCCATCGACTTCAGCACGGCCTCGATGCCGACGAGCTGGAGGGCGATGTAGGGCATCGTCGCGACGATGCCGGTGATCGCGACCAGCAGCGCGAGCGTGGGGGAGCCGAAGCGGGCCCGGACGAAGTCGGCCGGGGTCACGAAGCCGTGCACGTGCGAGACCGACCAGAGGCGGATCAGCACCAGGAAGACGATCGGATAGACCACGATCGTGTACGGGACCGCGAAGAAGCCCATCGCGCCCGCGCCCCAGAGCAGGGCGGGCACCGCCACGAAGGTGTAGGCGGTGTAGAGGTCGCCGCCGACCAGGAACCAGGTGACCCAAGGACCGAAGTTGCGGCCGCCGAGCCCCCACTCGTCGAGGCTTGCCAGGTTCTCCGGGCGGCGCCAGCGCGCGGCCACGAATCCCATGCCGCTGACCAGCAGGAACAGTGCGGAGAAGATGATGATTTCTGTCAGGTGAGCTTCCATCGGGTCACCGCCGCCGCTTCGTCATCTGGTACACGATCGTGGTGCATGTGACACCGACCGCGATGAAGGCGAGCTGGAGCCAGTAGAACATCGGAAAGCCGAAAAGCCGTGGCTCATCGGAATTGAAGAGAAACGGGAGCAAAGGTAGGATGATCGGCACGATGAGCAGCCAGTTCCATGGGCTGTGATCGCTCCGGTTCCCGTTTGGAGTGGTCAACGCGGTCTCCTTGAGCTGGAGAAAGGGTGTCCGGGCAGGACCGTCCCCTTCGGCTGACCGGCAGCGTAATTACACGGCCGTTTCATTCAGGTCACCGAGCGCCGAGCGGCACCGGCGGCGCGACGAACGGTAGCCCGGCTCCTTCGTCGAGGTCGCCGGCGAGGTCACGGGGGTCATGCCTCCAGGGTGGGCCCACTTCGCCGACGGGATCCCACCGGTCACCGAATTCCCGGCGCGGCTTCCTTGACATGATCGAGCAAGTCCTCGTAAAGGCGTGACGGGTGAAGGCGTGTCACACAGCGCACGACGTGTTGCCCGGCGCGAGACATGTCACACAGCGTCCCGAGCCGCCGGTCGCGGTCTCGCGCGGCGCCGCCGGTCGGGCCTCACGTGCTCCGCCGGTGCGCGGGCTCAGACGGTCCTGTCGGCGGCGGTCCTCGGCTCGTGCCGTACGTCCTCCGGCAGGCCGAGGTCCCTGGTCCAGGCGGCGAACTCCACCAGGATGCCGTCGGGGTCCTTGAAATAGATCGACCGGACGAACACGCCCTCTCCCATGGCGGGCGCTATGCCGAACTCGCTGTCGTCGTGGTTGAGGATCACCCCGACGTCCACACCCTTGGCGATGAGCTTGTCGCGGTACTCCTCGATCCGGTCCGGGGCGACGTCGAGGGCGATGTGGTTCATCGAGCCGACCGCGGAGAGCAGCTCACCCCGGTCGGGCAGGTTCTTGGGCGCCGAGACGCCGGGAACGCCCTCGGGCGCGTCGGGGAACCAGAAGAACGCCAGCGCGTTGCCGCCGCCGCAGTCGAAGAAGAAGTGCTGCCCCCAGCCCATCGGCAGCTCGATCGTCTTGATCAGGGGCATGCCCAGAACACCGGAGTAGAAGTCGACCGTCTGCTTCATGTCCGAGCACACCAGCGCGAGGTGGTTGATCCCGCGCAGCTCGAACTCGGTGTTGTCCGCCATGTTCTCCTCGCTCCCTCGGGTAATGAACTGCTTATCACAGGAGATGGGAAGGCCGGGCGGGCGGCCGCCGGGAGGCGGCGGCGCGACCTGCCCGTACCGCTCACGGCCGCTCGGACACTTCGGGCAGCCGATGGCTCTCGCCCCTGGCCAGGTAGACGACCCGGTCTCCGTGACCGCTCCGCTCGACGTGGTCGCGGAAGTCGGAGAGCGGTGAGCTGAAGGCGCCGTAGTCGTCGTAGTGCACCGGCAGCACGTGGCGCGGCTTGGTCAGACGCACCCACTCGGCCCCCTGCCGGCCGTCCATCGTCACCAGCAGGAGGCCCAGCAGCTTCGTGCCGCCCAGGTGGACGACGCCCACGTCGACGTCGGGGAAGCGCCGCGGGATGGCGTCCAGTTCCCTCGCCATGAGCGTGTCGCCGCTGATGTGCAGGCGCAGGCGCACGCGGCCGTCCGGGCCGGAGAACTCCAGCATGCTTCCCATGACGGGAGGCAGGAGGAGATCCACCAGGCCGGGGCCGTGGCGCGCGGGCAACGAGGTGATCTTCACCGAGCCGGCAGGGTTCCGGAGCTCGTGGTCATGCCAGGTGGCCACGCCGACCGCCCCGCCGAAGCCCTGCCGCTTCAGCTTCCGCGCCGCGTGCGGCGTGGTGACGATCGGTGTGCTGTGGTCCAGCCCCTTGCGGGCCACCCGGTCCCAGTGGTCGCCGTGCATGTGCGAGAGGAGAACGGCGTCGAGGGGCGGGAGCCGGTCGACGCTCAGCGCCGGTTCGGTCAGTCGCCTGGTGAACAACCCGTAGCCCAGGTAGGCGTGCTGGCCGCGGTGCAGGAAGTTGGGGTCGGTGAGGATGGTGAACCCGTTGTAGCGGATGAGCGTCGTGGCGTTCCCGATGAACAGCACACTCGCCGCCTCCTGGTCGGACATGCCGCGGTCCCCCGTGTCGGATCGGTGGAATGGTCGTCGTGCTCGAATCCGGCAGGCCGCGCATCCGGCCGTCCCGGAACCGTCACGCCTGCCGGTGCTCTCCGCCGGTGGCCGGACCCCCGTCCGGCGGGCCGGCGTACGGTCCTACCGTGGCGTCACCAGGCGACCTTCAGGGACGACAGGCCGTACACGAAGCTGAAGGAGCGGAAGTGCGCGTCGGGTTCGATCGCGCGCAGCTCGGGAAAGCGCCTGAGCAGCGCGGGGAAGGCGATGTGCATCTCCATCCGCGCCAGCGGCGCGCCCAGGCAGTGGTGCACGCCGTGGCCGAAGGCCAGGTGGCCGGGCGCCCCCCGGGTGATGTCCAGCACCCCCGGATCGGACAGGAACGCGGGATCGCGGTTGGCGGCGAGCAGCGCGCACATCACCAACTCGCCGGGCCCGATCCTGCGGCCGGCGATCTCGACCTCCGTGGTGGTCGTCCTGAAGGTGCTGGAGTGGACGATGCTGAGCCAGCGCAGCAGCTCCTCCACCGCGGCGTCGACGAGCTCGGGTTCCTTCCTGAGCAGTTCCAGCTGGTCGGGGTGGCGCAGCAGGGCCAGCGTGCCCAGCCCGAGCATGTTGGCGGTGGTCTCGTGACCGGCCACCAGCAGCAGGCCGCCGATGCCGATGAGCTCGTCCGTCGTCAGGTCGTCGTGCTCGCGCACCAGCGTGCCGAGCAGCTCCTCCCCGGGATCGGCCTGGGCGCGGGCGACCAGCTCGGCCATGTAGGCGCGCGATTCCCGCTGCGCCGCCCTGCGCTCCTCGAGGGGCGCCGACACGTCGAGCAACAGGCCGGTCCTGCGCTGGAAGTCCGCCCGGTCGGTGTACGGCACGCCCAGCAGCTCGCAGATCACCAGGGAGGGGATCGGCAGCGCGAACGACGACACCAGGTCGGCGGGGGAGCCCGCGCTCTCCATCGCGTCCAGGTGGTCTTCGACGATGCGCGTGATCCGCGGCTCCAGCCGGCGTATCCGGCGGAGCGTGAACTCCGGCGTCAGTATCCGGCGCAGCCGGGTGTGCTCGGGGGGATCGAAGGCGAGCAGGTTGCCCGCGCGGAGCACGGCGAGCTCCTCCTCGCTGCTCTGGTCGCCGGGCAGCTGGAACGTGGTCGTCCGGGCGTTGCTGAACCGTTCCGCGTCGCTCAGCACCGCGCGCACGTCCTCGTGGCGGGTCACCAGCCAGGCGTCGACGCCGGGCGGTGTCCTGACGAGCCTGACTCCCTCCCCGTCCCGCATCGCCTCCAGCTCCGGATCGGGATCGAACTCGGCTCGCCGCATGTGCAGCGGTGGCGTCGGAGACTCGCTCATGGGACCCCCTGGATGACTCGCCGTTCTGGCCACTCCGAAAAAACGCTAGCAACCCATCGATTGCGCACAAAGGACCCCGAGGGCCGCCCGAGGTCTGTGTTGTGTCACTGACCAGCAACTACTTGCTCCGGCGGCGTCGTGCGCCGTGAGGCCCCCGGCCTGGAACCGGGACGCCCGCCGCCGGTTTCCCGGCGGGGTCGCCGGACACCGCGGTGCCCTTCTCGTCCTTCCCGCCGGCCGTTCCACGCCGCGCCGCGCCACGGCCTTCCGCCCCGGTCCGTGTCCCTCGGCCGGCGTGACGCGAAAACATGACAGTAGATGTCCTGTTTTCGCGTCACGCTGGCCTCATGACAAGAACGCTGGAAGGAAAGGTCGCCCTGGTCGCGGGGGCGACGAGGGGGACCGGCCGGGGAATCGCGGTGGAGCTGGGCGCGGCCGGCGCCACGGTCTACTGCACCGGGAGGAGCACACGGGAGCGGCGCTCGGAGATGGACCGGCCGGAGACCATCGAGGAGACGGCCGAGCTGGTGACCCGCGGGGGCGGTCACGGCATCGCGGTCCAGGTCGACCACCTGGACCCGGAGCGGGTGCGCGCCCTGGTGGAACGGATCAGGAACGAGCAGGGCAGGCTCGACATCCTCGTCAACGACGTCTGGGGCGCCGACCCGCTCACCGAGTGGCACGTCCCCGTCTGGAAGCACTCCCTCGACGACGGCCTGCGCATCCTCCGGCTGGCGGTGGACACCCACCTGATCACCAGTCACCACGCCCTGCCCCTGCTGATCGAGAATCCCGGGGGCATGGTGATCGAGGTGACCGACGGCACCCTTGAGTACAACACCGTCAACTACCGGCTCTCGGCCTTCTACGACCTGGCCAAGATCTCGGTGAACCGCCTCGCGTTCAGCCAGGCCCACGAGCTGCGCCCGCACGGCTGCGCGGCGATCTCGCTGACCCCCGGCTGGCTCAGGTCGGAGAGCATGCTGGAGCTCTTCGGCGTCACCGAGGAGAACTGGCGGGACGCCACCGCCAGGCAGCCGCACTTCGTGATCTCCGAGACGCCCGCCTTCACCGGCCGCGCGGTCGTCGCCCTCGCCGCCGACGAGGACCGGATGCGCTGGTCGGGCCGGTCGGTGTCCAGCGGGCAGCTCGCCCAGGTGTACGGCTTCACCGACGTCGACGGCAGCAGGCCCGACGCCTGGCGCTACATCGAGGAGGTAGAGAGCAAGGGCAAACCCGCCGACGCCACCGGCTACCGCTGACCACCACCGGGACCGGCACCGCGACCCCGGGCCGGGGCCACCGGCAGGGAGAACCGGCTGAGATCCCCGGCCGGGCCCTCAGCCGGGCCCCCGGCCGGGGTCAGCGGCCTGGCGCGCCGGCGTCGCCGGGGTCGCCGGTGTCGCCGGTGTCGCCGGGGCCGGAGGTGCCAACAGGGCCGGCGGGGGAGCGGGGGGAGGCGTACAGGTCACGCAGGCGGGAGGCCGCTTCGGCGAGGCGGGCCCGGAGGCCGGGCGGGTCGACGACCTCGGCCTCCGGGCCGAAGCGGAGGATCTGGCTGTAGGCGACCTCCGGTGACTCGACCGGCAGGCGGAACGTGACCCACCCCTGCCCGTCGGGCTCGCCGGCGGAGGCCAGGGCGGAGCCGAGAGCGGCGGGGTCGGCGACGGCGGGGAGCGCGCGGCGCCCGGCGGGGCTGAGCCGTACGGTGACGTGCGCGGTGAGCAGGGACCCGGCGAACCGCGCCGCCCTCTCGCCCCAGAACGCGGCCAGGTCGAAGGTCTCGTCCCGCTCGAAGCGCAGGCCGGAGTGGATCTCGACCTCGTCGAAGCGGTCGACCCGGTAGATGGCGAACCGGGTCGCCAGGTACCAGACCCCCGCCTTCAGCACGAGCCCGTACGGCTCCAGGCGCCGCCGGGCGGCCCCGGCCTGCTCGGACCGCCCGCTCTCCCCGGCCCGTCCGTCACGCTCGGTCCGCCCGCCGCGTTCGGCCTGTCCGGTTCCCTCGGTCCGCCGGGTTTCGCCGGGCTGACGGGGCTGGCCGGGCTGGCCGGGTTGTCCAGGCTGGTTGGTCTGTTCACCCGGCCGGGTGCGCGTGGCACGCCGGTAGAGGGCGGTGACCGGGTGGTCACCCCACACCGCCCTGGCCAGGGGCGCCAGCGCCGCCGGTGGGGGTCGCTCGCTCGCGAACCAGCCGGGGGCGTCCAGGTGGAAGCGCTGAGCCGCGGTCGCGGGGGCGTCGCGGAGGCCGGGGGAGAGCGCGGCGGAGGCCTTCAGCCGCGCCGTGGCCGCCACCTCGCCCAGTCCCATCTCCCGCAGCGCCTCCGGCACGCCCGACAGGAAAAGCGCCTCCGCCTCGGCGCGGTCCAGTCCGGTGAGCCGGGTGCGGTACCCGTCCAGCAGCCGGTAGCCCCCGCCCCGCCCGCGGTCGGCGTACACCGGCACGCCGGCCTCCGACAGGGCCAGCACGTCGCGGTGGACGGTCCGCTCGGAGACCTCCAGCTCCCTGGAGAGCTCCGCCGCGGTCATCCCGCCCCGGGCCTGGAGCAGCAGGACCAACGACATCAACCTGGCCGCGCGCACCCTCCGACCCTAGCCCCGGCGCACCCGCGGCCGGGCGCGGGGCACGGGCGGGACCGGGGTGAGGCCGCCCGGGACGGCCGGAGGCGGCCGGGCGAGGGCGGAACGGGGCCGCCAGGGCGGGAGACCCGGTCCGGTCAGGAGGGGACGAGGGGCAGCACGACCGCGGACGGGTGGGACGGGTCGTGGAAGATCTCGTGGTCGGTCGTGACCATCGCGCTGCCCGTGCCCAGCGGCTCACCGGTGCCGAGGTTGCGGGCGATCCGGGGGTACGCGCCTCCGGCGACGTGCACGCGGATCCGGTGGCCGCGCCGGAAACGGTGCCCGATCGGCCACAGATCCACCCGGACCCGGCGGATCCCGTCGTCCCCGGCGGGCGGGTCACCGGGGACCAGGCGGCGCACGCCCTCGCACACGTTGTAGGAGGCGCCGTCCGGGTGCACGTCGCAGACCCGGACCACCACGTCGGCGTGCCCGGTGCCCGTGCGCACGTACAGGTCGGCGAAGACCGGGCCGATCATCTCCGTGTCCCGCCGCAGCTCCGGGCCGGTGTAGACGAGCACGTCGCGCCGGGCCTCCAGCCTGCGGTTGTCGCGCGGTTCCGAGTTGCCCAGCAGGACCGGGCCGCCCAGCGCGGGCGTCGGGTGCGCGGGGTCGTAGCGGAAGCGGTCGGGCTCGGCGCCGTGCGGGCCGCCGGCGCCGCCAGGGCCTTCGACCGCATGAGGAGCGTCAGGGGCGTCAACGGCATGAGGGGCGTCGGGGGCGTCGGGGGAGAGGGCGAAGCCGGGACGCAGGTGCCAGCGCTGCTCCCGCACGCCGGGCACCGGCCAGTCGGAGTGGTCGCGCCACTCGTCCGCGCCCGTCACGTACAGCCTGACCGGCTGCTCGCGCAGCCCCGACGGGTCGCCGAGCAGATGCGCGCGGAACCAGGCGAGGGCCTCGGCGTTGGCCACCCGGCCGTGCCGCACGTCCGCGTGGTACCAGGGGCCGATCGTCAGGTACGGGCGCCGCCCCGCGGCCCGCATCGCCGCGTAGTCCTTGATCTGCCAGGGCAGGAAGACGTCGTACCAGCCGCCGACCATGGTGACCGCGGCCTCCACCTCGCCCACGGAGGCGGAGAAGTCGCGCCTGCCCCAGTAGGCGGCGGGATCGGCGTGGTGGGTCAGCAGATCCTGGAAGAACGGCATGCCCCTGCCCGCCGACAGCGTGTCCAGCTCCCCGAGCGGGCGCCCCGACAGGGCCGCGCGACGCGTTCTGCGCGGGATGAACAGGGCGCTCGCCCCGCCGAACGGCCGCTCCATGGAGGCGGTCAGCGTGGTCCACATCAGCGACGACTCCAGCGCGAACGCCCCGCCCACGTAGGCGGCGTCCCGGAACTGGGAGGCGGTCACCGAGGTGGACATGGCCTTGAGGTCAGGCCCGGCGAACGGGGCGATCGCCCACTGCGCGTACCCCAGGTAGGAGGGGCCGTGCATGGCCAGGCTCCCGCCGTACCAGTCCTGGGCGCGCAGCCAGGCCAGCGTGGCCAGCCCGTCGTCGTGCTCGTCGCCGAGCGGGTCGAGCAGGCCGCCCGAGCCGAAGCCCCCCCGGCAGCTCTGTATCACGACCTGGAACCCGTGCTTGGCGAACCCGCGCCCGAAGGTCCGCCCGAACACGCCGCGCCTTCCGTACGGGGAGCGGATCAGGATCGTGGGCGGGCGCACGGCGCCGGCCGGCGCGTAGCGGTCGGCCAGCAGGGTGACCCCGTCGGGCATCGGTACCGGCAGGTCGCGCTCGACCGTGACCCGGTGGACGGCCATTCGCGGCCAAGTGATCGTCCCCATGTGCTCTCCTCGCGCAGCCCCGTGATTACCCACTGGTAACAGAACAAGGCTCGCGATGGCCAGGGCTCGCCGGTGTGAGGCTCGTCATCCTCCGGTCCCGCCGGCTCCGTACGGGCGCCCGCCCCCTGGAGATCTTCACGGATTCCCCGCCGGTACGGGACCGGCGCGGTGTCACGTTGCATGATCGCGGTCACCGCCGGTACTCTGGCCACATGCGAGACCCGATTACCCTTCAGTGGTGGCGCCGCTTCTAGGCGGCGCAGGTTTCGCATTCGCGAGCAGACAGGCGGCCGCCCAGGGAGGCGGCCTTTTCTGCGTCCGCTCCCTCTGGGCATCAGGGACATCAAAAGGGGCGATACCGCAGTGGAGACGAGCCGATATACCACCGCAGGCGGCATAGGGGTCGAGGTCACCGCGTCCGACGTGCCCGAGACGGTGCTTGAGGACGTCGTCACGACGCTCGGCGAGCGCCGTGGCGGAGTGCTCTCCTCCGGGATGGAGTATCCCGGCCGCTACAGCCGATGGCACCTCGCCTACGTCGACCCCTGCCTGGAGATCGTCGCCAGGGGGCGCAGGATCTCCGCCCGCGCGCTGAACGCCCGGGGCAGGGTGGTCCTGCCCGCCGTCGTGTCCTGCCTGCTGGCGGCGGGCAAGCCCGTCGAGGAGCCGACGGCCGACCTCGTCGAGGTCTACGTGGCGGAGTCGGAGGACATCCTCCCCGAGGAGATGCGCAGCCGCCGTCCCACGGTCTTCACCGCGATCCGCGAGGTCATCGCCGCGTTCAAGGGCGAGAACGAGCACCTGGGCCTGTACGGCTCCTTCGGCTACGACCTGGCCTTCCAGTTCGAGCCGATCAGGCAGGTCCTGACGCGGGCCGCGGACCAGCGCGACCTCGTGCTGCACCTGCCCGACCGGGTGATGGTTATCGACCGCAAGAGGGAGACCAGCAAGGAGTTCCGCTACGAGTTCACCGTGGACGGCGTCTCCACCCACGGGCTCGCCCGCGAGGGGGAGGTCGTGCCGCTGACCCCGCCGCCGTCCGAGCTCCCGGCCGACCCCGAGAGGGGCTCCTACGCCAAGGTGGTGGCGGCGGCCAAGGAGAAGTTCGTCCGCGGCGACCTGTTCGAGGTCGTTCCCGGCCAGGTCTTCCACGCGCCCTGCACCGACCCGGCCGCCTTCTACCGGGGGCTGCGCAAGGTCAACCCGGCGCCGTACGAGTTCCTGTTCAACCTCGGCGAGGGCGAGCACCTGGTCGGCGCCTCCCCGGAGATGTACGTCCGGGTCAGCGGCGACCGCGTCGAGACCTGTCCCATCTCCGGCACCATCGCCCGCGGCGGCAACCCCATCGAGGACGCCGACGCGATCCGGACCCTCCTGTCCAGCGTCAAGGAGGAGTCGGAGCTGACCATGTGCACCGACGTGGACCGCAACGACAAGTCCCGCATCTGCGTGCCGGGGACGGTCCAGGTGATCGGCCGCCGCCAGATCGAGATGTACTCCCGGCTCATCCACACCGTCGACCACATCGAGGGCCGGCTGCGTCCGGAGTTCGACGCCCTCGACGCCTTCCTCACCCACATGTGGGCCGTCACCGTCACCGGCGCCCCCAAGACCTGGGCGATGCAGTTCATCGAGGACCACGAGGCCACCACGCGGCGCTGGTACGGCGGGGCGGTCGGCTACATCGGCTTCGACGGCTCGATGAACACCGGCCTGACCCTGCGCACCGCGCAGATCCGCGGCGGGGTCGCCACCGTCAGGGCCGGGGCCACGCTGCTGTTCGACTCCGACCCCGAGGCCGAGGAGCGGGAGACCGAGCTCAAGGCCAGCGCCCTGCTGGGCGCCCTGGCCGCGGTCGGCGCGGCCCCGCAGGAGCGGGCCGAGGCCGAGGTGGCCGCCACGCCGCCGGGAGAGGGGATGAAGGTGCTGCTCGTCGACCACGAGGACTCCTTCGTCAACACCCTCGCCGACTACTTCCGCCAGCAGGGCGCCGAGGTCGTCACGCTCAGGCACGGCTTCCCCGTCACGATGATCGACGAGATCGCGCCCTCCCTGGTGGTCCTGTCGCCCGGCCCCGGCTGGCCGTCCGACTTCGGGCTGCCCGCCCTGGTCGACGCCCTCTACGAGCGCGACCTGCCGGTGTTCGGCGTCTGTCTCGGCCTGCAGGGCATGGTGGAGCAGGCGGGCGGCACCCTCGAACTGCTGTCCTATCCCGAGCACGGCAAGCGCGGCCAGGTGCGGCGGCTGGGCCCCAGCGCCCTGCTCGACGGGCTCCCCGAGGAGTTCACCGCCGCGCGCTATCACTCGCTCCACGCCAAGCGGCCGGGCGTCGCCGGGTTCACCGCCACCGCGCTCACCCCGGACGGCGCGGTGATGGCCATCGAGGACGTGGAGCGACGCCGTTTCGCGGTGCAGTTCCACCCCGAGTCGATCCTCACCGCCGAGGGGGGCTCGGGAGCGAAGATCATCGCCAACGTTCTTCGCCTCTGCCGCAGGAACGGGTAAAGAACCCGTACTTCGCGCCCGGCGGTCCCGCCGGGTGACCCTAGAGTTCTCCCCGTCGTGGAGACCGCCGGGCGTAACGGGCCAGGACCGGCCGGTACGCCCAGCGGCGGGGGAGGAGCGGGCATGAGGTCGGACGGCGTGCTGCCCGTCGAGTTGCCCGACGCCGTACGGGAGGCGCTGCTGGCGCCGCTGGTCGACCACAACTGCCGCGGCGTGCGCCGCGACGAGCTGACCCGGGCCCGGTTCGAGACGCTGCTCACCGACGCGGAGACCCCCGCGCCGCCGGGCACCACCCACTTCGACACCCCCGCGGGCGCCGCGGTCCGCCGCTGGTGCGCCCCCGTTCTCGGCCTCGCCCCGCACGTGCCGCCCGCCGTCTACCTGGCCCGCAGGGCGGAGCTCGGCGCGGCGGAGGTGAACCGGCGGCTGCTGGGCGCCGCGGGGATCTCCACCTTCCTGCTCGACGGGTCCGGCGACCCCGGCGATTCCGGCAGGGAGGGCTTCGGCGGCTTCGAGAAGGGCCCCGGCGATGCCGAGGTGCTGCCACCGGCCGGGATGGGGCACGCGGGCGGCGCGGACACCGCGCGGGTCGTCCACATCGAGCGGGCCGAGGAGGAGGTCGCCGGCACCGCCGTCTCGGGCGCCTCCTACATCTCCGCCCTCGCCCAGGAACTCGCCGAGCGGGCCGTCCGCGCCGTCGCGCTGAAGTCGGTCACCGCCCACCGCTCCGGCCGGCCCCTCGAGCCGGCCAGGCCGAGCCGGGGAGCGGTGATCGCGGCGGCCACCCGGCGGCTGGCCTGCCCGGGGGAGGGGCTCACCGACCAGGTGCTCCTGCGCCACCTGCTCTGGACGGCGATCGACGTGGCCAGGGAGTACGGGCGGCCGCTGCAGTTCCACACCGGCCTCGCCCGTCATGCCGGCGGTACGCGCCACGGCGCCCACCCGGGGCGCGCCGGCCGCGCCACCTCCGGCGGTCGCGGCGCGTACGGCGGCCACGAGACCTACCGGGGCGGCGGTCACGGCGGCTTCGGCACCGCCGGGGGCGCCGGAGGTCTCGGACCCTCCGGAGGCCTCGCCGGTTCGGGCTGGGGTCCCGGCTCCGGTCCGTACGGCGCGGGCCCGGCGCCGCTGGCCGGCTTCATCACGGCGACGCAGCCGATGGGCGTCCCCGTCGTCCTGCTGCACTGCCACCCGTTCCATCGCCAGGCGGCCTATCTGGCGGGTACCCTCCCGCACGTCTACGTCGACGTGGGAGCGGCCCTGACCCGCAGCGCCACGGGGTCGGCCGCGGTCATGGCGGAACTGCTGGAACTCGTGCCGTTCCACAAGCAGCTGTTCGGTTCCGGCGGCCACGGCGTGGCCGAGACCTGCCACCTCGGGGCCCTGCACTACCGGCGCGGCCTGGCCGGGGCACTCGCCGCGCGACTGGCCGACGGCGAGTGGAGCGCCGCGGACGCCGCCCGGGTGGCGCAGATGATCGGCTCGGGAAACGCCCGCCGGATATACCGATTGTGACGGGTGCCCATCTCCGGGACGGCTGAGCCCCTGGAATACGATGAGGCGACTGTTGGTGCGACGAGGGGGAGCCAGTTGACGGGCGATGGGGCAGAGGCACGTTTTCTTGATGACGTGACCGTGGAGTTGGTCAAGCACAGTGCCTCCGACACCGACGTGCTCTGGGCCGCGCGGGTGTCGACCGCGGGGGAGCAGTCCCTGGAGGAGATCGGCAAGGACCCCGAGCGCTCCAGGGGGCTGATCAACTTCCTGATGCGCGACCGGCACGGCAGCCCCTTCGAGCACAACTCGATGACCTTCCTCGTCAGCGCGCCGATCTTCGTCTTCCGCGAATTCCACCGCCACAGGGTCGGGTGGTGCCTCGCCGGTGATTCCGAGATCACGCTGGTGAGCGAGAAGGGGCACCTTCGCCGGCGGACGATCGAGGAGCTGTATCGGCTCTGGCACCACGGCGTCGAGGACACCCTGCCCCGCGCCGGTGGAGGAGTGTCATGGCACAAAAGAGCGGGAAAGTGGAACGCCCAGGTCAAGCACATGAATCGGCTGCGCTACCTGGGGTTGTACGACACGCGCGAAGCCGCTGAGCAGGCGGTGGCCGCCTTCAGGGCGGAGCATCCCTCCAAGCGGTTGCGAAAGCTCGATTCAGTCCGCCGTAATCACGTCCGCTGCTATGACGAGACGACCTTGCAGGCGTCACGAGCCAGGATCCTGGACGTCATGGAGTCCGGAGTCAAAGAGCTCATTCGCTTGACCACCGCGAGCGGGCGGGAGCTCAGGTGCTCGGTGGACCACGCGGTGCTCACTCCCGACGGATGGCGGAAAGCCGGGGAGCTGGGGGTCGGGGACGCGCTGATGGCCGGGACCGCCGTTTCCCGCCCCTCCCAGGCGTTGATCCCTCCGAGCCTGCGCACCGGAATCGGCGTCTGGACCTCCATGCAGCGATTGCGGCTCATCGGGGAGACCGACACGTGTCATCTCTGTTCCGGTGAGTTCGCGAGAGAGGACCTGGCGCTCGATCATGTCGTTCCTGTCGCCGCCGACCTGCTGAAGGCACTCGACGAGAGCAATCTCGCGCCCGCCTGCCTGCCCTGTCACCGCAAGAAGAGCAACGCGGAGCAGGCGCTGGCCAGGCGCGGGGGAAAGATCTCCGTGGCCACACCGGATGTGATCACTTCGATCGAGGACGGTGGCGAGGAAATGACCTACGACCTTTCCGTTGAAGGTCCCTGGCACAATTTCCTGGCCAACGGGATCGTCGTTCACAACTCATACAACGAGGAAAGTGGGCGTTACCGGGAGCTTCAGCCTAATTTCTACGTTCCGGGGGCGGAGCGGAAGCTGGTCCAGGAGGGCCGGCCGGGCAAGTACGTCTTCGCCGAGGGCAGTGCCGAGCAGCACAAGATCGTCACTGAGGCGATGGAGTCGTCGTACCGGCAGTCCTACGCCGCCTACCAGGAGATGCTGGAGGCCGGGATCGCCAGGGAGGTGGCCAGGGCGGTGCTGCCCGTCGGTCTCTTCTCCTCGATGTACGCCACCTGCAACGCCCGCTCGCTCATGCACTTCCTCTCCCTGCGCACCAAGAACGAGCAGGCCAGGGTGCCCTCTTTCCCGCAGCGCGAGATCGAGATGGTGGCGGAGAAGATGGAGGCGGCCTGGGCGGAGCTGATGCCCCTCACGCACGCGGCCTTCGTGGCCGCCGGCAGGGTCGCGCCCTGAGGAGCCGCCGGGCGCGCGGGCCGGAGAGTTTTCCACCCGCCGCCCCCTCGGTTCTCCTCGGTCCCCGTCTCCTGTCCCCGCCGCTGGGCCCGGTGTTTCTCGGGGGCGGTCAGCTCGTGGTCTCCTGGCGGCGGGAGAGGGCGGGCAGGACGAAGATCTCGGCGCCCGGGGGCAGCGCGCAGTCGAGGCCGCCGAGGTGCCGGGCGTTCTCGCCGCAGACGAACATGCTGATGTGGCGCCGGATGCACCCGTAGTCGTCGCGGAGCCGCTGCTCCAGGGACGGGTGGGTGCGGCGGAGCATGTCGAGGGCGGAGCCCAGTGTGGGGTGGCCGTCGTCGTGGTCGGCGATGGCGAAGACGCGGATCTCGGTGGTCTCGCCCGCCCAGTGCCGGAGCGTGGCGGGAAGCATGAAGGTCACGAGCGTGACGGGTCTGGCCATCGGCTCAGCGCACCGTGTCGCGAGGGGAGGGCACGGCCGGGCGGCCCGGACCGGCCGGGGGCAGGGGACGGGTGTCGTCCTGACCTCGGCGGAGCCGCCGCCGGTGGAGGGGACCGGGGACGGGCGCGTGCGGGCGGACGGCTCCGGCCGGAGAGCCGGACGGGTGACGATGGCGGCGGACGGGTCCGCGCGGGTGGCGGTCGAGAGGTGGGCACGGGCTGGGAGGGGGGCCGTCGTGCATGACCATCTCCTTTCGGATTGGGCCTCATGCTGCCATGCCACGCCGTGTCTCGCCGTGCTCTATGAAATTTGCGTGATCAGTTCGGGGCGTTAGTCCCGATTGTCGTTCAGAGCTCGCCCTGCACGATGTCCCGGTGGATGTGCGGCAGCGGCATCCCGCCCCGCTGGAGCCTGCGGACCGTCTCGTTGACCATGGCGGTCGGGCCGCAGACGTAGGCCTCGTGGCCGGCCCACGAGTGGAACCGCTCCATCACCTCGGCCACCTGACCCCGCATGCCGTCGTACCCCGGTTCGCCGGAGACCACGGGCAGTACCCGCAGCCACGGGAAGGCGGACTCCATCCGTACCAGGTCGGTCAGGTCGTAGAGTTCGGCGGCGGTGCGGGCCCCGTGGAGCAGGTGGACGTTGGGGCGGCGTCCGGAGCCGATCACGTGCTCCAGGATCGCCTTGATGGGGGCCAGGCCGGTGCCGCCCGCCACGCACAGGATGTCGCGGCCCGAGTCGGCGGGCACCATGGTGCCCATCGGAGGGCCCAGCATCAGGGTGTCGCCGATCCGGGTGTGCTGGACCAGCGCGGTGGAGACCCAGCCGCCGGTGATCGCGCGGACGTGCAGGCGGACGGTGTTGTCGTCCCTGGGCGCGTTCGCGATGGAGAACGTGCGCCAGACGCGCGGCCAGCGTGCGGTCTGCACGTTGACGTACTGGCCGGGCGTGTAGGGCAGCTCCTGGTCGAGCCGCAGGGTGATCACCGCGATGTCCGGCGTGCGGAGCTCGTGGTCGATCACCTCGGCCAGCCACCAGGCGGGCGACACGCCCGCGTCCGACTCGGCTGATTCGATCATGAGATTGGCGGCGGCCGTGTACGCGGCCACCCACGCCGCCTCTATCTCGCTGTTCCAGATCTCGGCGGCGAAGCGCCTGATCGTGGCGAGGAGCGCGTTGCCGACCGCGGTGTAGTGCTCGGCGAGGACCCCGTACTTGCGGTGGTCGCGACCGAGCTGGCCGAGGAACGACGCGAGGCTGCCGGGGCTGTCCAGGCTCCAGACGATCCTGGTCAGCGCGCTGAACAGGCGGTCGCGCTGGACGTCCATCGCCGGGGGGAACATCGCCCGCAGGTGCGGGCTCTCGGCGAACAGGCGCCCGTAGAAGTACGCCGCGGCCTTGTCCGCGACGGGTTCGACGAGGGCGAAACTTTCCTTGACGAGATGCGGATTCAACGACATTTAACGAACCCACCCTAATTGATCGGATCAAAGTCCGATCATGCAGATCCACCTCCCTGACGGCTCCGGGTGACGAGCGACCGGGAGCCCCGGCTCACCTGGCCACTCGAATTTGAGTCTTCCATCACCATGTAGACGTCACAACCGTTTCTCAGCAATATGGTGGGAAATCTAACTATCCGTAATTGAAAAGTTATTTTGCGTGACCAACTAATTCCCGGCGATCGGCGTAAGCGAATAATAATCACGTTCCATTTGAATTAAGAGTTCACTGGTGGTAAGCCCTACGGTCATGGCGGAGTTCCAGCTCGCCGGGGGTGTGAACCGTCCTCGCGGTGAGAGTTGGGGACTCCTGGCGAGACGACACTGATACCTCGAATGTGTGACATGACCGAAATGGAGTGCGCCATGATAGGGGAGCTGTTGGAGATGGGATCGGTGCTGTCCGAAACAGGTGGCGCCACCTCGCGCACGCCCCCTGGAGAACGCATGCCCCGACCCTTGATCGGTATCACCACCTACCTCGAGGCCGCCCGCTGGGGCGACTGGGTCAGGGAGGCCGTCCTGTCGCCGCCCTCCTACGCGCGGGCCGTCGAGAAGGCGGGCGGCGCCCCGGTGCTGCTGCCCCCGCTCAACCTCGGCGGGATCGACGACTACGTCGGCGGCCTGTCGGGCGTGATCCTCGCCGGAGGGGGTGAGCTCGACCCCTCCCTCTACGGGGCCGCCCGCGAGGAGCGCGTCAGGGACCCCCAGCCGCACCGCGACCGCTTCGAGCTGGCGCTGGCCCGCGCCGCCGTCAAGGCCGACCTGCCGCTGCTCGCCTCGGGGCGGGGCATGCACGTCCTGAACGTCGCCCAGGGCGGGACCCTGATCCCCTGGCTCCCCGAGGTGGTCGACCACGGCCGCCACGCCGCCGCCCAGGCGCACCGCATCCAGATCAGCGTCTCCAGCAAGCTGGGCAAGACGGTGGGCGACACGGCCGAGGTGACCGCGCCCCATCACCAGGCCGTCAAGCGGCTGGGCACCGGTCTGCTCGCCGTGGCCTGGGCCGACGACCAGATCGTCGAGGGCGTCGAGCTGCAGGGGCGCCGGTTCTGCGTCGGGGTGCAGTGGAATCCCGGACGCGCCGGGGACAACCGGCTCATCGAGGCCCTGGTCGAGGCGGCCCGGCGGTGACGTCCGGTGGCGACGGCCGGCGGTGAGGCCCGGTGGCGACGGCCGAGGCGGCTCGGTGCTGAGGCCGGGCGGTGACGGTGAGGCCCAGCGGTGGCGACGATGCCCGGCGGTGACGCGCGTCCGGTGTTCCGCGACGCTCGGGGGGCCGTCGCGCGCGGGGTCACGCCGTGCGGGGATCCGGCGGGTAAAGTGCCGATCATGCCGTTGCACCCGCAGGCCGAGGCCTACCTGAAACTCTTCCAGACGGACCTCGGTGCCCCTCTCTCCACGCTCACCCCCGACATGATCGCCGAGCTGCGGACCCTGGACGCCTTCGCCGAGCAGCGCGGTCCGATCATTCCCCTCCCGACGGTCAGGGACGAGGTCGTCGGGGGCGTACCGGTCCGGGTCTACCGGCCCGAGGAGGGCGACGGTCCCCTCCCCGCGATCGTCTACCTCCACGGCGGGGGCTGGGTCTTCGGGAGCGTCGAGCGCAACGACGCCCTCGGCCGCGACCTCGCGGTGCGCAACGGGGCGGTCGTGGTCTCGGTCGACTACCGGCTCGCGCCCCACCACCCCTTCCCCGCGGCGGCCGACGACGCGTGGAGCGTCGTGCAGGACGTCTTCGCCCGTCCCGGCGCCTACGGGATCGACCCGGGGCGCGTCGCGGTCTGCGGTGACAGCGCCGGGGGCAACCTCGCGGCCGTGGCCGCCTGGCAGGCCAGGGACGCCGGGCTCGAACTGGCCCATCAGCTGCTCGTCTACCCGGTGGCCGACGTCGCCATGGACACCGGGAGCTACCGTTCCTACGCCACCGGCTTCGGGCTCGGCGCGGAAGAGATGGCCTGGTTCGTCGCGCAGTACGGCGGTGACCCGGCCGACCCCCGGCTGGCTCCGGCCCGGCTGGCCGACAAGTCCGGCCTGGCTCCGGCGACGGTGATCGTCGCCGAGTGCGACCCCCTCTGCGACGAGGGCGAACAGTACGCCGCCCAGCTCGCCGCGGCCGGGGTGCCGGTCGAGGTCAGGAGATACGAGGGGGCCATCCACGGTTTCTTCGGCCTGCCGGGCTTCTTCGACCAGGCGACCGAGGCACGCGAGTACGCCGCGGCCCGTCTCGCGGAGGCCTTCCGGTAGCCGGCCCTTTCCGGCCGGTCGATATCCGCCCGGCGAGCGGAGCCTTCCCGCGGGGTGTCTCCCGCGGGGCGGGGTCCGTGCCGGACATCCGCCGGGGACGCCGCCCGGACCCGTACGGCGGCGGCCGACCCGAGGCGGCGGCGCCCGGTCAGAAGCGCCCGTGCAGGGCGGCCAGGCCGGGCTCGAAGACCTGGTCGACGACGAACCTCCGCACCTTCGCCGCGTCGCCGGTCTCGAAGGTGGCCGACCACTCGACGAACGCCCTCCCGCTGTCGGTGACGGGGGCGACCCGGTAGAGCGCCCGGTAGTCACGGACCGGCAGCGGGCTCTCCAGGATCTCGTACGTCGCCGAGCGCGAGGCGTCGTCGAGGGTGAGCAGCCGCTCCCTGAAGACTCCGCCGGGGCCATCCAGCCTGCGCACCGCGCCCGGCCGGGAGCGCTCGCCGTCCTCGATCTCGCAGCCGGTGATCCCCGGCAGCCACTCCGCCAGGTTGCCGAAATCCCTCAGGTACTCCCACACCTCGTCGGCGGAGGCGTTGATCACTGTGCTGGCGTACGCGGACATCGGCTACTCCTCGTGCTGGCCTGTCGCCGAGGGTGATGCCCGCGCGCGCCGCCGGGTAATCAGGGCCACCGGATGATCGGGTCAGAAGCTCCTGGGCAGCCCGAGCACCTGGGTGGCCAGGTAGTTGAGCAGGAGCTCCTCGGTGACCGGGGCGACCTTGCCGATGCGGGCGTCGGCCAGCAGGCGGGCCACCGGGTACTCCAGCGAGTAGGCCATGCCGCCGTGCGTCTGGAAGGCGTGGTCCGCCGCCTCCCACGCGGCCTGCGAGGCGGTCAGCTTGGCGATGTTGGCCTCGGTGCCGCAGGGCAGCTGCCTGTCGAACAGCCAGGCGGCCTTGTAGAGCATCAGCCTGGCCAGCTCGATCTTCGCCTTGACCTGGGCGAGGGGGAAGGCGATGGCCTGGTTGGCGCCGATCGGGCGGCCGAAGACCTCGCGCTCCTTGGCGTACTGCACGGCCACCCGCAGCGCCACCTCGGCGCCGCCGAGCGCGGAGGCGGCCAGCAGGACGCGCTCGGGGTTGAGGATGTCCCACAGCACCAGCGCGCCCTGGTCGACCTCGCCGACCACGTTCCTCTCCGGGACCCGGAGGTCGTCGACGAAGACCATGTTGGACGGGGTGGTGTTGGCGCCCAGCTTCGGGATCGGCTGGAAGGACAGCTGCCCGGCGGCGACCGCCTCGGGGACGTTCACCAGCAGGACGGTCAGGCCGTTGGAGCGGGGTTTGGCCTCGGCGGCCGGGATGGTCCGGGTGACCAGGAGCATCCAGGTGGCGCGCTGCACGCCGGTGATCCAGATCTTCTGGCCGTTGACGACGAACTCCGCGCCGTCGCGGCGGGCGAAGGTGGAGATGCCCAGGGCGTTGGACCCGGCGTCGGGCTCGGTCAGCGCGAAGCAGGTCTCCACCTCGCCGGTGGCCAGCTTGGGCAGCAGTTCGTCGCGCTGCCACCGGCTGCCGTGCCTGGACAGGGTCATCGCGCCGAACCCGGGGGTGAGCACGTAGGTGAACGCCGAGCCGCCGGCCGAGCCCGAGGCCGACAGGGTCTCGGTGGCCACGGCCAGCTCCAGCAGGCCCTGGCCGCCGCCGCCGTACTCCTCGGGCACGGCCAGGCCGAGCCAGCCGCCCTTGGCCAGGTCCTGCCAGACCTCCTCGGGCCAGCGTTTCTCGCTCTCGCACCGCTGCCAGTAGTCCAGGTCGTAGCGGGCGCAGATGTCGCCGATGCCGCGTTGCACGGCGAGGGCGCTCTCGGGGAGGGTGAAGTCCACGATGATCAACTCCATTCTGGCTGCGGGCGCAATCGTAGAACGTAGTTCGGTATCTTCGTGGCGTCCCGGCCCCCGGCCCGCGGGATCAGGTCTCCCGGGAGGGATCCAGCCGCGGCCTGCGCGCGTGGTAGACGAAGGCCGGCGGCACGTTGCCCCACACCGTCCGGCCCGTGACGACCTCCTCGAAGGTGTCGACCAGGCGCCTCCTGAAGCGCCGCGCCGGAGGAAGGCGCTTGGCGAAGCTGTAGGCGAAGGTGGTGAAGGCCGTGTGCGGGCCCATGATCCCGGTGACCGCGCCCAGCAGGCGGGCCTGGGTCTCCTCGGAGAAGGCGGCCCAGGGGAGCCCGCTCACGATCGCGTCGGCCTGGGGCAGGCCACGCTCCTGGAGCAGCTGGGGCAGCCGTACCGCGTCGTCGACCACGACGTCCACGCCCGGGTTCCTGGCGGCGAGGAACTCGGCCAGCTTCGGGTTGATCTCGACGGCGATGTGGTGCCCCCGGCCGCCCAGCCGGCGCTGGATCTCCGCCGTGAACGCGCCCGTGCCGGGGCCGAGCTCGACGATCACCGGGTCGCCCCGGTGCGGGACCGGCGAGGCCACCGTCTCGGCGAGCCGCCGCGAGCTCGGCGCCACCGCTCCGACGGTGCCCGGCGAGCGGATCCACTGCCCCAGGAAGAGCGTGGTGTCATTGGTCATGGTTTGAAGGGTAGAGGGTACGGAAGCGCGGGCAGTACGCCCCCTGGTCGATCTTGGCGGCTCAGAGCCCCTCCACGGGCAGGTAGACCCGGCCGCCCTCGCGGGAGAACTCCTCCGACTTCTCCCGCATCCCGGCCTCCAGGGCCTCGGCGCCGGTCAGGCCGCGTTCCTCGGCGAACCTGCGCACGTCATGGCTGATCCTCATCGAGCAGAACTTCGGACCGCACATCGAGCAGAAGTGCGCGGTCTTGGCCGGGGCGGCGGGCAGCGTCTCGTCGTGGAAGGACCTGGCGGTCTCGGGGTCCAGGGAGAGGGCGAACTGGTCCTCCCAGCGGAACTCGAACCGGGCGTCGGACAGCGCGTCGTCCCATGCCTGCGCGCCCGGGTGGCCCTTGGCGAGGTCGGCCGCGTGCGCCGCGATCTTGTAGGTGATCACGCCGGTCTTCACGTCGTCCCTGTCCGGCAGGCCCAGGTGCTCCTTGGGCGTGACGTAGCAGAGCATCGCCGTGCCGTACCAGCCGATCATCGCCGCGCCGATGGCCGAGGTGATGTGGTCGTAGCCGGGCGCGATGTCGGTCGTCAGCGGGCCGAGGGTGTAGAACGGGGCGTCGGCGCAGAGCTCGCGCTGCAGGTCGACGTTCTCCTTGATCTTGTGCATGGGGACGTGGCCGGGCCCCTCGACCATCACCTGGACGTCGTGCGCGTGAGCGATCCTCGTGAGCTCGCCCAGCGTCCTGAGCTCGGCGAACTGGGCCTCGTCGTTGGCGTCGGAGATCGATCCGGGGCGCAGGCCGTCGCCCAGCGAGAACGCCACGTCGTAGCGGGCCAGGATCTCGCAGATGTCGGCGAAGTGCTCGTAGAGGAAGCTCTCGCGGTGGTGCGCCAGGCACCAGGCCGCCATGATCGAGCCGCCCCGGGAGACGATCCCGGTCCTGCGCCGCGCGGTCAGCGGCACGTGGGCCAGGCGCACCCCCGCGTGGACGGTGAAGTAGTCCACGCCCTGCTCGCACTGCTCGATCAGGGTGTCCCGGTAGATCTCCCACGACAGGCGGGCCGCGTCGCCGCCCGCCTTCTCCAGCGCCTGGTAGAGCGGGACGGTCCCGATCGGCACCGGGGAGTTGCGGATGATCCACTCGCGGGTGGTGTGGATGTTGCGCCCGGTGGACAGGTCCATCACCGTGTCGGCGCCCCACCGGATCGCCCACGTCATCTTGTCCACCTCCTCCTCGATGGTGGAGGCGACGGCCGAGTTGCCGATGTTGGCGTTGATCTTCACGAGGAAGTTGCGGCCGATGACCATCGGCTCGCTCTCGGGGTGGTTGACGTTGGCCGGGATGATCGCCCGCCCGGCGGCCACCTCGGCGCGGACGAACTCCGGCGTCACGCCCTCGCGGACCGCGACGAACTCCATCTCCCGGGTGACCAGGCCGCGGCGGGCGTAGGCGAGCTGGGTGACCGGCGCCCCCGCCGCGCGCAGCGGCCGGTCGCCGCCGCCGGTGAAGACCGCGTCGAGGGAACGCAGGTCGCGGGCCCAGGCGTCGCGGTCGCGGTAGCCGTCGTCGCCGGGGGCGCCGGGCCGGCCGCCGTACCGGACCGTGTCGCCCCGCTCCAGGATCCACTCCTCGCGCGGGCGCGGCAGGCCGCGGGTGACGTCGGTGGTCACGGACGGGTCGGTGTAGGGGCCCGAGGTGTCGTACAGCGTGACCGCGGTCCCGTCGGTCAGGCGCACCTCGCGCATGGGGACGCGCAGGTCGCCCTGGTAGATCTTGGAGCTGGAAATACGCGCGTCGGTCATCGCGCAAACTCCCTTCGCCGGCATTACCCGGAGCAGGTTCTGGCGGTCGGCGGCTGTCTCGGCCGTCCTCTCAGCCCGGTTCTCCGGGCTCCCGCGTTGGTCGAACGGAACGATAACGCGTATCCCCCGCGCCCACCATCCACTCGGCCGCATCCGACGCAGTAGTGTCACCATCAGGTACGGGGAGGGAGATCAGCCGGTGAATCCGGAAGCATCGGGGGCCGAGGACCGAATCTGGACGGTCCCCAACGCGTTGAGCCTGGCCAGGCTTCTGGGGGTGCCGGTTTTCCTGTGGCTGGTGCTGGGCCCGAAGGCCGACGGCTGGGCCGTCGCCCTGCTGATGCTGGCGGGGTTCTCCGACTGGCTCGACGGCAAGATCGCCCGTGCCTGGAACCAGACCAGCAGGCTCGGCCGCCTGCTCGACCCGCTGGCCGACCGGCTCTACATCCTGGCCACCCTGTTCGGCCTCGCCATGCGCGAGATCATCCCCTGGTGGCTGGCGCTGGCCATCCCGCTGCGCGACGTGATGCTGCTGGGCATCCCGATCATCCTGCGCCGCCTCGGGTACGGTCCCGCGCTGCCCGTGCACTTCCTCGGCAAGGCCGCCACGGCCAACCTGCTCTACGCCTTCCCACTGCTCTTCCTGGCCCACCATCCCTCCTGGTACGGCGAGGTGGCGGGGATCGTCGGCTGGTCCCTGGCCATCTGGGGCACCGGCCTGTACTGGTGGTCCGGGGTGCTGTATTGGGTACAGGTGCGTCAGCTGACAAGCGAGGCCAAACGCCTTAAGAGGTGATCTGTGAAGGCCGTCGTCATGGCGGGCGGGGAGGGGACACGGCTCCGGCCGATGACCGCGAACCAGCCCAAACCTCTCCTACCCGTGATCAACCGGCCGATCATGGAGCATGTGCTTCGCCTGCTGAAACGGCACGGCTTCACCGAGACGGTGGTCACCGTGCAGTTCCTGGCCGCCCTGGTCCGCAACTACTTCGGCGACGGCGACGAGCTCGGCATGAGCCTGTACTACGCCACCGAGGACACGCCGCTCGGCACCGCGGGCAGCGTGAAGAACGCCGCCGACCGGCTCCGCGACGACCGCTTCCTGGTCATCTCCGGCGACGCGCTGACCGACATCGACCTGACCGACATGATCCGCTTTCACCGCGAGAACGGCGCGATGGTCACGATCGGGCTCAAGCGCGTCCCCAACCCGCTGGAGTTCGGCATCGTCATCGTCGACGACCAGGGCAGGGTGGAGCGCTTCCTGGAGAAGCCGACCTGGGGCCAGGTCTTCTCCGACACCGCCAACACCGGCATCTACGTGATGGAGCCCGAGGTCCTCGACGAGATCGCGGCAGGGGAGTCCGTCGACTGGTCGGGCGACGTGTTCCCCAGGCTGCTGGAGCGCGGCGCCCCGCTGTACGGCTACGTGGCCGACGGCTACTGGGAGGACGTCGGCACCCACGAGAGCTACCTCAAGGCCCAGGCCGACGTCCTGTCCGGCCGGGTCAAGGTCGACATCGACGCCTTCGAGGTCTCGCCGGGCGTCTGGGTCGCCGAGGGGGCCTCGGTCGACGCCGACGCCGTCCTCAAGGGCCCCCTCTACGTCGGCGACTACGCCAAGATCGAGGCGGGCGCCGAGCTGCGCGAGTACACCGTGCTGGGCAGCAACGCGGTGGTCAGGGAGGGGGCCTTCCTGCACCGCGCGGTCGTCCACGACAACGTCTACGTCGGGCCCAGCGCCCACCTGCGCGGCTGCGTGATCGGCAAGAACACGGACCTGATGACCGGCGCCAGGGTCGAGGAGGGCGCCGTCGTCGGCGACGAGTGCATCATCGAGGCCGAGGCGTACATCTCCTCCGGCGTCAAGATCTACCCGTTCAAGACCATCGAGGCCGGGGCGGTGATCAACAACAGCGTCATCTGGGAGCCGCGCGCCCAGCGCAACCTGTTCGGCCCCCGGGGGGTCTCGGGGCTGGTCAACGTCGAGATCACCCCCGAGCTGTGCGTACGGCTGGCCAGCGCCTACGCCACCACCCTGAAGAAGGGCGCCTCGGTCATCACCTCCCGCGACTCCTCCCGCGCCGCGCGGGCGCTGAAGCGGGCCGTGATCAGCGCCCTGAACGCCAGCGCGATCAACGTGCTCGACCTGGAGGCGTCCCCGCTCCCGGTGGCCCGCTTCCACACCGCCAGGGAGAACGCCGTCGGCGGCATCGCGCTGCGCACCACCCCCGGCGACCCGCAGAGCGTCGACATCGTCTTCATGGACGAGCACGGCGCGGACCTGTCCCCGGCGGCCCAGCGCAAGCTGGACCGGGTCTTCTCCCGGCAGGAGTTCCGCCGCGCCTTCCCCGGGGAGATCGCCGAGCTGAGCTTCCCCGCCCGGGCGGTGGAGGACTACACGCACGAGCTGCTGCGCCTGGTCGACATCAGCGGGGTGCGCGACGCCGACATGAAGGTCGTGGTCGACTGCGCCGGAGGCACCTCCTCGCTGGTGCTGCCCAGCCTGCTGGGCCGCGTCGGGGTGGACGTGCTGACCGTCAACAACCGGCTGGACGACGCCTCGCCCACCGAGACCCTCGCCGAGCGCCGCCGCGACCTGCAGCGCCTGGCGGAGCTCGTCAGCTCCTCCAGGGCGGCCTTCGGGGTGCGTTTCGACCCGGTGGGGGAGCGGGTCGCGCTGGTGGACGAGAAGGGCCAGCTGATCAGCGAGGAGCGCGCCCTGCTGGTGGTGCTCGACCTGGTCGCCGCCGAGCGGCGCGGCGGCAGGGTGGCGCTGCCGGTCACCACCACCCGGGTGGCCGAGCAGGTCTGCAGGTTCCACGGCGTCCAGGCCGAGTGGACCTCCACCGCGATCGACGCGCTCACCGCCGCCGCCAGGGGGCCAGAGATGATCTTCGCGGCCGACGGGCGCGGCGGTTTCATCGTGCCCGAGTTCGGCCCCACGGTGGACGGCCTGGCGGTCTTCCTGCGCCTGCTGGGCCTGGTCGCCAGGACCCGGCTCTCGCTCAGCCAGATCGACGCCAGGATCCCCGAGGCCAAGCTGCTGCGCCGGACCGTGCCGACCCCGTGGGCCGCCAAGGGCGCGGTGATGCGCTCGGTCATCGAGGCCGCCGAGCACTACCGCATCGACACCACCGACGGGGTGCGGGTCGTCGCCGAGGACGGCAGCTGGACCCTGGTGCTGCCCGACCCGGCGGAGGCGGTCACCCATCTGTGGGCCGAGGGGTTCGACGTCGACTCCGCGCAGACCCTGATCGAGCACTGGGCGCGGGTGGTCGAGGAGGCCGCGGGCGGCTGACGGGACCAGGCCCCGGCGGGCGCGCCGCAGGCGCGGGAAGGCGCCCGGACGGGGGCCGTGGGCCGAGCGGTTGCCACAAACACAGCGCGGCGCCATGGACCGGGGACAGTGCCCCACTGTAACTTTGTCACCGACCGTACCCGCGGTTCAGCGTCAACCTTGACCTTCGCGCCTCATCACTGTATGTTGCGGCATTCGCAGTCCGAGAAAACACTTGAGAAGCGAAGAAGCGAGGCGCGCATCACTGAGCACCGTTGCCGCGTCTTCGCGGTAGGAGGCCGAGCCGATCGATGCCGAGCGTCTACTGCACGCAGTGCGGTCATGCCAATCCTGAGGATGCCCGTTTCTGTTCACGATGCGGGTCGCCGCTTACCAAAGCCGAGACCCCCGGAGACAGCACATCGACGATCTCCCTCTCCGGGATCGAGGCCTACGAGGCGGAGACAGGTGAGACGCTTCTCGCCGAACGGCAGGCCGTCGAGCAGTTGCCCCCGGGCACCGCGCTGCTGGTCGCGATGCGCGGCCCCAACGCCGGCAGCCGGTTCCTGCTCGACAGCGACCTGACCACCGTGGGCCGTCACCCCGAGAGCGACATCTTCCTCGACGACATCACGGTCTCGCGCCGCCACGTGGAGTTCTACCGGCGCGGCGGCGGGGTCTTCACCGTCCGCGACGTCGGCAGCCTGAACGGCACGTACGTGAACCGCGAGCGCATCGAGGAGGTCCCGCTGTACGGCGGGGACGAGGTGCAGATCGGTAAGTTCCGCCTCGTCTTCCTCACCCGCGGCGCCGCTGGAGGATGATGAGCTCGCAGGCCGCTCGTGCGCACATGAGCATCGGGGAGGTGCTCGCTCTCCTGCAGGGCGAGTTCCCCGATGTCAGCATCTCCAAGATTCGTTTCCTGGAGGGCGAGGGGCTGATCGAGCCGGAGCGCAGTCCCTCCGGATACCGCAAGTTCACCTACGCCGACGTCGAGCGGCTCCGTTACATCCTCAGCGAGCAGCGTGACCGCTACCTGCCGCTGCGCGTCATCAAGGATCATCTGGAGGCGGCCGACCGCGAGGAGCGCCCGGCCGCCAGGCCGCGCGCGGTCCCCGACGACGCGCCCCCCGAGATCCGGCTCACCCGCGAGGAGCTGCTCGCCGCCGCCGAGCTCGACGAGGAGACCCTCGCCGAGCTGGAGGACTACGGCCTGCTGGCCGCCGTGGCCCGCTACTACGACGCCGAGGCGCTGGCCGTGGCCCGCAGCGTCGGAGCCCTGGCCGCCTTCGGCCTGCGGGCCCGCCACCTGCGGGCCGTCAAGGCCGCCGCGGAGCGCGAGGCCGGCCTGGTGGAGCAGGCCGTCGCCCCGCTCCTGCGCCGCCGCGCCCCCGGGGCCATCGACCAGGCCGACGAGACGGCCAGGGAGATCTCCGGCCTGCTGCTGGAATTGCACGCCTCTCTGCTGCGTTCCGGCGTTCGTGGGGCCCTGGGCCGGTGAGAACCTGACCAGGCACTCGTACCCCCACGAGTGTTACGTTGAACAAACCGGTCGGAATCCAGCGAAGACGGAGCAGCCCGTGTTGCAGATGGAGGTCGTGGGCGTTCGAGTTGAGATGCCCTCCAACCAGCCGATCGTCTTGCTGAAAGAGACGCATGGGGAGCGTTACCTACCTATCTGGATCGGCATGACGGAGGCCACGGCGATCGCCATGGCCCAGGCCGAGGAACCGCCACCCCGGCCGCTCACGCATGACCTGTTCCGTGACGTGCTCGAAGGGCTCGGCGTCCGGCTGAGCACGGTCAACATCGTCGCCCTGCGCGACGGCATCTTCTTCGCGGATCTCGTGTTCTCCAACGGGGTCGAGGTGAGCGCGCGTCCCTCGGACTCGATCGCCTTGGCACTTCGCACCGGCGCACGTATCTTCGCGAGTGAGGACGTGGTCCGGGAGGCGGGGGTGATCATCCCGGACGACCAGGAGGACGAGGTGGAGAAGTTCAGGGAGTTCCTTGACACGATCACGCCCGAGGACTTCGGCCGCGCGGGGTAGGAATTTCGGTGCATTTACGCTTCACGACGCGCCGGGTGGGGTCGTTGACTGGACTTGGCCCCAGTCCTACGGTGCAAGTGAAACCCGCGGTCGTGCGTAAACCCCCAGATCAGGCCGTGGGATGAGAGAAAGCCGGAGGTCCGCGTGGCGGTCAGCAGCGGCGAGGGTAGAAACGCCGATCAGGATGACCCGGAACGGCGCCAGTCGGCACGTCAGCGCGCGGGTGAAGAGGGTCTGCTGTTCGACGGGCAACCGGTGAAGGTGCCCGCCGACATCGGCTACCGGGGCCCCACGGCCTGTTCCGCGGCCGGCATCACCTACCGGCAACTCGACTACTGGGCGCGCACCGGCCTGGTCGAGCCCACCGTGCGAGCCGCCCACGGCTCCGGCTCCCAGCGGCTGTACGGCTTTCGCGACATCCTGGTCCTCAAGGTCGTCAAGCGGCTCCTCGACACCGGTGTCTCCCTCCAGCAGATCCGCATCGCCGTGCAGCACCTGCGCGACAGGGGCGTCAACGACCTGGCCGGGATCACCCTGATGAGCGACGGGGTGAGCGTCTACGAGTGCACCTCGCCCGACGAGGTCATCGACCTCCTCCAGGGCGGTCAGGGAGTCTTCGGCATAGCACTGGGACGGGTGTGGCAGGAGGTGGAGGGCTCCCTCGCGGATCTGCCCGGCGAACGCGCGGAGTCGAGCGGGGGCCCTTTAGGAGATCATCAGGCCGATGAGCTGGCCCGTCGTCGCAGAGCACGACGAACCGGGTAAACTCGGACCTGCCACTGACCCTGTGCGGGAGAGACCCCGACCACGATCGGGGCGCCGAAGGAGCAACCTCCCCGGAATCTCTCAGGCACCCGGTACCGCACGGACGAGGCAACTCTGGAAAGCAGGCGCGCTCGCCAGGCGCGACTCACCGACGGTGCAAGCCTCCCGACAAGGGCAGGTGAAGCTCTCAGGTCACGACCCCGCACGACGGTCGTGATGACAGAGGGGGAGACCAGGCATACGCCCGCGCCCAGCGCCGGTCTCCACCCCGTCCCGGGAGGCTTCACCAATGACCGACCTGTCCTCGCTCAGCGAACTCGGCTCTCCCGCTTTCGCGACCCGTCACATAGGGCCGGACGACGCCGGCCAGACCCGCATGCTGGAGGCGGTCGGATTCGCCTCCGTCGCCGACCTGGTCGCGGTGGCCGTGCCCGAGGCGATCCGTTCCTCGGAGCGGCTGAGCCTGCCCCCGGCGGCCGGGGAGTCCGAGGCTCTCGCCGAGCTGCGGGTCCTCGCCGGGCGCAACACCGTGCTCACCTCGATGATCGGCCTGGGGTACCACGACACGATCACCCCGGGCGTCATCCGCCGCAACCTCCTGGAGAACCCGGGCTGGTACACCGCGTACACGCCCTACCAGCCGGAGATCTCCCAGGGCCGCCTGGAAGCCCTGATCAACTTCCAGACCGTCGTCTCCGACCTGACCGCCCTCGACGTCGCCGGGGCCTCCCTGCTGGACGAGGCCACCGCCGCCGCCGAGGCGATGACCCTGGCCCGCCGCGCGGGCCGCAGCCCCTCGAAGGTGTTCGTGGTGGACGCCGACGCGCTGCCGCAGACCAAGGCGGTGCTGCGCACCCGCGCCGAGCCGCTCGGCATCGAGCTGGTCGAGAGCGACTTCACCGCCGAACTCCCCGAGTGCTTCGGGGTGCTCGTGCAGTATCCCGGCGCCAGCGGCAGGATCCGCGACTTCCGCGCCATCGCCGACGCCGCCCACGCGCGCGGCGCCCAGGTGGTCGCCGCCGCCGACCTGCTGGCCCTCACCCTGCTGGCCGCGCCCGGCGAGCTCGGCGCCGACATCGCGGTCGGCTCCTCGCAGCGCTTCGGCGTCCCCCTCGGCTTCGGCGGCCCGCACGCCGCCTACATGGCGGTCCGTGACGGCCTCCAGCGCCAGCTGCCCGGCCGCCTGGTGGGCGTCTCCCAGGACGCCGACCGGCGCCCCGCGTACCGGCTCGCGCTTCAGACCCGCGAGCAGCACATCCGCCGCGAGAAGGCCACCAGCAACATCTGCACCGCGCAGGTGCTGCTCGCCGTGATCGCCGGCATGTACGCCGTCTACCACGGCCCCGAGGGCCTGCGCAGGATCGGCCGTCGCACCCACCGGCACGCCGTCGTGCTCGCCGAGGGCCTGCGCCAGGGCGGCGTCGAGGTCGTGCACGACACCTTCTTCGACACCGTGCTCGCCAGGGTGCCCGGCCGCGCCGAGGCGGTCGTCGCCGCGGCCCGCGACAACGGGGTCAACCTGCGCCTGGTCGACGCCGACCACGTGGGCGTCACCTGCGACGAGAGGACCGAGCTCCTCCACCTGGAGCAGGTCCTGGCCGCCTTCGGGATCAGCGGCGCCGTGCTCGCCGACCTCGACGCCGCCGCGCACGACGCGCTGCCCGCCGCGCTGGCCCGGGTCAGCGACTACCTGACCCACCCGGTCTTCCACAGCCACCGCTCCGAGACGGCCATGCTGCGCTACCTGCGCAGGCTCCAGGACAAGGACATCGCGCTCGACCGGTCGATGATCCCGCTGGGCTCCTGCACCATGAAGCTCAACGCGACCACCGAGATGGAGCCGATCACCTGGCCGGAGTTCGCCGGGCTGCACCCCTACGCGCCCGAGGACCAGGCCGCGGGTTACGTCGAGCTGATCGGGCAGCTGGAACGCTGGCTGGCCGAGGTCACCGGCTACGACGCCGTGTCGCTCCAGCCGAACGCCGGCTCCCAGGGCGAGTTCGCCGGGCTCCTGGCGATCCGCGCCTACCACACCGCCCGCGGCGAGTCGGGCCGCGACGTCTGCCTGATCCCCTCCTCCGCGCACGGCACCAACGCCGCGAGCGCGGTGATGGCGGGCATGCGCGTGGCCGTGGTCGCCTGTGACGACCAGGGCAACGTGGACGTCGACGACCTCGTCGCGAAGATCGACAAGCACCGCGAGCAGCTCGCCGCGATCATGGTGACCTACCCGTCCACGCACGGCGTGTACGAGGAGACGATCGTGCGGATCTGCGAGCTGGTGCACGAGGCGGGCGGGCAGGTCTACGTCGACGGCGCCAACCTCAACGCGCTGGTCGGCCTGGCCAGGCCGGGGGAGTTCGGGGCGGACGTCTCCCACCTGAACCTGCACAAGACCTTCTGCATCCCGCACGGCGGCGGCGGTCCCGGCGTCGGCCCGGTCGCGGTCCGCGCCCACCTGGCCGACTACCTGCCCGGCCACCCGCTGCGCGAGGGAACCGCGGTCGGCCCGGTCTCGGCGGCCCCGTACGGCTCCGCGGGCATCCTGCCCATCTCCTGGGCCTACATCCGGATGATGGGCGCCGACGGGCTGAAGGCGGCCACCGAGCAGGCCATCCTGTCGGCCAACTACCTGGCCCGCAGGCTCAGCCCCCACTACCCGGTCCTCTACACCGGCCGCGGCGGCCTGGTCGCCCACGAGTGCATCGTGGACCTGCGCCAGATCACCAAGGAGACCGGGGTGACGGTCGACGACGTGGCCAAGCGCCTCATCGACTACGGCTTCCACGCCCCGACCATGTCCTTCCCGGTGGCCGGCACGCTGATGATCGAGCCGACCGAGAGCGAGGACCTGGCCGAGCTCGACCGGTTCTGCGAGGCGATGATCGCGATTCGCGAGGAGATCGCGAAGGTCGCCTCCGGGGCGTACGACAAGACCGACAACCCGCTGCGCAACGCCCCGCACACGGCCGACAGCCTCGTCGCCGACGAGTGGGGCCACCCCTACAGCCGCACCGAGGCGGCCTACCCGCTGCCGTCGGTGCGCGAGGGCAAGTACTGGTCGCCGGTCCGCCGCATCGACCAGGCCTACGGCGACCGCAACCTGGTCTGCTCCTGCCCTCCCCTGGAGGCGTACGAGGACTGATCGCCGCGGGGCCCCGCCGGGATCGGAGGCCCGCGCGACCCTCGATATTCGCGGGGAATGCGACAGGACGGGGGGCGCCCCGAGTCGTTAGGCTCGGGGCGTCTCCGTATCCGGAAGGATCCTGCATGCCTGAGGTGGACACCCGTCCCTTGGACACCGCGCGAAGACTGGCCGAGGCGGGCGACCTCGACGGCGCCGCCGCGATCTTCGCCGAGCTGGTCGCCGATCCCCACGAGCCCGACCGGGCCCAGGCGGCGGTGGGTCTCGCGGTGGTGCTGGAGGAGAGCGGGGACGTGGCGGGTTCCCGCGCGGCCGCGCGCACCGCGCTGGCGACCGGGCACCCGGAGTTCGCCGCCCAGGCCGCCTGCCTGCTCGCGGGGAGCTTCGAGCGGGAGGACCTGGCCGACCAGGCCCGCGCCGCCTGGCAGGCCGCGCTGGGCGTCGGCCATCCCGCCTACGTCCCGCTGGCGCACATGGCCCTCGCCAGGCTCGCCACAGGCGCGGAGGAGGCCGAGCGGTCGCTGCGTGACGCGCTGGCCACCGCCGACCCGGAGATCGCTCCTCGTGCCGCCCAGCGGCTGGCGGAGGCACTCCTGGAGGAGGGCGAGCCGGGGGAGGCCGCCCAGGTGCTCCTGGAGGCGCTCGCGGTGCCAGACGCGGCCGAGGTGCCGAGGCTGCGGGTGATGCTCGGCATCGCTCACCTGGAGCTGGCGTGCGCGGAGTTCTCCGCCGCGATCGAGGAGGGCGGCGACGTCGAGACCGGCGCGCTGGCCATCGAGCTCCTGGCCCGCACGCTCCCGCTCAGGGGCCGCGACGAGGACGCCGAGCGCGTGTGGCGCTACGGCCTGGACAGCGCCGACGAGGATCTCGCCGGCGAGGTCCGCCTCCGCCTCGACCGGGACCTCTGAACCCGGGGCGCGCGGCGCGCCTCCCGGCCTCCCGGGTGAAGGCGCGATGCTCGTCGTGCCCGTGGGAGACCTCGCACGGGCACCGGCCTTCCCGGCGGCCTGGCCTCGCGGATTCCGGGCCGCCCGAGGCGGGGCCGGGCGGGACTTCTGGCGGGTGTCAGTCGCGCTCCCGCCAGCGGCTCAGGGCGTGGGCGAAGTTGATCGCCACGATTCCACCCCAGGCCAGCAGCAGCCCGGCGGTGCCGGAGGTCTGCGCCGCGATGGCGGTCAGCGGGATCCCGATGCCCATCGAACCGAGGGCGATCGGGATCGAGCTGTTCGAGTTCTTGCGCGACTTGGCCTTCGGCGCCCCGGAGGCGTGCATCTCGGCGCGCACCCGGTGGGCGATGGTCGCGTCCAGGCGTGACACGAACGACTCGATGAGGGCGGCCTCGTACTCGGGGCCGAGGTCGCGCCGGGCCTCGACGGTGGCACGCATGTCCTGGCGGATATCTTGATAGTCCTGCACGCTTCGATTGTTCCTTCACACCGGCCGCCAGGCATCAGTCAATAGGAGGAGATCCGTGTCCACCTCCGAGTCCACCCCTCCCGACGGCGCGTCCGCGCCGGGATCCGGGTTCCCGGCGCGCGCGGTCCCGCCCGTGGAGATCGCGACCCCGCACGGCCCGGCGCTGGTGGAGATCGACGAGGTGGCCGCCCCGCGTTTCCTGCTGGTGCTCACCCACGGCTCGGCCGGGGGAGTGGACGCCCCCGACCTGCTGGCCGTGCGGGACGCCGCGACGGCGATCGGCGGGACGGTCGCGCGGGTGCTCCAGCCGTTCCGGATGCGCGGAGCCCGCGCGCCGGGGTCGGCGGTCAAGCAGGACGAGGCGTGGGAGACGCTGGTGGCCGGGCTGCGCGGGCGCTATCCGGGGCTGCCGCTGGCGCAGGGCGGGCGGAGCAACGGGGCCAGGGTCGCGTGCCGTACGGCCGGGAGGGTCGGGGCCCGCGCGGTCGTCGCGCTGGCGTTCCCGCTGCACCCGCCGGGGAAGCCGGAGCGGTCACGTGCCGGGGAGCTGCGCGCGGCGGGTGTGGACGTGCTGGTGGTGAACGGAGACCGTGACCCGTTCGGCGTGCCCGAGGCGGCGGACGTCGCGCGCCTGGTGGTGCTGCCGGGAGAGGGTCACGACCTCGGGAGGAATCCCGCCGGGGTGGGCGAGGTGGTCGCCGAGTGGCTCGACACGAGGATGCGGCCGGGCTCGGTGGACCCGCTCAGCGTGACCGGTCGGGTGTGACGGGCCTCAGACCACGCCGGCCAGCGGCCGGTGCGGCTCGATGACGGCACCGTCCGGGAGGAGCTCGCCGGTGTCGTCGAACAGCACCACACCGTTGCAGAGCAGGCTCCAGCCCTGCTCGGGGTGGGCCGCCATGGTGCGGGCGGCTTCGCGGTCCAGCGCGTCGGCGGACGGACAGGACGGCTCGTGCGGGCACATCGGCGTGCCTCCGGATCTCTCGTGTCGGCTCGCCCGGGTCACACCGGGCACGGGTGGGCATCGGACATCCGGCGGCACCGTCACCGATGGGTCTCCGTTCCCACGTATGACGGGGACGAGCATCTGAATGTTGATATATGGCCGTGCGGTCCCTAACAGAACGGGAGCCGCACATCAAGCAGATCAAGTGTGCGATCGATCGCACCTTGGCGACATAGCCCGTTAGGACTGTTTGAGAACTGGTAAGGGGTCAGTCCGTCAGGGCTTTATCAGGGGATGTGACCTATAACACAGCATGCCTCATATAAGGACATTCGACCAAGTGCGACACGCCGCCAGGCGGGTAAACGATCGGTTACAAGTTGCTGACGTGCGCCGACGCGGGTTTTCACACCCCTGACCGTCCCTTACCGGGTCCGATGCGCTCACCGCGCGCCCAGGCCGGCCAGGAGCGCGTCCAGCCCGTGCTCGAAGTCGGCGTCCGCCCCCGGGCTGCCGCCTCCCCTGGACGGGGGACGCCAGGGCTCGTCCTCGTCGCCCGGGTCGCCCGGGGGCTCTGCCCAGCCCGACTGCTGCACCTCCACCGCCACCGCGCCGAAGACATAGGCCCGAAGGGCCCGTACCGCGCCCGCGGCGTCGGCCAGTCCCGCGTCGGCCAGCTGGTCGATCTGCTCCCTGATGGCGATCGCCGCCCTGCCTCTCGGCGGCTTGGTCAGGGCCAGGGCCAGCACCCCGGGATGCTCCCTCAGCGCGGCCCGGCTCGCCCGGCACCAGGCCCTCGCGCTGTCCTGCCAGCTCCCGCCGGGCTCGGCGTGGACGGTGGTGACGTGCTCGGCCAGCGCGTCCATCAGGGCGTCCTTGCCGCGCGGCAGGTGGTGGTAGATGGCCATCGCCTCCACCTGGAGCGCGTCGCCCAGCCGCCGCATCGTCAGGCGCCGGAGGCCCTGGCCGTCGGCGATGTGGAGGGCGGCGTCGATGATGCGCTCCCTGGAGAGCGGGACGGGAGGTCGCTTGGCAGGCATGGGAGGCATCCTGTCACCCCTCACCTTACTGCGTAAAGGACGGCGCGCCGGTCAGGGCGAAGGTTCCCCGGCCCCGCCCTGCGGCGAGGCGGCCGACGGCGCCGCACGGTGAGACGTACGGCGGCGCCGTACAGTGAGGTGGCCCGCGGTGCCGCACGGTGAGGTGGCCGGCGGCGCGAACCGCTTCGCGGGAGGCCCGGTCCCTGAGTGTGTGGGGCGGGGGCGGACCGCGTAGGCTACGAGCGGTGATCTGCCGGAGGAGACCGGCGACCGGCGAGAGAGGGAAGAAGATGGCGTTTTTCCGACCGCGCGTGAGCCGGGAGGCGGAGGTTCGTCACCACGCTGACCAGGAGGTCGGGAAGAGCTTCCCCGAGCTTCTGGAGAAGGCGCGCGAGGCCGAGGCCGAGGTGCGCCGGGCGCAGGCCGCCGCGGCCCCCGTGCAGGAGCTGCGGGCCGCCGGGCTGGCCTTCGACAGGGCGCTCACCGAGGCCCTGCGCGCGGCCGAGGCCAATCAGCGCGCGACGTTCGGGATCAGGTCGTACGACGACAGGATCCGCCGCCGCAAGGGCAGGGCCACCCCGAAGGGCGCCGAGTGGACCGCCGAGGTCAACCGCCTGCGCACCCTTCGCGAGCAGAACCGGCTGACCGGCATTCCCAGGGTCCCGCGCCCGGTCGCCGCCTCGGCCCGCTGATCTCCGTTCCCGGACCTCGTCCCCGGTCCTCACCGGGGCTTTCGGCCGCGGGTGCCCGGGCGCGGGTCTGATCCGCTCACCGGTCTCCACCCGGGGACCCGGTTCGAACGGCCTCTCGCCGCTCGTCACGCGTTCCCGTGACGGGCGGTTTCGCCGTTCCGGAACGGGCTGAGGGGAGGCGGTGATTCGGCCCTGATGGCCGGTCGTCGCGGCCCGGCCTCCCAATGTGGCAGATTTTAGGTTAGGCTTCCCTAATAAGATGCTCCGCCTCGGTGGCCTCTCCGGCCACTCCCTCAACGCCGTGACCAGGCACTTCGCTGAGGTGCACGCAGTTATGTCATTTTCGTCTGCCTTTTTCTCGCACCCGGACGGCTTCTCGCACCCGGACGGCTTCTCGCACCCGGACGGCTTCTCGCACCCGGACGGCTTCTCGCGCCCGGACGGCTTCTCGCATCCGGCGGGGGACGAGGGCCGCCGATCCCTGGGTGCGCCGGCGGGAGACTCCCGCGCCGCCCGCCTGCCCGCCCGCGCGGGCGGGCAGGCGGGCAGGCCGGGAATCCCGGTGCCGGGCGAGTCCACACGGCCGGGTTCGCCACCCGGCACACCCATGCTGGAGGTATCCGATGACCAACCCCTTCGACGACGAGAACGCGTCCTTCCTGGTGCTGGTGAACGCCGAGGGGCAGCACTCGCTGTGGCCCGCGTTCGCCGACGTCCCCCCGGGGTGGGAGATCGTCCACGGTGAGGACTCCCGCGCCGGCTGCCTGGCCTACGTCGAAGGCTCCTGGACCGACATGCGCCCCAGAAGCCTCGTCGCCGAGATGGGCGGCTGACCTCCTTCGAGATCTTCGAGGGCCGGTACGGGGACCGTCGCCCCGGTTCCCGTACCGCGCCCCTCGGGGAGGGGCGCCTCGCGCTCCCACCGGTCCCTCCGGGGGGCACTCCCCGCGGGGGCCGGAACACGCCGAAGGGCGCCACCGCGGACCGGGAGGTCTCGCGGTGGCGCCCTTCGGAACGGCCGGACGGCTCAGGTGGCAGGTGAAACCGTGCCGGCCGGACGGCCGGTCAGCTGGCCCAGTCGAGCAGCGGGCGGGTGTTGCTGGGGTGGCGGAGCTTGGAGAGCGACTCCTTCTCCAGCTGGCGGATGCGCTCGCGCGTCAGGCCGAGATACTTGCCGATCTCGTCGAGGGTGTGCGGCTTGCCGTCGACGAGGCCGAAGCGCAGGGCCATGATCTTGGCCTCCCTGGGGGAGAGGTTGCCGAGCACGCCGCGCAGCTGCTCGCCCAGCAGCTGGCGGTCGACGACCTCCGACGCCTCGGGCGAGTCGACGTCCTCGATGAGGTCGCCGATGGTGGTCTCGCCGTCCTCGCCGATGGTGGCGTTGAGGCTGATCGGCTGGCGGCTGGTGCGCAGCAGCTCCTCGATCTGGTCGGGGGTCTTGTCGAGCTCGACGCCCAGCTCCTCCGGCGTGGGCTCGCGGCCCAGACGCTGGTGCATGTCACGCTCGACGCGCGACAGCTTGGAGAGCATCTCCAGCACGTGCACCGGAAGCCTGATGGTGCGGGCCGAGTCGGCGAAGCCGCGCTGGATGGCCTGGCGGATCCACCACATGGCGTAGGTGGAGAACTTGTAGCCCTTGGTGTAGTCGAACTTCTCCACCGCGCGGATCAGGCCCAGGTTTCCCTCCTGGACCACGTCGAGCAGGGCCATGCCCCGGTCGGTGTACTTCTTCGCCACGGAGACGACCAGGCGGAGGTTGGCCTCCAGCATGTGGTCCTTGGCCCGGCGGCCGTCCTCGGCGATCCACTCCAGGTCGTCGCGCGCGGCCGCGGACAGGCCCGGGTCGGCCTCCAGCTTGGACTCGGCGTACAGCCCGGCCTCGATGCGCTTGGCCAGCTCGACCTCCTGCGCGGCGGTGAGCAGGGTGCGACGGCCGATCGACTTCAGGTAGGTGTGCACCGAGTCGCCCATGACGGAGGACTGGTCGTCGAGGTCGAGGGTCGGCTCGACCTCCACCTCGGCCTCCTCCGGCGGGTTCCACTCGTCGTCGAGCTCCGCCGCGGCGTCCTTGGCGTCCTTCGCGGTGTTCTTCGCGGCCCCGGTCTTCCTGGTGGGCTTGGCGGTCTTGAGGTCGCCCGCGGGCTCCGCACCGGTCGTGGCGGCGTCCGGGGCGCCGGCCGTGGTCTCGGTCTTCGCCGCCCCCTTCCTCGCGGGCGCGGCCTTGGCCTTGCGGACGGGGGTCTTGCGGGTGCTCTTGGCGCCGGACGCGGACAGCGCGGGCTCGTTCTCGGCCGCCAGGCTGACGCCCGCCTCGGTGAGCTCGCGCAGGATCGACCTGCCCTCGGTCGGGCTGATGCCCGCCTCGGCGAAGGCGTGGCGCAGCTCCGCGAGTGAAAGGTGGCCCTGGACTCGCCCTCGGTCAAGGAGCTGGTCGAGGGTCGTCGGGGCCTCAGATGAGGTCGCCACGGCGGTTGGGGGCATGAGGACACCTCCTCCATCACGGAGTCGTCTGAATTTACGGTCTGCTGGTCTTGGGGTGGGGCGGTCTGGGGGCCGCTCGGCGCACCAGTACCAATAACCCCAGGCAAGAACTTTCTGTTCCCGACCGGGCCCGGAAAATATGAGGGGCGGACCGCCTTCCCGGCGATCCACCCGCACGTGGGCGCCCGAGAGGGCCTATTCGATCACTTCCACGGGGCCCTCTTGCGCCGGGTCCGCGGAGCCTTCGAGCACGGGGCCGTCGACCATGGGCATCGGGAAGGGCTCCGCCTCCTCGAGGCGGTTCTCGCTCCAGTACTCGACGACCTTCCGGGGGTCGGGGTTGACCTCCCTGGACACCACGAAGTCCTCAGCGGGAGGGACGGGCGTGGTCGGGGACGGCTCCGGGGAGGGCGTTCCCGGCTCGCTGGGGGCGACCGGCACCGGCTCGGCCGACGGTTTCTCCGTCTTCCCGATCCCGCCCGACGCGGCGGCCGCCGTCACGGAAATGCCGCCGGCGAGGACCAGGCTCACGATTCCAGCCGAGACCCATGTCTTGCGGGTGACGTTCATCGGGCTTGTCCTTCCTGCTTCGGCTACCTGTTGGACGTGTCACGGCACCTTCACGGTTCCCGATCACGACCATAACGGAGAGTTTCGAGATCCGGCTTGCCATTGGCCAAAAGTGGTATTTCGGTCACAACGATCAGGTCGGCGGGGGCCGCGTAGGCGGGTAGCCGCTCCTTGGCGAAGGCGCGCACCTCGGCCAGGGACGGCGGGGAGGGCGAGACGACGACGGCCACCACCCGCTCGCCCCACTCGGGGTCGGGACGGCCGACCACCACGGCGTCGACGATCGCGGGATGCTCGGCCACCACGGCGGCCACCGCCGCGGCGACGACCTTCTCGCCCCCGGTGTTGATGACGTCGTCGGCCCGCCCCAGCACGCGCAGCCGCCCGCCCTCCAGGACGCCCAGGTCCGAGGTGAGGAACCACTCGCCGTCGCGGGCGGCCTCGGTGAGGTCGGGGCGCAGCCGGTAGCCGGAGAACAGCACGGGCCCGCCCAGGCGGATCCGGCCGTCGTCGCCGACGTCGACCCCCACCCCGTCGAGGGGCGCGCCGTCGTAGACGCACCCGCCGCAGGTCTCGCTCATGCCGTACGTGGTGATCACCCTGGCCCCGGCCGCGCGGGCCTCGGCGAGCAGGCCGGGGGGAGCGGCGGCGCCGCCGAGCAGGATCGTCCTGAACGCCGACAGGCGCTGGAGACGCGCCGAACTCACCTGGAGCAGCCGGCGCAGCTGGGTCGGCACCAGCGAGACGTGGTCCGCGCCGCTGGAGAGCACGGCCTCGGGGGAGAACCCGTCGTGCACGATCGGCTCGGTCCCGCCCAGCAGCGACCTCACCAGGACCTGCAGGCCGGACACGTGGGAGGGGGGCAGGCAGCACAGCCAGCGCTCGCCCGCCCCGGCCTCCAGGCGCCGCAGCGAGGCCGAGGCGGAGGCGAGCAGGGCCTCGGCGGACAGCTGCGCGCCCTTGGGGGCGCCGGTCGAGCCGCTGGTGGCGATGACCACCGCGACCTCGGCGGGCACGCCGACGCCGCCCTCGCGGCGGACCCCGTCGACGTGGGTCGGGCGCAGCGCGTCGAGCGTCGCCCGCAGCGCGGGGGCGGGCAGGGCGGGGGAGAGGGGCAGTACGGCGGGACCGTGGCCGTCCAGTGCCGCGCCGACGGCCCGGAACAGCTCCGGGCCCGGCGCCGACACCACGGCGTGCAATTCCCGTTGCACGGAAAGCCACTCCTCTTGCACAGGAATGGTCATCACAGTCGTAAGGTTAGTGCCGAATGCCGGACAACAGCCGGGGTGGTCCCGGTAAAGCGGAGAGGGTGAAGCCATCGTGAGCACGGAGCGGGTCGAGCCGGGCGTGGACGAGCAGGTGGTGGCGGAGACGGCCTCCGAGCGCGAAGGCGCCGTCGACTGGAAGAGGTCCGGGCAGTACGAGGACATCGTCTACGAGACCGGCGAGGGCATCGCCAAGATCACGATCAACCGTCCGGAGCGGCACAACGCGTTCCGCCCGACGACGCTCTTCGAGCTCAAGGACGCCTTCAACGTCGCCCAGGAGGACGCCGAGGTCGGTGTGATCATCTTCACCGGCGCGGGCGACAGGGCCTTCTGCTCCGGGGGCGACCAGAAGATCCGCGGCGACGACGGCTACGTCGACAAGTCCACCCCGCACGTCGGCCGGCTCAACGTGCTCGACCTGCAGGTCCAGATCCGCCGCTGTCCCAAGCCGGTCATCGCCATGATCGCTGGTTACGCCATCGGCGGCGGCCACGTGCTGCACGTGTGCTGCGACCTGTCCATCGCCGCCGACAACGCGGTCTTCGGCCAGACCGGCCCCAAGGTCGGCTCCTTCGACGGCGGCTACGGCTCCTGGCTGCTGGCCGAGACCGTCGGCCTGAAGCGGGCCCGCGAGATCTGGTACCTCTGCCGCCAGTACGACGCGCAGAAGGCCCTCGACTGGGGTCTGGTCAACGCGGTCGTGCCGCTCGCCGAGCTCGAGACCGAGACGGTCAAGTGGGCCAGGGAGATGCTGGACAAGTCGCCGCTGGCCCTGCGCATGCTCAAGGGCGCGCTGAACGCGGTCACCGACGGCGCCGCGGGGATGCAGCAGTTCGCCGGTGACGCCACCCTGCTCTACTACATGAGCGAGGAGGCGCAGGAGGGGCGCAACGCGTTCAAGGAGAAGCGCTCCCCCGACTTCGGCAGGTTCCCGCGCCGTCCCTAGGGGCGGCCGGCGACAGGTTCCGGCGCGGCCGTGGGCGGCGAGGGCACAGGCGAGGGCACGGTGCCCCGCCGCTCCCGGGGGCAGCGGGGATCCGAACGGACTCGGTCCCCGGGCGCGCCGCCCCGCGCAGGCGAGGGCGCTTTCGCGCGCCTCAGGACGGACTCACCCCCGGGTGCGGAGATAAGGAGGCGGTGCGGTGAATCCCGCGACCGCGCTCGCGACGGTGCTGGTCGACGAGCTGGCCCGCTGCGGTCTGACGGACGTGGTGCTCGCACCGGGTTCGCGTTCGGCGCCGCTCGCCCTGGCCGTGCACGCCGACAGCCGCCTCCGGCTGCACGTGCGGGTGGACGAGCGCTCGGCCTCCCACCTGGCGGTGGGCCTGGCCCGCCGCAGCGATCGTCCGGTCGTCCTGATCTGCACCTCCGGCACCGCGGCGGCCAACTTCCACCCGGCCGTCATCGAGGCGCACGAGTCGGGGGTGCCGCTGCTGGTGCTCACCGCCGACCGCCCGCCCGAGCTGCGCGACACCGGTGCCAGCCAGACCGTCGACCAGATCAAGCTGTACGGCACGGCCGTCCGCTGGTTCAGCGAGATCGGCGTGCCCGAGGACCGTCCGGGCCAGGTCGCCTACTGGCGGTCGACGGCCTGCCGCGCCTACCAGCGCGCGATGGGCCCGTACGACCCGGGGCCCGTCCACCTCAACGTGGCCTTCCGCGAGCCGCTGATCCCGGACGGCGACCCGTCCTGGTCCGAGTCCCTGGAGGGCGACGCCGCGGGTCCGTGGGTGCGCGCCAGGGTGGGCTCCCCGCCGGTGGCGCTGCACCTGCCGCCGACCCGGCGGGGCGTGCTGGTCGTCGGCGACGGCGCGACCAACACCCGCAGGTACGTGGCGGCGGCGGGCATGGCCGGGTGGCCGATCCTGTCGGAGCCCAACGGCGGCGCCCGCTACGGCGACCACGCGATGTCGGCCTACCACTTCCTCCTGGGCACCCCGGAGTTCGCCGACCGGCACCGCCCCGACGTCGTGGTCACCCTGGGCCGCCCGGGCCTGTCCCGGCCGCTGCTCAACTGGCTGAGACACGCGGGCGAGCACATCGTGGTCGCGGCCGACATGACCCGCTGGCCCGACCCGACCCGCTCGGCCACCCAGGTGGCCCAGGTGGTGGAGATCCCGGTCGCCGCGGGCGACGATGTGTGGCTGCACTCCTGGCGCCGCGCCGAGACGGCGGCCAGGGCCGCGATCGACGAGGTGCTGGACGGGTCGGGGCTCAGCGAGCCGCGCCTGGCCCGCGACCTGGCGGAGGCGCTGCCCAACGGGGCGCTGCTGTTCTCCGGCTCCTCCATGCCGATCCGCGACCTCGACCAGGCGATGCGTCCCCGGCGGGGCCTGCGGATCATGGCCAACCGGGGGGCGGCCGGGATCGACGGCGTGGTGTCGTCGGCGATGGGCGCCGCCCTCGCCCACAACGGCCCCTCCTACGCCCTGATGGGCGACCTGACCTTCCTGCACGACCAGAACGGGCTGCTCCTCGGCTCCCGCGAGCCGCGCCCCGACCTCTGCCTGGTCGTGGTGAACAACGACGGCGGCGGGATCTTCTCGCTGCTGCCCCAGGCCGCGCTGCGCGACCCCTTCGAGCGGGTCTTCGGCACCTCGCACGGGGTGGACCTGGGCTACGTGGCCGCCGCCACCGGCACGCCGTACACCTTCGTGGACGAGCCGGGCCAGCTGGTCAAGGCGCTGCGCGGCGAGGGGCTGCGCATGGTCGAGGTGCGCAGCGACCGGGAGTCCAACGCGAGACTGCACGCCGTGATGCGCGACGCGGCCCACGCCGCCGTCCGCGACGCCATGGCGTGACGCGCGTTCCCGGGGACACGCCGTGACGCGTGCCCCCGGGATCACCCGGTACGGCCGGCCGTGACGGCACGCCGTGCCGCCGTCCGTGTCGCCGTCCGTGTCGCCGTCCGCGCCGGGGTCCGTGCCGTCGTACGGCGAGGTCACGTGACGTCGCGGCGGAGCGTCAGCGCGCGGGCGGCGAGCACGGTCACCGCGACGTAGCCCGCGAACAGCAGCCCGCCGGCCCAGACGGGCAGCAGCTCGCCGCCCAGGGGCATGCCGCTCAGGGCGCGGGCGGCCCCGGTCGGCAGCCACCTGCCCAGATCGGGCAGGAAGCTGACGAGCAGGTAGTCGGCGTACATGAACCAGGCCAGCGCCACCGCCACCGCCGCCACCTGGTTGCGGATCAGGGCTCCCAGGCCCACCCCGAGCAGGCCGTACAGGACGACCGCGAGCGCCGAGCCGAGCAGGACCGCGGGCACCCGGGGGGTCCAGGAGGGGTAACCGGCCAGGCCGAGCATGACCAGGCCCGCGGCCAGCGTGACCAGCGCCGAGACCGTGGCGATCACCAGGCCGATGATCGCGTACGCGGCCAGTTTCGCCGTCACCACCCGGTCCCGCCCGGGGCTGACCAGGAACTGCCAGGTGATCGTCTGGTGGCGGTTCTCCCCGGCCATGCCGAGAACGCCGAGCAGCAGGGTGAAGACGTAGGCCTGCTGGGTCATGCTGTAGACGTTCTCGATCTGCGCGTCGAGCGGCGTCCCGCCGCCCTGCCCCATGAAGAAGACCATCAGTCCCGCCCAGGCCGCGCACAGCGGGGGTGCCAGGGCGGCCAGGATCCAGGTGGTGCGGCTCGCGCGCGCCTTGAGCAGTTCGGCGCGGATCAGGCCGTTCACGCGGTCACCTCCATGTAGAGCTCCTCCAGGTCGGTCTCCGGGGTGAGCGGGCCCTGCCAGGCGAGGCGCCCCGCCCGTACGACGATCACGTGGTCGGCGATCTGCTGGATCTCGGCGAGCACGTGCGTGGAGACCAGGACCGTGCGCCCCTGGTGGGCGTAGGCCCGCAGGAAGCCCCGCAGCCAGCGCATGCCCGTCGGGTCCAGGCCGTTGGCGGGCTCGTCGAGGATGAGGATCTCCGGGTCTCCCAGCAGGGCGGAGGCCAGGGCGAGGCGCTGGCGCATGCCCAGGGAGAAGCCCCCCACCCTGCGGCCGGCCGAGGCGGTGAGGTCGACCTGTTCCAGCACGTGCTCCACGCGCTCCGCGTCCAGTCCCGCGGCGAGGCGGAGCGCCTCCAGGTGCGTGCGGGCGCTCAGCCCCGGGTGGAAGGCCGCGGCCTCCAGTACCGCGCCGACCGTGGCGACGGGACGCTCCAGGTCGCGGTAGGGTCCGCCGTCGATGGTCGCGGTGCCCTCGGTGGGCGTGACCAGGCCGAGGATCATGCGCAGGGTGGTGGTCTTGCCCGCCCCGTTGGGGCCGATGAAGGCCGTGAGTGTTCCCCGTTCCACCGTGAACGACAGGTCGTCGACGGCTCGTACCCCGCCGAACGACTTGCCGAGGTGGGTGACGCTGATTGCTGACATGCCCTCGACGATGGCCCCGGGGCGGGTGGGTACGCACGGTCCCGGGGGTGGAACCCGCGACGTCCACCCGGGGGGAGGGCGCGGCGGCCGGAGGGTGGAGACGATCTCCACCCCGGGGCCCATGGTCCGCCGCCGGGGCCGTGGATAACGTGGCGCCGTGACGTTTTTCCGCCGCCCCTCGGTGCGCTGTCTCCTCGCCGTCGCGCTGGCGGGATACGTGCTCTACTGGCCGGTGGCCGCCGCGGTCGAGACGGGCTGGCCGGGCCTGCTCACGGTGCTCCTCGTCTGCGCCGCCACCTCCGGCTGCTGCGCGTGGGCACTGCTGAGCCGGGACGCGCGGCGCAGCGCCTGGCTGCTCGCCGCCACCCTGACCGGCGGGCTCGCCCTGCACGCGATCAGTCACTTCAGCGGCATGGGGTTTCTGTACCTCGTCCTCTACGCCGCGCCGTTCAAGACCCGCTTCTGGACGGCGGTGCTCCTGGTCGCGGCCGACATCGCCGGAACGGCGGCCGTGTCCTTCCTGATCGGGCTGCAGGGCTGGGAGTTGATGGGCAACGTCCTGGGCCTCACCTACGGCGTCATTCTCGTCTTCCTGATGCGATACGTGAAGACGACCAGGGAGCACGCCGCGGCGCTCGCCGAGGCGCGGGCGGGCGAGGCCGTGCTGGCCGAGCGGGCGCGGCTGGCCAGGGAGGTCCACGACATCCTGGCGCACTCGCAGTCGGCGCAGATCGTCCACCTGGAGGGCGCGCGGCTGCTGCTGGAGCAGGGCGGGGACCCCGCGGCGGCCCTCGACCGGGTCAACCGCGCCGTGCGGCTGGCGCGCGCCGGGCTGGAGGAGACCCGCCGGGCGCTCGACGCGCTGCGCGGGCAGGAGCTTCCGCTGGCCGAGCGGCTGGAGCGGCTGGCGGTGGAGTTCCGGTCGGTGACGGGGGCGCCCTGCGCGGTCTCGGTCACCGGGGACCTCGGCTCGCTGGAGGCGGGGGCCAGGCTGGCGGTGGCCAGGACCGCGCAGGAGGCGCTGACGAACGCGCGCAAGCACGCGCCGGGCGCCGCGGTGTCGGTGGCGCTGCGCCGCGCCGGCGCGTGGTGCGAGCTGGAGGTGCGCGACACGGGCGGCCCGCCGGGCCCGCCGGCGTCGCGGGAAGGGGGGTACGGGCTGGTGGGGATGCGCGAGCGGGCCGAGCTGATCGGCGGTTCGCTGGCCGCGCGGCCGGGCGCGGAGGGCTTCGAGGTCCTGCTGCGGGTCCCGGCGTGAGCCGTCCACGGCGCGGCGCCGCCACGGGGGCGGGTGCCGCGCCGTGGACGGCTCACGCCGGTGCCGGTACGGTACGCCCCGACGCGCCGGTGCCGCGCGACCGCGAGGCCGTCCCGGCGCGGGAGCGGCGCGGGGACGGGCGGGCGGGTCCGAGGGACGAGGTGGTCGAGGTGGTCGTGCGGGTGCTGGTGGCCGACGACCAGACGGTGGTGCGCGAGGGTCTGGTGCTGCTGCTGGGATTGCTGCCCGGCGTCGAGGTCGTGGGGGCCGCGGCCGACGGGCGGGAGGCGGTCGAGCTGGCCGGCTCGCTCGGGCCCGACGTGGTCCTGATGGACCTGCGGATGCCCCGCATGGACGGGGTGGAGGCGACCCGCAGGATCAGGGCGGCCCACCCGGACGTCCACGTGGTGGTCCTGACGACGTACTCCGACGACGAGTCGATCTTCGCCGCGCTGGGCGCGGGGGCGCGGGGCTACCTGACCAAGGACACCGACGCCGAGTCCCTGGCCTCGGCCATCGCCACCGTGGTCGAGGGCGAGGCCCAGTTCGACCCCGCCGTCCAGCGGCGGCTGGCCGAGGCGGTGGCCGGGAGCCGCCGCGCGCCGGGCCTGCCGGACGGACTGACCCGCCGGGAGAGCGAGGTGCTGGGGCTGATAGCGGCGGGCCGCTCGAACGCGGAGATCGCCGGGGAGCTGTTCATCTCCGAGGCGACGGTCAAGACGCACATCAACAACCTCTTCGCCAAGGCGGGACTGCGCGACCGGGCCCAGGCGGTGACCTACGCCTTCCGGCACGGCCTGGGCCCGGGCTGACCGGGACCGGACACCGGCGCCGGGGACGGCGGGGACGGCGGGGACTGCCGGGTGATGACTGTCAGGTCTGGGGATGTGGGGACGCCGTCACGGGGTCAGGGTGGATCGCGTACGGATTCACCTCGCGGGTGCCCGTCGAAGGGAAGTGCCATGCGACCTGACGTCAGTTTGACCGGCCACGAGACGGTGGCGGGTTTCGGCGACTACGCCGAGGCACAACGTGCCGTGGACCGGCTGTCGGACCAGAAGTTCCCGGTCGAGCACACGATGATCGTCGGAGTCGGTCTCCGGCTCGTCGAGCAGGTGCTCGGGCGGCTGACCTATCTTCGCGCCGCGGGGATGGGCGCGGCGACCGGAGCCTGGTTCGGACTGCTGATCGGCCTGTTCTTCGCGATCTTCACTCCCGGGCGGTTCCCCTTCATCCTGGTCCTGTGGGGCCTGATCTGGGGCGCCATCGCCGGAGCGATCTTCGGACTGGTCGGCCACGCGCTCACCGGGGGCAAGCGCGACTTCCTCTCGTCGAGCGCGATCGTCGCCGACCGCTACGAGGTGCTGGTCGCGGCCCCACACGCCGCCGAGGCGCGCAGGCTGCTCGACGTGGGCACGTCCCAGCAGATGCACCAGCAGATCTGACCGGACCGGCTCTGACCGGCTCTGACCGGCGTTTCCCGGGCCGGACCCGCACGAACGGGGCGCGGACGGCGCGGGCGGCATCGCCCGCGCCGCCGTCCCGTGCCCGCCGCCGGGCCGCTCGTCCGGCCGGATTCACCGGGTCCTGGTTTTCACCGGGCCCCGATCTTCATCGGGCCGGGTCTTCGGCGGGTCCGATCGAGGCGCGCGACCACAGGACCCGGGGACGCCGGGATGTCGCGGGCGAGGCGGCGGTGCCGTCCGGCGAGCGCCGGGGGCCACAGCGCACAGGAGGGCAGCATGCCTAAAGCAGTCGGAATCGATCTGGGCACCACCAACTCGGTGATCGCCACGATGGAGGGCGACAAGCCCACGGTGATCCCCAACGCCGAGGGGGCGCGGACGACGCCCTCGGTCGTGGCGTTCACCGACAACGGTGAGCGCCTGGTCGGGCAACTGGCCCGCCGCCAGGCGATCCTCAACCCCAAGGGGACGATCTACTCGGCCAAGCGCTTCATCGGCCGCCGTCACGACGAGGTCGCCAGCGAGCTGACCGCCGTGTCGTTCGACGTCGTCCCCGGGCCCGACGGAGCCGTCCGCTTCAAGATCAACGAGAAGCTCTACGCGCCCGAGGAGATCGCCGCGGCCGTCCTGCGCAAGCTCGTGGACGACGCCTCGAAGTTCCTGGGGGAGAAGGTCACCGAGGCGGTCATCACCGTGCCCGCGTACTTCAACGACTCCCAGCGCCAGGCCACCAAGGACGCCGGGAAGATCGCCGGCCTGGAGGTCCTGCGGATCATCAACGAGCCGACCGCGGCGGCCCTCGCCTACGGCCTCGACCGCCAGGAGAGCGAGACCGTGCTCGTCTTCGACCTGGGCGGCGGCACCTTCGACGTCAGCGTCCTCGCCATCGGGGACGGCGTCGTGGAGGTACGGGCGACCGCGGGCGACTCCCACCTGGGCGGCGACGACTTCGACCGGCGCATCGTCGACCACCTCGCCGACGAGTTCCAGCGGGACAACGGCATCGACCTGCGCCAGGACCCGCAGGCCCTGCAGCGGCTGTTCGAGGCCGCGGAGAAGGCCAAGGTCGAGCTGTCGGCGGTCACCCAGACGCAGATCAGCCTGCCCTTCATCACCGCGGACGCCTCGGGCCCCAAGCACCTGAACACCACGCTCAGGCGCTCGACCTTCGAGGAGATCACCGCCGACCTGCTCGAACGGTGCAAGGGGCCCGTCCAGCAGGCCATGGCCGACGCCAAGCTCACCGCCGACGACATCGACGAGGTGATCCTGGTGGGCGGCTCGACCAGGATGCCCGCCGTGCAGAACCTGGTGCGCCGGATGACGGGCGGCAAGGAACCGAACATGACGGTCAACCCGGACGAGGTCGTGGCGCTGGGCGCCGCGGTCCAGGCCGCCGTCATCAAGGGCGAGCTGAGGGACGTCGTACTGCTCGACGTGACACCGCTCTCCCTCGGCATCGAGACGCTCGGCGGGGTGATGACGAAGGTCATCGAGCGGAACACCACCATCCCGGCCCGCCGTTCCGAGACGTTCAGCACCGCCGAGGACAACCAGAGCGCCGTGGACGTCGTCGTGCTGCAGGGCGAGCGCGAGCGCGCCGCCGACAACCGTCCCCTGGGCCGGTTCCGGCTGGAGAACATCCGGCCCGCCCCGCGCGGCGTGCCGCAGGTCGACGTGACCTTCGACGTCGACGCCAACGGCATCCTGAACGTCTCGGCCAAGGACAAGGACACCGGCGCCGAGCAGCGCATCACGATCAGCGAGAGCTCGAACCTGGACACGAGCGAGGTCGAGCGGATGGTCGCCGACTCCGAGCGGCACCGCGAGGAGGACCAGCGGATGCGGCAGGTGGTGGACGCGCGCAACGAGCTCGACAGCGCCGCCTACCAGGTGGAGCGCCGCCTGACGGAGCTGGGCGACTCGGTGGCCGTCCACGAGAGGGCGCGGGCCGACATGCTGGCGCACGACGCCCGCGACGCGATCAAGCAGGAGGCCCCGCTCGACCGGGTCCGCTCGCTCACCGCCGAACTCCAGCAGATCTACCACAGCCTCGGCGCGGCCGGCTCCGGCGCCCAGGGGACCCCGGGGCCACAGGGGGCCCAGGGGGCCGCGGGCGGCCCGGGAGCCGCGGGGGCGACCGGTTCCCCGGGCGGCCGGGACGACGACGTCATCGACGCGGAGTTCACGACCGATGAGTGAGACACCCGGGCGTGGCCGGCACGTCCCGCGCCGTGACGGGGAGCCGCGCGGCGGGTACGACCCGCCCGGCCGGGAGCCGTACGACCGGGAGGACGACCGGGAGCGGGACGCCGGCCGGGAGGCGCGAGCCCACGACGGGCTCCCCGACCGGCTCCCCGACCGGCCCCCCGACCGGCCCCCCGACCGGCCCCCGGACCGGCACGGAGCCCGGGGACCTCAGGGCGCCCAGGGGTCAGAGACCCGGCGCGGTGGTCAGGAGGCGCGTGACCAGGAGGCGCGTGACCAGAGGCCGGAGGTCAAGGAGGGGCGCGGGTACGCCCCGGACACCCCGGACGACCTCCAGGAGCGCGTCCTGGAGCTCCAGGCCACGGTGGCCGATCTCCAGGACCGCTGGCGGCGCGCCCTCGCCGACCTCGACAACCTGCGCAAGCGTGTCGGCAGGGACGCCGAGCGGACGCGGTCGGACGAGCGGGCGCGGGCCGCCGGGGAGTGGCTGCCCGTACTGGACAACCTGGACCGCGCCCTGGAGCACGCGGAGACCGATCCCGGCTCCATCGTCGCCGGGATGCGGGCGATCCGCGACCAGGCGCAAGAGGTGGTGTCCCGCCTCGGTTACGCGCGCCGCGACGACACCGGGACCGTGTTCGACCCGGCCAGGCACGAGGCGGTGGGCATGCTGTCGCGGGAGGGCGTTCCCGACGGCACGGTCCTGCAAGTGGTGCGGCCCGGCTACGGGGACGGCGAACAGTTGCTGCGGCCCGCGCTGGTCGTGGTGGCCAAGGGGGCATGATGCCCCCCGACCGGGACTTCTACGAGATCCTCGGCGTGCGGCGGGGGGCGAGCCAGGAGGACATCCAGCGCGCCTACCGCAAGCTGGCGCGGGCCAACCACCCCGACGTCAACAAGGACCCGTCCGCCGAGGACCGCTTCAAGGAGGTCTCCGAGGCCTACAGCGTGCTGTCCGATCCCGGGACCCGGCGCCGCTACGACGCGTTCGGGCCGGAGTTCCGCCAGGTGCCCGACGACGTGGACCCGGAGACGTGGGCACGCGCCGGAAGCCGCGCGGCGGGCGCGGGCGCGGGCCGGGGCGGGACCGGGGCCCGGGGCGGGGGCGCGGGTTTCGGCGGCTTCCAGGAGGGGGTCGACCTCGACGACCTCCTCGAAGGGCTGTTCTCCGGCAGGAGAGGCCGGTCCGGCGCGAGCTGGGGGCCGATACCCGGCGCCGACCAGGAGGCCGAGATCGTCCTGACCGTGGAGGAGGCCTACCGGGGCGGGCCTCGCTCCATCACCGTCGGTTCGCGCGGGCTGCGGATCGACATCCCGCCGGGCGTCGTCGACGGGCAGCGCATCAGGCTGGCCGGGCAGGGCGGCAGGGGCGGCGACGGGGCGCCCGCGGGCGACCTCTACCTGATCGTCAGGATCGCCCCGCACCCCCGCTACCGGATGGAGGGACGCGACCTCCACGTCCTGCTCCCGGTCACCCCGTGGGAGGCGGCGCTCGGCGCCCCCGTCGTGGTCGACACCCCCGGGGGCGAGGCCAAGGTCAAGGTGCCGTCGGGGACGTCCAGCGGCAGGCGGCTGCGGCTGCGCGGCCGGGGGATGCCCAGCCGCGGCGACAAGGCCGGTGACCTGTACGCCGAGGTGCGGATCATGGTCCCGGACCGGTTGTCGGAGGAGGAGCGGCGGCTGTTCGAGCAGCTCGCCGCGGTCTCCGCGTTCGACCCGAGGAGGCGGCGATGACCCATCCGTTCCCGGAGCGCGGGACGCCCCGTCCTGACCCGCGCCCCGCCCGCCCGCCGGCGGACCCGGCGGGCGGAGAACGCGCCGGGCCCGCCGCTGGCGAGGGCGCGGCCTCCCACCGGCGGGAGACCCGGGGAGAGACCCGGCGGGAGGTTCGGGAGGAGACCGCGCGGGAGACGGCCAGGACCTACCAGCTGGCCAGGCCCGAACGCCTGGATCTGGAGACGTTCGCCAGGGCGACGGGAACCCATCCCGAGCTGGTGCGGCGCCTCGTCGTGCTGGGCGTGCTCGACGCCTGGACCGACGCCTCCGGGCACCTGTGGCTCCCGCCCTCCCAGTTGCTCACCATGGCGCGCGTCCGGCGGCTGCGGGCCGGGTTCTCGATCAACTACGCGGCGATCGGCCTCGTGCTGGACCTGCTGGACCGCATCGCCGACCTGGAGGCCGCCCAGCGCGGTCGTTCCCGACCCATCGGAGGCTCGCCGTGGACATGAACCAGCTGACACAGAAGTCGCAGGAGGCGCTGCACGACGCGCAGACCAAGGCCCTGCGTTTCGGGCACACGGAGGTGGACGGCGAGCACCTGCTGCTGGCGCTGCTCGATCAGCCGGAGGGGCTGACACCCCGCCTGCTCTCGTACGCGAACGTCGACACCGACCGGCTCAGGAACGAGCTGGAGGCGGAGCTGGGCCGGCGCCCCCGGGTGAGCGGCCCCGGCGCCTCGCCCGGCCAGGTCTACGTGACGCAGCGGCTCTCGCGCCTGCTGGAGACGGCCAAGCGGGAGGCCGACCGGCTGAAGGACGAGTACGTGTCGGTGGAGCACCTGCTCATCGCCCTGATCGAGGAGGGCAGCTCGGCCTCGGCCGGGCGGCTGCTGCACGAGCAGGGACTGTCCAGGGACGGCTTCCTCAAGGCGCTCACCGCGATCCGCGGCAACCAGCGGGTGACGTCCGCGATGCCGGAGGTGGCGTACGAGGCGCTGGAGAAGTACGGGCGCGACCTGGTGGCGGACGCCCTCTCGGGCAAGCTCGACCCGGTCGTCGGGCGCGACGCCGAGATCCGCCGCGTCATCCAGATCCTGTCCCGCAAGACCAAGAACAACCCGGTCCTCGTCGGCGACCCCGGGGTGGGCAAGACCGCCATCGTGGAGGGCCTCGCCCTGCGGATCAGCCACGGGGACGTGCCGGAGGGGCTCAAGGGCAAGACGGTCTTCAGCCTCGACATGGGCTCGCTGGTGGCCGGGGCCAAGTACCGGGGGGAGTTCGAGGAGCGGCTCAAGGCGGTGCTCAACGAGGTCAAGGCCGCCGAGGGGCGGATCCTGCTCTTCGTCGACGAGATGCACACCGTGGTGGGCGCCGGAGCCGCCGAGGGCGCCATGGACGCGGGCAACATGCTCAAGCCCATGCTGGCCCGCGGCGAGCTGCACATGATCGGGGCGACGACCCTCGTCGAGTACCGCAAGCACGTCGAGAAGGACGCCGCCCTGGAGCGCCGGTTCCAGCCGGTGATGGTCGACGAGCCGTCGGTCGAGGACGCGGTGTCCATCCTGCGCGGCCTGCGCGAGCGCCTGGAGATCTTCCACGGGGTGAAGATCCAGGACAGCGCGCTGGTGGCGGCCGTCGTGCTGAGCCACCGCTACATCTCCGACCGCTTCCTGCCGGACAAGGCCATCGACCTGGTGGACGAGGCGTGCGCGATGCTCCGTACGGAGATCGACTCGATGCCCGCCGAGCTCGACGAGCTCACCCGCAGGGTGATGCGCCTGGAGATCGAGGAGGCCGCGCTCGCCAAGGAGGAGGACTCCGCGAGCGGGACCCGGCTGGAGGAACTGCGCAGGGAGCTCGCCGACCTGCACGCCGAGACCGACGCCATGCGGGCGCAGTGGGAGGCCGAGCGGCACGCCCTGCGCGCCGTCCAGGCCCTGCGCGCGGAGATGGAGCAGGTACGCGCGGACGCCGAGCGGGCCGAGCGCGACTACGACCTCAACCGTGCCGCGGAGCTGCGGCACGGCAGGCTGCCCGAGCTGCTGCGGCGACTGGAGGCCGAGGAGGAGCGGCTGTCCGCCAAGCAGGGCACGTCGCGCCTGCTGCGCGAGGTCGTCACCGACGAGGAGATCTCGATGATCGTCTCCCGGTGGACGGGCATCCCGGTGAGCCGGCTGCGCGAGGGCGAGCGCGAGAAGCTCCTGCGGCTCGACCAGATCCTGCACGAGCGGGTGATCGGCCAGGACGAGGCGGTACGGCTGGTGGCCGATGCCGTCATCCGGGCCCGCTCCGGCATCAAGGACCCGCGCCGCCCGATCGGGTCGTTCATCTTCCTGGGACCGACGGGCGTCGGCAAGACGGAGCTGGCCAAGGCGCTCGCGGAGGCGCTCTTCGACACCGAGGACAACATGATCCGCATCGACATGAGCGAGTACCAGGAGCGGCACACGGTCAGCCGCCTCGTCGGCGCGCCCCCCGGCTACGTCGGGTACGAGGAGGGCGGCCAGCTGACCGAGGCCGTGCGGCGCAAGCCGTACTCCGTGGTGCTCTTCGACGAGGTGGAGAAGGCGCACGCCGACGTCTTCAACACGCTGCTGCAGGTGCTCGACGACGGCAGGCTCACCGACGCGCAGGGCAGGACCGTCGACTTCCGCAACACCGTCCTGATCATGACCTCCAACCTCGGCTCCGTTTACCTCCTCGACGGCGTCACGTCGAGCGGGGAGATCAAGCCCGAGGCGCAGCAGCAGGTCATGGCCGAGCTGCGCGCCCACTTCCGCCCCGAGTTCCTCAACCGCGTCGACGACATCGTGATCTTCAAGCCGCTCACCCCCGAGGAGATCGAGCGCATCGTCGGCCTGATGTTCGTCGAGCTGCGCAACCGCCTCGACCAGCGGGGCATCCGGCTGGAGGTCACCGAGGCCGCGCTGAGGCACATCGCCGAGCGGGGCTACGACCCCGTGTACGGCGCCCGCCCGTTGCGCCGGTTCATCGCCAGGGAGGTCGAGACGCGCATCGGCCGCGCGCTCCTGTCGGGAGAGGCGGACGAGGGAGCCGTGGTCCTGGTGGACCTCGCCGGGGACGAGCTCGCCGTGACCTACGGATGAGGAGGGCCGGTAATGCCACTAAATATCGTGCGATGCCGGAACTGTGGGAAGAAGCGGACGCCGGCGGGTGCCGCGCCGCGCGCGTGGGCGGAGGGCGCGATCACGCCGGTAGGTGAGAGGAGCGGCTGAGATGGACGCGCTCACCGAGACTCCGGACCACCAGGGGGCGTTTCCCCGCCTGGACGAGGCGCAGATCGCCACGCTCGCGGCCCACGGTGTCCGCAGGCCGGTCCGGACGGGTGAGCTCCTGATCAAGGAGGGTGAGGAGCACCCGGAGTTCGTCGTCATCCTCACGGGCAAGGCGGCCGTCGTCGAGGACGAGCGGGTCCTGTGGATCCACGGGCCGGGCCGTTTCCTGGGCGAGCTCGGGGTGATCACCGGCCGGAGGGCGTGCCTGACGTCGGTGGTCTGCGAGGCGGGCGAGGTCCTGGCGGTCCCCGTCGAGCGGCTGAGGAGGATCGTCACCCGCGACCGCGGGATCGGGGACCTGATCCTGCGGGCCTACCTCATCCGCCGCCCGCCGCTCACCGCCGGCGGGACCGGGCTCAGGATCATCGGCTCCCGCTACTCGCCCGGCAGCCGGCGGCTGCGGGAGCTCGCCGCCAGGAACCGGCTGCCGCACCGCTGGATCGACCTGGAGGAGGACGGGGAGGCCGAGGCGCTCGTCCTCAACCTCGGCGTCGCGCCGGACGAGACCCCCGTGGTGATCCTGGGCGGGACCCGGGTCCTGCGCAACCCCTCCGACGCCGAGCTGGCCCGCGCGACCGGACTGCCCGCCCGGCCCGCGCCCGGGGACGTCCACGACCTCGTCATCGTGGGAGCCGGTCCCGCGGGCCTGGCCGCCGCGCTGTACGGGGCGTCGGAGGGGCTGGACACGGTGGTGCTGGACGCGGTCGAGGCCGGCGGGCAGGCGAGCACCTCCCCCCGCGTCGAGAACTACCTCGGCTTTCCCTCGGGCATCTCCGGCGGAGAGCTCGCCGAGCGGGCCGTCATCCAGTCCAGGAGGTCCGGCGCCCGCTTCGGCGTCCCGGCCGAGGCCGTGTCCCTGGGGCGGATGGACGGCCACTACGACGTCGGGCTCGGCGAGGGAGGGCCCGTCAGGGGCCGCACGATCGTCATCGCCACCGGGGCGCGCTACCGCAGGCTCGACGTGCCGCGCCTGGAGTCCTTCGAGGGCAACGGCGTCCACTACGCCGCGACCGTGGCCGAGGCCGGATCGTGCGGCGGCGGCCCGGTGGTGGTCGTGGGAGGGGGGAACTCCGCGGGACAGGCGACGATCCTCCTGGCCGGGTACGCCTCGTCGGTGCGCCTGGTCGTCCGCGGCGGCGACCTGGGAGAGCGCATGTCGCGCTACCTCACCGACCGGATCGGGGACCACCCCCGGGTGGAGGTGACGCTCGGCACCGAGGTGCGGGAGCTCATCGGCGCCCGCACGCTGGAGGCGGTCCTCGTCGAGAACCGCCGCACGGGGGAGCGGACGCTCCTGGAGACGCGCTCCCTGTTCGTCCTCATCGGCGCCGACCCCCGTACGGGCTGGCTCCCCTCCGCCGTCACCCTCGACGACCGGGGCTTCGTCGTCACCGGCTTCGACGGCGGCCTGCCCCTGGAGACGAGCCTGCCCGGGGTCTTCGCGGTGGGCGACGTCAGGAGCCGGTCGGTCAAGCGGGTCGCCTCGGCCGTGGGGGAGGGGGCGACGGTGGTCCGGCTGATCCACGAGCACGTCGCGCGGGAGATGCCCCAGCACACGTCCCGCATGGTCCGCAGCCTCGCCTGACGGGGCCGCTCCCGCCCGGCCGCGCCTCAAGGGCGGGCCTCAGAGCGGGCGCCGGTGGCCGTTCTCCTCCGCCGCGAGCCTGGCCAGCTCGACCCGCGAGCGAATGCCCAGCTTGCGGAAGACCTGCCGCAGGTGGAAGGCGACGGTGTGCTCGCTGATGAACATCTGCTCGGCGGCGTGCCGGTTCGTCAGCCCCTGGGAGACCAGGTCGCAGACGGCCTGCTCGGTGCCGGTCAGGCTGGCCCACCCCGACACGGGGTGGTCGGTCCTGGCCCAGTGGCGGCGTCGCTCGCCCAGCAGCCGCAGCCTTCCCCGTACCCGCGCCGCGTCCCGGGCGGCCTCCACGGCCCCGTAGCAGGCCAGCGCGGTCTTCAGGCTCTCCACGGCCAGGTCCCGGCAGCCGTCGCCCGCGCCGAGCAGCACGCCGAGATCCTCCGCGGCCGAACCCCTGGCCCAGGGGTCGGCGTGCCCGGCCACCGCGCGGCCCAGCGCCTCGCGGTCACCCTCCCGCAGCCCTCGCGCGTGGTCGGCGGACGCCGACGGGCCGGGCAGGGCGGGGTTGCGCCAGGCGATGTCCTCGGCCGCGCCGACCACCGCGTCGGCCCTGCGCAGGTCGTCCACCGCCATCGCCACCCGCACCAGCCACGCCGCGGACGTGGGCTCGCCGGTCAGCACCCCGACGTGCCTGGGCAGCGCGTCGTAGATCCCGCTGAGCGAGCTCATTCCGCCCGCCGCGCCGTCGCGCGCCTCGCTGATCCGCCCGGCCGTCAGTTCCGACCGCAGCCGGGCGCACGGCGGTATGCCGGGTGCCGACCTGACCAGGTCCCTCTTCATGTACCTGATGGCCCCCGGCAGGTCGCCCGACCGCAGCGACGCGGTGCCGAGCACCGACAGGGCCGAGGAGGCCAGGAGCGGGGCGTCCAGGGTCCCGGCGGCGGCCAGGCCGGCCTCCCCGTGCTCGACCGCGCCGCCGAGCCGGCCCGCGGCCAGGGCCAGCCGGGCGCGCAGGACGGGGATCTCGGCGGCCCAGGCGGGCTCGCCCTCGGCGTCGGCCTCCTCGGCGGCGCTCTCCGTCGCCGACTCCGCCTCGTCCAGCAGCCGCAGGTCGATCAGCATCGAGGCCAGCACCGCCCTCGGCTGCCGGTGCCGGCCGCGGGCCGGTCGCCCCACGGCCTCGCGCGCCAGGTCCAGCCCCCGCGAGAGCGCGCCCTCGTCCCAGGCGAGCAGGGCCAGGTCCACGAGCCTCCCCGTCCCGCCGCCGCGAGGCGCGAGGGGCCGGCGGGCCCCGGCGGCGCGCTCGACCTGCTCCCGCAGGGCCCGCCGCACCGGTGACGGCACCTCGTCGACGATCGACCGCCACACCAGCTCGTGCCGGAACGCCAGCTCGTCGCGGGTGGCCACGAGCACCCCGGCCGCCAGCGCCTCCTCCAGCGGGGGAAGCAGCGCGGCCGGGGTCTCGCCGAGCATCTCGGCCACGTACGCCGGTGTGAACGAGCGTCCGAGCACCGCGACGGCCTCCAGCAGGTACCGGGTCCTGGTGCCGAGCTCGTCCAGGCGCCGCCGGACGGCGGTGTGCAGGCGCAGGGGCAGCACCGCCCCGGCGGGGGTGATCCCGGCCAGCCGGGCGACGCCGTCCTCGACCACGATGGCGTCCTCCTCGCGCAGCCCGGTGAGAAGCTCGGCGAGCAGGAGCGGGTTGCCGCCGGCCTGGGCGGCCAGCGCCGCCAGCCCCTCCCCGGGGGCCGCGCCCAGGATGTCGGCGGAGATCTCGGCCACCGCCCCCTCGTCGAGGGGGCACAGCACGATCCGGGTGGCCCCCTCCTCCTCCAGCAGGTCGAACAGCCGTCCCGCCTCGCCGCGTCCCGGGGTGTCGCGGCAGGCCAGCAGCCACGCCACGGGGTAGGAGGCCAGCCGCGAGGGCATCGTCCGCAGGGCCATCACCGTGGCGGGATCGGCCCACTGGAGATCGTCCAGCACCACCAGCAGCGGCCCCGAGGCCAGCCGCCGCTCCAGCGAGGTCCGGACCTGCTCGGCCAGCCACAGCAGCAGCCCCGGCCCGTCGGGGAAGGCGCTCCTGGTCACGGGTATCGAGGCCGTCGGCGACTCCTCGAGCGCGGCCAGCAGCGGTCCCAGCGGGGTCAGCCGTCCCAGCTCGTCGGCCCGCCCGCTCGCCACCGCCGTGCCCCGCGCGGTCGCGACGCTCGCGGCCTCGGCGAGCAGCAGCGACTTTCCCGTCCCCGGTTCGCCCTCGACGAGCATGACGCTCCCGGTCGCGGACGCGACGCCTCCCAGCAGGGCGAGGACCGCCGCCCACTCATCTTTCCGGCCGCGCATAGTCTTGTCTCGGATCTGGGGTCATACGGCGGGCTTCCTGAGCAGTGATTACGCATATGACATCCCCAAGGGACGAATCATCACGCGTCGGGCACTGTCGCGCGCCGGTGGTTTGGGACAGATTTGACCTCGGAGATCCCCGCCGCCGCCCCACCGTCACCCGCCCCGCCGCCACCCCGCCGGAGCCCGGCCGGCGTGCTCTCCTCGCCCGGTCAGCGCTCGATGAGCGTGACCTCCAGGGAGTAGTGCGAGGCGCGGTAGACGTGGGAGCCGTGCTCGACGGCCCTGCCCTGGTCGTCGTAGGTGGTGCGGACCATCGTGAGCAGCGGGGCCCCGCGCCGCTCGCCGAGCAGCCTCGCCTCGGCCGCCGTGGCCGCCCGCGCCCCCATGCGCTGGTTCGCCACGCGCATCCGCACCCCCGCGGCGCGGAGCATCTCGTACAGCCCGCGCTCCTGGAGGCCCTCGGCGGTCAGCGGCGCGAGCCCGGAGGGCAGCCAGTTGTGCAGCAGGGCCAGCGGCTCCCCGGCGGCGTAGCGGATCCGCTCCAGGCGGAGCATCTCGGTGCCGGGCGCGACGCCGAGGACGGCGGCGACCTCCTCCTCCACCGGGGCCGGCCCCAGGACCAGCACCCTGGTGGCCGGCTCCTGGCCGGCCCTGCGCAGGTCGTCGTAGAGGCTGGTCAGCTCGACGGAACGCTTGACCTGGCCGTGCACCACCTGGGTGCCGACGCCCCGCTTGCGCACCAGCAGGCCCTTGTCGACCAGATACCGGATCGCCTGGCGGACGGTCGGACGCGACAGGCCCAGCCGGTCGGCGAGCAGGATCTCGTTGTCGAGCCGCGATCCCGGGGGCAGGTCGCCGCGGCGGATGGCCTCGGAGATCTGCTCGGCCACCTGGAAGTAGAGCGGGACCGGGCTGGACCGGTCGAGATCGATGGCGAGCTGCGCCGTCATTCGCCCTCCCGGTTGACACGCCGCGCCGTCAGGCTAGCGGACATCAGAATGTCTTGACAAAAACCGGCCAGGGCTCGTCGAGGTGCCCGGCGGACGCGTACGGGGCCGGTGTCCTCGTACAGGATGGGAGGCGGTTCGCGCACCGGGTTCGCGTCGCCGGGTGCGCCTCATCGGGCTCGTACCACCGGGCTCGTACCACCGGGCTCGCGTCACCGGATTCACGCGCCGGATTCGCGTCAATGGAGGAAGCATGGATCAGAGCACCGCAGCAGATCTCTCCGCCGTCGCGGTCGAGGCCGCCCGCGCGGTGGGCGACCGGCTCCGCGAGGCGTTCAGGTCGCGTCCCGCGGTCGAGACCAAGAGCGACTTCCACGATCCGGTGACCGAGCACGACCACGCCGCGGAGGCGACCATCCGGGAGGTCATCGAGAGGCGCGTCCCGGGAAGCACGATCATCGGCGAGGAGGGCGGCAGCATGGGCTCCGGCGAGATCCGCTGGTACGTCGACCCGATCGACGGGACCGCGAACTTCGCCGCCGGGCTGCCGTTCTTCTGCGTGTCGATCGCCGCCGCCGTCGGGGACGAGGTGGTCGCCGGGGTGGTGTACGACCCGGTGCGCGACGACGAGTTCCGGGCCGACCTGGGCGGGGCCTGGTGCAACGGCGCGCCGCTGCGCAGCTCCGGTGCCGCGAGCGACCGGGAGGGGATGCTGCTGACCAGCTATCCCACCCCCTGGGAGCTGGCCGAGGTCGGGGAGGAGGCGCTGCGCAGGTTCGGCAGGATGGTGGAGGCGTTCGCCTCCACGCGCCGTCCCGGCAGCACCGCGCTCAAGCTGGCGCACGTCGCGGGAGGGTGGGCGGACGTCGCCTACGGCAGTAGGGTCAGTCCGTGGGACATGGCGGCGGGGTCGCTGCTGATCCGCCAGGCGGGTGGCGTCTTCATCCCGCTGGACGGATCGGTCTTCGAGCCCGGCGGCTACCTCGCCCATGTCGGAGGCTTCGACCTGGCGGGGTCGGTCATGAGCGATCTGCTCCTCCGCGGCCGCCCGGCCTGAGCGCCGGTGGGCGGGCGGGGGCACGGACGTGCCGGCGCGGGAGACTCCCGCGCGGGCGGGTTCCGCGTGTCGGCCACCACATTACCTATTGATCCTGTAGGAAATACAGGTAAAATGATTGTCTCGCCGTACGAAGGAGCCGCCATGAGCCTGGAGCCGGAGGCCGAGAGCCCGCTGGCCGCCGCGGTCGGGGCCGCGCGCTGGATCCGTTCGGCGGCGGTGGACGACGAGCGGGGGCGCCACTGGCGGGCCAACCCCGACCCCCGGGGCCGGGCCGCCATGCCCGACCACCCCCTGTCGCTGTACTCGGGGGCGGCAGGGATCATCCTGTTCTTCCTGGAACTCGCCGCGGCCACCGGCGACGACGGCTATCTGGACGACGCCAGGGCCGGCGCCCGCTACCTCGCCGCCACCTGGCGGGAGCAGGCGGACCTCTCCCTCCACCACGGCCTGGCCGGAGTGATGTTCGCCCTGGCCGAGGCCGGATGGGCCACCGGCGAGGGGGCCTTCGAGGTCGAGGCCGGCGCCGTCGCCGACCGCATCGTGCGCAGCGCCCGCCCCATCGACGGCGGCCTGGGCTGGACCGGTGACCCCGCGCAGCGAGGCGACGGCGGGATCATCCTCGGCCTGCTGCACGCCGCGGGCATCCTGGGGGTGCCCGCCTACCAGGAGGCCGCCGTCGAGGCCGGCGCCCGCATCGCCACGCTCGTCGTCCCCGGCCACCGCTTCGGCGAGGGCGCCTGCGCGGACCTGCCGCTGGACGCGGTCACCCCGGGCTTCCTGTCCGGCACCGCCGGGACCGCCTTCCTGCTGGCCCGCCTGTACGGCGTGACCGGCGAGAGCGACTTCCTCGGCGCCTCCCGCAGGGGGGCCGACTTCGTCCGCGCGGTCAGCACCGTGACCGAGCGGTGCGCGCTGGTGCCGCACCACATCCCGCAGGGCCGCGACCTGCACTACCTGGGCTTCTGCTCCGGCTCGGCCGGGGTCGCCCGGATGTTCTACGAGCTGCACCGGGTGTCGGGCGACGCCGGAGACCTCGACTGGGCCGAGCGGCTGGCCAGGGGGATCGTCCGCAGCGGCGCCCCCGCCGGCCAGAGCGGCGGATCCTGGAACTCGGCCTGCCAGTGCTGCGGCACCGCCGGTCTGGTGGAACTGTTCGTCGGGCTCTGGGCGGCGACCGGCCATCGCCGGCACCTGGAGTTCGCCCGCACGCTGGGAGAGAACCTGACCGGCCGGGCCACCGGCCACGACGGCAGGGGCACCCGCTGGTACCAGGCCTACCGGCGGCTGCGCCCCTGGGAGGTCACCGCCGACACCGGCTACATGGTCGGCGCGGCGGGGATCGGGGCCGCCCTCCTGCACCTGGACGCCACCGCCCGCCCGCAGGAGGCCCGGCGGCTCGTCCTGCCCCCGGACAACCCGTTCCCGGCCATCCCGCTGCCGAGCGCGACGCTCCGCCGGTCCTGACGGTCGTGAAAGGCACGTCCCCGCACCCTGTACGGTCGGGCATCGAGGCCTCCACCGGGCCCGGCGCCACGGGCACGTCTCCCGGCGCCGCCCCGGCACTCCGGACCGTGTCATCCCCCGGTACGCCCGATCGTGCCGATCCGGCCGTGGAGGGGCGGCGGCCGCCGGCGCCCCTCGCGCCGGAGGAACGAAGGACGATGTGCCCTTTGGCCGTCAAGGGGTGACAAAGCTCGTGATGATGATTGGTGATTCTCCGTGAGTGCTACCCAAGGCTTGCCTAATCTCGGTGTCGTGACAATCGAGGATTTCCTTCCCGACCCCGCCCGTTCCACCGTCGCGATCGAACCGGCGCAGCCGGGTGCCGGCCACTGGGCCGGTGCCCCGAGCGCCGTGGCGAGCGACGGCCTGATCTACCTCGCCTACCGGCTGCGCCGCCCCGTCGGCGAGGGCCGAGGCTACGCCGTCGCCGTCGCCCGCTCCACCGACGGCGAGCGGTTCGAGATCCTGCTCACGATCGGCAGGGAGGAGATGGACACCGAGTCGCTGGAGCGGCCCACCCTGATCCGCACGCCCGAGGGGCGCTGGAGGCTCTACCTCAGCTGCGCCACCTACGACACCAAGCACTGGCGGGTCGAGGTGCTGGAGGCCGACGACCCGTCCGGCTTCCGGGCCTCGCAGCGGCGGGTCGTGCTGCCCGGCGACCCGAAGACCGGCGTCAAGGACCCGGTGATCGTGCTGCGGGACGACGTGTGGCACCTGTGGGCCTCCTGCCACCCGCTGGACGAGGCCGACGAGGCCGACCAGATGGTGACCGACTACGCCACCAGCGCCGACGGCCTGGAGTGGACCTGGCAGGGCACCGCGCTCAGTGGCCGTCCCGGCACCTGGGACGCCCGGGGCGCACGGGTGGCGGCGGTCCGCTTCCTCGGCGACAGGGTGGTGGCCTTCTACGACGGCAGGGCCACCGCGTCGGAGAACTACGAGGAGAAGACCGGTGTCGCGGCCGGCACCGACCCGGCGGAGCTGACCCCGCTCGGCACCGAGCCCGTCGCGGCCTCGCCGTACGCGGGCGGCGGCCTGCGTTACCTGGACATCGTGGACCTGCCGGGCGGCGGGCGGCGGCTCTACTACGAGTACACCCGCGCGGACGGGGCGCACGAGCTCCGCACCGAACTGCGCTGATCACGGCACGGCCGCCCCGGCGCCGGTCACGGCACGGCCGCTCCCGGACCGGCCCGTCCGCGCCCGGGGCCGGCCCGCCGGTCCCGGGAGATCGTCCGGTGACGCCCGGGATCGCCCGCTAGGCCTGGGGGCGGCCGTTGCGCGCCTGGCGCTGGCCGTTGGGGCGGACGCCCACCAGCCCGCCGGAGCGCTCGCGGGGACGAAGCCAGTCGCTGAAGTCCTCCCCGGTCACCCGCTGCAGCAGTGCCACGTCCTCGGTGAAGTAGGAGATCAGCTTCTCCCGCTGGTCCCAGGTCAGCGGCTGGCGGGAGCGGGCCCGCTCCTGCAGCCTGCGCTCCAGCGGGTCGGTCAGCGCCACGCTCATCCTCGCCGGCAGGAACCGCCCCACGGACGATCCCACGCGCAGCGCCCGCGACAGCACCCGGTGCCCGCGGGTCGGCTCCGGGTGGGCGGTCACGTTCTCCCGGGGGACCTCGGTGACCACGCCGGTCTCCACCCCGAGGAAACGGAAGATCCGGTCGAGGGTTTCTGCGGGGCGGTCGACCAGGTCGCGGTAGCGGTAGACGAGCACCTGCTCGCGAGGGAAGATAGTGAACAGGTGTTCGAGCTGTTCACCGTACCTGCCGAGCCCGCGATAGTGCCAGAACGGGGCCCAGCCCGCCCTGATCCGCCGCTCCTCCTCGGCGCAGGCCCGCACCATGTCGCCGATCGGTTCCAGCCCGGCCGACCACAGGTGCGTCCAGTTGGAGTGGGCGCGCTCCACCGGGTCGCGCAGCACCACGATGAGCCTGGCGTCGGGGATGGCGGCCCTGATGCGCCGCTGCGCCGCCAGGTCGTAGAGATAGAACGGGGTCGACTCGCCGGTGAGCGTTCCCGGTGGCGCCGCGTCGAACAGGGCCTCGTAGTCCTCGCGTCTCCAGACGTGTTCGCGGTAGGTCTGCGCGTCGCCCGGTCCTCCCCTGGTCGGCGGAGGGCCGTCGCTGAGGAAGAACTTCGGTTCCTTCACCGGGGACATGAACAATCCCGGGTGCCTGGCCAGCGCGGCGTGCAGGGCGGTGGTCCCGGACTTGGGGGCACCGATCGTGAGGAAATTCGGCAGGGGCATCGTTATTACCCTTAATCCCTACTGTGATTATTGGTAAATATAGCTCCTTCTCCGGCGAAGGCAAGTGCCCGGCCGTGCGATCGCCGTGGTCCGAAGTGCTTCCCCGTCGCGGGGATTCCAGTCGTCGGCGCCTATCTCCAGGTCGTGGATGCGAAGGGTGCTGTCCCGTTCGGGGAACGCTGAGTTCTTTTCCGCTATTTCATCGCTGGGAAAGAGTTTTGTCGCGTTATGAATAAACAGGATACTCGTGCCGTATTTCAGATTCGAGCCTCCCGCGTACCTTCGCCCTCGCTCTCCCGCGCCCGGTGCGGTGTGCCGGCACGGCCTCCCGCCCGTGCCGCCGTCAGGCGGCCTCCCGCGGTGCCGTGACATACCGCTACATGCCATGACGTGCCCTTACCGTGCCGCGCCGTGCCGGGGTGGGCGGCGCGGACGCGCCGTCGGGCCGCGCGGCGGGCCGTGCCGGCACGCCGCGCCGACGAGCGGCGAAAGCCCCGGCCGCGGCGGCCGCGAATGTCATGGTGCGAAGGGGAACCCCGGTGCATGCGCGCCGTCGCCGCGATTTCATAAGTCCTAATGTCACGACAAATCATTGACATGTAGGTAATGCGTTGGTTACAAACCAGGGGCGAGGGAGATCCGGCGAGGCGACGCGCGGAGGTACCGATGAAGTGGACGACAGGGCTGGTCGCGGTGGCCGTGCTGGGCATCTCCGCCCTGACCGGCTGTTCGGCGGGGCAGGCCGGGGGGCAGCCCTCCGGAGAGACGTCGGGCGCGGCGAGCGGCCCCGCCCCGGCGGCCGGCGGCGGCACCTTCGCCGTCGTCACCCACGCGAGCGCCGGGGACGCCTTCTGGGACGTGGTCAAGAACGGCGCCGAGGCGGCCGGGAAACGCTACGGCGTCACCGTGACCTACCAGGGCGACGGCGACCCGGCCAGGCAGTCCCAGCTCATCGACCAGGCCGTCAGCCAGAAGGTCGACGGCCTGGTGGTCTCCATGGCCAACCCGGACGCCCTGAAGGAGTCCGTCGGCAAGGCCGTGACCGCCGGGATCCCGGTGGTCACCATCAACTCCGGCGGCGACGTCTCCCGCGAGTTCGGCGCGATCACCCACGTCGGCCAGTCGGAGGACGTGGCGGGCCGGGGCGCGGGGGAGAAGCTCAAGGCCGAGGGGGTCACCAAGCTGCTCTGCGTGATCCACGAGGCCGGGAACGTCGGGCTCGACCAGCGCTGCAACGGCGCGACCCAGGGACTGGGCGGCACCGTCGAGCGGCTCCAGGTGGACGTGGGCAACCTCGCCGACGCCACCTCCAAGATCAAGGCGAGGCTCCAGTCGGACACCTCCCTCAACGGCGTCCTCACCCTGAACCCCGCGGTGGCCGTCGCCGCCCGCGACGCCATCGCCGACGGCGGCTCGAAGGCGAAGCTCGGCACCTTCGACCTGTCGGCCGACGTGGTCGCCGCCATCGAGGACGGCGAGATCCTGTTCGCGGTCGACCAGCAGCAGTACCTGCAGGGCTGGCTGCCGATCACGTTCCTGACCCTTCACAAGGAGAACCTCAACACCGTCGGTGGAGGGCTCCCGGTCAACACCGGTCCCGGCTTCGTCACCAGGGACAACGCCGCGAAGGTGGCCGAACTGGCCGAGAGCGGCACCCGGTGACGGTGGCGGACGAGCGGCTGGCCGGGACCGGGGTCGCCCGCAGGCTGCTGATCAGGCCGGAACTCGGCGCGGTCGTCGGCGCCCTCGTGGTCTTCGCGTTCTTCGCGGGGCAGTCGGAGGTCTTCCGCTCGGTCGAGGGCATGGCCAACTGGCTGGACCCGGCCTCCACCCTCGGGATCATGGCGGTGGCGATCGCGCTGCTGATGATCGGCGGCGAGTTCGACCTGTCGGCCGGCGTGCTCACCGGCACCGTCGGCCTGGTCACGGTGATCCTCGCCACCCGCTACGACCTGCCGGTGTGGGCGGCGATGCTCGCCGCCCTGGCCGTGGCGCTGCTCGTCGGCTTCCTCAACGGCCTGGTCGTGGTCCGCACCGGGCTGCCCAGCTTCATCGTCACCCTCGCCACCTTCCTGATGCTCCAGGGCGTCAACCTGGGCGTCACCAAGGCCCTCACCGGGACCGTGCAGGTCGGCGGCCTGCGCCGGGCCGAGGGATACGAGGAGGTGAGGGCGGTGCTCGCCGGGACGATCCCGGTCGGCGGGACCGATTTCCGGGTGGCGATCCTGTGGTGGCTGGCCGTCACCGCCCTGGCCACCTGGGTGCTCACCAGGACCAGGGCCGGAAACTGGATCTTCGCGGTGGGCGGTGACGAGCGGGCCGCCCGCGCGGTCGGGGTTCCCGCGGAACGGACGAAGATCGCGCTCTTCATGACCACCGCCGCGGCCGCCTGGCTGGTCGGCTCGATCATGGCGCTGCGCTTCACCTCGGTGCAGGCGGGCTCCGGCGTCGGCCAGGAATTCGTCTACATCATCGCGGCGGTCATCGGGGGTTGCCTGCTGACCGGCGGCTACGGCTCCGCGATCGGCGCCGCCGTCGGCGCGGTGATCTTCGGCATGGCGGACAAGGGCATCGTCTTCGCCGGCTGGGACGCCGACTGGTTCACGTTCTTCCTCGGCGCCATGCTGCTGCTGGCCACGCTCGCCAACCGGTTCGTCCGCCGGTACGCGGAGGAGGTGAAGCGGTGACGGGAGACGAGACCGTGACGGACCCTGAGGCGGTGGCGGGCCGCGGGAGCGGAACGGATCGTGAGGCGGTGGCGGATCGTGTGGCGGCGACGGGAGACGAGACCGTGACGGAGGACGGAACGGACACCCCGCCCCTGCTGGAGGTCCGCGACGTGGGCAAGACGTTCGGCGGCGTGATCGCGCTGCGAGACGTCTCCATGCGGGTGCGCGCCGGGGAGGTGAGCTGCGTCCTCGGCGACAACGGCGCGGGCAAGTCCACGCTGATCAAGATCCTCTCCGGCGTGCACGCCCCCGACTCCGGCTCGTACCTGGTGGACGGCGCCCCCGCCGCCTTCGCCAGCCCCCGTGACGCGCTCGACAAGGGCATCGCCACCGTCTACCAGGACCTGGCGATGATTCCGCTGATGTCGGTCTGGCGGAACTTCTTCCTCGGCTCCGAGCCCGTGCTCGGCCGGGGGCCGCTGCGCCGCTTCGACGTGGCGGGGGCGAAGCGGACGGTCCGGGAGGAGCTGCGTTCCATGGGCATCGACATCCGCGACGTCGACCAGCCCGTCGGCACCCTGTCCGGTGGCGAGCGCCAGTCCGTGGCCATCGCCCGCGCGGTCCACTTCGGCGCCCGCGTCCTCATCCTGGACGAGCCCACCTCCGCCCTGGGCGTCAAGCAGGCCGGCGTCGTGCTGCGCTACATCGCCCAGGCGCGCGACCGGGGCCTGGGCGTCGTCTTCATCACCCACAACCCGCACCACGCCCACCCGATCGGCGACCGCTTCCTGCTGCTGAACCGGGGGGCGAGCCTCGGCGAGTACGCCAAGGCGGACATCACCCCCGAGGAGCTCACCTCCCTGATGGCGGGGGGCGCCGAGCTGGAGCAGCTCGCCCACGAGCTGAGCCGGGGCGGCCCTCCGGCCGGGCCGGCGGCACCGCCACCCCGGTGAACCGCGCCACCACACCCGTGAACCGTGGCGAGCCGGTCGAGCCAGGTGAGCCGCTCAGAAGTCGAAGGACTCCACGTGGATGCGGCGGCCCGGGACGCCCGCGCGGCGCAGGGCGTGGCGTGCCGCGACCGTCATCCCGGCGGGGCCGCACAGGTAGACGTCGTGGACGGCCAGGCCGGGGATGAGGGTTCGCAGGGCGCGCCCGGTCAGCGGCACGCTCCGCCCGCCGGACGATCCGGTCAGCTCGTCCACGGTGTAGTGGATCGTGGCGCCGCGCGCGGCGGCGATGGCGTCCAGCTCGTGGCGGAGGATCAGCTCCTCGTCGCGGCGCGCCATGTAGACCAGGGTCACCTCGCCGGGCAGCGTCTCGAAGAGCGCGCGCAGCGGGCTGATGCCCACGCCGCCGCCCACCAGCAGCACCTGGGGCCTGCGGCGCCGCGCGGCGGTGAGGGCGCCGTAGGGACCCTCGGCCCACACCCGGGTGCCGGGCCGCAGCCCGGCCAGCGCGCGGCTGTGGTCGCCGACGCCCTTGACGGTGATCCGCAGGAATCGGGCGTTGGCGGGTGCCGACAGCGAGTAGGGGTTGGCCGTCCACCACATGCCGGGGGCGAGGAACCGCCACCGGAAGAACTGGCCGGGTTCCGCGCCCAGCTCGTCCAGGTGCTCGCCGGTCAGGTAGACCGACACCACGGAGGACGACTCCCGGCGCACCTCGGCGACCCGGAGCCCGTGGCGCAGGGCGCGGTGGACGGGGGTGAGGAAGCGGTACCAGACCAGCAGGGTGGCGACGGACACGTACAGCGCGTACCAGAACAGGCTCATGACGACGCCGCCGGCGAAGTCCGGGCCGGTGAGCTGGTGACCGAACCCGAGGAAGACGGCCGCGTAGGTGACGAAGTGCAGGTAGTGCCAGGTCTCGTACCGCATCCGGCGCCGCACCTCGCGCACCGAGACGACCGCGACGCCGACGAGCAGCAGGAGGGCGACCGTCGCCTCCAGCATGGCCGGGCCGTCCAGGACCAGCCCCGCGATCGCCTCCGGCGCGCCCGCGCCGGACCGCGCCACGTGGGCCGCGACGGCGAACAGCATGTGGGCCACCGACAGGACGACGGTGTGACGGCCGCCCGTCGCGTGCCAGCGGGCCAGCCGGTCGGTCCCGACCCCGCGGTCCAGCGCGGGAACGCGGGCCATCAGCCCCAGCAGGACGGCGCAGGCGTAGCCCGCGAGCAGGCCGGTGAGCCTGCCCGCCCAGGCCAGTGCCCCGGTGAGCCCGGAGACCGAGGTCAGGTCGGACCAGCACGTCGCGGTCGCCGCGACGGCTCCCGCGTAGACCAGGGCGAGGACCAGGGACGGCCGCGCCCGGCGCGCGGGCGGGCGGGCGGGGACCCTGCGCCGCCGGGTACGCGTGCCGGCGTGCGGGCGCGTACCGGAGTCGGGGGCGGCGCCTCTCACGGCTCCAGCCGGGTGAGCTGGCCGCCGTGGGTTTTCTCCAGGGCGGCGGCGAGCGCCCTGGTCTCCTGGTCGGCGCCGGATTTCTGCTCGCTCTTCGCGACCAGGACGGACTGCGTGAGGTATTCGCGCGCGTCCTTGGTGAAGAGCCGGTCGAACGCGGCGCCGTCGGCCCGCTTCAGGGCCGCGAAGTCGTCGGGAATCACCATGCCCGGGATGTCATGCCCCTCGTGCTCGTTGCTCTCCGGCACCCCGGACCGCCGCAGCAGGTCGCGCAGTTTCCGGAGTGTCGTACGGCGATCGGCGACGTGCTCCTCGGCGAACCGCTCGAGCCTCGGATCGGAGGCCTTGCCGGGGGCGAGTTCGAGCAGGCGTACCGCCTGCTCGGTCATCGGGATCATCAGTTGCAGCCACGCGATGTCCGTGGGGTTGAAGGAGCCCGACGCGCTTCCGGTCGGTGTGGGGAGCGCGGCGGGGCCGCTTCGCGCCGGCGGGTGGTTCGCGGCCGAATGGGTCTGGGGCTCGGCGGCGACACATCGCGAGACCAGCAGGACGGTGAGCACGACGAGTACCGACGCACCGACCGTGGACGCCTTCATGCCGCTCCTTCGCTCGCCGTCCCCGCGGTGAGGCGAGGCCCGGTATGCCGGGCCTCGCCCCGTTCAGGTCAGACGGTACGCTTCCGCCCGAAGACGGTCACCTGCCGTCTCAGGGGGTGCCGTCGGCGCCGCACTCGACGATCGGGCGGATGCGGTCGCGCACGCACGCCGGCACCGTGCTGAGCAGGACATACAGTCCTGAAGCGGTGTCACCACGCGCCTTCCCGGTGCCATCGTCGCGAGCCTCCTTCGCCGTCACGCCCGGCGCCGGGCGTGTTCTGCTCCTGCACAGGAGACCGGCGGGGGGACGGGCGACAACACAAACTTAAAAAAAGACCGGAGAAAAATTTTCGTTGTCCGTCTGACCTGCCGCCGGTCTCCATGGTGGGGGCTCGTCGGTCTTCCGCTATGAGGAGTTATGGAGAGAATCGTCCCTGCCCCGCGCCCGGCGTTGCGCGGGGACGACGAACCGTCGACGGCGACAGGAAGCGGAGTGCGATGCTCGGAACCGGTAGGGGCGGACCCGACTCGGCGATGGTGGCCGCCGCGCGCGACGGAGACCAGCAGGCGCTGGACGCCCTGGTGGCCGATTCCCTCCCGCTCGTCTACAACATCGTCGGCCGGGCGCTGAACGGCCACTCCGACGTCGACGACGTGGTCCAGGAGACGTTTCTCCGGGTCGTCCGTGCCCTGCCCGACCTGCGCGATCCGCAGGCGTACCGGTCCTGGCTGGTGGCCATCGCCGTTCGCCAGGTGCGCGACCACGAGCAGGACCGCAGGACCACCCAGCACCGCAGGGCCGACCTTGACACCGCCGAGGAGATGCCCGACCCCGCCTCCGACTTCGCCGCCGTGACCATCCTGCGGCTCGGCCTCACCGACCAGCGCCGCGAGGTCGCCGAGGCCACCCGCTGGCTGGACGGCGACGACCAGGCGCTCCTCGCCCTGTGGTGGCTGGAGGAGACCGGCGAGCTCGATCGCGCCGACCTCGCCGGAGCCCTCGGCCTGTCGGGACGCCACGCCGCCGTACGCGTCCAGCGGATGAAGGAGCAGGTCCAGACGGCGCGCACCATCGTGCGGGCGCTGCGCGCCGAGTCCGGATGCCCCGAGCTGCGCGCCCTCACCGCGAACTGGAACGGCACCCCCAGCCCGCTGTGGCGCAAGCGCTTCGCCCGGCACATCCGTGACTGCGCCGTCTGCCAGGGGCGCACGGCGGGCCTGCTGCCCATCGACCGCCTGCTCAGCGGGCTGCCGCTGCTGCCCCTGCCCGTCGGCTTCGCCCTGCACCACCTCCAGGCCGTTCCCCCCGCCGTCGAGGCGGTGGCGCACGCCACGACCTGGGGGGCGTCCCACGGTTCGCACGCCCTCGAGACGACGCGGCCGGGCCTGCTGGCCTCGCTGCCCCCGGCCCCGATCACGATCGGCGGCGCGGCGGCCGTCGTCGTCACGAGCGTCCTGATCTTCGGGCAGCTCACCGCCCCCGCCCCCGAGCCCGCCCCGCCGCTCGCCGTGCCCACGAGGACGGCCTCGCCGCCCTCGCCCCCGCCCCTGCCGTCGCCTCAGTCGGCGAGCGCCACGCCCGAGCCCTCCCCGTCTCCCACCCCCAGCCGCAAGAAGGCCACCCGCGCCCCTACCCCCACGCCGACCCGGACGCCGCCGCCCGCCTCCGTCGCGAGCTCCCCCAGGAAGGGCGTGGGCGTGTGGAAGATGCCCGGCCTCAGCACGGCCTTCGCGAAGTCCGGCGCGAGCTGGTACTACACCTGGTCCACGAGCCGCGAGGGGATCACCGGCCCCAGGGCCGACGGGTTCGTCCCGATGATCTGGGGAAAGGGCAGCGTCACCCCGGAGAACCTCGCCCAGGCCAGGAGCGCCGGACCCTACCTGCTCGCCTTCAACGAGCCCGACCTGCCCCAGCAGGCCAACATGACCGTGGAGGAGGCGCTGTCGCTCTGGCCGAAACTCATGTCCGCGGGCCGCGTGCTCAGCAGCCCCTCCGTCGCGTTCGGCGCCGACACCCCGGGCGGCTGGCTGGACCGCTTCATGGCCGGCGCCAAGGAGCGGGACTACCGCGTCGACTTCATCGCGCTGCACTGGTACGGGGCGGACTTCCGCACCCAGCCCGCGGTGAGCCAGCTCAAGTCGTACGTCCAGGCCGTGTACGAGCGCTACCGCAAGCCGATCTGGCTCACCGAGTACGCCCTCATCGACTTCTCGAACGGCACCCGCTATGCCAGTGACGCCCAGCAGGCCGCGTTCGTCACCGCCTCCACCAAGATGCTGGCCTCCCTGCCGTACGTGCGGCGCTACGCCTGGTTCGGCCTGCCCTCCTCCGACACCGAGCCCAACAGCGGGCTGTTCCGCCACGACGGGACCGTCACCCGCGCGGGCCGCGCCTTCCAGGCGGCCCGCTGACCGCCCTGTCCGGGGGCGGCCGGCGGGTGGATAGCCTTGCCGGGTGCCCGACCCGTACCTGACTCCGCAGGACATCACGGAACACGAGATCGAGATCAAGCGCTCCCGGTTCCTGTGCGCGGTCGGCCCGGCCTCCTCGGAGGAGGCGGCGAGGGAGTTCGTCGCCACGCGCAGGCGGCGCCACGGTGACGCCACGCACAACTGCTCGGCGTACGTGATCGGCGGCGACCGCCTGGTCCAGCGGGCCGACGACGACGGCGAGCCCGGCGGCACCGCCGGGACCCCGATGCTGGAGACCCTGCTGCGCCGGGGCGTCGCCGACGCGGTGGCGGTGGTCACCCGCTACTTCGGCGGGGTGAAGCTCGGCGCCGGGGGACTGGTCCGGGCGTACGGCTCGTCGGTCGGCAAGACGCTGGACCTCACGCAGCTGGTCGAGATGGTGCCCGCCAGGGTGATGACCGTGACCGTGGACCACGTCAGGGCCGGGCGGCTGGAGAACGACCTGCGCGCCTCGCCGTACGAGGTCAGGGAGGTCGTCTACGGAGAGGAGGTCGGCTTCCGCGTCGCGGTGCGCGAGCGGGACCTGCCCGCCTTCCCCGGCTGGGTCGCCACGCTGACCGCGGGACAGGCCGGGATCGAGCCGGGCGAGGCGATCCACCTCAGGGGCGCCTGACCCGCGCCTGGCCCGCGCCGGATTCACGCCCGGCTCTCGCCGGGTTTCTGCCCGACCCGTGCCCGATCCGCGCCGGGTTCGGGTGGGAACCGGGGATCCTTCCCCGGGAGGACCCCGGATACGCGCCGGCCCCGGGGGCGGCGAATGTGGGATGGGTCACACTCGGTGCTGGGCGACGGCGCCGATCGGCGGCCACGGCCGCCCGTCCCCGGGCCGTGAGGGGCCCGGCGGGCGGCACCACCGTCCCCGTCCTGACCTCTCGATATCTCGCTGACGTGCGGGAATCTCGGAAAACGCCCGGCCGTCACGGTCGCGCCGCGGGCGGCTGTGGTTTTCCGCAGCCGCGCTCTGCGGCGCGTGCCAGGCGAGGCGGGGAGCGTTCCGCATCCACACCGTACGCGGCTCTCCGTAGCCTTGTCCCTATGAGTTCACCGAATGTCGACGGGATCGCCGGATGGGCGATCAACCTTATGGAAACCCTGGGCGCGCCCGGGGCGGGGCTGGCGATCGCACTCGAGAACCTGTTCCCGCCCCTGCCCAGCGAGGTGATCCTGCCGCTGGCCGGGTTCACCGCGAGCAAGGGGGACATGGGGCTGTTCGACGCCGTGCTCTGGACGACCATCGGATCGGTGGTCGGCGCGCTGGCGCTGTACGCGGTCGGGGCCCTGCTGGGCCGGGAGCGCGTGGTGTTCATCGCCTCCAAGCTGCCGCTGGTCAGCGTATCCGACATCGAGAAGACCGAGGTGTGGTTCGCCAGGCACGGCAGGAAGACCGTCTTCTTCGGCCGGATGATCCCCATCTTCCGCAGCCTCATCTCGATCCCCGCGGGGGTCGAGCGCATGCCGATCCTGATCTTCACCCTCCTCACCACCCTGGGCAGCCTCATCTGGAACACGGCCTTCGTGATGGCGGGGTTCCTGCTCGGTGAGCAGTGGGATCTGGTCGAGCGCTACATGGGGGTGGTGTCGAAGGCGGTGCTGGGCATCGTGATCCTCGCCGTGGTGGTCTTCATCGTGGTGAGGCTGTCCGACCGGCGCAAGGGCAGGCACCACGCGTAGTCGTGGACGCGCCGAAGGGCCTGCCGGGTAGCGGCGGGGTCCGCGCCCCGGTCTCCTTCCCCGGCCGTTCCCCCTCCTGTCCCGGCGGGCCCTTTCCCGTTCGTGACACGCCCGCCGGCGTCGTCCGGGCCCGGCGGCCGGTGGGTGATCTGCCGGCACCGGTGATCAGGGTGGTCATCGCGACGTCCCCTCTTCGGAGGAAACGAGCTCGTCGATCAGGGCGAAGAAGGCCTGGATTCCCGGCAGGTTGCCGCCCTTGGCGCGGGAGGCCGCGAAGTCGGCCGGCGAGCGCCACTCCACGATGTCCAGCCATTCGCCGTCGGGCAGCTGTACGAGCCTGGCGCCCAGGAACCCGTCCCGGTCGGACTGGAAGTCCGCGATCATCCCGCTGCGGGCGGCCAGGAGGTCCGCCGCGCGCTCCGGGGAGACGCGGAACCTGGTGATCTCCACTGTCGTCGTCATACCATGACAATATGGTCAAAATTACAGACAGTCAAAATTGGTGACTAAATGGAAGGCGTGCGGTGTCCAGAAGCGAGCGCAAGCGGGAGCTGCCCGACCTGGGGATCCTGTCCGGCCGGACGCTGTTCAGCCTGCAGAAAGAGCTGTTCTCCCGGCTGTCGGAGCTGGGGCACGCGCAGGTCAGGCCGCGGCACGGGGCCGTGCTGGCCTACCTGGACGTGGAGGGCAGCCGGGCCTCCGACCTGGCCGCGCAGTCGGGCCAGCACAAGCAGGTGATCGGCAACCTGGTGGACGAGCTGGTGGCGCTCGGGTACGTGGAGCGGCGGCCGGATCCCGCCGACCGCAGGGCCAAGCTCGTCGTGCCCACCGAGCTGGGCCGCGACCACATGGTGAAGTCGGACGCCGTCCTCGTGGAGATGGAGGCCGAGCACGCGCGGGCGGTCGGCGAGGAGGCGTACGCGGAGTTCAAGCGCGTCTTCCGGCTGGTCGCCGAGCGCCAGGCCGGGACGAAGTGATCGTTGCCGGCCCCGCGGCGGGCCGGGAACCTCCTCCTGTGCCCGCCATCGCCGCCGGCGTGTTCCGGACGCCCCCGGATCAGGGCGACGCCGATCCGGCGCGCCGCCGGTAGCGCGAGCGGGCCAGGTCGTGGGCCGTGCGAAGCAGCTCCCGGACCGTCGTTTCCGTCCGCGGCCCCGGGTTCACCACGGCCAGCCAGCCCAGCGTGCCGTACACGGGGTGCGCCATCACGGAGTCGGCTTCGCTCGGGTCGGCCTCGTCCGTGGCCGCGTCGCGCGGCTGCCGGCCCGTCCAGCCGGTGAAGGCGTCCTTCCCGGCGGAGACGTTCAGCCGGAAGACGCCGGGACGGTTCAGCCGCGACAGCTCGTCGCCCGGGTAGTCCTTCGTCACGATCGTCGCGAAGGGCTGGGTCGCCGCCGGGACCTCGCCGTCGGGCGCGTAGTAGAAGAACGTGTCGCCCCAGCTGATCTCGGGTGAACCGTCGCCGCGGGCCGGCCGGAGGGTCACAACCCCGTCGAGGCCGGTGAGGAATTCGATGATCTCGTCGATACTCATGTGTTGTAGCGTGTCATTCACGTGCTTGTGGAGACTTTGTCCCGAACACGCCGAGGTGGACGGGTGAGAAGTCGCAAAACAGCTAGTATGCGGACGATCGATGTCGCGCGGCATGCCGGGTGCTCCGTCCAGCAGGTGCGCAATCTCGAGCGTGACGGGGTGCTGCCTCCGGCGGCGCGCACCGGCGCGGGATACCGGATCTACGACGAGGCGCATCTGCGTTCCGCGGTGGCCTATCGGGCCCTCGCGGACGGCGCGGGACCGGCCGAGGCCAGGAGGATCATGCGCGCGGCGCACGCCTATCCCGCCTCGGACCTGCTCGCCCTGCTCGACGCGGCACACGCCCGGCTCGACACCGAGCGGCGGGAACTCGAGCTGGCCCGGGAGGCCGCCGCGACGATCTCCGGGGAGTCGATCGGCGACGTACGCCCCTCGGACGTGATGGGCGTCTCCGAGCTGGCCGGCGCGCTCGGTGTGCGCCCCTCGACGTTGCGGCACTGGGACGCGGAAGGTCTCGTCGTGCCCCGGCGAACCTCCCCGGGAGGACCGCGACGGTACTTCCCGGACGATGTCCGGGACGCGCGGATCGTCCATCAGCTGCGCATGGCCGGCCATCGCGTCTCCTCGCTCCGGGCCCTGATGCCGGAGCTGCGAGGCGCCCGCCGCTGGGACGAGGTGATGGCCACGCTGGCCGCCAGGGACGCGAGCGTCGACGCCCGGTCGAGAGCCCTCCTCGACGGTGCCGCCGCACTCGGCGCCCTGCTTCCGCCGGCGGGGTGAGACCCGTGCTCGTGCGTCCCCGCGGCTTCCGGCAGGGTGTGGTTTTCCGCAGCCCCGAAACGGCCACGTACCCCATTCCGGCCATGTCCCGATCGTTTGTAGCCTCTGGGGCATGTCAGATGGGCCGGTTGGACCGATGGAAGGCCTCCGGGCGCCGGGTGCGGGGCCGGTGATCGCGCCGGTGCACCCGGCAGTCCCGGTGCCCGCGGGCGCCGGGCCGATCGAGCGGCACGGGGGCGGCATGCGTCCCGCCGCTGAGGGGCTGCGGCTGCTGTGCTCGGTGGTCCTCGGGGCGGTCACCGCCCTGCTCGGCGTCGTGTTCCTGCCGCTCGCGCTGCCGTTCGCCGGTCGTCCGGCCGTGCGGGGGGCGGCCCGGCGGCTGGCCGTGCTCGAAGCCCGCCGCCTGCGTCTCGATCCCGCCGCCCTCGGACTCGACGCGGACCGTCCGGACGGGCGGGAGTTGCGCTACCTGGCGGCCAGGGTGCCGGTGGGCGTGCTCGGCGGCCTGGTGGTCGCCCTGCTCGTCATCGGGGCCGGGGTGGCCGTCGTCCTCGCCTGGTTCTGGGGGAGGGGCCTGCCGGTCGACGGCATGGCGCCGAGCGTGCCACTGCTCGCCTACGCCTTCCTGGCCGGTCTCGTCCTGCTGTTCCTGGACCTGTCGGGCCTGGTGGGGGTGCACACGCTGGAGCGGCGGCTGGCCGTACGCATGCTCGGAGCCGATCCCACCGAGGCGCTGCGGCGCCGCATCGCCGAGCTGGCCGAGAGCCGCGCGGGCGTGCTGGCGGCCGTCGACTCCGAGCGGCGCAGGATCGAGCGGGACCTGCACGACGGGCTGCAGCAACGGCTGGTGGCGCTGTCCATGCTGGTCGGGCGGGCGCGCAGAGGACGCTCCGAACTGCTCGCGCAGGCGCACGAGGAGGCGCAGCAGGCGCTGGCCGAGCTCCGCGAGGTGGCCTGGCGGGTCTACCCGTCGGGGCTGGACGCCCTCGGGCTCGCCAACGCGCTGGCCGGGGTGGCCGAGCGCTCCGGCGTCCCGGTCAAGGTCGTCTGCGAGCTGTCCGCACGGCCGCCGACGGCGGTGGAGACGGCGTCGTACTTCGTGGTCAGCGAGGCGGTGACCAACGCGGCCAAGCACGCCCGCGCCACCACGATCACCGTCGAGGTTCGCGAACGCGACACAATGGTCGTCGTGCGGATACAGGACGACGGCGTGGGCGGGGCGAGCGCGGCGGGTGGCGGCCTGTCGGGGCTGGCGCGGCGGGTGGCCGCGCTGGACGGCGGCTTCCGCGTCGACAGCCCGCCCGGCGGGCCCACCGTGATCACCGCGGAGCTCCCGTGCGGGTGATCCTGGCCGAGGACTCGACCCTGCTGCGCGAGGGGCTGGTCCGGCTGCTGCTGGAGGAGGGCCACGAGGTGCCGGCCGCGGTCGGCGACGGCGAGGCGCTCGTCGCCGCGGTCGCCGAGCACCGGCCCGACGCGGTGGTCGCCGACGTGCGGATGCCGCCGACCCACACCGACGAGGGGCTGCGGGCGGTGCTGGAGATCCGGCGCCGCCACCCGGGGACGCGCGTGCTGGTCCTGTCGCAGTACGTCGAGAAGCGCTACGCCACCGAGCTGATGACCGGTGACGTGGACGGGGTGGGCTACCTGCTCAAGGACCGGGTGGCCCAGGTCGCCGACTTCCTCGACGCGCTCGACCGCGTCGGCGCGGGGGGAGCGGCCTTCGATCCGGAGGTGGTACGGCAGCTGCTGGCCAGGACCACCCACGCCGACCCGCTGAGCCGCCTCACCTCCCGCGAGCGCGAGGTGCTCGACCACATGGCGCAGGGCCTGACCAACGCCTCCACCGCCGAGCGGCTGCACGTCTCCCAGAGCGCCGTCGAGAAACACGTCAACGCGATCTTCGACAAGCTCGGCCTGCTGCACGTCACCGGCTACAGCCGCCGCGTCCTGGCCGTGCTGCGCTACCTCGGTTCCTGAGCTCGCGTTCCGGCCTCCGGCGGGGCGGCACGGCCCGCGATGCCCGGCGACCTCGGGTTCCCCACCGCCACGACAAGGTCCACGGTGCGCTTGGGCCCTCGCCGAACGTGCGAACGCCCGGCCCAAGGTGCGTTTCAGGGCGCTCCGCAACGTCGGCGAGTGCCCCGGGAAGATCGGTGGCATCGTCGACGCGGCGCTCGTACGGGCCGTCGCTCCTTGGTCAGGCGACCCTGATGTCTATCTGCGGGGAGTGCTTCGGGTCCATCCAGCGCAGCAGCCGCAGCAGTTCGTCGACCGGCAGGCTGACGCAGCCACTGGTGGGCCCGCCGTTGCTGACGTGGAGGAAGATCGCGCTACCCAGGTGAGGTGTGCGGTCCTCGGTGTTGTAGGCGATCACGGCGCCGTAGTCGTAGGCCGGGGGGTTCATCATGTCCTCGGGAGTGGTCCCCGGATCGGCGTGGCGGGCGTCCACCCATGTGTTGTAGAGGGGACTGGCGGAATCGTCGTTCCACTTGTCGTGGGAGAGCGCCTGCCGGTAGGGGAATCTCACACCGGGATCGGGTTTCACCCCGAACATGAAGTCGAACCCGTACGTGCCGGACGGGGTGCGCCCGTCGCCCTCCCGCTTCTGGCCCGGCGGGGCGATGCCGCTCTCCCCGACGTTCGCCGTCCACGGCCCGTACGCCCTCACCCAGCGGCCGTTCTTCGCGGTGTAGGCGACCAGCGTGGCAGTGCTCCTCTGGTAGGCGTCGGCCGTCACGGTGATGAGCTGCCGTCCCGGCGACGGGGGTGGCAGGGCGGCGGTGGTGGAGGCGGAGGCGGCACGGGCACCGAAAAGCCCGCCGAAAGCCATGACGAGTGCGAGCAGAGCGGCGCTCACGAGGGAGGCCGTTCTCAAGTCCGCGGGCGATCTCCGGTCAACGTTGTCCATACGTGCAGGTTAGCCAGGTGAGAGGCGTGCTCGGGTGGCTAAGGGCCAGGTCAGAGCCTTGCTCATGTTGGATGCCTCGCTCGCGCGGGACGTTCTCGGTCACGTCGTGCGGTGATGTCGACCCCGGCTCACATCCGGTCGGGGCTCATCGTCCTGTGCTCCCGCGCTGTCGAAACGGTCGCCGGTGGCTCCCACCGTGGCACGGCACCGGGAGATCTCGGCGCGAAGGCGTCATCGTCCGTTCTGGGAGAAGTGCTGGTAGTCCTTCGAGGTCGACCATGATCCGCCCCAGCCCCAGCCGATCTTCTCGAACGCGCGCACCACGTTGTCACCGGGGTTGATGACTCCTGGCCGATCCAGGGGACGCCGGACGTAGCCCTTCGCGTTCGGGGGATCGACGGTGCCGCCCGGATAAGGATGGATGTAGGGGTTCTCTCGGGTGTTGACATCGATTGCCAGGCCGTAGGCGTGTTGCGACCAGTTGCCGGTGGTCCCGACGCGCCGGCAGTTGAAGGCCGAGGTGTTGTCCGCCGCCATGGAGGCGTCGTCGCTGCCCTTGTAGACCTCCACCGGCTGCATCCGCCGAATGGGGAATCGCTGACCGTACAGCTTCCTGAAGACCGAGACGACCTGGTCGGCCACCGATTCGTTGATCACCATCTTTCCCGTATGGGGTCTGCCGTCGAAGCCCCAGTAGGTCATGCTGATCATCCTGAGGTCGTCGGGTTGCACCGGGCATCCCCGCCGCCAGGAATACCGGAGCTGGTCCGGGGACACCGGCGTCACCGTGGCGGTGAACGCCTGTGATGCGCCTGGGGCGGGGGTCGCCGTCGGGGACGCCTGCGAGGTGCCCGGGGCAGGAGTCACCGGCGGGGACGCCGCGACCGTCACCGCGGCGACGCCGGTCACGCTGAGTAGAGCGAGTGCCGCCGCGGCCGACGTGTGGCGTGGAATGAATGCCATCTCCCCAGACTAGAACCCTCGATCTGCCTGCTCTCATCCATACCCCGCCTTGACGAGGTGCCGGGAACCCGCGCGGACGGCGCCTACGAACCGTAAGGGGCGAAAGACGATCCGCGGGCTTCCCTGGCGGAGGAGAGGCCGCTGAGGCCGGTTACCGCAGCGCGGTTTTGGCCGACGCCGCTACGGGTTGTCGACGGTCGTGGGCATCGGCCGTGGCATCACAGCCCGGTCGAGACGATGCCGGATGTCGAAGTCGCCCGGTGGGAGAAAGGGCGCTTCGGGCTGGCACGCGTTCTTGTCGGTGCCACAGGGCATGATCGGCTGATGCCGGAGAACAGCGCTTCGATCGCGGCCTTCCGGGACGCTTCCGCCGCCTCCTTCGACGAGGAGGCCGACCACGGCCTTCGCGATCCAGGAGTCAGGGCCGCATGGGCGGAGCGTCTGCGGTCGTGGATGCCTGATCCGCCCGCCGACGTCCTGGACCTGGGGTGCGGCACCGGCTCGTTGTCCCTGGTGCTCGCTGAGCAGGACCATAGGCCGGTCGGGGTGGACCTCGCGCCGCTCATGGTCGAGCGGGCCCGGCGCAAGCTCGCGGAGGCCGGCTTCGACGCCGTGGTGATGGTGGGCGACGCGAGCGATCCGCCCTTGCCGGGGCGTGACAAGCCATGGGTGGTTCGATCACCGTCGTTCCGGATGCAGGGATCGGCGGTTAGGGTCGGGGAATGGCCGGCCGGCGATGGGTTCCCCCTGAGATCTGGTACGCCTCGTTGTCGACGGCGTATGCCGCGACGGGAGGATGGATCACCGACGCGTCGGATCGGATTCTCCTTGTCAAACCCAATTACCGGCCCTTCTGGCTCTTTCCCGGTGGAGCGCTCGACGCCGGCGAGTTTCCCCACGAAGGGTGCGCCCGCGAGATCCGTGAAGAGCTGGGAGTGGACCTCAAGGTGGGTCCGTTGCTGGTCGTCGACTGGGTTCCGGCCCGAGACGATCGGCCCCGCCCGCTCATGTACTTCCTGTTCGACTGCGGGGTCCTGAGCGAGGATCGAATCAAGCTGCAGCATGACGAGCTCGACGAGTACAGGTTCGTCTCGGTCGATGACGGCCTCACGATGGTGGACCGTGCCGCCGCACCTCGGCTCACGGCCGCTCTCCGGGCGCGCCGGACCGGACGTACCGAATATCTGCCCGCACCGGTTCTGGGTGACGGTACGCCGCCATGAAGTGTTCTTCTTCCGCGTGAAAAAGCGCGTCCGGCAAGCCGGCGAGGGGGACGGGTGAAGCCGGAGCGTCAGGGCCGGAGCGGGTCCTTGTCGGCGGGGGAGAGGTCGCTGGGCCAGAGCCGGTAGACGTTGAGGCGCGTCTCGTAGTACTTGTCCGTCTCCCCGACCCACTGCATGCCGATGCGCTTGGCCGTTCCCGCGCCGCGGTCGTTGTTCACCCGGACGACCGCGACGAGCTCGTGGGCGCCGATGGAGAACGCCCACGCGGCCAGGGCGCGGCCGGCCTCGGTGGCGTAGCCCTTCCCCCAGGCGTCGGGGGCGAGCTGCCAGCCGATCTCGATGTCCTCCTCGTCGGGCGGCAGGTATCGCAGGGAGAGGCCGCCGACGACTCGCTGGTCGGAGTTGCGGACGATCGCCCAGCGGCCCAGCGGGGGCGTGAGGGCGCTGCGGCTGCGGGTCCAGGACTCCAGCGTGGCGCGCATCGCCTGCTCGCCTTCGAGTTGCGTCATGGCCGGGGACAGCCACCGGGTGACCTCCGGGACGCCGTAGATGTCGAGGGCCTCAGCGGCGTCGTCGGGACTCCAGTCACGCACCGTGAGACGGGCGGTGGTCAGTAGGGCCATGTTTTCCTCTCCCTGACAGAGTTGACCGGCCGTACGGCGACGAGAGGCGCCGAGCTGGAGAAAATATCGTTTTCTTGCCGGAAATGTCCGATGTATTGCCCTTGTGAGAGTACGCCTATTCGCCGGGTGACGGCCAGGCCAGGCGGGAATCGACCGGCCCCGGGCCCCCGTGTCCCCGCGAGCGGTCACCCGCCGTGACCTCCCGACCTCTCCCAGAGGCGGGTCAGCGGTGCCGGCGCCCACCAGGCCCATCCGCCCAGCAGCCGCATGCCGGCCGGCAGCAGCAGGACCCGCACGATCGTCACGTCCACCACCACGGCGATCACCAGGCCGACACCGGCCATTTTCATGAAGGTGATGCCGGACGCCGCGAAACCGCCGACCACGACGCAGAGCAACAGGGCGGCGCTCGTGATGATCCCGGCGGTGCGCTGGAGCCCGACGGCCGTCGACTCGACGGGGTCGCCGGTCCTGACCCACTCCTCGCGGATCCGGGAGAGCAGGAACACCTCGTAGTCCATGGCCAGCCCGAAGGCGATGGCCACGATGAGCACCGGGAAGTTCACGTCGATCGCGCCGACCGGGACGAAGCCGAGGGTCCCGCTCAGCCAGCCGTCCTGGAAGATCAGCTTGATCGCGCCGAACGACGCCGAGAGCGACAGCAGGTTCAGCAGCACCGACTTCAGGGGCAGGACCACCGACCCGAACGCCACGAACAGCACGAGGAACGAGACCGCCGTGACGTACAGGGCCATCCACGGCAGCCGGGTGACCACCATGTCGACGATGTCGACCCGGGAGGCGGGCATCCCGGTCAGCAGGGCCGTCGTGCCGGGAGGCGGCGGGATCGCGCGCAGGTCCTCGACCATGGTGCGGGCCTCGCGGGACATCGGGTCGGCCGAGTAGCCCAGGGTCACCCGCGTGAGGTCGCCGTGGGTGCCGGTGACCGTGGCGTCGTCGACGTGGGGGACCTCGCCGAGCTCCCGCACGTAGCCGTCGGTGGCGGGACCTCCCCGCACCACCGCGGTCATCCTCCTGGTGGGGTCGGCGGGAAAACTCGCCGCGAGCTCCCGGGTCACCACGCGCGCGTCGGCGCCCGCGGGCAGCACCCACTCGGCCGGGCGGGCCCAGTTGACCCCCAGGAACGGCAGCCCGAGGCCGAGCAACGCCAGCACCACCCCCGCCGTGACGAGCCGGGGCCGCCGCATGACCCCGTGGGCCACGCGGTACCAGCGGTCGCCGGTGCGAGGCCGCCGGGGCGCGCGCGCTCGCAGCCGCAGGCCCGCGTACCGCAGTACGGCGGGCAGCACGGTCAGCGAGGCGAGCACCGCCATGAGGGTGACACCGGCCCCCGCGTAACCCATCGACCGCAGGAACCGGGACGGGAAGAGCGCCAGCCCGCCGAACGACAGGGCGACGGCCAGGCCGGAGAAGGCGATCGTCCGGCCCGCCGTGCCCATGGTCCGCTCGATCGCCTCGTCCACCCCGTACCCGTGCCGCAGTTCCTCGCGGTAGCGGCCGACCACGAGCAGCGCGTAGTCGATCGCGAGGCCCAGGCCCAGGATGGTGACCACCTGGATGGCGAAGGTGGAGATGTCGAGGAAAAGGGTCACCAGGCGCAACAGCGCGAGGGAGCCGAGGACCGCGCTGAAACCGACGAGCAGCGGCAGGGTCGCGGCGAGCAGGCTACGGAAGACGACGACCAGCAGGATCAGCAACAGCGGCACCGACAGCGCCTCCGCGACCAGGAGGTCCCGCATGGTCTGCCGGTTGACCTGGTCGGTCATCGAGGTCACCCCGCCGAAGCGCACCGTGAGCCCCGGGACCTCGAAGTCCTTCTGGATCGCGCGCAGCCGCAGGACCCTGGCCTGGTCGTCGCCGGAGTCGAACTGGACGCCCACGTAGGTCGCCCGCCTGTCACCGGAGACGAACCCGGCCGAGCCGGTCGACCAGTAGGAGTCCAGCCTGGTCACGCCGGCGCGCGGCACGGAGGCCAGGGCCCTCTTGACGGGCTCGGCGAAGGCGGGGTCGTCGACCGTGAGCGTCTCGCTGCGATAGAGGACCACGACGTCGTCGGCGTGGCGGCCGAGGGGGCCCGCCAGGAGCGCGTCGGCCGCGACCGACTCGCTTGCGGGGTCGTCGAATCCCGCGCCGCCCCCGAGCCTGCCGAACACGCCGGTGCCCCACACTCCGGCCAGCGTCGCGAACAGCAGGGTGCCGGCGACGATCCACAGCCGGCGCCGGACGGCGAATCTACCAAGAGCCGCGAACATCGCACTCCTTTTATGGATAGCGGTAAGCACTACTATCGATAGTGAAACTATCCATGAATGACGAAACGCTGGCAAGTGGATGCCCGGACCACGTTCCCGGCCGGTGGGACCGCGGCCCTGCGGAGCTCCGGTCACCGGCCGTCACCGGATGCGGCGAGTGGTGGTACTCATAGGGGGCGGAGAGCGAGGAGGATCATGCGGATCGGAGAGCTGAGCAGGCGGAGCGGGATCCCGGTCCCCACGATCAAGTTCTACATGCGCGAGGGGCTCGTCTCCCAGGGAGAGCGGACCGGTCCCAACCAGGCGCGTTACGACAGGGAGCACCTCAGGCGAATCAAGCTCGTCCGGGCGCTGGTCGAGGTCGGCGGGCTCTCCATCGCCGCCGCCCGCGAGGTCCTGCGGCTGATGGATTCCCAGGGCGCCGACCTCGACACCCTCGGCAAGGCGCAGTACGCCCTCACCCCCCGCAGGGAGCAGCCCGCGGCGGACGACGAGGCCGGGGAGTGGGCGGCGCGGCAGGTGGACGAGCTGATCGCCGAACGGGGATGGGCCGTCAAGTCCTCCAACCCGGCCAGGCGGACCCTCGCCGACGCTCTCGCGGCCCTCCACCGCCTCGGGCAGGACGACTTCCTGCCTCTCCTTCGGGAGTACACCGCGACGACCGAGCGGCTGGCCTCCGTCGAGGTCGACGCCCTCCTGGAGCGGCCCGATCTGATCAGCATGGCCGAGGCGGTCGTCGTCTGGACCGCCGTCGGCGACGCCGTCCTCGCCTCCCTCAGGCGCCTGGCCCACGAGGCGGAGACGACCAGGAGGCTGACCCCTCCCGGGGACGGGGACGCGCGGGAAGGGTGACCGGTCCCTCCGGGGCGGAAAACACCCGGCAGGGGTGTCCGGTCTCCCCGGAGCCGGAGACGCCTGGGGGTGACCGGCGTCAGCCCTCCAGGGCGTACTGCATCACGCGGAGCTTGGCCTGGGCCTCCGCGAGCTCGGAGGCGGGGTCGGAGTCGCCCATGATGCCGCAGCCGGCGAACAGGCGGGCTCTGGGGCCCTCGATCTGGGCGCAGCGCAGCGCGATGCCCCACTCCCCGTCACCACGCGCGTCGATCCAGCCGACCGGCCCGGCGTACCCGGCCCGGTCCATGCCCTCCAGCTCCCGGATGACGCCGAGTGCCGCCCCGGTGGGGGTGCCGCCGACGGCGGCGGTCGGGTGCATGGCCGCCACCACGTCCAGGACAGAGGCCCCGTCCGACAGGCGCCCGCTCACCGGGCTGGCCAGGTGCTGGACGTTGGAGAGCACCAGGAGCTCGGGCTCCTCGGGGATCTTCAGCTCGGCGCAGAGCGGGTCGAGCGCCTCGCGCACCGACGCGACCGCGCAGGCGTGCTCGTGGCGGTTCTTCTCCGAGGTGAACAGGGCCGTGCCGCGCGCCACGTCGTCGGCCTGGTCGGCGCCCCGCGCGATCGTGCCGGCCAGCACCAGGGACTCGATGGTCTCCCCGGTGCGCCGGACCAGCAGCTCGGGGGTGGCGCCGACCAGCCCGGCGCAGGAGAAGGTGTAGCACTCCGGGTAGCGCTCTGCCAGGCGGGCCAGCAGCAGCCGGACGTCGATCGGCCGCTCCGCGACGGCGGTCAGGTCGCGGGCCAGCACGGTCTTCTCCAGGTGGCCCGACCTGATCCGCCGGACGGCCCTGGCCACGGCGTGCTCCCACTCGGGCGCGGTCAGGCTGCCGTCGCCGTACCGGATCCTGCCCGGGGTGCGGAGCGGGGTGACCTCGTCGAGCCGCCGCTCGCCGACGGTGGTCAGCCAGGCGCGGCCGTCGCGGCGGGCGAGGATGGTCTGGGGGACGACGAGGACCGAGCCGCGGGCCTCCGGGTCGAAGGTGAACGAGCCGAAGGCGACGGGGCCCGAGCCGGGCGCCACCACGTCGTCGTCGACGTGCGCCTCGCCGAAGAGATCCGAGAGCCGGTCACGGGCCCAGTCGAAACGCCGGGGGCCGGGCGGCACGGCCAGGCGGATGGCCTCACCCCAGGCGACCAGGCCCTCCCCGTGCCTGACCCAGGCGTAGGGGGCGGTCTCCGGCAGTCGTGCGAACAGGTCACCGGGGTCGTCGACGGGGGTGGTCGTCACCACGAGAGGACGGGTTGATCCGAGCGCTACACTCACCCCCGCCACTCTATGCGGGAAACTGAACGTGTTCGACGGCGGTTCTCCCGTCAGCACACCCGCCACGCGGTGTCAAGAAAACCAAGGTACTCGGTCAACGGGCCGTACTGTCCTGGCCTGCGGTGATACATCCGAAGCAGACGCGATCTCTCAGCGGAGGTGTCATGCTTCGCACGACTGTGACAGCACTCACAGGGCTGGGCGCCCTCACGACCGCCTGGCTGGTCCCGGCCGGAACCGTCCAGGCGGCGCAACCCTGGCGGCCGGTGGTCATGGCCGCGCTCGGCGACTCCATCAGCGCCGGGTTCAACGCCTGCGGCTGGTACCTCACCTGTACCTCGCGCTCCTGGTCCACCGGTGACCACCAGAGCGTCCGGAGTCAGTACGTGAGGCTGCGCGCCCTGGACGCGGCCGTCGCCGGGCACAACGTGAACCTCGCCGTCCCCGGCTCCACCAGCGCCGACCTCGCCGGGCAGGTGGCCCGCGCGGTCGGCAGGCGTGCCGACTACGTGACGGTGCTGGTCGGCGCCCAGGACGCCTGCGTGTCCGAGGAGCGGCGGATGACCCCGGTGGCCGTCTACGAGCGGCGGGTGGCCGAGGCCCTGGCGCTGTTCCGGGCCGGGCGGCCCGGCGGCCGGGTGTTCGTGGCGAGCATCCCCGACATCAAGCGGCTGTGGCAGATCGGCAAGGGCAACCCGGTGGCGCGCGGGTTCTGGGCGGTGGGCCGGATCTGCCCCACCATGCTGGCGCGGCCCACCTCGACCTCGGCGGCCGACCGGGCGCGCCGCGACCGCGTGCGCGCCCGGGTGGCCGCCTACAACGTCGCGCTCGCCAGGGTCTGCGCGGCGTACGGCCCCGCCTGCCGGTTCGACGGCAACGAGGTGTTCAGGCAGCGGTTCACGGTCGGCCACCTCAGCAAGTGGGACTTCTTCCACCCCAACGCCGCGGGCCAGAAGCTGATCGCGGAGAAGACCTACGCGATGATGCGCGACTGGCTCACCGAGGACGCCACGGCACCCGTCCCCGCTCCCACCCCGGCCCCGGTGCCCGCCCTCTGACCCCGTCCCGTCCCGGCGCCGGCGGCTCAGAGCCAGCCGTTGTGCCGGGCGGCGCGGGCGGCCTCGATGCGGTTGCGGGTGCCGGTCTTGCCGATCGCGGCGGACAGGTAGTTGCGTACCGTGCTCTCCGACAGGTGCAGCCGCCGGGAGATGTCGGAGATCGTCGCGCCGTCGACCGCCGCGGCCAGCACGTCCCGCTCGCGATCGGTCAGCGGGCTGGCACCGGCGCTCAGCGCGGCGGCGGCCAGCGCGGGGTCGATCACCTTCTCGCCCGCCAGGGCCCGGCGGATCGCCGCGGCGAGCTCCTCCACGGGGCCGTCCTTGACCAGGAACCCCGCGGCGCCCGCCTCCATCGCCCGCCGCAGGTAGCCGGGCCTGCCGAACGTGGTCAGGATCAGCACCCGGCAACCCGGCAGCCGGTCCCGCAGCCCGGCCGCGGCGTCCAGGCCGCTGCTCCCCGGCATCTCGATGTCCAGCAGGGCGACGTCGGGACGCGCGGTGAGCGCGGCGGGCACGACCTCGTCGCCCCGGGTGACCGTGGCGACGACCTCGATGTCGTCCTCCAGGTCGAGGAGCAGGGCCAGCGCGCTGCGCATCATGCCCTGGTCCTCCGCCAGCAGCACCCTGATCAGGGGAGCGTCAGGAGCGCTCACGGGAGCGTCACCCTCAGCAGGAAACCGTCGCGGTCGCGGGTCTCCAGGGTCCCGCCGAGCGCGACGACCCGCTCGGTCAGGCCGCGCAGGCCGTTGCCGAAGGGGCTCCCGCCACGCCCCCGGCCGTCGTCGCGGATCTCCAGCATCGTTCCCTCCAGGGTGATCTCGCAGGTGCGGGCGGCGCTGTGGCGGACCACGTTGGTCACCCCCTCCCGCACGGCCCAGCCCAGCAGGGCGTCGGCCTCCGGTGCCGGCCGCTCCCCGGTGACGGTGACGGTGGCGGCGATGTCCGCGTCGGCCAGGACCGTACGCGCCGAGGCCAGCTCGGCGGCCAGCCCCCGGCCACGGTAACCGGTGACCGCGGCCCGCACCTCGGTCAGCGCCTTCCTGCCGACGGCCTCGATGTCGGCGGCCTGCCGCGCCGCCGCCTCGCCGTCGCGGGGGGCCAGCCGCCGTACGGCCTCAGCCTTGACCACCATCACCGACAGGGTGTGCCCGAGCAGGTCGTGCAGGTCGCGGGAGAACCGCAGCCGCTCCTCGGCCACCGCGGCGCGGGCCAGCTCCTCGCGGGTCTCCTGGAGCTCGGCGATCACGGAGAACAGTTTCAGGACGATGCTGACCACCAGGCCGCCGGTGGCCGTGCCCCAGGTGGCCAGGGAGATGCTCGCCCAGCTCGCCCCCGCGCGCCACATCACCACGACCAGCGCGAGCGTCAGGGTCGTGAGGAGGAGGTAGACGGACCTCCCGCGCAGCACGGCCCCGCAGGCGATGGTCATCAGCGGCGCGAGGTAGAACCAGTTGTGCGCGAACCCCGCCAGCAGCAGGAAGGCCACCACCAGCAGCCCGGCCAGCACCACGGCCGCCGCGCGCCGCCGGTCGCGGAAGGACAACCGGATGCACAGCACGTACAGGACGGCGAAGGCGGCGATCCCCAGCGCGGCGGGCGGCACCGGTCGCACCTGCCCCGCCACGAGGTCGCTGATCGGGGGGTAGACGAGCAGCAGCCACGGGTAGAAGGCGAGCTCGCCCGGCCCTCCCCGCCTGGCCCTCCCCGGCTCTCCCGGTTTCACCGTTTCAGGTCCTCCCCGGCCCGCCGCCTCCGGCGCCTCGGACTTCGCCGCCTCCGGCACCCCGGGTCTCCCCTGCCTCCCCTGCCGCGCCTCTCGCGGCCCTTCCGGCTTCCCGCTCACCCGGCCACTCCTATCACGCGGCTCACCCCACGCGCCCGGACCGGCGGTAGCCGTGTACCGCCAGGATCCCGAAGGCGACCAGCCAGCCGGTCAGCATCAGCGCCGTGCCAACCTCGGGTGCCTGCCCGAAGGCGACCTTCCGCGACAGGTCGGCGTAGCCGAAGCTCGGCGTCCACTCCGCGACGGCCCGCAACCAGGAGGGGAAGGCCTCGGCGGGCAGCCACAACCCTCCGATGACGGCCATCGACATGTTGGCCGCGATGTTGAGCACGGCGGCGGTCTGGCCGCTGAACAGGTAGCCGAAGGCCAGGCCGAGCAGGTTGAAGGGCAGCGAGCCGGCCCAGAGCAGGAGCACGATCGAGATCCACTGCCAGGTCTCCATCCGTACCCCGTTGAGCAGCGCCGCCGACAGGGACACCCCGATGATCACGGGCAGTACCACGAGCATGCCGGTGGCCGCCTTGCCCGCGACCACCCGTGCCGGGGCCAGCGGAGTGATCCGCAGCTGCCGCAGCCAGCCCGCCGACCTGTCCTCGGCGATGCCGCCGCCGTTGTTGAAGGCCGAGCCGATCGCGCCGAAGGCGGCCATGTTGACCATCAGGTAGAGGGCGGCCAGGACGCGGTCGTCGCCCGTCACGCCGAGGTTGGTGAAGAGGAGGTACATCGTCACGGGCATCGCGAAACCCATGATCACGTATCCCGGGTCGCGGAGGGTCCTGGTGAACTCCAGGCGGATGTAGCCGAGCATCACGCCTCCACCTCCGTCAGCGCCGTCGCCCCGGGGGCCGGCTCTGCCGGCTCTGTCAGCTCTGTCAGCGCGATGAAGGCGTCCTCGAGCGCGGCGGGGACGACTTCGAGGTCTCGTACGGCTCCCGCCGCCGCCAGCGCCACGACGGTGGCGTCGGCGTCGCGGGTACGCAGGTGGGCCCGCCCACCCCGGATCTCGGCCGAGACGACCCCGGGCAGGCGTTCCAGCGAGGCGGCCTCCCCGGTGGCGGTGACGCTGACCGTGGACAGCGCGACCAGGCGCTTGATCTCCCTGCTGGTACCGTCGGCCGCGATCCGGCCCCGGTCGATCACCACCACCCGGTCGGCGTACTCGTCGGCCTCCTCCAGGTAGTGGGTGGAGAACACGATCGTCTTGCCGCGCGCGGCGAACGCGCGCATGCTCTCCCAGAACTCCCGCCTGGCCCGCACGTCCAGCGCCGCGGTCGGCTCGTCCAGCAACATCAGGTCGGGGTCCCCGGCCAGCGCCAGCGCGAAGCGGACCCGTTGCGCCTGGCCGCCCGACAGCCGTTCCATCCTGCGGCCGGCCAGCCCTTCCAGCCCGGCGGTCGCCAGCACCTTCTCCAGCGGGAGTGGCGACCGGTAGGTCCCGGAGACGAAACCGACCAGCTCGCGGACCGTGGTCCGGGGAACGAGGCCGCCCTCCTGGGGCATCGCCGCCAGCCGCCCGCTCCGGACCGCGTTCTCGGGGGAGCCACCGAAGACGCGCACCGTCCCGGAGCCGGGGGCCAGCAGCCCGAGCAGCAGCCCGATCGTGGTCGATTTTCCCGCGCCGTTGGGGCCGAGCAGGGCGACGGTCTGCCCGGCGGGAATGTCGAGGCTGAGGCCGTCCACGGCGCGCACCGCCCCGAAACATTTGGTCACGTCCCTGAGGGACACCGCGTCGTTCGCGTCGTTCGTCATGGTGAAGACGCTACGGAGAGCACACGAACGACGACAGATCCATTGATCCGGAGCCGTCCGTGACAAATGTCCTGCGATCCCCGCGCCGCCCGATCCTCCGGCCCTCCCGGAGTCCGGAGGTGCCTCGCGGTGCCCCGCGGTGTACGGCGGTGTATCGCGGTGCCCCGCCCTCCTCTTCTCCCAGCCCGCCGGCTTCTCTCAGCCCCCCAGCGCGGCCAGCGCGGCGGCGGTCTCCTCCGGCCTGGAGACCATCGGCCAGTGCCCGGTCGGCACCGCGACGAAGCTCCACTCGGGCCCGGCGAGCGCGGAGAAGAAGGGGTGACCGGAGGCGATCATGGCGTGTACCTGCTCCAGCGGGAACGAGCAGGTGACGAGCGTCTTGGGCAGCGCGTCCGTGTCGCCCTTGAGCACCAGGGGCCGGGTCATCGTCCCGTACGGCTGCGGGGTCGCGCGGGAGGCGAGCCACTCCCGCTCGGCCTCGCCCAGTCCCTCCAGGCCGGCCCCGGCCTCCTCCTGCTCCTCCCAGGAGGGGAACGGGTAGCGCACCCCGTCGCCCCGCTCGGCGACCCGCCTCTCGATGAACGCCCGCCACTCGGGCTCGTGGAGGTCCAGGTGGGTCATTCCGTCGGCCGTCGGCCCGCTCTCGACGTAGACGATCCGGGCGACGCGCTCGGGGATCCGGTCGGCCGCGCCGGTGACCGGGGCGCCGGCCCCGCTGTGGGCGACGAGGATCACCTCGGTCAGGTCCGCGAAGACGATGGTGTTGACGATGTCCTGGATGTGGGTCTCCAGGTCGACCTCGGGGCCCGCCAGGTGAACCCTGTCGCCGAGGCCGGTGAGCGTGACCGGGTGGACGTCGTGCCCGGCCTCGCGCAGCGGCCCGGTGACCTTCTCCCAGGCCCACGCGCCGAGCCAGAAACCGGGGACCAGGACGTACGTGCTCATGATGTCTCTCCTCTGTTCGCCTGGTCTCACCCTAGAATCGAATCAGGACAGTATCGGTCCTGATTTTGAGGGGAATCCAGATGACCGCCGCCCGGGTGCTCGCGCTGCTGGAGTTGCTGCAGGCCGTCCCCGGCCTGACCGGCCCCGACCTCGCCGCCAGGCTGGAGGTGGACGAGCGCACGGTCCGCCGCTACGCGGTGAGGCTGTCGGAGCTCGGGGTGCCGGTCCAGGCCGAGCGGGGCCGCCACGGCGGTTACCGGCTGCTGCCCGGCTACAAGCTCCCGCCGCTCATGCTCACCGATGACGAGGCCACCGCCGTGGTGCTGGGGCTGCTGGCCGGGCGGCGGACCGGGCTGGCGGTGGGGGAGGCCGCGACCGAGAGCGCGCTGGCCAAGATCCAGCGGGTGCTCCCGCGCCCGCTGCGCGAGCGCGTCGACGCGGTGTCGGAGACGCTGGGCCACACCCGGAGCGCGCCGCCGAGGACGAGCACCCCGAAGGCGGGACCGCTGCTCGCCCTCGCCGGCGCCGCCCGGCGCCGGGTCACCGTCCGGCTGGCCTACCGCTCCTGGCGCGGCGACGCCTCCGAGCGCGATCTCGACCCGTACGGCATCGTCTTCCACTCCGGCCGCTGGTACGTCGCCGGGCTCGACCACGGCAGCGGGGAGATCAGGACGTTCCGGGTGGACCGGGTGGCGGGCGCCGTGCACACCGAACGGGGCTTCCAGGTGCCCGACGGCTTCGACCCGGTGGCCCACGTGGTCGGGTCACTGTCGGCGGTGCCCTACCGGTACGAGGTCAGGGTGCTGCTGGAGACCACCTTGGAGGAGGCCGCCGCGCGGATCCCCGCCGCCACGGCGACGCTGGCGGAGACCTCCGGCGGGGTGCTGCTGGACACCAGGGCCGAGCGGCTGGACGGGATGGCGCAGATGCTCGCCGGGCTCGGCTGGCCGTTCGTCGTGATCACTCCCGCCGAGTTGCGCGACGAGGTCAGGGCACTGGCCGCCCGCCTCGTCGCCTCCGCCGACGGCACCCCGCCCTGACCCCATCCTGAGCCCGGCCCTCGCCGGTCATCTTGGTTGTTTCGGCTGCAAGGTCGTAGCGTGCGCCTGGCCGCCGGCAGCCACGCGCGGGCTTCGCGCGGGTTCCGTGCCTCCTGGTCACGGCGAGTCGTGAAACAGCCGAATGTGGGCCGCGTGCCCGCCGATCCCGCCGATCGAACGGTGAAGAACCGCGCCTATCCTGTCCACATGCCGATCACGGACGAGGAACTGGCCGTCGCGGCAGCGCGATCGGGAGCCGCTGTCGTAAGAGCCATGTACGGTGCGTCGCTGGAGCGTTTCGAGAAAACCGCGACCGACTTCGCCACATCCGCTGACATCGACGCGGAGACCGCCGTTCTTGACGTCATCCGCGCCGCCCGGCCGGACGACGCCGTGACGGGCGAGGAGAGCGGACGCGCCGGCTCGGCCGGAGCGGAACGCATGTGGCTGGTCGACCCCTTGTGCGGCACGCTGAACTACGCCGCGCGCACCACGCTGGTCGCGGTGAACGTCGCCCTGCGCGTCGGCCGGGACCTCACGGTGGCCGCCTCGGCCGACCCGTTCGCCGACGAGGTGTTCTGGACGGACGGCGATCGCGCCCACGTCCGCCGCGGCGGCGTGGACGAGGAACTCGTGCCGTCGTCCGAGTCGCGGCTGGTGGACCTCAACCTCGACCCGCCGTTCCCGAACGAGCCGGGCTTCCGGGCGGTCCGGCTGCTCGCCGACCCCGGGTTCGCCGAGCGCTTCCACCCGCGCGTCCTGTCCACCACTCTGGCGCTGGCCTGGGTCGCCGCCGGCCGGCGAGCCGCGTACGTCACCGACGGCCATCCGCGGGACAACGTGCACTTCGCCGCCGGGATCGCGTTGTGCCAGGCCGCCGGGTGCGTGGTGACGGGCATCCACGGCCGGCCGCTGTACACCGGCGCGGGCGGGCTCGTCGCGGCGGCCGACCACGAGACGCACGCCGCACTGCTTGAAATGATCGGCGATCAGTCCCCCGCGGCTTTGTGACCACCGGTGGACCTTCTGCGTCACACGGTGATGCTCTAACGAGCGGTCGAGAGCGCGTCGAGTCGTTCCAGTGTCGCTGTCATGCTGACGATCCACACCCTGCCGTCGTCCATGTTCTTTCGAGTCTTTTCGGGGACACGGGAGCAGTCGTAGGTGTGCGTCACGGTTGTGGCGTTGGCTCCGTCTGGAGTCAGGGTGAACCCCCATCGATGGCCCCAGCGTGCGGACGAGCTTTCAGGAAGGGAGTCGGGGTGGCCGAGCCCCGCTTCCGGTTCCCAGGCCAGGCGTCGGTTCGTCTCGTACTCAACTATGTGGTTGATCATCTCGTAGTCACCGAGCTCCCGATAGTGCATCTTCACCGTGAACACGTCTCCGACACCGGAGACGACCTGAGGGGAAACAGCGCCGCGCAACATGCCGGAGCCATCGAGTTCGATGTGTTTGGCCGGGTCCGTCAGGATGTCGAAGATCCGGGACGCAGGCGCTGGGATTCGCCGTGACACCGAAACCGGTTCGATTTCACTCTCTGTCATCGCAATGTCCTCTGCATCATGTTTGACTTATATAAGTTTATGCTGAAATATTTATCGAGCACACGTTCTAGGCTTTCGGCGAATCTGGCGCCGGAGCCGCCGGCGAGCAGGCCGCCCCCGTGGCCGGGGGCATCCTCGTCTCTCACACCCCTGCCAGGAGTTCACCCGATGTCGCAGAAGATCACTACTTTCCTGATGTTCCAGGGCACCGCCGAGGAGGCATTGACGTTCTACACGTCGCTGTTCGACGACGCCGAGATCCTCGCCATCGCCCGCTACGGCCCCGAGGGGCCAGGCGTGGAGGGCAGCGTGCAGCACGCCACGTTCACGCTGGCGGGCCGGGAGTACATGGCCATCGACAGCAACGTGCAGCACGCCTTCGGCTTCACCCCGTCGATCTCGCTGTACGTGCAGTGCGAGTCGGAGGCGGAGATCGAGCGCCTGTACGCGGCGCTGTCGGAGAACGGCCAGCCGCTGATGCCGCTCGGCTCCTACGGCTTCAGCAAGCGCTTCGGCTGGACCAACGACCGCTTCGGCGTCTCCTGGCAGCTGAACCTCGCCTGATCCCCGCCCCCGCCCCCATCGTGACGGATCCCCGCCCCCGCAGCGGGATCCGTCACATGCGAGCACGTGGCCGTGCGTTCTCATGCGTTCTCGTACGTGCTCACGGCGTCGTCGCTCAGTTCTCCTTCGGTACCTCGTTCTCCCGCAGGACCTCGCGCAGCCGGGGTGCGAACCCGTCGGGGTCGTCGGCGAAGGCGATGTGGCCGCCGGGAAAGTACGTCGGCTTCGTACCGAGCGCCGCGGCGAGCGCGGTCGACGCGTGGTCGCAGAGCTGGCCTGCCGACTCCTCCCCGATACCGACCACGACGGAGCCCGGCCCGGCACGCAGGGCGGCGATGTCGGGCTCCCAGCGGGTGGTCGCGCGCATCTCGTGCAGGAACCAGAAGCGCTCGTCCGCGGCCTCCTGCGGATCGGGCTCGGCCGGCGCCTCCGCGGGACCGCCCGCCGGCTCCTGGGACTCGGGCATCGGGATGTTGGCGTTGATCATGAACTTGGCCCAGGCGCCCGCGACGTCGCCGGAGACGTAGGTGGCGACGATGTCCTCGACCGCGGCGTCGCGCTTCTCAGGGTCGTCGAGCAAACGGTTCAGCGGGGGCTCGTGCGCGATCACGATGCGCACCTGCTCGGGGTGGGCGACGGCGAGCGCGAGCGCGGTGACGGCGCCGCCGCTGGAACCGAAGACCGCGGCCGGACCGGCGTCGAGGTGGGTCAGGAGCCGGGAGAGGTCGTCGGCGCGCATCTGCGGGGTCGAGTCCTGGCCGGGTTCGTCGAGGGTACTGCGGTTGACGCCCCGGGGGTCGGTGGTGAGCACGGTGTGGTCGTCGGCGAGCAGGCCGGCCAGCGGCGCGAAGTGCGCGGCGTGCATCGGGGCGCCGACGAGCACCACGAGGGGCCCCTGACCCCGTACCTCGTAGTAGAGCGTGGCGTCGGGGACCTTGAGGTAATCGGCGGTGACGATCGTCGCGGGGTTCATGGCAATCTCCTGGAGCGGTCTGGGACAGCGCTGTGGTGCTCAGAGGGGAAGACTTCCGGCGTGAGGCAGAATCGTCGTTCGTGAGGAAGATTTCTTCGTGGTCAGTGGGCGAGGCGGCGGAAGACGCCGGGGACGCCGGCCCGGTCCGGGCGCGTGACGGTGAGGACGCCCTGACCCGGGCGCGTGGCGCGGGCCCGCGCCCGGAGCGTGGCGCGGAGACGGACGCGGACACGGAGACGGACGCGGACATGGACCCGGTGCGGGCGCGTGACGGTGAGGACGACCTGACCCGGGCGCGTGACGGGGACGACGCCGCGTTCACCCGCCTCGTGGAGCCGTTGCGCCGCGAGCTGCACGCCCACTGCTACCGCATGCTCGGCTCCGCCCACGACGCCGACGACGCCCTGCAGGACGCCCTGCTGCGGGCCTGGCGGGGACTCGCGCGCTTCGAGGGCCGCGGCTCGTTGCGCTCGTGGCTCTACACCGTGGCCACCCGCGCCTGCCTGGACATCGTCGCCACCCGGGGCAGGCGGGCACTGCCGATCGACCTCGGCCCCTCCAGCGAGCGCGCCGTGCTCGGCGACACCCCGCTGACCGACGTCGCCTGGCTGGGCCCCTACCCCGACGCGGGCCTCACCGACGATCCGGCCGGTCCTGGCGCACGCTACGAGCAGCGCGAGGCCGTCGAGCTCGCCTTCGTCGCGGCCCTGCAGCACCTGCCGGGCAACCAGCGGGCGGCGCTGCTGCTGTTCGAGGTCCTCGGCTTCTCCGCCGCCGAGATCGCCACCATGATGGACACCACCACCACGTCGGTGAACAGCGCCCTGGCGCGGGCGCGCAAGGTCGTCGCGGACAAGGTCTTCCCCCGCACCCAGCAGCCGACGCTGCGGAAGATCGGTGACGCCCGGGTACGGGAGATCGTCGCCGGTTACTCCTCCGCGCTGGAACGCGGGGACGCCGACGCCCTGGTCGCGCTGCTGACCGAGGACGTCACCTGGTCGATGCCGCCGATGGCGCACTGGTACCGCGGCCTGGAGGCCGTCACCGACTTCGCCGTGCGGGTCCCGCTGACCAGCTGCGGAAGCTGGCGGCATCTCCCGGCCGGCGCGAACGGCCAGCCCGGAGTGGGCTGTTACCGCTGGGACGAGGACGCCGCCGCCCACCTCGCCTGGTCGGTCAACGTGTTCACCCTGCGCGGCGAGCGGATCGCCGGGATCACCTCGTTCATCGGCTCCGACCATTTCGTCCGCTTCGGGCTGCCCGCCTCGCTGCCCTGAGCCCGGCGCGCGCGCCACGGTCCGGGTGCGGCGGCGCGGGTGGTTCAGCTGAACCGCTGATCGAGGTGAAACGTCACCTCGGCGCCGGCCTGGTCCTTGCCGATGAGCTTGCACAGTGCCGCCCTGATGGGAAGCCAGTGCGGACCGTTGCCCGACGGCATGAGGGTGGCGGTGAACGGGTGGCCGTCGATCGTCCCGCCGACCTTCACGGCCCGCCTCGTCCCGAGGAGTTCGGCGGAGCTCGGCACGGTCACGAAGGTGGCGAAGGCTCCGTCCTTCTCGATCGGCGCGGTGAAGGTGTGGTCGAGCGGCTGCGCGGGCTTCTGCGCGGGCATCTTCGTCTCCTCGGGTGGTGATGGCCTGTCGAAGAGGGGACTCCCGTGATGGCAGGGAATCGTCGCTCGTGGGTGAGAATTCTCCGGAGTCCTCACCTCATCGGCGACAGGAGTGACGTGATGGATCGACACCGTCGGCGGACCCTCCGCAGGAGAGGGGGGTGGCTGCTCGCCCTGCTCGGCGCGCTGATCGTCGCCGCACTGGCAGGGGTCGCGGTCGCCTTCCCGTCGGTCGCCGCCACGACCTGTCCCGGCTGTTACGGAATGGAGCGGATCAGGCCGGGCCTGTACGTCGAGCCGGACCTGCCCGCGGCGCGGCAACGGCAGGTGGCGGAGGTGGTCGACGCGGCCGCCCGGCGGGTGGAGGACTTCTACGGCGGGCGCGAGAGCTCTCCCGCCGTGCTGGCCTGCGTGACCAGCGCGTGCTACCGGAGAATCGGCGGGGGAGGGGAACGGGGGATCGCGGTGCTGAGCCGCACGGTGATGCTGTCGCCGCGCGGCATCGACCCGGTGATCGCCTCGCACGAGATGTCGCACGTCGAGCTGCACGCCAGGCTCGGATCGCGGCGGGTCCCGCAGTGGTTCGACGAGGGACTCGCCGTCCTGGTGTCCGGCGATCCGCGCTACCTGGCCCCCGAGACGGCCCGCGACCGGTGCCTGGTGGACTCGAAGGAGGCGCTGCCCGCGACGCTTGAGGACTGGCTGCGTGTCGCCGGTGCCGACCAACGGCTCTACGCCAAGGCCGCGTGCCGGGTGAGCCGCTGGGCCGAGGCGAACGGCGGGCGGCAGGCCGTGCTCGAACTGATCGGGCACGTGGCGGGCGGCGGCGAGTTCCCGGCGGCCGGATCGGCCGGCGCCCCCTCCTGACCGCGCGAAAGGGCGCGAACGGGCGTGAACGGGCGCGGCGGCGCCGGGGCGGCGCCTTCCCTCGGTCCATGAACCGCGACCGTGATCGCCGCGGCGCCGGACGGTCCCTTCCCCCGGCCCGTGAACCGCGGAAGGGGCGCGGCGGCGCCGGACGACGCCCCCGCCGGCCCCGACCGGCGACCGGAGGCCGCGTGCCGGGCCGTCCGCCACGCTACTCGCTACGTCGCGCCCGATGCGCCGCTCTCCGATCTCTCCCCGCTCTCCGGTCGTTCCCCGGCCTCGGCGACGCGTTCCTCGCTCCACAGCCGCCGCATCTCCGGGCAGCTCTCCAGCAGCTCGCCGAGCGGGCCCTGGCCGGCGACCCGGCCACGGTCGAGGACGACGACCTGGTCGGCCCGCTCCAGCGCCGCCTGCCGGTGGGAGACCACCAGCAGCGTTCCCGGGCCGCGCCCGTCGCGGGCGGCATCGGCGATCCGGTCCCAGAGCAGCCTCTCGGTCTCCACGTCCAGGGCCGACGACAGGTCGTCGACGACGAGCAGGTCCGGCGCCCGGACCAGCGCCCGTGCCGCGGTCGCCCGCTGCGCCTGGCCACCGGACAGCCGTACGCCACGGGGACCGACGACCGTGTCCATGCCCTCGGGCATCCCGGCCAGGTCCTCCTCGAACGCCGCGAGCTCCAGCGCCAGGCCGAGCCGGTCGTCGTCCACGGACCTGCCCAGGAGCAGGTTCTCCCGCAGCGACTCGGAGAACAACCGGGGGACCTGGCCGGCGTACGCCGCGCGGCCGGGGACCAGGAACGTCCCCGGGTCGTCGACGGGCCGGCCGTTCCAGGTGATCGTCCCGGCGTCCAGCGGTACCAGGCCGAGCAGGGCGCGTACCAGGGTCGTCTTGCCCGAGCCGACGGCGCCGGTGATCACCGTGAACGACCCCCGCGCCACCCGCAGGTCGACCGCCCGCACGCCGCGGCCGCTCCCTTCGTGGCGCACGGTCAGCCCGCGCGCCTCGACGACCCGGAGCGGGTCGCCGTGATCCGGCGGCGACGGGGCGGGAGGCGGCTCCCGGTGGAACCAGACGTCGCCGCCGCGCGACAGGTCGCCGGCGTCCTCGTGCGGCGCCATCAGCCGGGTGAGCCGTCCGGTGGCGACCGCCCCCTGGGGCAGGCGGTGGAGGATCGCGCCGACGGTGCGCGGCAGCGCCGTCAGCCAGCCGACGTAGGTGGTGAACAGCGCGAGGTCGCCCACCGTGAAGTCGCCGCGGCGCATCGCCGGCGCGCACAGGAGCAGTACGAGACCGGTGCTGATCTCGACGGCCGCGCCCGTCGCGGCGGCGGGCATGTCGGTCGCCAGCCGGTCCCTGACGGCGGCGTCGCGCCGCCCGCGGTTGTGCTCGCGCAGCCGCTCCAGCACCGCGTCCTCGGCCCCGGCGGTCTTGATCGCCAGCACGCCGGCGAAGGTCTCGCCGATGTGGGCCGTGACGGCCGCGCCGAGCACCCTGGCACGGTGGTGCAGCCGCCGGATCACCTCGTTCAGCAGCCGGCTCAGCGCGCCGACCGCGATCATCGGCACCACCAGCACCAGGGTGATGACGGGATCGACGGAGGCCATGATGACCAGGGCGGCGCCGCCGAAGAGAGCCGAACCGGCCAGCGGGACGCTCTCGTCGGTGAGGTTGACCAGGTCGCTCACGTCGTCGCGGAAGCGGGCGACCGCCTCGCCCGGCGAGTGCGGCAGCCGGGTCGCCGCGGGCCCGCGCGCGGTGAGGATCGAGCGCAACGCGTTGGCCCTCAGCAGGGTCGCGGCGGCGGTCCACCAGTAGACCCCGTAGGACCACGCGACGACGAGCGCCAGGCCGCGGACCACCTCCACGCCCACGAACGCCGCGCACAGCCACAGCGACTGCTCCAGGCTCGCGGCGCGCTGCCCGCCGATCTGGTCGAAGAGCCGCTGCAGCACCAGCCCGCCGGCGAGCGGGATGACGCTGACCGGCATCCACAGCAGGGCGCCGATCAGGTAGCGGCGCAGGTCGAAGCGGGCGAGGCGGCTGGCCACCAGCGTCACGGGCCTCACCGGAGCACCTCCGGGGCGTCCAGTGTCACGGGCTTGATCGGACCCCCGGAGGCGTCCGGCGTCACGGGCCTCATCGGCCCACCCCCGCGACGTCCAGCATCCGGGCGAACCGGCTTCGCGGGTCCGCGACGAGGTTTTCGCGGTGGCCGTACTCGACGACCCTGCCCCGGTCGATGACGGCGATCTTGTCCACCCGGGACAGGGAGGAGAGCCGGTGCGCGATGAGCACGCCGGTCCGGCCGGCGAGCAGCCGGTCGACGCTCTCCTCGACGCGCCGCTCGGTGGCCGGATCGAGCCGGCTGGAGGCCTCGTCGAGCACGACGAGCCCGGGGTCGGTCAGGAACGCCCGCGCCAGCGCGAGCAGCTGTGCCTCCCCGGCCGAGACGCCGCTTCCCCGGCCGCTTCGCGAACCGCCGCCCAGCTCGGTGTCGAGCCCGTCGGGCAGGGTGGCCAGCCAGTCGCCGAGGCCGACACCGGCCAGGACGGCGCGCAGCCGGTCGTCGCCGGCGAGTGGCCTGAAGAGGGTGAGGTTGTCCCTGACGCTGGCGGCGAAGAGCTGCACGTCCTGGGTGACCACGCACATCCGTGCGCGTATCGACGCGGGATCGACGTCCCGCAGGTCCAGCCCGCCGACCCGGACGGCGCCCTCGGTCGGGTCGTACAGGCGCAGCACCAGCCGGGCGACGGTCGTCTTGCCGCTGCCCGTACGGCCCACCAGGCCGAGCGTCTCGCCCGGCGCCAGCGTGATCGTGACGTCGGACAGGACCGGCTCGTCGTCGTCGGCGTACGCGAAACCCACGTTTTCGAGGCGCAGGGCGAGCGGCCCGGACGCGGGCAGCGGCAGCGGGTCGGCGGGCGCGGGGAGCGTGCGCCGCTCGGCCAGCAGGTCGCCGATGCGCGCGATGCCGGCCAGCGCCGCCTGGTACCGCCTCAGCTGGTCGATCAGCCGCTCGAACGGCACGCGCACCATCTGCGTGTACTGGAAGAGCAGCACGGCGGTGCCGACCGTGAGCGTCCCGGACTCCCGGGTCCACACGGCGAGGCCGAGCACGATCGCCGTACCGGCCGCGAACGCCACCGCCGTGCCCGCGAGGATGCCGGTCCCGATCCGCGCGTCCCGGAACTCCGCGCGGTACAGGGTCGCGGAGGCCCGGTGGAACCGGTTCACGACGTGCTCCCCGGCGCCGTTGGCCCGGATGTCCTCCACACCGGCCAGCCGTTCCTCGAGACCGCCGAAGAGGGCCGCGCTCTCCGCCCGCGAGCGGGTGGCCGACGGTACGGCCAGCCGCTGCGCGCGGGCCATGCCGAACCCGATCAGCGCGCAGTACGCCAGCAGCACGCCGCCGAGACGCGCGTCGACGGTGAACACGACGACGAGCACCCCGGCCAGGAGCAGGAGGCCGGTTACGACGTCCAGCAGGAAGGCGACGACGAACTCGGCCACGGCGACCACGTCGCCGTCCACCCGCTCGATCATCTCGCCGGGTGTGCGCCGGCCGTGGCAGGCCATGTCGAGGCCGAGCGCGTGCTCGGCGAGCCTCTCTCGCAGCCGGTTCGTGCCGTCCCAGGCGAGACGGCTCGCCAGCCAGGCGGTGGCCAGGCGGGCGGCCTGCCCGGTGACGGCGAGTGCGAGGTAGCCGAGGGCGATCAGCGTGAGGTGACGGGTGCTCGCGCCGCCGATCGCGTCGTCGACGAAGCGACGGGTGAGCTGGGGCGCCGCCAGCGGCAGCGCCGTCGCGGCGGCGACGGCGGCGGCGAGGGTCACGGCGGAGCGGCGTCCAGGGCGAAGGTGGCGCAGGACGGCGCGCCGGGCGGAGCCGCCGGGACCGGGAGCGGAGTGCCGGGTGAAGGTGTCGTGGGTGACGGTGCCGGGAGCGGTCATCGGCCGGACCCGCCCCCTGACGCGCGGCGGGTCTCACCGCCGATCGCGTCGGCGGCCCCGGCGGCGTGGAGCGGCCGCTCGGTCAGGCCTGTCTCAGCGGCGTCTCCACGCGCCGGAGCCCCTGGGGTGAGCGTTCTCACTGAGCGTCATGTCCTCTGGATAGGTGGGAGTTCCCTTCTGGATGAACATGAACGCTTCGCGCATTTCCTTCTCCTTGATCGATCGGCCGTCACCGGCAGTCCAGCAGAGGGCCACCCGGGAGGGCAACCGATTTGCCGGCCGGCGGAGGCCGGGGAGGACGCGGCCGGCGGTCCCTACCGTTCCCGGTAGAGCACGAGGTGTTCGTGGTAGAGCACACCGTCGCGGACGTCGCCGGTGGCCGTGAAGCCGGTGTCGTCGACGTAGTCGATGTGATCGCCGGTGACGGTGTAGCGGCCGGTGTAGGCGCGTTCGCGACCGTCGCGCTCCTCCTCGTACCGGCCGTCGGGCAGGAGTTCCTGCCGGATGCGGCCGTCGGCGGTCACCCACATGCCCACGTGGGGATGAACACCGGCGCCGCGGGCCGGTGCCCTGCCGGGCTCGGGGCTGGGACACGCGGCGGTCAGCATGGTGAGCAGGCCGAGCGCGAACAGCACGTTCGGTTTCATGGGAGTCGCCTTCCTCGTCGGGGTCGCGGGATGTTCGCCGCTGACAGGTCCGAGTCTGTCCAGATCGCCCGGAGGGAAGAAGGCCGCCGGTTTCCTGGGAGTGTCACACCCAGGAAGACGCGCGTCCCGGCAGGAGCTCGTGGCGGCCGGTACCGGCGTCCACCCGCCCGAGACCGCGGGCGCGGACCTCGTCAGAGTCCCTCTCGGCCGCCGGGGTCCCACGGCCGGCGTCCGGCGAGGCCGGTTGCGGCCAGGGTGCCCAGCAGGGCCAGCGCCTCAGCCGACGGGGAGCCCGGCTCGGCCTGGTAGGTGACCAGGCACTGGCCGGGCGCGCCGGCGATGAGGAGGGCCTCCCTGGCCAGCCGGAGCTCGCCGACCTCCGGGTGGAAGAGGCGGGCGCCGCGGCGCGGGACCGGGCCGGACGCCCGCCCGGCCCACAGGCGCCGGAACGGCGGGCTCTGGACGGACAGCTCGCCCACCAGCTCCGTCAGGCGCTGCTCGCCGGGTGCCGTGAGCACGGTCTCGCGCAGCTCGGCCACGGCGGCGCGGGCGGCGGCGTCCCAGTCGCGGAAGAACTCCCGCCCCGCCGGATCGAGGAAGATCATGCGCAGCAGGTTGTCGCCGTGGGCGAACCGGTCGTGCAGCGCGCCGGCGAGCGGGTTTCGCGCCAGTACGTCCTGCGACCGTCCCAGCACGTACGCGGGGACGTCCGTCCAGCCGCGCATGAGCCGGAGCACCTCCGGGGCCACGCGCTCTCTGCGCGCCGGGCGCCGGCGGCAGGCGGACGGGTGGGCCAGCCGGTGCAGCTCGGCCACGGCCGGCTCGTCCAGCCGCAGCGCACGGGCCAGGCTCTCCAGGGTCTGCCGGGTGGGATGGAGCTCACGTCCCTGCTCCAGGCGGGTGTAGTGGCCGAGGCTCAGGCCCGCGAGCCGGGCGACCTCCTCCCGGCGCAGCCCGGGTACCCGGCGGCGGCCCTGTGCCCGCAGCCCCGCCTGCTCGGGGTGCGTCGACGCGCGGTGGCCACGCAGGAACTCCCCCAAGGTCGTGTCGCCACCGTTCATGGAATCGAGGCTAGACGAGAGGGACGGCCAAGGGATCGCCACAGCCAGGGCGTACTTTTCCTAGGAAAGTCCCCCTGGCGCGGTCATGTCATGGAAAACCCGAAATTCATCATCTAATCTGACAAAATGCCCCAAAGTACACCCTTGGGGGAGTTTCTGCGCGCCCGCCGTGAAGCTCTCACACCACAGGACGTCGGCCTGCCGGAGTACGGGCGCCGCCGGGTGAAGGGGCTGCGCCGCGAGGAGGTGGCGATGCTGGCGGGCATGAGCAGCGACTACTACGTACGGCTCGAACAGGGCCGGGAGTCGAGCCCGTCGCCGCAGGTGGTCGAGGCGGTGGCACGCGCCCTCAGCCTGGACGAGGAGGCCGCCGAGCACCTGCGCCGCCTGGTCCAGCCGGCCGCCCGGCGTCGAGACGCCGCCGATGACCGTGTCAGCCCGCGGCTGCTGCGGCTGATGGACGACTGGCCCGCCTCGCCGGCGTTCGTGCTGGGCCCCGCCCTGGACATCCTGGCCGCCAACACGCTCGCCACCGCCCTTCACGAGGGGTTCACCGCCGGCAATCTGGCCCGCATGGTGTTCACCGACCCCGCGGGGCGGGAGTTCTACCGGGACTGGGAGCGGGCCGCGCACTCCTGCGTGGCCGAACTGCGGGCCGCCTACGGCCACGACCCGGAGTCCGCGCGCATCAACCGGCTCGTCGAGGAGCTCAGCTCGGCCAGTCCCGCGTTCGCCGGCCTGTGGGCCCGCCACGAGGTGAGGGAGAAGACGCAGGATGTCAAGCACCTGCGACATCCGCGCGTGGGCGACCTGGACATCCAGTTCTTCGCCTTCACCGTCAACGGCGCCCCCCACCAGCAGCTCGTCGTCTATCAGGCGGAACCCGCCTCGGCGACCGCGGCCGCCTTCGAGCGGCTGCGCTCGCCGGCCGTGCGGGAAACGGAAAGACCGCTGCGGACCCGCCAGGCGACCTGACCGCCCGCGCGGACCGCCCCGAGGGGGCTTCGAGGGGGCTTCGAGGGGGCTTCGAGGGGCAAGGCGGCACGCCCGGCGCTCCCTTCCCAGGTTTCCTGGGTGGGGAACTCCCAGGAAGGCCCTGGCCTTCCTCCCCGTGTGCGACCTGCGCAGACTCGAATCCGTCAGTGGCGGGAAACGGATCCGCCAGGACTCACGAAGGAGAAGGACACGACATCATGGCCATCTGGTTCATCACCGGTGCCTCCCGCGGTCTCGGCGCCGAGATCGCCCGGGCCGCGCTCAGGGGCGGGGACGACGTGGTCGTCGCCGTGCGCGACCCCGACGGGCTTCCCGAGGACCTCAAGACCTCCGGCCGGGTCCTCGCCGTCACGCTGGACGTCACCGACGGCGTCGCCGTCCCCGCCGCGGTCCAGGCCGCGACGGACCGCTTCGGCGGTATCGACGTGCTGGTCAACAACGCCGGCCGCGGCCTGCTGGGCGCCCTGGAGGAGATCGGCGACGACGAGGCGCGCTCCCTGTTCGACCTCAACGTGTTCGGCCTGATCAACATGACCCGGGCCGTGCTGCCCGGCATGCGCCGCCAGGGCTCAGGCAAGATCGTCAACATCGGTTCGCGGGCCGGTTTCGAAGGCGAGCCGGGAGTCGGCCTGTACAGCGCCTCCAAGTTCGCCGTCGCCGGTGTCAGCGAGGCTCTCGCCGCGGAGATGGCGCCTTTCGGAATCCAGTGCATGGTCGTCGAGCCCGGCGTGTTGCGCACCGACTTCCTGGACGCGAGCTCGCTGTCGCTGGCGAGGGAGCGGATCGCCGACTACGACGGCACCCCCGCGCACGCCACCCTGGACTGGGCCCACGACACCAACCACGCGCAACTCGGCGACCCGGCCAAGGCCGCGGCCCTGATCCACGAGGTCGTCGGCCAGGACACCCTGCCCCGGCACCTGTACCTCGGGCCCGACACCATCGAACGGATCCAGGCCAAGCTCGAACAGATCTACGACGACCTGAACACCTGGTGGGAGAAGTCGGCGGCCATCGCACGCGACGACGCCGCGTGGCCCGCGGGCGGCCGGCCCTCGACGCCGGCGTACGGCCGATGATCACATCGGTCCTGCCCGTCTAGCGGGGCGGCAGGCGCGGCACCACGAGCCGGGGCCTGGCCGCCGCGTTGGGCGTGTGGGGCGGCTGGAGGACCAGGCGTTCCTTGGCCGCCTCGATCGCCCGGTCCAGCTGGGTGTCCACCCCCGCCGCGTAGTCCTGCGGGGTGATGTCGACCTCGATGTCGGGGTCGGTGCCGTAGTTCTCCACCCGCCAGCCCACGTCGTCGAAGGCGAAGGAGAACTCCGGCTGGGTGGTGACCGTGCCGTCGGCCAGGTGGTGCCGGGGCCAGATGCCGATCACCCCGCCCCAGGTGCGCTTGCCGATCAGGGGACCCAGGCCCAGCAGCTTGAACGTGTGGCTGAAGATGTCGCCGTCGGAGCCGGCCCACTCGTTGGTGACGGCCACCATCGGGCCGCGCGGCGACTCGTCGGGGTAGGGCTCGGGCACGCCCCAGCGGGGGAAGTCGTAGCCCAGGCGGCGCCGGGCCAGCTTCTCCAGCAGCAGCGCCGACACGTGGCCGCCGCCGTTGAAGCGGACGTCCACCACCAGGGCCTCGCGGTCGTACTCGGCGAGGAAGCCCCGGTGGAACTCGGCGTAGCCCTCGGGGCCCATGTCCGGGATGTGCAGGTAGCCGATCCGGCCGCCGCCGAGCTCGTGGCAGCGGGCCCGGTTGGCCTCCACCCAGTCGCGGTAGCGGCCCGGCTGCTCGTCGCCGATGGCCCGCACGGTGACGGTCCGCCGCTCGTCCCCGCGCAGGACCGTCAGCTGGACCTCCTGGTCGGCCTGGTTGACCAGCAACTCGTCCGGGCTCGCGTCCGCGCCGACGGGCTGGCCGTTCACGGCGAGCACCGCGTCACCCGGCCGTACGTCCACCCCGAGGCGGTTGAGCGGCGAGGTCGCCTCCGGGTCCCAGCGGTCGCCGCCGACGATCCTCGCGATCCGGTAGACGCCGTCCGCGAAGGCCCAGTCGACGCCCAGCTTGCCCTGCCGGTAGTGCGGCCGGGACCGGTAGGCGCCGCCGCTCTCGTAGGCGTGGGAGGTGCCCAGCTCGCCGAGCAGCTCCCACAGCAGGTCGGAGAACTCGCCCCGGGTGGTGACCCGGTCGACCAGCGGCAGGTAGCGCCGGTAGACGTCGTCCCAGTCGAGCCCGGCCATGTCCTCGGTCCAGAAGTTCTCCCGCTGCAGCCGCCAGGCCTCCCTGAACATCTGCCGCCACTCCGCCTCGGGCCGGATGGAGACCTTCACCCTGGACAGGTCCACCCACCCGCTCGTACGGCCGGGAGCGTCGTCGTCCTCGGGCTCCTCGCCCGCCTTGACCATCCGCAGCCGCTTGCCCGACTGGTAGAGCAGCGTGCTCCCGTCACGGCCGAGCGCGAACTCCGACACGTCCCCGACCAGGGTCTCCTGCTTCTGCTTGGCGAAGTCGTAGACGTGCAGGGTGCCGTCGGAGGAGTCGGCGTAGTCGTCGCCCAGGCTGCCCTCGACGGGGAAGGTCAGGTAGACGGCCTTGCCCTTGATCCCGGCGATGGCGTCGTAGCGTCCCTCGGGGACGGGGAAGACGACGACCCGGTTCTCGATGCCGTCCAGGTCGACGACCACCTCGGGCGGCCCGTCGCCCTCGTTCTCGCCGTCGTCGCCGTCACCGTCGTCGTCATCGTCGTCCCCGAGCGGCCGGGGCTCGGGGACGAAGGGCGAGGTGACGTCGGCGCGGAGCGCGATCGCGTAGGGGCGGGAGCCCAGGGGGAAGCCCAGGTCGAAGTGGAGCTCGTCGTAGACCGGGTTGAAGACGCGCCGGCCGATGAAGTACAGGTAGTCGCCGCCCGGGTCGAAGGCCGGGCGGGCGTCCCACAGCACCGGCCGGGTGGCGGGGAACGTCTCGCCCGTCTCGACCCGGCACAGCTTCACCGCCGTCGTCTGCGCGGTGTCGCGGCAGGCGTACGCCAGCCAGCGGCCGTCGGGGGACCAGGCCAGGTCCTCGATCGCGCCGAACCTGCTGGAGTCGATCACCCGGCCCCGTGCCCGGTCCTCCTCGCCCGTACGGCCGGAGATCCCGCCGGCCGCGGGGCCGGGCGCGGGGCCGGGCGCGAGGTCGACCAGGATCAGCTCGTTGCGGTGGTTGGCCACCGCGACCAGGTCGGCCACGGGGGAGACCTCCAGCTCGACGGCGCGGCCGGTGTCGAGGTGGTCGAGCCTGGCGGGCTCGGTGGTGCCGTCGGCGGTGAGCACCGTCAGCACCTCGCGGTCGCCCTCGTCGCTGGCCGCCGCCACCAGCCGCTCGCCGTCGTTGAGCCAGCTCAGCAGCCGGTACCGCACCCCGTACAGCGCCCCGTGCTGGCGCACCGGGCCCTCCCAGGCGGCGAAGGAGAACGCCTTGCCGTGGGTGGTGACGGCCAGGCCGACGCCGTCGGGGCTGAGGGTCGCGCTGTCCAGGAAGTCCTCGGCCGAGGCGAAACGGCGGTTGCGCTGGGTGCGCGAGCTGCGCAGCCGCACCTCGATCGGGCGCGACTCCCCGTCCTCCACCAGGTACAGCTCGGCCCCGGCGTGGTAGACGAGCCTGCGGCCGTCGCCCGACAGGTTGCGGGCGTAGTAGTCGGCGTGGTCGGAGTGCCTGCGCAGGCCGCCGCCGTCCGCGTCGCAGGAGTAGACGTTGCCGACCCCCTCGTGGTCGGAGATGAAGTAGACCCGGTCCCCGGTCCAGCAGGGCGAGGCGAGGTTGCCGGGCAGCGCGGTGAGCCGCCGGAACCGCCCGTCCTCGCCGGTCTCGATCCACAGGTCGCCCATGGTGCCGCCCCGGTAGCGCTTCCAGCGGGCCGGGTCGGCGGTGTTGCGGCCGAGCACGATCCGCGGGCCGTACGAGATGGTGTTGGCCGGGCCGTACGGCAGGCGCTCGGGCACCCCGCCCGGCTCCACCCGGTGCAGCCAGGTGCGCCCGTCGAAGGGCTGGCCCTGGTCGCTGGCGTAGACGACGCCGCCGCGGGGGTCCCAGCCGGCGACGCTGGAACGCGCCCCGTGGTAGGTCACCCGCTGTGCCGCGCCGCCGTCGGCGGGCATCACGTAGACCTCCTCCGGCCCCTCCTCGCGGCCGACGAAGGCGAGCAGGTCACCGTCGGGGGAGAAACGCGGATATCCGGCCTCGGCCACCCCTGCGGTCAGCCGGAAGGCCCGCCCGCCGCCGGCGGTGACCATCCACAGGTCGTCCTCGGAGGCGAAGACGACCATCTCGCCGAAGATGGTGGGAAATCGAAGGTAGGCGGGCATCGTGTCACTCCATGATCGGGTGACCGGGGTGAAACCCGGTCACCCGATCATGATTTCACGCCCTCGGCGGCTGGGCTGCCCGTGCGCCCTGGTGGGCGGGCCCCGTCTCGGGCACCCTGGCCTCGGGCTGCCCGGACTGGTTCTTCGCTTCCTTCGCCGAGCGTGTCGCCTTGATCGCGGCCTTCTTGCTCTTCCCCGAGCCCTTCGCGGCCTTGTTCTTGGAATCCTTGGTGTCCTTGGAGTCCGTCATCGTTTCCCCCGTTGTGCTTGATGGACGATGCCGTTGATTAGGCATTCAAAGAGGTTTAGTACCCTTTGCAGGCTTCAGTCATCCACGATCCGTGGAGTGTCGGGCACGGAGTGTGACCAGGTGTGCGGCGGGTGGGGCCCTGGGGCCAGGTGGTGAGTCGCTGGGGGAAGGCGACGGCCAGGTGGCTTTGGAGGCGGCCGCGGTGAACTCGACACGGCGGCAGGTCAGCAGGAAACCGGGGATCTCCACCACGGCCTGATTCGGTGCCCGCACGGTCCCGGCGTCCACTCCGCCGAAGATCTCGTCCAGCCCGTCCAGAACCGGGATGATCCGGCCTTCGGTGAGCAGGCCGCGTGCCACGCTCTTTCGTTCTCCAGCCTCGACGACCGAGAGCGTTTCGGCGATCCGGCTCGCGCACCAGTCCAACAGCGACGGAACCGGGGCCGGGATGCCGTCGAGGCGATCCAGGGGGCCGAGCGGCCCGTGGCCGACGTGGCCGGACGGGACGTGCCGGGGCGGGTGACGTCACCGGCGCGAGGACCGCCACGCTCGTGAGGCCGGCCGACGGCCCGGTGCCGGGCTCTTCATGCCCCGCCCTCGCCGTCGGGATCTCCCGCGAGGGCCCGCGCGGCCGCCGCGTCGCGCTCGCTCATGCCCTCGTAGCCGCTGTTGCGGTGCTGTTCGGCCTGGTCGTCGATCCACCGGCCGTGCGCCTCCCACGCGGCCTGCTTGCTCGTGCCCAGGGCCGCGCCGATCTGCGACCACGACGCGCCCGCGGCCCGCGCGGACCGTACGGCGAGCTGGCGCCCGTAGCCCGCCTTGCGCGCGACCACCTCCCCGAGCGCGAGAAGCTCCAGCACCTCGTCGCGGGTGAGGGACGGCACCTCGGGGTCGGCGGGGTCGTTGACGTCGTCGGGGTGCTCTCCGCCGGTGGCGTCGCCCGCCGCCGGAGCCAGGGCGTCGCGCACGCGGAGCTCGTCGTAGCGGGCGGCGGCGGTCAGGAGCGTGAAGTCGCCTTCGAGGCTGTCTGGTGTGAACATGCCCCCACCTTTTCGTCAAGCCAGCCTGACGTCAAGAGGGCTTGACGGTGCGTCGCCGCCGGGCGCGGAGGTGATGCCACGGAGAGTGTCCCGGCCTTCGCGCGGTGCGATGAAGGGAGGCCGGGGCGGTGGAATGTCGAGATCGCGGAGAAGGCTGGGAATCGCCCGACACCCCGCCGGCGCCGCGCCGGCCCCCGCGCGAGGGCATGATCGCGTGCTCGGATTGCGCCCGTGAAAAGAAGAGGTAAATCGAAGCCCTCGGAAAGGATAATGATCTTCACGATTGGGCAGAACGTCCGCACACGGCTTGCGTTCCGGGGAGGTGATGCATGGCCTGGTCACAAGACGAGGAGCGCATGCTGCTGCAGATCGAGCGCCACCTCATCGACGAGGACCCACGGCTCGCCGCGCGGCTGGAGTCGTTCAACGAGCGTGTCCAGCGCAAGGAGGGCGGCGGTCGCGGGCGTGGCGCGAGGAACGGGCGGAGCCGGTCCTCCAGGCGTCTCCGCCGCTCGACGGTCATCATCATGTTCAGCTGGCTGCTGATCGCGACACTGATCATCACGCTGCTCATCATGGTGCTGCGTCACGACGCGGTCGCGGCTCTCCCTCTGTGATCGCGGTCGCCACGTCACCCCGCGACCTTCGCCGTGATCGCCCCCGTGATCGCCGGGGTGCGGGTGACGGCGGCGGGTGGCGCGGTGCGGGGCGCGTGGAGGTCCGAAGCGGCCGGAGGGTGCCGGGTCCCGGTGCCGGTCGCCCAGGATGCGCGGGGCGACGGCGGGCCGGTCAGTGCTCGGGGTTGAGCGCGTTGCCGATGAACATCGCGGTCAGCAGCGTGAACAGGAACGCCTGCAGGAACTGGACGAACATCTCCAGGGCCGTGATGACGATCGCCATCAGCACGCCGGCCACGCCGACCGGCACGCCCGGCAGGGTGGGTTCCTCGAACAGGAACCAGAAGCCGACCATGCTGAAGAACGCCAGGATGAGATGGCCCGCGAACATGTTGGCGGCCAGCCGCAGCATGTGCGCGAACAGCGAGTTCACGAAGGTGTAGAGCAGCTCCAGCGGGATGACCAGCACGTACGCCAGAACGGGCAGCCCGGGCGGGATCAGCCCGCGGAGATAGCCGGCGACGCCGTGCCGCGTGACGCCGAGATAGATCTTCAGGACGTAGACGCTCACGGCGATCACCGCGGGGAAGGCCAGGAACGAGGAGACGGGGATCTGGGCGAGCGGGACCACCCCCATCAGGTTCCAGATCCAGACCAGGAGGAAGACGCTGAGCAGCAGGCCCATCCACCGGTCGGTGTCCTTGCCGAGAAACGGGCGGGCCGCGTGGTCGCGGACGAACACGTAGCCCAGCTCGACCACGTTCTGCAGGCCGCGCGGCACCACCTTGGGGTTGGCGAAGGCGGCCCAGCAGACGCCGCAGACCAGGGCCGCGGCCAGGACGGCCATCAGGATCGGTTTGGTCAGCCAGTAAGGCGCGCCCGCCCACAGCGGGGGGAAGTCGAACAGCTCCAGGCCGGGCGCCTGGAATCCGGGTGACACGGGCGACGCGGGCGATGTGAACGACTCGAGTGATGAGGTGATCAGGATCGTCATGAGGCGGTCCCAGCGGCAGGGGGATACTTTGTGAAGGCTTTCACATGACCCCGCGAGCGCGACAATACCTCGAAGGTAATGATCAACTTAGAGGTGAGGGGAAGAAGGCTCCGGCGCCGGTCCCGCAGGCTCCCGTCGCCACGGGTCACCCGGGGAGGAACCCCCGCCCTTCCGGGAAGGGCACCGCCGGCCGGGAACGCCGACCTGGGGAGAAACGCCGTCTCGAGGAGAACGCCGTCAGCCGGCGACGTCGCCGGCTGAGAGCACCGTCAGTCGGGAGCACCGTCAGTGGGAGCGGGAGCATCGTCAGCTGAGAGCACCGTCAGCCTAGAGCGCGCAGGAAGTCGGCGGCCACCGGGGCGGCGACCGAGCCGCCGCCCGAGCCCTCCTCGACGATCACCGCGAAGGCCACCTCGCCGCGGAAGCCGATGAACCAGGCGTGGGTCTTCAGATTGTCCTGCTCACCGTACTCGGCGGTCCCGGTCTTGCCCCGGGTTCCCTGCGGCAGGCCCGCGTCCTCGGCGGTGCCCTTGGTGACGACCGCGGACATCATCCGGTGCATGTTCGGTATGACGGCCTCGGGGAGGGCCTGCGGCTGCGCCTCCTGCTTGATCGAGGGGACCAGGGTCGGCGGGCGCCAGGTGCCGTCGGCCAGCGCGGCGGCGACCGAGGCCATCATCAGCGGGCTGGCGGTGATCCGTCCCTGGCCGAACGACTCCGCGGCCAGTTCCGCGTCGCTCTCGGCCCTGGGGAAGCTGCCCTTGGCGGCCGTGACACCGATGTTGAGCGGCTTGTTGAAACCGAACAGCTCCGCGGTGCTCAGCAGCTTGTCGGCGCCCAGCCGCTCCTTGGTCAGCGGGGCGAAGGTGGTGTTGCAGGAGTAGGCGAACGAGTCGGACAGCGACACCGAGCCGTAGGCGGCGTGGTTGGAGTTGCGGATCGGCAGGCCGCCGACCGTGACGTCCTTGGGGCAGGTGACCCGATCGCCGGGGCTCATCCCCTCGGCGAGCAGCCCCACGGCGGTGACCGCCTTGAAGGTCGAGCCGGGAGGGTAGTTGCCGTCCAGGGCCCGGTTGAAGCCGCCCTGGTTGTTCACCACCGCGAGGATCTCGCCGGACGAGGGCCTGATCGCGACCAGGGCGGCGGTCTTCTTCAGGTCGCGGACGGCCTCGACCGCGGCCCGCTGGACCCGCATGTCCAGGGTGGTCTCCAGAGGCTCGCCGCTCTTGCCCTCGACCGTGCCGAGCGTCTTGACCGTCTTCTTGTCCGGGCCGACGAGTTCGATCTCGGTGTCCGGGGTGCCGGCCAGGCGCTCCTGGAAGGTGTGCTGCAGTCCGCTCGCGCCGACCGCGTCACCCACCTTGTAGGGGACGCCCAGCTTCGCGACGCTCTTCGCCGTGGCCTTCTCCAGGTAGCCGACGAGCTGCTGCACCGAGCCGCCCACGTCGGAGCCGTCGATGCGGTCGCCGTCCGCCGAGGTGATCGCGGCCCGTTCGGGCCACTTCGTCCTCAGCGCGAAGGCGGTGGTCGCGGTCAGGTCGGGGTGGACGGCCTTGGGCGACCACTTGACCCGCCAGTGCCGGTCGACGACCGCGAGGTCGACGTTGCCGGAGTAACTCCACTCGCCGACGTCCTTGAGCTTCAGCGTGGCGGTGTAGGAGGCCTGTCCCGTGCCGTCCCCGGTCTCGCGCACCCCGTCGAGGCGTACTGTCGTGCTCTCCACCGCGAGGGCCTTGCGCATGCCGTCGTACGCCTTGGCGAACGCCGGGTCCGGCGTTCCGAGCTCGGCGCGCATGCCCGCCAGGTTGCCGCTCTGCCAGGCGCCGACGAACCGCTCCGCGGTCTCCTGAGGGGTTCCCCTGGTGTGCAGGTACCACCAGGCGCCGCCGCCGGCGGCCCCCGCCACCAGCACGACGGCTGCCGATGTGATCGCGATCGTCTTGCCCCGTGCCACCTGATCCCCCAGTTCTCTCTTCCCCAGGGCCGCAGCCTAGCGTGACCAACGCGACATATATGGATAAATGGTCACTTGGCCTGTGTGCGACTAGGTGCGTAGCTCGTCACGTACTCCTGGCCGGACAGCTCCTGGATCGCGAACATGATCTCGTCTGTCACCCTGCGCCGGTCACGCGCGCTCGTCTCCGAGCCGGTGAAGGTCATCGGCTTGCCGATGCGTACGTTCACCCGGCCGAGCCTGGGCCTCGCGGCGCCGATCGGCAGCACCTCGCCGGTGCCCTCCATCGCCACCGGGAGCACCGGGGCACCGGTGGCCAGGGCCAGCCAGGCGACGCCCACCTTGCCCCGGTAGAGGCGCCCGTCGGGGGAGCGGGTGCCTTCCGGGTAGATGCCGAACAGCTCGCCTTTCTTGAGCACCTCCGCCGCCGCGTCGAGCATGTCCTGGGCCGAGGTGGGGCTCTGCCGGTCGATGCTGATCTGGCCGGTGGCGCGCATCCACATCGCGGTGACGGGGTTTCCGGTGAAGTACTCGGACTTGGCGACGAAGCGCACCTGGCGCTTGAGCACCAGGGGCAGGAAGGTCGAGTCGAGGATCGACAGGTGGTTGGAGGCCATGATGGCCGGACCCGTGACGGGAACGTGCTCGTGCCCGGTGACCGAGGTCGGCCAGAGCAGGTGCAGGACCGGGCCGCCGACGATTTTGGTCAGGCGATAGAGCACGGGCTCTCCTCATGAGACGGGTTACCCAACACTAGGTGGTGGCCCGGCGGCCGACGGTTGTACGCACCCGCACAAGCGGAGCGCCCAGGTTTGTAGCCCTCCTCCATCGCCACCGCTCTTTTCCAGGGCGAATCCGGTGAAAACCCCCACCGGTCACGGAGGAAAAGAAACGCCCCGCGGGCCGGGAGGGCTCACGGGGCGTGACGTTTGGTGCCGATGTGGCGGTCGCCTCCTCGGCGAGAGGCACAACACGGCTCCAGCCGAACGGTATTCCGTGAAGGCGGTAATTTGCGGCCCGGGGGACACAAACCACATCGGCACGATCACTCTAACGGACGTCTGCCGCTGGTTATTCCGATTTGAGGTCACCGGCGTGTCCTGTGGGGCCGTCTGGCCCGGAGATTCGCAGGTCACAGCCCTCGGCGACGGTCTCGGAGAACCGCGGGCCGAGGCCGAGGCAGAGGCCGGGACCGTGGCCGGTCGGCCCGGCGGGCCCGCCGGGCCCGGCGCGAGAGGAGCGACGGGAGCGACCGGAGCGAGGAGAGTCACGAGAGCGGGGCCGGACCTGGCGTGCGGGGGCCGAGGCCGGATCCGGGGGGTCCGACGCGTCCCGGGGGCGCCGTGGGCCGCCCCGCGACCTCCAGGGCCGTCGTGGCCACCCCGGCTCCGGCGCTGATTAAAACGTGTTACTCGATCTCGGTGGAACCGTCTCCGCGGGTGGCGTCCGGCCCGGTCCCGCCCCACCTGCGGGATGGCGTAACGCATTGGAAACGAGGCGTTCATTCCCCATTGACAAGGGAGGCGGCCGGGATTAGCGTCCGCTCATTCTGCTAAAACGTTTTTAGAGGATGGAAGGGATGGCGCGGTGACCGTACCGGACGAGGGAGAGGCGCCACTCCGGCCGCCCTCCGGCGACCCCCCTCCGGTCCTGGCGCTGGCCGGGGTGAGCAAGGCGTTCGGCGCCGTGCGGGCGCTGCGCGACGTCTCCCTCGACCTGTACGCGGGAGAGGCGCACGCGCTCGCCGGGGAGAACGGCGCGGGCAAGTCCACCCTGGTGAAGATCCTGGCGGGGGTGCACCGCCCGGACACCGGGCAGGTCCTGCTGGACGGCGAGCCGGTGGAGTTCGGCAACCCCGCCGACGCCCAGCGGGCGGGTGTGGCGGTGATCTACCAGGAGCCCACGATGTTCCCCGACCTGTCGGTCGCCGAGAACATCTTCATCGGCCGCCGGCCCAGGAGCACGCTCGGCCGGATCGACCGCGGGGCCATGCGCGCCCGCGCCGCGGAGCTGTTCGCCGGGCTCGGCGTGGCCCTCGACCCCGAACAGCCGGCCCGCGGGCTGTCCATCGCCGACCAGCAACTCGTCGAGATCGCCAAGGCGCTGTCGCGGGACGCGCGGGTGCTGGTCATGGACGAGCCCACCGCGGCGCTGTCGGGCAACGAGGTGGCCCGGCTGTTCAACGTGGTCAAGGCGCTGCGCGAGCAGGGGTGCGCGGTCCTGTTCATCTCGCACCGCCTGGACGAGATCTTCGAGCTCTGCCAGCGGGTCACCACGCTGCGCGACGGCGCCTGGATCGCCGGCGAGCCGGTCGCGGGCCTGACGCACGAGCACCTGATCCGCCGGATGGTCGGCCGCGACCTCGACACCCTCTACCCCAAGCAGGAGACCGAGGTCGGTGAGGTGGCGCTCAAGGTCGACCGGCTCACCCGGGAAGGCGTGTTCACCGACGTCTCCTTCGAGGTGAGGCGGGGCGAGATCGTGGCCCTCGCCGGGCTGGTCGGGGCGGGACGCAGCGAGGTCGCCCGCGCGATCTTCGGCGTGGACCGCTGGGACGCCGGGACCGTCGAGGTGAACGGGAAGCGGCTGCCCGCCGCGTCCCCGACCGCCGCGATGTCCGCGGGCCTGGCCCTGGTCCCCGAGGACCGGCGCCAGCAGGGCCTGGTGATGGACCACTCCATCGAGCGCAACATCGGGATCACCGGCCTGAGGGCGCTGCGCCGCGGCCCGGTGATCTCCCGCGCCGCCGAGCGCGACCGCGCCCGCGATTGGGCGATCCGGCTCCAGCTGAAGTTCAACCGGCTGTCGGACGCGGCCAACGTGCTCTCCGGCGGCAACCAGCAGAAGGTCGTGCTGGGCAAGTGGCTCTCCACCGGCCCCGACGTGCTCATCATCGACGAGCCCACCCGGGGCATCGACGTGGGGACCAAGGCCGAGGTGCACCGGCTCCTGTCCCAGCTGGCCGCCGACGGCCTCGCCGTACTGATGATCTCCTCCGACCTGCCCGAGGTGCTCGGCATGGCCGACCGGGTCCTGGTCATGCAGGAGGGACGGCTCGTCGCCGAGATCCCGCGCGAGCGGGCCACAGAGGAGAGTGTCATGTCAGCGGCGACCGGGAGGGCCTCGTGATCGAGCGGAACGAGAGCGCGCGGGCGGCGGGGGAGGGCGCATGAGCGCCGTCACCGCCGGGCGGAGCGCCCGCGGCCTGGTGGACCTGGTGTTCCGGGCCCGCGAGCTGAGCATCGTGGCGGCGCTGGCCGTGCTGGTCGCGGTGACCGCGAGCACCAACGGCAACTTCCTGTCCGGGCAGGGCCTGACCGACATCTTCCTCAACGCCTCCATCCTGGTGCTGCTCGCCGTCGGCCAGTCCGTCGTCGTCATCACCCGCAACATCGACCTGTCCGCCGGCTCGGTCGTCGGCCTGGTGGCCTTCACCGTCGGCGACCTGCTGTCCGCCGACCACGGCAGGGGCATCGTCTTCGCCGTCGTGCTGGGCGTCGCGATCGGCGCGCTCTGCGGCATGATCAACGGCCTGCTGGTCAGCTTCGGCCGGGTACCGGCCCTGGTGGTGACCCTCGGCACGCTGTACGTGATCCAGGGCGTCGACCACTACATCGCCCACGGGCGGCAGATCAACGCCGTCGACCTGCCCCCGGCGCTGCTGTCCCTGGGCAACGGCTCGGTGTTCGGGGTGCCGTACCTGCCGGTGATCGCCGTCGTGGTGATGCTGGCCGTCGGCTACTACCTGCGCTCCTACGCCTCGGGCCGCGACTTCTACGCCATCGGCTCCAGCCCGGAGGCCGCGAGCCTGGCGGGCGTGCCGGTACGGCGCCGCGTGATGGGGGCCTACCTCTTCAGCGGCGCGCTCGCGGGCCTGGCCGGGGTGCTGTGGCTGTCGCGGTTCGGCACCGTGGTCGCCGACGCCGCCAACGGCTGGGAGCTCCAGGTGGTCAGCGCCGTCGTGGTCGGCGGGGTGGCGATCACCGGCGGCGTCGGCACCGTGTACGGCGCGGCGCTCGGCGCGCTGCTGCTCACCACCATCACCAGCGCACTGGTCGTGCTCAAGGTCAACCCGTTCTGGCAGCAGGCCATCACCGGAGCGCTGCTGCTCCTGGCGATCAGCGTCGACCGGCTGCTCGCGCTGCGGGTCGCGCGGGCACTGCGGAGGAGGAACTCCCGGCATGGCTCCTGACGTGACGACCGTGAAGCCCGAGGCGCGGGCCGTGCCACCCGCCGGCCGGCCGGAGCGCGGCTCGCTCGGACGCCTGCTCCGCTGGGACGTGTTCGTCGGCCTGCTGCTGGTCCTCGTCTTCATCGGCGGCTCGGCCGGATCGCCCGGTTTCGCCGGCGTCGGCAACCTGTCGTTCGCGCTCGGCGACCTGGGGGAGATCGCGCTGATCGCGCTGGCGATGACCATGCTGGTGGTGGCCGCCGAGGTGGACCTGTCGGTGGCCTCGGTGCTGGGCCTGTCCAGCGCGCTGGTCGGCGCGCTCTGGGACGCGGGCTGGGCGATCGAGACGATCATCCCGCTGGTGGTCGTGGTGGGAGCGGTGTGCGGGCTGGTCAACGGCCTCCTGGTGACCCGGCTGGGGCTGCCCTCGCTCGCCGTCACCATCGGCACGCTGGCGCTCTACCGGGGCCTCGCCTACGTGGTGCTGGGCGACAGGGCGATCGCGGAGTTCCCCGCGCAGTACACGGAGCTGGCGGTGGGCGACGTGCCGGGCACGCCGATCCCGTACCCGGTGGCGCTGTTCGTCCTGCTGGCCGTGGTCACCGCCGTGGTGCTGCACGCCACCGGATTCGGCCGCTCGCTGTTCGCGATCGGCGCGCAGGAGGAGGCGGCGCGGTTCGCCGGCATCCGGGTCAAACGGATCAAGCTGATCCTGTTCGTGCTCTCGGGCACCGTCGCGGCCTTCGCCGGGGTGATCTTCACCCTGCGGTACGGCAGCGCCCGCGCCGACAACGGCGTCGGGCTGGAGCTGGCCGTCATCGCCGCGGTGCTCCTCGGCGGCGTCGATTTCGACGGGGGCAAGGGCACCCTCGGCGGCGTGATCGCCGGAGTGCTGCTCATCGGCCTGCTGCGCAACCTGCTCATGCTCAACGACGTGGCGACCGAGATCCAGTCGATCGTCACCGGCCTGCTCCTGATCATCTCGGTGATCACTCCGCGTCTCGTCGCCGCGGTGGCGCGGCGCCGGCACGCCAGAGCCGTCCGGGAGACGTCACCCCAGCGGGCCGGCACCTCGTGAGATGACGAGCACCGAGGGGACGAGCGCCGGCACCGCCTCCGCGGCCGTCGGGATTACCGCCCGTACCGGCAGCGGCGCGGTGTCGGCGGGGCCGGACGCGGAGGGGTTCGTCACCGACACGTGAGGAGCGGGCGGGGACGGGCGTCCAGCCGTCCCTCTCGATCCGCGTGCGGGCCATGGAGAAGGAGAACTTCAGAACAGGAAGGTCAGCGGCAGGCAGCACCCGAGCAGGGCGACCGCGGCGCCCGCGCAGGCCGCGATCCGCGTGGTCAGCGGATCGTTGACCAGGGGGCCCATCACCGACCGGTCGCGGCAGAAGTGGACGAGCAGGAACAGCGCGACGGGCACGCCGAGCGAGATGACCACCTGGCTCACGATCAGCAGGCTGGTCAGCGGCACGCCGAGCACCAGGGCGAGGACGGCCGGTGTCATCGTCACGACGCGCCGCAGCTGGATCGGCACCCGGAGGTTCAGGAAGCCCCGCATCACCACGTCTCCCGCCAGGGTGCCCACCCCGCAGGAGGAGACCCCCGACGACAGGAGCATGACGGCGAACGCGAGGGCGGCGCCGCCGCCGACCCGGTTCAGCAACTCCTCGTGGGCGGCGAACAGGTCGCCGGTCCAGGCCCCGCCCGCGGCGGCCCCGAGCCCGGCGCCGAGGGCGATCATCGACACGTTGACGATCGTGGCGGTGCCGAGCCCGAGCAGGCAGTCGATCCGCAGGGCTCGCCGGACGGGCCCTGGCTGCCGCCACGCCGCGCCGGCCGGCCATCCGCGGCCCTGCACCAGCGCGGAGTGCAGGTAGATGGCGTGGGGCATGACGGTGGCGCCGACGATTCCCATGGCGAGGATCAGCGAGCCGCCGCCGTCCAGGCGGGGTATCAGCCCGCCGGCCAGCTCGGTGACGGACTGACGGCCCACCGCGAAGACGTCGTAGACGACCCCCGCCCCGACGAGCAGGAGGCTCGCGGCGCTGACGAGCTCGAACCGCCGCGTCCGGCCGTGCCGCCGCAGCTGGAGCATGAGCAGTGCCACCACGGCGGTGACCACCGCCGACATCGCGGGCGGCATTCCGAAGAGCAGCTGCATCCCGATGGCCGCGCCGACGAACTCGGCCAGGTCCGTGGCCAGCACGACCACCTCGGCCTGCAGCCACAGCAGGAGGCTGCCGCGGCGGGAGAAACGCTCGCGGCACAGCCGGGGCAGGCTCTTGCCGGTCGCCATGCCGAGCTTCGCCGCCTGGAACTGGACGAGGAGCGCGACGAGACTGGCCAGCACGACGACCCACACGAGCAGGTAGCCCGACGTCGCCCCGGCGGTCAGGTTGGTGGCCACGTTGCCGGGGTCCACGTAGGCGATCGCCGCGACGAACGCCGGCCCCAGGATCGGAGCCGCCCGCGAGCCGCGCGGCCGCGCGGGAGGCCGGGACGTCGAGGTGGGCGGGGGCAGCGTCAGGGTGTCGTCGTCGTTCATCCATGCCTCCCGGCGCGTCGTGCCTGCCGTCACCTGTTCGGCGGGCGTTCACCGGCGACCGGGCATCGAGCTCCGCCTCGGCAGTGCGAAACCGTGCGACCTCCCGTGCTCACCAATGAATCACCAGAAAATACGAATTGGCGATATATTGCAGCCTAGGTGTCGCAAATCAAGGATTGCTCAGCGGAAGAATGAAGACAAGCGGGAGAGGTCTGGCCTGGGCAAACAAATAGCATGCCTCAAGAATCCGCCTCTTATATTCTCAAAAGGCGACAAGTCGCAGAAATGGCGATGATTGTAAGAGGGGATGCGTCACCACCTCAGCGGCTTGACCCAGCGGGACCACTGGGGCTGCGGCGCGTAGCCCGCGGCGCCCCAGGCGTGATGGGCCTGCTCGTTGTCGTGCAGCACCATCGCGTCGACCCGGAACGCGCCGAACGCCGCGAAGCGCTCCTCGGCCGCCCGGATCAGCGCGGTCGCCACTCCCCGCCTCCGGAGAGCGGGATCCACGGCCAGCCGGTAGAGATGGGCTCGCCAGCCGTCCCAGCCCGCGATCAGCGTGCCGGCCGTCTTCCCGCCGATCTCGGCGATGAGGACGGCCTCGGGGTCCCGTTCGATCAGCGCGACCACCTTGGCCGGATCGTCGTGCCTGTCGGTCCCCTCGGCGGCCACCAGCCAGAAGGCCAGCAGCGCCTCGACATCCTCGACCCGCCCGTACCGGATGTTCACGTCCACGGACGGGAAGCTACCAGCCCGCCGGGGTGGGGCCGGGAGGACCCCGTCCCGGGCGCTCAGGCGGGTGCGCCCAGGGACGGCACCGCCTCGGGCAGGGACTCCGTCTCGGGCAGCGGCCTCGTCTCGGGCAGCGGCTCCGCCGTCTCCGATCCCACCGCGATGGCCGACCGGGGGGTGCGCTCCCGCACGTCCTCGCCGCGGATCGCCATCACGGCGGGCGGGCTGCCCAGGTCGCCGTACCGGGCGGCGACGGCGGCGGTGATCGCCCGGCCCGCGTCGGCGACCGTCTCCTTCGCCGAGCCCGGCGGGTGAGCGGCCGACAGGTGACCCAGCAGCGCCGCGAACCGCAGTTCCTCGGCCGCCGCGCGGGGAAGCCCGTCGTCGGACGGTGGCAGCGGCCGGTCCAGCCAGAACACCCCGCCGCGCAGGAGCGCGGGATACGTCACCTCGCCCCGCTGGAGCGTGAGCACGGAGTCGACCAGCAACCGCCCGAACTCCTTCAGGTCGGTGTCGGGCGGCAGATCGGTCGTGACCAGCAGCGAAACCCTCAGTGCGTCAACCATGAGCGGCTATCCCTCCTTGAGGTGGCTCATAGTAGGGGTCGCCACCGACAGTTACGGTGCGCCCGGTGGAACGTGTCGGAATCAGAGCCGGCCGCCAATGAATCTACGTTGTAAAGGCGACGGGGCGGGATGAGAGGCTCCGGGTCGTGTCTAGGTCCATAACGCCATGTCGGAGGCGATGAGTGTGTGATTGGCTGTTCGCAATGGACATCTCATCGCGGGCTTCCGCCTACCTCGCGGCATATGACGAGCAGCTCCGGGCCAGGCCGATGCCGGGCCGTACGGCCGAGCGGATCGGGCCGCTGCTGAGGACCGTGTCGAACGGCCACGGTCAGGGTTTCCTGACATATCGGGACCTGGGTGGTCTGGAGGGCGCCGAGCTGGATGCCTTCATCGCGCGCCAGCGAGACTTCTTCACCCGGGTCGGGCGCGAGGTCGAGTGGAAGTACCACGGCTACGACCTGCCCGCCGACCTGCCCGAGCGGCTCGTGGCGGCCGGGTTCGAGCCGCAGGAGCGGGAGACGGTGTTCGTCGGCGAGGCCGGTGAGCTGGCAGGTGCCAAGGCGGCGCCCGCCGGGGTGCGGCTGCGCGAGGCGGCGGGGCGGGACGACCTGGAGCGCATCCGCGAGCTGGAGGAGACGGTCTGGGACGCGGACCACGGCTGGCTGCCCGGCATGCTGGAGCGCGACCTCGCCGGTCCCGGGGACCCGTGCGCGGTGGTGATCGCCGAGGCGGGCGGGCAGGTGGTGTGCGCGGCGTGGGCGCGTTTCCACGAGGGCACGGACTTCGCCTCGCTGTGGGGCGGCTCGACCCTGAAGGAGTGGCGGGGCAGGGGCGTCTACCGGGCGATGGTGTCGTACCGGGCGGAGCTGGCGGTGGCGCGGGGTTTCCGCCTGGTGCAGGTGGACGCCTCCGACGCCGGCCGCCCGATCCTCGCCAGGCTGGGCCTGGAGGCGGTCACCACGACGACGCCGTACGTGTGGGTGCCGCCGACTCTCTGATTCCGATCACGCGGGGGCGCCGCTATTCTGGCGCGGACCCGGAAGCGGCATCACGGTGTCGCCGGCCAGGCCATGTCGCGCGGCCATGCCGCGCCGTCGTGGCTCGCCCACGAGAGGACACGCATGCCCGAGGTGCTCAGCAGGCGCGCGCTCAACCGGGCCACCCTGGAACGGCAGCTGCTGCTGGCCCGAGCGGACCTGCCGGCGCTGGAGGCGGTCCGCCACCTGTACGGCATGCAGGCCCAGGCGCCGAACCCTCCCTACATCGGGCTGTGGACCCGCCTGTCCGGGTTCGCCGCCGACGATCTCGCCCGGCTGATCAACGAGCGCCTGGTGGTGCGGCTGTCGCTGATGCGCTCCACCATCCACCTGGTCACCGCCGACGACTGCCTGGTGCTGCGCCCGCTGCTGGGGCCGACGCTGGTACGGGGCCTGCGGGGGACGGCGCACGGCAGGGGCCTGGCGGACGTGGACCTGGACGAGCTCGCCGCCGTGGGGCGGAAGCTGGTGGAGGAGCGCCCCCTGACCTTCCGCGAGCTCGGCGCGCTGCTGCGTGAGCGGTGGCCGCAGGCTCCGGCCGCCGACCTGGTCGCCGGGGTGCGCAACACGCTGGCGCTGGTCCAGGTCCCGCCGAGGGGGATCTGGGGTGTGGGCGGGCAGGCCGCCCACACCACCGCGGAGGCATGGCTGGGCCGGTCCCAGGACCGGCGGCCCGGCGGCGTCCTGGCCGAGGAGGCGATCCGCCGCTATCTCGCCGCCTACGGTCCCGCCACGGTGATGGACGTCCAGCAGTGGTCGGGCATGACCCGCCTGGGGGAGATCGTCCGCGAGATGGGCCTGCGGGTCTTCGTGACCGAGGACGGCGCGGAGCTGTTCGACCTGCCGGAGGCGTCGCGCCCCGCCCCCGGGACTCCCGCCCCGGTGCGCTACCTGTCGGAGTTCGACAACATGCTGCTGTCGTTCGCCCAGCGGACCAGGACCCGGATCGCGGAGGAGGAGTACCGGGGGCGGATCTTCACCGTCAACGGCATCATCAAGGCGACGGTGCTGGTCGACGGCTTCGTGCGGGGCATGTGGAAGGTGACGGTGAAGCGGGGCGAGGCGATCCTGGAGGTCGAGCTCTTCGCGCCGGTGAGCGAGGGGGAGCGGGCGGATCTGGAGGTGGAGGGGGCGCGCGTGCTCGACTTCGTCGCCCCGGCGGCGACGTCCCGCGACATCCGCTTCCGGGAGGCCTGAGGGGTTCCGGGACTTCCGGGAAGCCGAGTACGCCGGTTCCGGGAGGCCTGGGCGTGCCGTCCGGCCGGCCTCTCGCCCGCCCCTTCAGGACGCGGGCGCGCGGGGCAGGCCCGAGACGACCATGGCGATCAGCATCTCGTAGCTGGTGTTCAGGTCCTCGTCCAGGCCGAACCCGCCGGCCGCCTCCAGGGAGGCGAAACCGTGCACGGCCGCGCGGACGCAGCGGGTGGCGTGGAGCGCCTGAGCCCCCTCCAGCCCGTAGCCGCGCAGCACGGCGAGGATCACCTCCAGCAGGCGGGTCGCCGTGCCGACCAGGTCGGGGTCGAGCAGCGGGTTGTCGGGGAAGACCGCGTAGCGGTGCGGGAAGTCGACCACGTAGCTCCGCCAGGCGCGCATCAGGGCCGCCGTCGCCTCGTCACGGCTCTTTCCCATCGCCGCGGTGCCGAGCCGCACCGCCATGTCGTCCATCACGCTCAGGCCGACGAGCTTGCGCAGCTCGGGCAGGCCGCGCACGTGCTTGTAGAGCGAGGGGGCGGCCACCCCGGTGCGAGCGGCCACCGCGGCCAGCGTCAGCGCGCCCGGCCCCTCCTCGTCGATCAGGGCCAGCGCCGCGTCCACCACCGCGCCGGAGGTCAGGCCCGCCCTAGGCACGGACCGCTCCGGCCAGGAAGCCCTCCAGGGCGGCGAAGGTGGCCCCGGGCAGCTCGGCGTGCGGGTAGTGGCCGGCGCCCTCGATCATCGCGACCTCGGCCGTGGCGGCGTACGGCCTCAGCACCTCCTCGGCCAGGCGGGCCTCCGCGGCGGGGTCGGGGAAGTCGGGATCCTTCGACCCCATGACGATCAGCACGGGGCAGGTCATGCGGGGGGCGCAGTCGGTCCAGTGGCCCTCGGCGGGGGCGACCACCCCGGAGACGGCGGCCATCCTGCCGGGCTCGCGCAGCGTGGCCTTCAGCCCGCGCAGGTAGCCGGGGAAGTCGGCGGGCCTGGCCGTGGGATAGAGCGAGCGGTAGTACATCCCCCACAGGAGCGGGCTGGCCAGGACGAGCCCCTTCACCAGCCGCAGCATCAGGCTGAGCTGCGGCTGCCCGACGAAGGGCGCCAGCATGGCCACGGCGCGCACCTCGCCCTCGGCGGCGGTCGCCGTGGTCCACGCCACCGCCCCGGCGCTGGAGGAGCTGCCGACGAGGACGGCGGGGCCGCCCAGGTGGCGGACCAGGGCCAGCAGGTCGGCGCCGATCGACCGGGGGCTGTGGTCGGGCCAGCCCGTGCTGGACTCCCCGTGGCCGCGCACGTCGACCGTGGCGACCCGGTAGCCCGCCTCCGCCAGTCGCGGCGCCAGGAACCGGAACACCCTGCGGGTGTCGCCCATGCCGTGCGCGCACACCACCAGGGGCCCGTCCTGCGGCCCGATGACCTCGTACGCCAGCCGCCCGCCGGCCACGTCCAGGAACTCCGTGCCCGTCACGCGCACTTCTTGGCTATCTCTCATAGCTTTAAAGCTAAGTGTAGTAGCTTCTGTGGTCAAGCGTTGATCCCACCACCGTGCTGGAATTCGTCCGGGAACCGGTTCCGCGGTTCCCCCGGAGGAGAACCCTGCCGCCCGGTCGAGCGCCCTCGCCGGGCGCCGGGACCTCCGGCGACGCCGCAGGCCTCGCTTCGTCCTGCGGGCCGCACCGTTGCTCTCCCATGAAAAAAGCCCTGTACGCTGGGCTTTGAGCACATCGGTTTCCAAACGGAACCACCAGCCTGCCACCGGGCCCTTTGGCAGACAGCCGGCCGGAGACCGTCGTCATCGATCATGGCGACGACGTGAGACGAGCGCGTCGGCCGACGAAGTCAGCGATGTGGTGACCACCCGGTCCCAGCCGGGGCACGCATCCGATCAGGCGCCGTGGTGAGGGAGGACGGACCATGAACGTTGCATATCACCGGAGATCGGCCTCCTCGGCTCTCCACGGCGTCGGCGAGGGCGGCCGGCCGGATGGTCACGGCGAGGCGACGAGCAGCGTCAGGTCATGAAGGGCGACGAGGGGACGCGCTCCTCGGCGTCGAGCCGCCCGGACGCGGGCCGGAAACCGGTGGGACTGGGTGCCCTTCCCCGCCCCGTGGCGGCGGTGGTAGGGGGCGGGGGAGTGTTCGGGGCCGCGCAGGTCGGTGTCGGGTACGCGTTGGAGCAGCGGGGATTCGTCCCGGACCTGATCATCGGAACCTCGGTGGGCGCCCTCAACGGAGCGATCGCGGCCGCCCACCCCGGCCAGGCCGCCCCGTGGCTGGATCTCGTGTGGACCCGCGCGCGTCGCCGTGAGGTGTTCCCGTTCGGCTACCTGTCCTCGCGGGCCAGCGTCTTCGCCGATCGCGGGCTGCGCAGGTTGATCGCCCAAGCCGCACTGCCGCGGCGGATCGAACAGCTGGAAATCCCCTTCGCCGCGGTGGCCATGGATCTGGCCACCGGCGCTCAGGCGCTGCTCGACCACGGAGATCTCGAGTCCGCGCTACTGGCCAGCACGGCCATTCCGGGGATCCTGCCCCCGGTGGATCGGGAAGGCCGGACGCTCGTCGACGGCGGGGTGATCGCCTTTGTCCCGGTACGGGCGGCCCTGCAGGCGGGGGCGGCCAGCGTGGTGGTGCTGTCGACCGGGCAGAAGAGCCGGCCGCTGCCCCCGAACGGCCCGCCCCGGCGGGCCGGCGCGGTCGCGGCCAGGGCGGGGCTGCTGCTGCTGGAGCATCAGATCGAGCGCGACCTGTGCGAGGTGTCCGAACGGATTCCGACCGTCGTGGTGCCGACCGGCATCGAGACCTGGCCCGCCCCGTGGGACTTCGGCCATTCCCGGCGGCTGATCAGCACCGCCTCCCTGGCGGCGGGACGCTTCTTCGACGGGCTGTGCATCAGCGGGCCCGGCCTGTACCGGGTCGACGGTCCCGCGGCGACATCGGCCGGCCAGGCCGGGGCGTGGACCGACGTCTGGGAGGCCGGCCGGTGAGCACCGTCGCGTTCCTCAACATCGCCATGCACGGGCACGTCAACCCGACGCTGCCGGTCGTCGCCGAGCTCGTCCGCCGTGGGCACTCCGTCATCTGTCACACCTCGCCCGCGTTCTCGAAGGAGATCGAGGCCACCGGCGCGGCCGTGCGCCTCTACCCCGGGGGTGATCAACCGCTCCCCGATCCGCCGATGCCGCTCACGCTGCTGGACGGACTCGCGCGCGCCGCCGCCGCCCTGCTGCCCGCCGTGCTCTCCGACCTGCGTGACGTCCGTCCTGACCTCGTCGTCCACGGCGCGGCCTGTCCCTGGGGCGCGGTCGCCGCCCGCGAACTCGGGGTGCCGGCGGCGGCGTTGTTCACCACGTTCGCGTTCAACCGGCATGTGCCCAGCCCCACCCGCGCCTCGTGGGAGTTGCTGGCCTCGGCGGCGAGGTGGCCCCGCCACGCCCAGGGCTACCTGCGGTCGCGGTGGGAGTTGCACCGCCGCTACGACACCCGTGAGCTGCCCCTGCTCGACCTGGCGAACATACGCCAGCCGCTCAACCTGGTCTTCACCTCGCGCGCGTTCCAGCCCGGCGCCGACGCCTTCGACCGGTCCTACCGGTTCGTCGGCCCAAGCCTCGGCGCCCGTCCGCCCGATCCGTCGTTCCCGGCCGACCGCCTGCGGGACCCGGTGCTGTACGCCTCGCTGGGCACGGTGTTCGACGCCGGCCCGCGACTGCTGCGCGACTTCGCCACCGCGCTCGCACCGCTGGGCGGCACCGTGATCGTCTCCACCGGAGGGACCGATCCGGCCGCGCTGGATCCGCTGCCGGCCAACGTGCTCGCCCGCCGCTTCGTACCGCAACCGGAGGTGCTGGCCCGCGCCGCGCTGTTCGTCACCCACGGTGGGATGAACAGCGTCAACGAGGCCATGTACGCGGGGGTTCCGATGCTGGTGGTCCCCCAGGGAGCTGATCAGCCGCTGGTGGCCCGGCGGGTGGTCGAGCTCGGCGCCGGCCTGTCGATCCGTACCCAGGACGCCACCGTGGAATCCGTGAACGCCCTCGCCCGGCGCCTGCTCGACGAGCCGGGTTTCCGGGCCGCGGCGGCCACCTTGCGGGTCGCCCAGCGCGAGGCCGGCGGCTATCTGCGCGCCGCCGACGAGCTCGAGCGCTACCTGCACCGGGGCGGCGGGGGCGGCCGATCGGCTGCTTCGAAGGATTCGCCGCGGGAGCGTTGAGCGATGTCACCCGTCGTGGCCGTGGTGCCGCTGCCGGCCGGGTTGTCCGAGGCCGCCGGGCGGATTCTGCCGCCGCCGGCGCGCCGGCCCGGCGTGTGGCGGTCGAGTTGCTGCTGTTCCTGCACAACGTGACGCAGATCTTCGTCGCCGCCGGCCACCGCCACCGTGCCCTGCACAACCGTGCCGTGGGCGCCCAGATCGTCGGCCACCCACGCGGGGCCCGGGTATCTCGCGGTGCAGGTGCCGCAGCAGGTGCCGCGGACCGGTGCCAGTACTGCGGTGCGGGTGCCGCGGTGCGGTTGCGGGCCAATCTCGGGAATTGGCCGTTCTTTCGGTGCGGAAGCTGCTCGATGATGTGCTCATGATCTCTGTCAGCGCCCTCGCGGGCATCGCCGCGATCGCTCTCGGCCTGGTGCTCACCCCCGGTCCCAACATGATCTACCTGGTGTCACGGTCGGTGACGCAGGGACGCATGGCCGGCATGATCTCGCTGGCGGGCGTCGCGGCGGGCTTCCTGGTCTACCTGCTGGCGGCGGTGGCCGGAATCGCCGTGATCTTCGCGATGGTGCCCGCCCTCTACGTCGCGATCAAGCTCGCGGGCGCCGCGTACCTGCTGTGGCTGGCCTGGAAGACGATCCGGCCCGGTGCCCGGCCGGTCTTCGCGCAGGGCGTCCTTCCCGCGGACCCCCCGCGGCGGCTGTTCTCCATGGGGCTGGTCACCAACCTGCTCAACCCCAAGATCGCCATCCTGTACGTGTCGCTGCTGCCGCAGTTCGTCGATCCCGCACGTGGTGACGTCGGCACGCAGAGCCTGCTGCTGGGCGCCACCCAGATCGTCATCGCCCTGTCGGTCAACGCGCTGATCGTGCTGACCGCGGGCTCGGTCGCGACCTTCCTGGGCAGGCGGCCCACCTGGATGCGCGTGCAGCGCTATCTGATGGGCGCCGTGCTCGGCGGGCTCGCCCTGCGCATCGCCACCGACCGCTCGCCCGCCGTGGCCGCGTAGGGGGAGTCGTTCAGGTCACCAGTGGCGGCCCGTCGCGATGTCGCCCAGATGCGGTGTCGACAGGTGCAGCACCCGGTAGGCGGTCCCGTCCCCCTCCCCGGGAACCTCGCGCTCCCACAGCGTGAAGCGCACCAGCTCCCAGTGCCGGGGGTCGACGGCGAGGGCCGCGGAGTGCACGCCCGCTGTGCCGGCGTGCCGCCGCAGCCCGGCCAGGGCCCGCTCGACCACGGCCGCGGGGTCGGTGTCGGCCGGGATCGGGTCGGTACGGAGCGAGGCCGCGCGGGGGACCGCCGCCGACGACGGCCCGCGCTCGTAGCCGGCGCCGGTCCAGTGCCGGACCGCGGGCCTGCCGAAGTCGCGCACGATGTTCTGGAAGCCGCCCCCGCCCCACAGGAAGGCGTTCATCCCGGCCGGCGAGCTCCACAGGTAGAACGGCGCGTACTGGTTGACCGCGGAGCCGTCCACGCCCCGCTCCCTGATCAGGTACGCCTTGAGTCCCAGCCCGGCGTGGCCGTCGAGCGCGTGGCCCCTGGTCGCCACCCGCTCACGGATGATCCCCATGTCGTAGTCGGCGGGCAGCCCGATCTCGTACTGCATGGCGTGCATGGAAGGAGACCTCCTGGCAGGGTCCGGAACGGGCCCTCAGCCGTGGCTGAGGTCGATGACGCAGAAGAGGTTGCCCTCGGGGTCGGCGAGGACCACGAAGTCGGGGTCGTCCGGATAGAGGTCCCAGGCGACCTGTTCGGCGCCCAGTGACACCAGCCGCTCGACCTCGGCCGCCTGCTCCGCGGCGTCGGGGGTGAACAGGTCGAGGTGCGTTCGGGGGTGCTCCTGGACCGGCGTCCGCGTCATGCCGAGCGCCAGCGGGACGCCGTTCCCCTCCACGGGCTCGATCACGGTCCAGTCGTCGCCGGCCTGCCCCTCGCGGGGCGCGTAGCCCAGTGCTCGCGTCCAGAACCCGACGGCGCGCTCCATGTCGGTGACGCCCAGAACCACCTGCCCGATCCTCACCATGTCCCAATCCTGGCAGGAACCGTTGCTTGTGAGTGTGCTGTGGTGAGCGCGCTCTCAGGCAGCTTCCGGCTTGCGTCGGAGCGTTCCCCGTTTCCGGGGTTCCCGTTTCGCCGGTGCGCGCCCGGCACGGGTGCCGGGTCCTACCGCTCCTCCACGGGCGTTTCGCGTCTTTCCGCGACTCTGGGCGACGTCGGCCGCGAGCGCGGCCAGATTCAGCGCGGCATTGAGGTCCCGGTCGGCGACCAGGCCGCACCCGGCGCAGGTGTAGGTGCGTTCGGACAGGGCGAGCTTGGCTTTCACCGCGCCGCAACCCGAACAGGTCTTACTACTGGGGAACCACCGGTCGGCGACGACGAGCCTGCCGCCGCTCCACGCGGTTTTGCAGGACAGTTGCCGCCGCACCTCGGCCAGGCCCGCGTCGGAGACGGCGCGGGCCAGGCGACGGTTACGGACCATCCCGGAGATGGTGAGGTCTTCGACCACCACCGTGCCCCAGGTGGCCGCCAGGCGGGTGGTGAGCCGGTGGAGGCCGTCGCGCCGCTGGTTGGCCACCCGCGCATGTGCCCTGCCCAGGGCGGCCTTGGCCTTGGCCCAGCGGGCGGAGGCCTCGCGCCTGCCACCGTCCGGGGCGCGGGGCCCGACGCGGCGGGCGAGCTGCTTGTTCAACCGGCGCAGCCGCTTGAGCGCCGAGCGGTGATGTTTGGGGTTGGCGACGACTTCCCCGGTGGACAGCACCGCGAGGTCCTTGACCCCGAGATCGACGCCGACCACGGCGTCCGGCCGGGCCGGGGCGCGGTCGGTGCGGTCGATCTCGCAGGTGAACGCGACGAACCAGCGGCCCACCTCGCGGCGGACGGTGGCCGACAGGATCCGCCCCGTGCCGCGCTCCAGGTGGCGGGCGAGTTTCCGGGTGGATTCGTGGGTGCGGATGGTGCCCAGGCGGGGCAGCGTCACGTGGCGGCGGTCGGCCTCCACCCGGATCGCGCCGGTGGTGAACCGGCACGAAGGGGTGGTGCGGTGCTTGGACTTGAACCGGGGAAACCCCATCTTCGGCCCCGCTCGCGTGCCGTTGCGGGAGGCGGCCCAGTTCCTCAGCGCGCGGGTGACGCCGTCGAGGCCGGTGGTGTAGGCCTCTTTGGAATGGTCGGCCCACCACGGCGCGACGTCGCCCTTGGCGATGTTCCAGGCGCGCCGCAGTGGGAGGCGAGCAGGCGCGCCTGCTCGGGGGTGGGGTCCAGGGCGTAGCGGTAGGCCTGGTGGACCCGCATCAACCCTCCCCCTCACGATACGTCACCGACTGTCAACGTACCGTAGGAGCCATGATCAATGACTCCCCGATCGGCGAACAGACCTACGCCCGCCTCGGGAGCGCAGGAAGCCGCAGACGGAGCCGGTGGTCTTGCCGGCGGTGCCGGTAGCGGTGTCGGTGGAAGCGGGCACGCCGAGGAAGACGCCTCCACAGAAGAGACGCAGGCGTACCCCACGGTGGTTGCGCCGTGCGAGGCGACAGGCTCGACGTCTGCGACCAGGATCAGCCGTCCGACCTTAGGAGCGGGCACAGGCAAAATGCCTTCCCGATACCACCGGTAAGCGGTGATCGGGTGGACACCCCGCGCCTTAACCCACTCTTTCACGATCACTCACACATCCTGATACATGCTCAACCACCAACTGCTTCCAACCCCCACCCCGGGGAAATCCGGCATCCCGGTGTCACGACCGCGCCCGGACGCCCTTCTCGCGGGGGATCCCGGCTTTGTGTCAACTGCGGTTGACGCGAGCATTGCGTCAACTTATATTGACAGCAGCGGGAGGTGCGCGGGCCCGGAGCGGGCCTCGCCACCTGGTCGTGTACGGGCTCCGCGCCCGCTTCCAGCCGCCCCGGCTCCCGGCGGGCGACGTGTCACCGCGCCCGTTTCCCTCATTCGACCAAGTGCGACCAAGGAGGTGCCCGATTGGCAGGACGAGGACGGCGTCACCGTCAACGTCCACGCCCCCGACGACGACTACGAGCTGCGCGCCCGTTACCTGGTCGGCTGCGACGGCGCCCACAGCCTCGTACGCAAGAAGGCGGGCATCGGCTTCCCCGGCGTCACACCGAGGACGTCGTGTCCCGCGGCATCTCCCGATGTGATCCTCCTCGGGGCGTTCCACGGCGGGGGCCGCCGGCCTCGGCCGGTCGACCGGGGGAGGGGGAAAGGGGGAGGGAGACCGGCCCCCGAGCCGGTCTCCCTCCCTGGTCCTTCCCGGTTACCCGTTCTTTCCGGCTCGCCGGTGGGAACCGGTCAGAAGTCGTCGGCGGTGCGGATCCGGTCACGGATCCAGACGCCGGCCTCCTTCAGCGACGTGGTGCCGGTCCAGGGGCCGCCGGCGTCGCACGTTCCGGTCTTGAAGACCGCGCCGGAGCGGTGGTCGTCGGAGAAGTTCCAGTTCACCCAGCTGATCTTCTTGCTCGCCATCAGGTCGAGGTAACGCTGGGACATGGCGAAGTCGTTGGCCTCCTCCCCGGCGTAGTTCTGCGTGCCGAACTCGGTGACGAACATCGGGATGCGGTCGGCCGCGCGGGACAGCGCGTTGAGGTACTCGGTGCCGTGCGAGGCCGCGTAGAAGTGGAAGGTGTACATGATGTTCGAGGCGTTGACCGGGTTGCCCGTCACCTCGGTCTCCGTGGCGCCGTCCGACACCCCGAGCGAGGACCAGGCGCGGGTGCCGACCAGGACGATCCCGTCGGGGTCCTGCGCCCGGATCACCGGGATGATCTGCTCGGCATAGCCCTTGATGGTGCTCCAGCTCACGCCGTTCGGCTCGTTGGCGACCTCGTAGAGGATGTTCGGCCTGGCGGCGTGCCGCTGGGCGATCTCGGTGAAGAAGGTCCTGGCCCGGGTGAGGTTGTAGTTGGGGTCGCCGGGGGTGAGCATGTGCCAGTCCACGATGACGTACATGCCCTGCGCGCTGACCTGCTCGATGAGCGTGTGCGCGAGGTCGGTGAACGCCCGCGGGTTCGTCTCGTAGCCGCCCTCCTGGACGTACGTGGACAGGCGCACCACGTCGGCCCTCCAGTCGGTCGCCAGCGCGTTCAGCGAGCCGGTCGTGACGCACTGCCGGTACCACTGCAGGCCGTGGGTGCTCATGCCTCGCAGCTGGATCTGCTTGCCGTTCTTGTTGCACAGCTTGGTGCCGCAGACCCGCAGCTGCCCGTTGGCCGCGATCGGCGTGCCGCCGCCGCCGCCCGCCTGGGTCGTCGCCGTGACGGACGCGCTCCTCGCGGACTCGTTGTTCGCGGCGTCGCGGGCGGTGACGGTGTAGGTGTGGGTCGTCGAGGCGGACAGCCCCGAGACCGTGGCGCTCGTGCCGGTCACGGTGGCGACCACGGCGGAGCCCTCGTAGACCCGGTAGTCCTTGACCGTGCCGCTGTTGTCGGTCGAGGCGTTCCAGGCCAGGCTGATGGAGGAGGACGTCGTGCCGGTGCTGCGCGGGGAGGACGGCACGCTCGGCGGCGTGGTGTCGCCGGGGTTCTGCCCGCCGCCGCAGGGAGCGCCGTTGAGCGTGCAGTTGACCGGCGAGCCCGAGCCGGAGGCGACGAAGCCGAAGGTGGTGCTCGCCCCGGGGGCCAGGGTGCCGTTGTACTCCCGGTTCCTGAAGGTGTACCGGCTGCCGCTGCTGGTCATCAGGGAGTCCCAGTACGTTCCGAGGCTCGTGCCCGACGGGAGGTCGAAGGAGACCGTCCAGCCGTTCAGCGTGGTGGTCCCGGTGTTCTTGATCGTGTACTGGCCGCTGTAGCCGCTGCCCCAATCCTGTGGCTTGGTGAACGTCGCGGTGTCCGCGTGGGCGGCGGACGGGACGAGCAGGGTGAACAGTAACGTCAGCAGCCCGGTCAGCACCAGGGCTGGGGTGGTGCGCCGCATCATCGCTCCTTGCGTGGGGGGTGGTGGACACGTCATGGCGCTTTATTAGGAAACTTTCCTAACGTGACACGTGACGTTAGGTGGCGCGGGCCTGTCATGCAAGACCCAGATCTCCTTGCCCGCTTAAGAAAATTTAATCGTTAGGAAGCTTTCCTAACGGTTTGTGCCGGGGCAGGATGGCGTTCACCCCCCGATACGCCGCGACTCAGAGGTGGCCGCCATGAAACGTTCGCGCACGGCTCTGCTGGTCCTCGCGACCCTGCTGCTCCCGACCTCCGCCCTGCCCGCCTCCGCGGCCGGAGCCGCCTTCCCCGCGGCCGGAGCCGCCGCCTGGCAGCTTCGCTGGTCGCCGGACGCCGCGCGGACGGGCCTGTCCGCCTTCGAGACCATCGAGGACGACCGGGCCGGCTCCCACCCGGCCGCCGCCCCGCACATCAAGGTGTCGGGCGGCGACTTCCGCTTCGACATGCACACGGCCGACCGCGACACCGCCACGGACCGGCAGCGCCACGAGGTGACCGGGATGCGCGACGGCGGGTCGTACCTGCAGTGGCGGCTCGGCGAGACCTGGCGGGTCACCTACTCGATGTACATCCCGAGCACGCTGAAGGCCACCACCACCTTCACCCACATCATGCAGACCAAGCAGCCCGGCACCGGTACCTCCCCCATCACGGTGACCTCGCTGCGCAGGGTCGGCGGCAAGCAGACCATCGAGCACAAGATCTTCGCCGAGGACGTCCTGGTGGGCAGGACCGACCTCGAACCGCTGCAGGACAAGTGGGTCGACGTCGAGTACGAGATCAAGATCGGGAACGGCACCGCCGGGTCGGTGCGCTGGGTCCTGCGCAGCGGCGGGACCACGGTGATCGACGCCACGAGGACCGGCGTCGACACCTTCCTGGCCGACCGCGTCCGTCCCAAGTGGGGCATCTACCGCTCCCTCGGCGACACCTCGGGTTCGCTGCAGAACACCTACCTGCTCCTGCGTGACATGCGCGGCTACCAGCTGGTGGGCGGGACCACCCCGCCCACCCCCACGCCGACCCCGACGCCCACCCCCACCCGGACGCCGACGCCGACGCCCACCCAGACGGGCGCCACGTCCTGGAGGGCCGGCACCGCCTACGCCGTCGGCGCCCAGGTCACCTACTCCGGCGTGAGCTACCGGTGCCTGCAGGCGCACACCGCCCAGGTCGGCTGGGAGCCGTCCACCACCCCCGCCCTCTGGCAGCGCCTCTGAGCCGTGCGCGCCGAGGTCGCCCGGGCCCGTACGCCCGCGCCCGGCCGGTCAGCCGGCCGGGCCCGCGCCCTGCCCGATGATCCGGTCTCCGAACCTGGCGACGAGCTGCGCGCGTACGTGCGCCGGCAGGGCGCAGCCGTGCGCGACGAGCGTGTCGAGCGCGGGCAGGTCGAGGAGGACGGCCCAGTCCTGGACGTCGTCGCAGTAGGAGACGTCGAGGTGGCGGAGGTCCTTCAGCGCCTGGAGCGGGGCCAGTGACCGCACGGGCGTGTTCCTGATCGACAGGTGCTCCAGGGTGCGCAGGCCCTCGATGCCGTCCAGGCCGGTCAGCGGCGTGTGCTCCAGATCCAGCCGGGTCAGTGAGGTGAGGGCCGAGATGTCCTCGGGAACGCGGTGCAGGCGGCTGCCGGACAGGTCGAGCTCCTCCACCCCGGAGGGCGCGGCCAGGGCCGAGAGCAGGAGCGCCGGGGGCGGGAGTATCACCGGCCGGGGCTGGGCGAGCACCGGTGACCGTCCCGCGGCGGCCTCCTGCAGGACGCGCCACCTGTCCACCGGCGCCCCGTACCCGCCGAGCCGGACGTAGCCCGACGGCAGCCACGGCGCCACCCGCTCGGCCACGATGTCGTCGCGGTCACCGGCGCCGACGACCCCGGCCAGCAGCCGGCCGTAGTGCTCGTACGCGTGCTCGGCGGGCACGAACAGGTCCGCCACGATGTCCCCGCCCGCGACGAGGACCCCGTCGTTGCCCGAACAGAAGATCACCCCCGCGGCGACGCTGCCGAGCACGAGATGGTCCGCCGCGCTGTGGATCGCGCGGGCCCGCAGGTCACCGGTGACCGCGAGGTAGCTCTCCGAGGCGTCGCCGTCGTCGAGAAGCCCCTCCACCACCAGCCCGCCGATCACGATGAGCGGCGCCTTCACGTCGAGCCAGCCGGGAACGTACGTGTCGCCGAACCAGATCGTGGCCCGGTGCACGATCCACCCCGACTCCGTCCGCTCCGCACCGTCGGGAAAGACCGAGGGCGTCTCGCCGGGAAACGCCAGCGACCACGCCTGCGCGAACAGCAGGCCGTAGACGGGAGGCATGATGTGGTGCGGCCACTCGCCGGCCTGGGCCGGTCGCCGCAGCCAGGATCCGATCGGGTGCAACTCCTCCGTGATGTCGCCAAAATAGTCCAGCGCCGCCGCGCCGGCCCCGGCCTGCCGCCGGAGCACCGTCAACGCGTCATCGAGACGCTCCGACGCCCCGGAGAAATGCTCATCGGTCAGATCCATGTCACATACCGTACTCATCGCCGCGAAATCCGAAAGCCGTTCAAAGGACGATCCCGGATGGTGGGCGTGTCGGAGAACCACCGGGTGCGACCACGCGGCGACGAAGGGCAAAGTGGATCTTCACCGGGACGTCGGGTACCGTGCCCGAGGCCCCTGAGCACTCCGGCACGGCCCGCGAACGCGGACCGGGCGCGGGCCACGGTGACATTGGAAGGATGGACACACATGGAGGCTGGAAATCGCCGGACCCTGCGATTGCTCGTCACCGGAGGCGGGACCGGTGGCCACACCTACCCCGCGCTGACCACCGTCGCGGCCCTGCGCGACCACGCCGCCGCGCGGGGGCTCGACCTGGACGTGCTCTGGGTCGGTACGGCGGCCGGCCTGGAGGCCCGCGTCGCGGCGGAGCACGGCATCCCGTTCCGCGCCATCACGGCGGGGAAGCTCAGGCGCTCGCCCAACCCGCGAGAGCTGGCCACCAACCTCGCGGACCTGTTCCGGATCCCGGTCGGCGTCTTCCAGGCCTTCGGCATCGCCGCCCGCTACCGGCCCGACGTGGTGCTGTCGACCGGCGGGTACGTGTGCGTGCCGCTGGGCGTCGCCTCCCGGTTGCTGGGCCGGCCGCTGGTGATGCACGAGCAGATCACCTCGCTCGGGCTGGCCAACCGCATCCTGTCGCGCTTCGCCCGGCGCATCGCGCTGACCCATCCCTCCTCGATCGAGCACCTGCCCGCGGGGGTGCGCGACCGGGCCGTCATCACCGGCAACCCGGTGCGTCCCCACCTGCTGCGCGGCAACGTCGACGCGGGACGGCGCCACTTCGGGCTCTCGTCCGACCTGCCCCTGGTCTACGTGACCGGCGGCGCGCAGGGGAGCCGCCAGATCAACACCATGGTCGAGGCGATCCTGCCCGCGCTGCTCTCCCGGGCCCAGGTGATCCACCAGTGCGGTCCCGGCTGGATCGCCCAGTTCACCCGTACCGCCGCAGCGCTCCCCGTGGCGGTGCGCGACCGCTACCGCCCGGTGCCGTACGTCGGCGCCGAGCTGGCCGACGTGTTCGCCGCCGCCGACGTCGTGGTCTCCCGCAGCGGGGCGGGCACGGTCGCCGAGCTGACCGCGGTGGGCAAGCCGTCCGTCCTCATCCCCCTGGTGCCCTCCGCCGCCGACGAGCAGCGCCAGAACGCCCGCTACCTCGCCGAGGCGGGCGCGGCCCGCGCGCTCCTGGAGGACGGCCCCACCGCCGACCACCTCCTGGCCGAGCTCGACGCCCTCCTGCGGGACCCGCGGGCCCGCGCCGCCATGGCGGGCGCCGCCGGTGCCCTGGGCCGCGTCGACGCCGCCGACAGCCTGGCCCTGGTGCTCCTGGAGGCGGCGGGGGTGAACGGCAAGGCCGGCTGAGCCCGGTGCCGGGTGTTCGGTGCCCGGGAGGCCGATCGGGCGGGAGCGTGACCTTCCCGGCGGGGCCTTCTTCGCCTCTCCGGTCGTCCGCGGACGTCCTCGCCACCCGGATCGGCGGGAAGGTCGCCTCCGGCCGCTCGTCACCTGACCCGGGGACACGCGTTCCCGTTTTCCGGACGTCCCATTGAAAGGGAAAGCCAGGCACTAAACGCCGGCCGGGTAACGGCCGGCCACGGCGGGGGGATGCACATGAGGAGACCATGTCCCTCGCGTCCCCGGGAGCCTGCCGACCATGAGCGAGCCGTACGGCACCAGGGCGGCGGCGCTCCTGTGCCGGGCGGCCCTGACGGTCACCGGCCTGCTCGTGCTCGCCGGTTGCGGCGACGGTGCCGAACCGCCGGCGACCACCGTGACGGTGACGGAGAGCCCGGACGCTCCGGGCTCCTCGGAGCCGCCGGAGAGGGAGGCGACTCTCGCGCCGACGAGCCCTGCGAACACGCCGGAGCCGGAACCGTCGCGGAAGCGGTCCACCACCGGTCCGATCGCCCCGCCGGGGAAGGCGTGCCCGACCGGTGGCGGGGATCCCGTCGAGGGTCCCTGCCCGAGCATCGGCGGCAGGGCGCCGTCGCCCGGTCTCACCGCTCGACAACCGACACACGAACCGCCCGCATCGTCGCCCTCTCCCGACCCGATCTTCTCCCCTGGCCCGCCCTCTCCCCTCCAGACGGGGTGAGCGTGCCGCAGGCCGGCCAGGAGCACCCCGAACAGTCCAGGCCGCTCGACGTGATAGGGCTGATCACCCTTCTGCTGACCGTCAGCGGCGCGGTGCTCATCTACATGGGATGGGCCTACCTGGACGGCTATCTGGGGTCGTTCCAGCTGAAGGCGACGGACATGGGCTTCGGGGTGGACGAGTACGCCCTGCGGGGCCTGAACATCTTCTCCCCGGCCTTCCTGCCCTTCATGGTCGGCGGTACGGCCGTTCTCCTGGCGGGTACGACGTACCGGTCGTCGCTGACCGCCGCGCTTCCGCAACGGGCCCGCGCGGCGGGCGCGGCGCTGGCCGCGAGGAGGCGGGTCCGGATCGCGGCGGACCCGAGATTCGGCGGAGCCGTCGTGACGGCCTGCGGGGCCGCCCTGGCGTTCGCCGCGCTGGCCGGATGGCAGGTCGACACCTTCGTCGTGCTGGCCCTGAGCATCGTCGGCCCGCTGCTGCTCACCTGGCCGACGCGCCGGCTCGCGGCCGGCCGCACGGCGTTCGCCGCCGCCGTGGTGACCTCGGTCTTCTGCCTGTTGTGGGCGGCGTCCCTGCACGCGTACCGCAAGGGAGAGGCGACGGCGGAGCAGCTCGTGGCCTCCCTGCCGCACCACACCTCGGTCGCCATCTACAGCGGGAAGACGCTCGCGCTCAACGCTCCGGGAGTCACCCGCGTCACGCTGGCGGACAAGACCTACCCGTTCCGCTACGAGGGACTGCGCCTGCTGATGACGCGCGGGGATCGTTACTACCTGATCCCTTTGATCACGGTGGCGGACTGGAGGAAGGGGAACGGGCGCACGTTCGTGATCGTCGAGCGTGAGGACCGGCGGGTGGAGCTGCTGCCGGGCACGCGAACCGGATGAGGCACCCCGCGGGAGCCCTCCCGGTGTCCACGCGGGGGCGGTGTCTCATGGACGAAGGTTTACCTGACAGGCGGCGCAGGCCAGGCACCTGCCGGGGGGCGGCCTGAGTAATCTGGCGACCGCACGAAGTGAAGTGCGGTGACGCCAAGAACTCCGAGAACGCCAAGAACTCCGAGAACGCTGAGAACGCTGGGAATGCCGCACCGCGGGCGTTCGTCCCGGGATTTCCAAGAGATGCCGCGGATGGGTGAGCGTGCGGTCTCGCACGGCCGCATGCTCCCTGGCGGGCGCGTCTTTCAGGGGGCCGTCCCGCCACGGGGTTTCACGCGGACCGCCGCTGAGAGGCAGGTTGGTTATGGCCCGTCAGGAAAAGCTCTCGCCCGAGGTGATCGGCGAGATGTACAACCAGCTCACCGATTCCTGCGCCGACGCGTTCGGCGGCAACCTCCACGTCGGCTACTGGACGGACGACTACGACGAGGCGCCCGTCGCGCAGGCGACGGACCACCTCACCGACCTGGTGGCCGAGCGCCTGGAGGTCGTTCCCGGGGAGCACGTCCTGGACGTCGGCTCTGGCACCGGCAGGCCCGCCGCGCGCATCGCCACCGCGCGCGACGTCCACGTCACCGGCGTCACCCTGAGCGAGTACCAGGTGCGGCTGGCCGAGTCGCGCCCCGAGGCGGGCCAGGGCCAGGGGCACGCCGACTTCCAGCTCGCCGACGCGATGTGGCTCCCCTTCGACGACGCCTCCTTCGACGCCGCGTACGCCATCGAGTCGCTCGTCCACATGGAGAACCCGGCGGCGGTCCTCGGCGAGATCGCCCGGGTGCTGCGTCCCGGCGGGCGGTTCGTGGTGGGGGAGTGGTATCTGCTCGGTCCGCTCGCCGACGACGACGCCGCGGACCTGGAGCACTTCTCCCGGAGCTTCAACGTCCACTTCCTGCCCACCGTGGAGGAGTTCTACGAGGAGATGGACCGCGCCGGACTGAAGATCGAGATATTTCACGACATATGGCCAAACATCAGCCGGTCTTTCCAGCTCGTGGGCGACATCCTCCCGGCCTCCGCCATCCAGCTGGGCGGCGAGATCGGCGAGCAGCTCGCCGTCTGCGGGGAGATCTACCGGCGTTTCGGGGAGATCCCGCAGATCAGCTACGCCCTGTTCACCGCGGTCCGCCGCTGAGAACGCGCCGCTCCTTCGCGGTTCGAGGAAAGGCGGCCCGATCTCGCCCGGCCGCTCCGGCCCGGGCGAGATCGGGCCGGCGGCGGTGATCTTCCGGTGGCCGGACGTCGTGGTGCCGCGTCTTCCCGCGGCGGTTGGCGCTGGGGTCGTCGTTCCCATGTCTTTCTCGTATTGAGAATTTCTCATAATGAGGATAACTTGTGCCCGGGGGAAACCGGGAGGAATGATGACGCAAGCACGCCGGGCGCTCGCCGCGGAGACCGTGGAGATCCTGGAGCGCGGCTGGTACGACCACCCCTCGCGGGGGCGGGTGTCCATCGCGAAAGAGCTCGCCGGTGCCGTCGCGGGCACCCGGCTGTGGGGGCCCGACGAGCCGATCGGGCCGCCCGCCGTGTCCCCGGCGATGTCCCCGGCGATGTCCCCGGCGATGCCCCCGGCCGTCGCGACCTCGGTGGAGGTCGTCAACGAGACCTCCCTGTCGGCCGCCCGCCGGATGGCCGGGGCCGACGGGATCGACGGGATCGACGGTGCCGGGAACGGGGACGGGAACGGCTGGGGTGACGGTGCCGTCGGCTGCCTGAACTTCGCCTCGGCGAAGAATCCCGGGGGCGGTTTCCTGCGGGGGACCCAGGCGCAGGAGGAGAGCCTGGCGTACGCGTCGGGGCTCTACCGCTGCCTGGTCGAGGCACCGGACTTCTACGCCTTCCACCGGCAGCGGCGCGATCCGCTCTACAGCGACCGTGCGATCTTCTCGCCCGCGGTCCCGGTCTTCAGGGACGACCGGGACGCCCTGCTCGCCCGTCCGTACCCCGTCTCGTTCCTGACCGTGGCCGCGCCGAACGCCGGTGCCATGGACGAGAACGACGAGCGGCGCGCCCGCCTGCCGGAGGTGCTGTTCGAGCGCTCGGGGAGGGCCCTGAGCCTCTTCGCCGCCTCGGGGCTGCACCGGCTCGTACTGGGCGCGTGGGGGTGCGGGGTGTTCCGCAACTCGCCCGCGCTCGTGGCGGCCTGCTTCGCCACGCACCTCGGCCCCTCGGGCGCCTTCCACGGGCGCTTCGAGCGGGTGGTCTTCGCCGTGCTCGACGACGCCCCCGGAACACCCGTCCACGACGCGTTCGCCCGGGCGCTCACCGGCGAGCCTGGGTAAGGCGCCGGTCCCGGTGTCCCCGGGATGCCCCCGAGCCGGGTCCCGCGCAGTTCCGCCGGGTCCTGCCGGGTCCGGGTGACCACCGGGAACGTCCGGGCCGGCGGTGCTCCCGTGCCCGTGCCGCGCAGGAGCGGGGCGTCGGAGGTGCGGGGAAGTTCAGTACGCGATGCCGACCACCTGCCTCACGGTCGCCGGGTCGTCCAGCAGGGCGAGGATCGCGTGGGCCAGGTCGGAACGGGCGATCCTGCGTCCGCCGGGGACGTTGCCGCCGACGGCCAGCCGGTAGGTCCCGGTGCGGGGCCTGTCCAGCAGGCGGGGCGGCCGCATGACCGTCCAGTCGGTGTCGCCGGCGCGGACGGCCTCCTCCATCGCCCCCAGATCGGTGTAGACGTCCCGCAGGAATCTCCGGATCAGCGGGGTCATGATCCTGCGGTCGAGGAAGGGGTCGCCCTGCGGCGACGGGCCGACCGGGGCCGCGCTCACCGCGACGAAGCGGCGCACCCCGCAGACCTCCAGGGCGGACAGGATCCCCCGCGTCGCCGGCGCGACGACGCCGTCCCGGGCGAGCTTCCTGCTGCGCGGGCCCAGACCCGAGATCACGGCGTCCCGTCCCTCCATCGCGGGACGCAACGACCGCGGGTCGGTCACGTCGGCCGTCACCACCCGCACGCCGGTGAGGTCGCCGGGCAGCCGCGCGGGATCGCGCACCACCGCCGTCACCTCGTGCCCCGCCTCCAGCGCCTGTCGTACGACCTCCCGGCCCGTACCGCCCGTGGCTCCGCAGACGGTCAGCTTCATGGCGCCCTCCTGGTGGGTAAGTGCTCACTAACCACTAGGGTGAGTGTTCACCCACCCATTCGTCAACCGCGGGGGAGCGCCCAGCATGAAGCCGACGCGGGTCCGGATCCTGGACGCGGCCGACCAGCTGATGCGGACCATCGGGCTGGCCCGCACCACCACCAAGGAGATCGCCCGCGCCGCGGGATGCTCGGAGGCCGCGCTCTACAAGCACTTCGACAGCAAGGAGGAGCTGTTCACGTTCGTCCTGAAGGAACGGCTGCCCAGATTCGCCCCGCTCCTGGCCGAGCTGGAGAGCGGGGAGGCGGACGGGAGCGACGTCGAGGAGACCCTGGCCGAGATCGCCCGGCACGCCGTGGCGTTCTACGCGTCGTCCTTCCCGATCGCCGCCTCCCTGTTCTCCGATCCGGCGCTGCTGCGGCGGCACGGCGAGGAGATGGACAGGCTCGACATGGGCCCGCACAAGCCGCTCGACTCCCTGGCCGCCTACCTGCGCGAGCAGCGTGCCACCGGGCGCGTCCGCGCCGACGCCGACCCCGAGGCGGCGGCGGCCCTGTTCCTCGGGGCGTGCTTCCAGCGCGCCTTCCTGCAGGCCTTCGCGGGGGACCGCCTGCCGTCGGGACCGGCCGCCCGGCCGCTCGACGAGTTCGCCGCCGCGCTGGCCAGGACCCTCCTGGAGGGCGTCCGGGAGCCGGAGGGACCCGTCCGGCCGTGACCGGAGGCGGGCGCGGGAGCGCGTGGCCGGAGGCACCCGTCCGGCCGTGACTGGAAGTGGACTCGGAGTCCGTGACCGGGGACCCGGAAGCCCGTGACCGGGGACGGACTTACTGATCGTTTCAGAATGAGGTTCGCAGGCGGCGGAGGCTGCTACGAGCGACTCCTCCGCCTCACCACATAGAACACGGTGTGGTAGCAAGCCTGCTTCGCAACCTCACATTTTTCCGGCCTGCGTCGTCCTGTTGGTGAGGGCAGCGACTGGTGCCCCGGAACGGAGTGAGGAAATGAAGGTTTTCATCGCTGGTGGGCGCGGCCGTGTCGGGTCCCGCCTTGCTGACAACCTGGAGGCCAAGGGCATCGAGGTGGTCTCGGGAGGACTCGAGGACGGGATCGACGTGATCTCGGGCAAGGGGCTCACCGAGGCTCTCGTCGGAGTCGACACCATCGTGAACGTCCTCAACACCCCCCGCTTTGATGCGGAGGGGGCGATCTCGTTCTTCGAGGGAGCGATCGACAACCTGACCGCGGAGGGCAAGCGGGCAGGTGTGCGTCATCACATCGTGCTCTCCATCGTCGGCGTTGGAGAAGGGGACGCATCTGAGATCGGGTACTACCTCGGCAAGGTGGCGCAGGAGAAGGCCGTGCGATCCGCTTCGATCCCCGCCACCATCATTCGGGCCACCCAGTTCCAGAGCTACATCCCTGTCCTCATTGACCAGCACACCGTGGACGGAAAGGTTCTCGCTCCGAGGTCATTCATCCAGCCCGTCGAGCTGGACGAAGTCGTCGAGCTGCTCGCCGAGGCTGTCACGACGCTGGAGCCGGGAAGTGTGGTCGAGATCGCTGGACCCGACCGGTTCTACCACGACGACCTCTTCCGTGCCACTCTGGCCGATCGCGGAGACGATCGTGAGGTTGTGACCGTGGACGGACAGGAGCCCCTCGATGCCATGGTTCCGCGCGGCGCGTGCCGGACAGGCAGCGTGCGGTACCCGATTACCGGGATCCCCACCGCCTGAATGCGATAGTGGAGAGAGGCGGGAACGTCTGACCGCCAGGCAATAGGTTAGGCGTGCTGCGCCCAATGGGAAAGGGTGCCCCATGTCGGAAGATCTTCCTGTTGAATCCGCAGAGTTCGGAAAAGCCGAGCGTGACGAATCACGGGCTCTCGATTCGGTCATGGCGGAGCGGCATCGTCTGCTGTCGCTAGCCTTTCGCATGATGGGCACCCTGGCCGATGCCGAGGACGTCGTGCAAGAGACATATGTGAGGTGGTACCGCCTTGAGCCCGAGGAACGCGACGAAATCGCCGCGCCTGTGGCATGGCTGATTCGAGTTGCGAGCCGCATCTCACTCGACTTGCTGGGTTCCGCGCGGGCACGACGGGAGACGTACGTCGGGCAATGGCTGCCGGAGCCGGTTCCGGCTGACCTCTTTGCAGACACAGCCATTGCGCCACTGAACTCCAGTCATCTCGCTGCTGATCCGCTCGAACGTGTCACCCTCGATGATGCCGTCAGCATGGCATTGCTGACGGTCCTCGAGGCCATGACCCCAGCAGAGCGAGTGACGTTCGTCCTGCATGATGTGTTCGGCGTCCCGTTTGACGAGATTGCTGGTGTCGTAGGTCGTTCAGCGGCAGCAACAAGGCAACTGGCGACGTCCGCACGCCGCCACGTTCGACGAGGAAGACGCGCACAGGTTTCTCCCCACCAGCATGATGAGGTTGTTCGGGCATTCCGTGGTGCAACTGTCAGAGGGGACATCGAGGACCTGCTCCGCGTGTTGGCTCCAGACGTCGAACTACGAGTAGACGGCGGCGGCTTCGTCAATGCCGCACCTCAGGTCATCCGTGGGTCGGATCGTGTAGCCCGGTGGTTCATGGGAGTGATGCGCAAGCAGCCCGCCCTCCGTCTTGAGCGACGCGACACAGCCGACGGTCTCGGATACATTCTTCGAAACGAAGGGCGTCGATACGGAATGGTTACCTTTGACGTCAGCGATGAAGGCGTCACGAATGTGTGGCTGATGCTGAATCCAGTAAAGCTGACGAATTGGTCGCTCTGATTGTTTTAGAATGGGTTGAGTCGCGGGTCTTGTGTCGACGATCTTGGTCGGCAGTGTGTCCGGGATGCGTGCTGATCTTGTTCCTGACGACCTGTGGGAGCGGGTTGCTCCGCTGTCGCCGCCTGCTCCCGAAGGGCGCCACCGCTATCCCGGGCGGCGGCGCGTTCCGGACCGCGTGGCACTCGCCGGCGTCATGTACGTGCTGCGGACCGGTGTCGCCTGGCGCGACGTCCCCGCGGAGACCGTGGGCTGCTCCGGGGTGACGGCCTGACGTCGGCCGCGGGACTGGACCGAGGATCGTCGACCGTCACGGAACCCCGCTCGCCGTCACGCTCACCGGCGGCAACCGGCACGACGTCACCCGGCTTCCGCTACTGCTGGACGCGGTCCCACCGATCCGGGGTCTGCGCGGACGCCCCCGCCGCAAGCCCCGGCGTCTGTACGCCGACCGGGGCTGCGACTTCGACAAGTACCGCCGCCTGCGGTGGAAGCGCGGCATCAAGCCCATGATCGCCCGACGCGGTCTCGCCCACGGCTCAGGACTGGGCAAGGTGCGTTGGGTGGTCGAGCGCGTCTTCGCCTGGCCGCACCAGTTCAAACGACTCCGCACCCGCTACGAACGACGCGCCGACCTCCACCACGGGCTGCCCGAACCGGCCTGCGGCCTCATGTGCCTCCGCCGCCCGCGGACCTCATTCTGAAACGATCGGTTAGAAGTCCATGTCGCCGCCGCCGGGCATGGCGGGGGCGGCTCCGGCCTTCTCGGGCTTCTCGGCGATGACGGCCTCG
>NZ_JBPXMC010000023.1:0-151054 GCF_051918885.1 Streptosporangium sp. OZ121
AGCACGAGGGTGCCGAGGGCGCCGGCGACCAGAGCCCGGCGAAGACCGCCGAGGGGTCGCCGGGTGCCGGGCGGGGGCATGGCGTTTGTGCCCATGTCTGAGCCTCCATAACTACATCACAGGTGAAGGGGAATGCGGGGATGTTCCCCGCGGGCTCGACACCGCGCCCGCTCTCGGGCGCACACCACCAAGGCATCAAGGACGCGGCTCCCCGCCGAACCATGTGGCAGAGGGGACCGCCTCGGAGACTCAGTGTGGAAACACGTCCGAAACTTGTCAAGGCTTGAGCGAAACTTTCGGTTAACACATTCGATCCCGGCGCCGAATTGCGCGTACGAAGCAGAATTGACATCCCGAGAATTTCGCCATGGCCCGTTCCAGACCAGGGACGCGCATGAACGTTTCATCGTGAGGCCTCATCAGCCGGATAAGCCGTCGCGATAAGACCAGGTGAATCCACGATCAGCTCCGTGCCACCAACGCGAGGACGTCTCCGTTCCTTGACAGGGGCTTCACCTCTCGTGTGTGATCCCCCCCACCACCACCTCCATCCACTCAACGGAGAGGGGCTCGACCAAGCGGATATCTGATGTGAGCGCCAACAAGCACGGCGTCCCGCAGCCGTGATCGTCCTGATCACAAGAGAGCGGCTCCACCGTCAACGACGTCTCAATCTTGGTTCGGGCACATATTCCGTGCTCTCCCTGCGGCGGGGTCGACGGCCTGGTGATCATGGTGAATGCCGGTTCCGGAGTTGCTCGCATCCTTCTTCCCTCGCCTGCCGCGCGGTCCGACGGTCTTGACAGGTTCAGGACCTTCCGGCGGAACTCACGGGATGTCTCCTTGCCATGCCGTCCTATGCCGTCCCATGCCGCTCTCCTCTCGACGAGTGGCACGGGAATTCAAGAACCCGACTCCGCGAAAGCCGGGACACATCGGCGTGCGAGTCCGGCCTCGGCTGGACTCTCCCACTGTGGGAGGCCTCATGCTGCTCCCGGCGGTCCCCAGCGGTTGACCACGAAGGTGTTCAGGGGTGGGGACGGTGTGACCGTTCGCCGCGTCGGCGTGAGGCGTGAGGCGTGAGGCATGGGGAGAGCGACGCATGACCATCGTGAAGGACATCGAGGCCCGCGGCATGCGCCACTGCGAGACGACGGCGCTGGGGGTGCTGTTGCGGCACGAGGGACTTGATCTGTCCGAGCCCATGCTGTTCGGGCTGGGCGCGGGCCTGTCCTTCATCTACTGGGACAGCAAGGGCATGGCGTTTCCCTTTCTCGGAGGCCGTGTCAAGCCTTTCGACCTCACCAGGAACCTGACCGCCCGGCTGGGGCTGACATTGACGGCCAAGGAGACCACCTCACCGCGCAAGGCGTGGGAGAACGTGACCGCCCCCATCGACGCCGGCCGGCCGGTCGGTCTTCAACTCGACTGCTACCACCTGGACTATTTCCGCTCCAAGGTGCACTTCGGCGGTCATGTCGTCGCCATGTACGGCTACGACGAGCACGACGCCTACCTGGTGGACACCGGCCAGCAGGGAGGAGCGGTGCGCACCAGCCGGGCCGGCCTCGCCATGGCGCGCGCCGAACGCGGCCCGATGACCGCCAGGAACCGATCCTTCACCGTCACCCTGCCGGCTCGCCCGCCCTCCTGGCAGGACCAGATCATCCCCGCCATCAGGGACTGCGCCGACGCCTTCCTCGCCGCTCCCATCGCGAACCTGGGCCACCGCGGCATCGAGAAGGCCGGCAGGCAGGTGCCCGGATGGCTGCTACGCGCCGGCGAGCCGCGGCGGGACCTGCCGCAGGCCGCTCTCCTCATGGAGAAGGGCGGCACCGGCGGCGCCCTGTTTCGCGCCCTCTACCGCGACTTCCTCGGCGAGTGCGCCCGGCTGATCGACGACGGCGACCTCCGTACCGGTCACCGGCTGTACGCCGAGGCCGCCGTCCTGTGGACGGACGTGTCCGCCCTGATCGAGAAAGCCGGAGAGAGCGGCGACGCGGGATACCTCGAGCAGGCCGGCGTCATCCTCCACGATCTTTCGCGCATCGAGAGGGACGCCATGCGGGTGCTGCGCCGGTTGTAGCCCAGCCGGTTTTGACGTCCTCTCCGTCCTTTAGGACGGAGAGGACGTCAACGCTGTGCTGGGCGACGGCGTACCTGGTACGCGCCCTGCCGGGCGCCCGGAAGGTGCTCTAGACCGTATCCGTGCCGCGCGCGTGAGGTTGCGGGGACCGGTTCTCAGCGAGTTTTCAGGCGGAGTTTGTAGCACTTTCAACTGAAATTTATGAGTATGGGGCGATGGAGCGCGTGCCGCAGGAGGCCGATGCGGCCGGGGCTCGGGGAGCCGGGGCCGGCAGGGCTCGGCGGTCCGTCGTCGGGGGCGGCGCGCTCGTCGTCGTGGCGCTGCTCGCATACTGGCTGGGAAGCGGCGGCGGGAGCGGTGAAGAGGCCGCGCCCGGGCCGAGCGCGACGCCGACGCCCAGTGCGACGCTCACGGTGCCCGACGTCTTCAAGAGGGTCGGGCCGTCGGTGGTGGTCGTCCAGGCCGGGAAGTCGCTCGGAACGGGGGTGATCGCGGCCGAGGACGGGACGATTCTCACGGCGCACCACGTCGTCGGAGACACCTCGGACAAAGGCACTGCGAGCAAAGGTGCCGAGGACGTCACCGTGACGTTCGCCGACGGCACCAGGACGAAGGCCGTCGTCGCGTCGTCGAATCCCAAGCTCGACGTCGCGACCCTCAAGCCGGCGAAGCTGCCGGAGATCGTCGTCCCCGCGACGCTCGGCGGCGCCGCGACCGTGGGCGCGCCCGTCGTGGCGATCGGCAATCCGCTGGGCCTGACCTACAGCGTCTCCACCGGCGTCGTGTCGGGCCTGAACCGGACCGCCGACCGGACCGCCAAGGACGGCGGCCTGAACGGGCTCATCCAGTTCGACGCCTCCGCGAACCCGGGCAGCTCCGGCGGTCCCCTCCTGGACGCTCGCGGCCTGGTCATCGGGATCGTCGTCTCGATCGCCGACCCGGGAGGCGACGAGGCGTTCGCCGGCATCGCGTTCGCGGTGCCGATCGGTGCGGCCCTGGGCGGTGGCGAGGGCGACGGGCCGCCGGGCGACGGGCCCCAGATCTGACCGAAGCGTCACGAGGAGAAACAGCACATGACCTCGACCAAGTCCTCCGAGTCGGCCCATCCGCTCGAACATGTGCTGTTCGAGGTCAAACGCACGATCGTCGGGCAGGACATCCTGCTGGAGCGCATGGCCGTCGCGCTGGTCGCCGACGGCCACCTGCTCGTCGAGGGCGTGCCGGGCCTGGCCAAGACGCTCGCAGTGAGGTCGCTGGCCGCCGCGATCGCCGGGAGTTTCCAGCGCGTCCAGTTCACCCCCGACCTGGTGCCGGCCGACCTCGTGGGCACGCGGGTCTACCACCAGCACTCCGGGGAGTTCAGAACCGAGCTCGGCCCGGTGTTCGCGAACCTGCTGCTGGCCGACGAGATCAACCGCGCCCCCGCCAAGGTGCAGAGCGCCCTGCTGGAGGTGATGCAGGAGCATCAGGTGACGATCGGCCGTGAGACGTTCCGGGTGCCCGAGCCGTTCCTGGTCATGGCGACGGAGAACCCGATCGAGTCGGAGGGCACCTACCCGCTGCCCGAGGCGCAGGTCGACCGTTTCATGATGAAGGTGGTCGTCGACTATCCGACGCAGGCCGAGGAGCAGGCGATCGTCAGGCGAGCGCTGCGCCCGCCCGAACCGCCGCAGCCGATGGTGACGGCCGAGGACCTGATCGCGATGCGGGCCCGCGCCCGGCAGGTGTACGTCGATCCGGCGATCGTCGACTACGCGGTACGGCTGGTCTCCGTGACGCGTTCCCCCGCGACGGCCGGGCTCGGCGAGCTGGAACGGTATGTCACCTACGGGGCGAGCCCGCGGGCGTCCATCGCGCTCGTCACGGGCGCCCGGGCGCTGGCGTTCCTGCGCGGCCGCGACTACGTCCTGCCGCACGACCTGTCCGAGCTCGCGCTCGACGTGCTGCGCCACCGCCTCGTGCTGTCCTACGAGGCCCTCGCGGACGACGTCGACGCCGACACGATCGTCACCGGGGTGCTCGGGGCCGTCCGGGCGCCCGACGTCGTCCTGCAGAACCGCTGACCCGCCATGGCCACCGCCCCCGAGAGGCTCCTGCTCCGCCTGGAGTGGAAGGTCGTCCGCAGGCTCGACGGCCGGCTCCAGGGCGCCCACCGCACCGCGCACCGCGGCTCCGGGATCGACTTCACCGGGTTACGCGCCTACGGCGACGGCGACGACGCCCGGCACATCGACTGGAACGTGACCGCGCGGCTGGACGAGCCGCACCTGCGAGTGTTCACCGAGGACCGCGAGCTGACGGTGTGGCTCGTCCTCGACCGGTCGGCGTCGATGACGGCCGGCCGGCCGGGGCGCGGCAAGCACGACGTGCTCGCCGAGCTCGCGCTCGTCCTCGCCCGGCTGTTCGGCCGGGGCGGCAACCGCGTCGGCGCCCTGCTGTTCGACACCGGGGCGCCGCGCGTCGTGCCGCCCGGCACCTCCCGGCGGCACGCGCTGCGGATCGGCGCCGAGCTGGAACGCACCTCCGAGGCGCGCGGCGGCACCACCACCGACCTGGCGGAGATGCTCGACGCGGCCGGACGGCTCGCGCGCCGCCGCGCGCTCGTCGTCGTGCTGTCGGACTTCATTGGCGACGGCGACTGGGAGCGCTCGCTCCAGCGCCTGGCCCGGCGGCACGAGGTGGTCGCCCTGCGGATCGTGGACACGGCCGACGACGTGCTGCCCGAAGCCGGGCTGATCGTGGTCGAGGACGCCGAGACCGGCGAGCAACTCGTCGTCGACTCCGCCGACCCGCTGTTGCGGGTCCGCCTCCGCGCCGCCGTCGACGCCCGCGACGCCCGGCTGGAGGCGGGCATGCGCCGGGCCGGGGTGCCCGTCCACCGCGTCGACACCGACCGCGATCTGGCCGAGGCGCTCGTCGAGGTCGTCGCCCGGACCGGGAACCGGTCGCCATGACCGGGCTTGCCGAGGTCGTCCACGGGCACCCGAGACCGGCGAAGGTGGCCTCATGACCCTGTCCTCCTGGCTGCCGGCGGCCGTCGGGCTGCTCGTCACGGCGGCGCTCGCCTGGGCGGCCGTCGTCTTGGCGCGCCGCAGGACGGCCGCCCTCACCGCGGCCGGGGTCGCCGTGCCGGACGGCCGCCGGGCGTACCTCGGAGTCGGCCTGACGATCGCCGGCGTCGGGGTGCTCGCGATCGCCGCCGCCGGACCGGCGGCCATGGTGCCGGTCCCGCGGACCGCGGGCACCGTCATCCTCGCCGTCGACGTCTCCAACAGCATGGGCGCCGACGACGTCGCGCCCACCCGGCTGGCGGCCGCGCAACGGGCGGCCCGCGCGTTCGTGGCGGCGCAGCCCGACAGCGTCGACATCGGAGTCGTCGCGTTCGAGCGGGGTGCGCTCACCACCGCGCGGCCCGACGCCGACCACTCCGTCGCGCTCAAGGCCATCGACCGGCTGAAGATCACCGGTGGCACCTCGCTGGGGACGGCCATCACGGCCTCCCTGTCGGCGATCACCGGCAAGCAGGTGGCCGTCGGCCGCGACGGCACCGCGCCCGACATCGGCTACTGGCCGTCCGCGACGATCGTGATGTTCTCCGACGGCCAGAACCAGGGCGCGGACGTCGAACGGGCCGCCACCGTGGCCCAGCGGGCGGGCGTCCACGTCCACACCGTCGGGGTCGGCACCACGGCCGGGGCGGCGGTGAAGGTCGACGGCTACCATCTGCAGACCTCGCTCGACGAGGACACCCTCACCTCGATCGCGCGGACCACCGGCGGTGCCTACCACCCCGCCTCCGACACCACGCGGCTCGACGGGATCGCCGACACGATCGACCTGCGGCTCACCGTCTCCGACGAGCCGCTGCCCCTCGCCGGCGGGCTGATCGGGCTCGCCCTCGCGCTGCTCACCGCGGGCGCGGCGCTCAACGTGCTCCGGTCTGGACGGGTGATCTGAATGTCGTTCTCATGGCCGTGGGCGCTGCTGTCCATCCTGGTCGTCCCGCTGATCCTCGCCATCCGCGAGTGGGCGCGGCGCCGCCGCCGGCGGGCCGCCGTGCGCGTCACCTCGATCGCGCTCGTACGCGGCGCCCTGCCCGGCCGTACGCGCTGGACGCGGAAGATTCCCGCGGCGCTGTTCGTGGCCGGGCTCGCGCTGCTCGCGGTCGGGGCCGCGCGGCCGCAGGCGTCGGTTCCGGTGCCGCAGACGTCGGTGACGATCCTGCTCGCGCTCGACATCTCCGGCTCCATGTGCTCCACGGACGTCGACCCCAACCGCATCACCGCCGCGAGGAAAGCCGCCGCCGAGTTCATCGAGTCGCAGCGGGGCGGGCCGCGCATCGGCCTGGTCACCTTCGCGGGCAGCGCGGGGCTGCTCGTCCCGCCCACCGACGACACCGACTCGCTGATCGAGGCGCTGGACGGCCTCGCCGTGGCCCGCGGCACCGCGATCGGGCAGGCCATGCTCACCTCGATCGACGCGATCGCGGAGGTCGACCCGTCGGTCGCCTCCACCGGGGCGGACCCCGGCGGCGGCGGGCCGGGTTACTCCGGTGCCGCGATCGTCGTGCTCACCGACGGCGCCAACACCCAGGGCGTCGACCCGCAGATCGCCGCCCGGGAGGCGGCCCTGCGCCGCGTCCGCGTCTTCCCCATCGGCTTCGGCACCACGAACCCGGTCCCGATGGTCTGCGAGAACTCACAGTTCGACGGCCGCGGCTACGGCGGCTGGGGCGGCTGGGGCGGCGGATCCGGCGGCCGAGGCGGCCGCGGCGGGTTCGACAGGGGCCGCAACCCCCGCGTCATCGACGAGCCCGCGCTCAAGCGGATAGCCCAGACCACCGGCGGCTCCTACCACCGCGCCGAGAACGCCGGCCAGCTCCAGAGCGCCCTCGACGCCCTCCCCGGCAGCTTCACCGTCGTCCGGCAACGGGTCGACACGGCCGCCGCCTTCGCCGCCGGCGGCGCCGTCCTCATCACCGCGGCCCTGTCCCTCTCCCTGTGGTGGAATCGCCCCCGGGTCCCGGCCCGCTGACGTACCCGTGGCCGGCACGGGTCGCCGGTCAGCCGCGTGTGTCCGGCGAGACGTGCAGCGAGAGGTGCGAGGACAGGGCGCGGAGGAAGTCCGGGGCGTCGAAGACCGCGCCCGCGGAGGCGACGCCGACGGTCTTGGTCCGGCCGGTGAGGATGCGGTCGACGGCCTCCACCGCGAGCGGCGCGCTGATGGCGTAGATGTCCTGACCGGCGGCGGCCACGCGGCGTTCCGTGCCGCCTGAGCGGACGAGGACGTCGACGACGAAGGTCTGCGCGGAGCGGCCGCGCTCGTCGACGGCGGCCGGTGCCGGGGCGCCGGGAGCGGACAGGTCCGCGGCCGCCTTGGCGGTCATGTAGGTGCGCACCTCCGGGACGGCCAGGTGGCTGGGAACGGTGACGACGTCGGCCATGGTGAACTCTCCGATGACGCTCTGGGGGCCGAGCGGAGCCGGGAAGGGCCACTCCAGGGTCGGCAGGGCGTCATCGTGGTACTCCAGCCGTCCGCCGGTGAAGCGAACACGGCGGCCACCCCGTCGCCGCCCCGAGACCGCGCCCGAGGCGAGCGTTCCCTCGGTGGGGTGCCAGCTGCTCAGGCCGTAGGCGATGTGCGCCTCGTCCGCCGCCGTCCAGTCGCCCATCGCGGTGGTGACCAACAGGTCGCCGAGGCCGCCGTAGAAGGCCATCGCCGGGACCACCACGGTGCCCGCGGCGCGGGCGCGCTCCGCGAAGTGCGCGAACGTGTCGACGTTCGCCTCGATCTCGGCCGCCACGTCGACATACGGGATGCCGGCGCGCAGCGCCGCCTCGACCAGCGGCGCGGCGGTCGAGGCGAAGGGCCCGGCACAGTTGATCACGGCGGCCGCGCCGTCCAGCGCGCGGTCGAGCGAGGCCGGGTCGTCGGCCGACGCCTGCCGCGCCTCAAGCCCGGGGTGGGCCTCCGCCAGCGCCGCCAGCTTGTCCCGGTCCCGGCCGAGGAGCCGCGGGACGTGTCCGCGCTCGCGCGACTCCGCGACCACGAACCGCCCGGTGTGCCCGTAGGCGCCGAACACCGCCACGATCGAACCCGATCCCATGCCTGCTCCCGCGTGCTCGAAGTGCTTCACCGGATAGATCCTGTCTTCGCCGGCCCATCGGTGCCCAGTGTCCGGAACGACATGACCCGTACAATTTCCGACATGAGTTCTTTCCCGCGCTCCGTCGCGGTCGCCGCCACCGACGGGATGCTGCACTTCGAGCTGGCCCTGGCCTACGAGGTCTTCGGCTCCGCCCCCGACGCCGTGCCAGGCCCCTGGTACGACGTCAGGGTGTGCGGCACGCACCCCGTCCGGGTCGGCCGGTTCCTGCTGGAGCCGGACCACGGGTTCGACTGGCTGGCGCACGCCGGCACCGTGATCGTCCCCGCCCTGGCGGACGTCGACGAGGACCCGCCGGCCGAGCTGGTCGAGGCGGTGCGCGCGGCTCACGAGTCGGGCGCGCGGGTGGTCTCCCTGTGCACGGGCGTGTTCGTGCTCGCCGCCGCGGGCCTGCTGGACGGGCTGCGCGCGACCACGCACTGGGCTCACACCGAGGAACTGGCCGCGCGCCACCCCCGGGTGGAGGTCGACCCGGACGTGCTCTACGTCGACAACGGCAGCGTGCTCACCTCCGCGGGCAAGTCCGCGGCGATGGACCTGTGCCTGCACCTGGTCCGCCGCGACCACGGCTCGGCGATCGCCAACGTGGTCGCCCGCCGCCTGGTCGTGCCGCCCCACCGGGCCGGCGGCCAGGCCCAGTTCGTCACCACGCCGGTGCCCGCCCAGGACGGCCACCCCCTGGCCGAGCTGCTCACCTGGGCGATGCGGCGGCTGGACCAGCCGCTCACCGTGGAAGACCTGGCTCGTCAGGCGAACATGAGCTCGCGCCACCTGGCCCGCCACTTCCGCTCGGTGGCCGGCACCACCCCGCTGCAGTGGCTGTCGACGCAGCGGATCCGCCGCGCGCAGGAACTGCTGGAGACCACGGACGACAGCGTCGAGGCCATCGCCTCGGCCGCGGGCATGGGCACGGCGACGACACTGCGCCGCCATTTCCACCGCACGGTCGGCGTACCGCCGGACGCCTACCGCCGCACGTTCCGACCGTGAGGCCGCGGTCCCCGCCAAGGGGACGGGGCAGGTGCGGCGCGGCGCCGCCGTAGCGGTGAACGCCGGAGAGCTGATCGCCGAACAACACGGTGGACCCGGAAGCGTTCGGCGGATCGGACGTCATCAGGTTCGGCGCCGCCTTTTTCGGCGCGAGGTACGAGGGCTCACCCGCACCGACGCAATCGCGCGTACCTGGTGGCAGCGGTCTCACCGGCACCCCGGTCGCGGGGTGCCGGTGAAGCCCGAGCCCGTACCGCGGAGGCCGGCAAGGGAAGCGGGGCCGGCAGCGGTTCCGCGAGAGAACAGCGGTGGGCGAAGTACCCGGCGTGATCGAATACGTCCCCATGGACGACATGGCGCTGGGGGCGCTCGCACAGCGGCTGACGCGGATCCCCGGGATGGTCGCGGTGGTGCTCGGCGGCAGCCGTGCCCGTGGCACGCACCGCCCCGATTCCGACATCGACCTGGGGCTGTACTACCGAGGTGACCTGGACGTGCCGGCGCTGCGGGCGCTGGCCGAGCGGGAGACCGGGGAGCAGACCGAGCTGACCGCGCCGGGCGGCTGGGGTCCCTGGGTCGACGGCGGCGGCTGGCTGACCATCGGCGGCCGGCGGGTCGACTGGATCTACCGCGACCTGGACCGGGTCCACCGGATCTGGGCCGACTGCCGGGAAGGCCGCTACGAGGTCGGGGTCCAGGCCGGACATCCGCTGGGTTTCTACTCCCACGCCTACGCCGGTGAGGTGGCACTGTGCCGGGTGCTGGCCGATCCCACCGGGGAGCTCGCCGACCTGCGAGAACGTACTCGCGCCTACCCGGCGGCGCTGAGCGCCGCGCTCGTGGACGGCCTGTGGGAGGCGGACTTCTCCGTGACACTGGCGCGGTACGGGGCGGCCGGCACCGACCCCGCCTACGCGGCCGGCTGCCTGTTCCGCGCCGTCGGCGTCGCCTGCCAGGCCCTGCACGGCCACGCGGGCCGGTGGCTGGTCAACGAGAAGGGCATGGTGGCCTCGGCCGCCCGGCTGCCCACGGCCCCGCGGGACTTCGCCGCACGTGCGCAGCGGCTGCTCGGTCACGTCGGCGAGTCGACGCGGCGGATCGAGCAGGTCGTGGCCGACGCGGCCGCCCTGACGGACGAAGTGAGGGCGGCCGTGTCATCTGACACGCCCCGGGTCCGGTGGAGCCGGTTCAGCTGACCCTCATACCGGACGGAAGTAGGATCATCCGCGTGGATCTGGACAGTACCGCCGCCCAGCTCGGGGTCTCCGTCGAGGACGTCGAGCGCGTGCACCGGCTCGCCGGCGACCGGCCGTCGGCTCCGCTGCCCGCCAAGGCCGACGCCCCCGAGATCCTCGCCCGGCTCGCGGTGCGGCCGGACGACGCCGCCGAGATCATGGCGGGCTGGCCCGACCCCGGCTCTCCACTGTGGACCCCGGAGCTGCGCTGGCTGCTCGACCGCTCGATCGCCCTGGTCCGCGCCGATCTCGGGGGCCACGGCTGGCTGTCGCCCGGTCCTGATCTGCCGCGCGAACGGGGCCCCGCCTGGCGGCATCTCTACGTGTACGCGTACCTGGCCCTGGTCGACGTCGTCATGGGCTACCACCGCGACCACGGCATCGCCGACGCCGTGTCGTGGGCGACCCTCGCGGACCTGGGCCGCAACCTCGCGATCGACCGGCGGATGCACCGCGAGGGCTGGCCGGTCATGCAGGGCTGGCTGACCCTGCACGCGCGCGGCGCCCTCTACGAGCTGGGCAGGCTGCAGCACCACCGCGGCGGCACCACCATCGACCTGCACATCCCCGAGTCGGGGCCGATGACCCCGGAGGCGGTCGCGGCGTCGCTCGACGAGGCCCGCGCGTTCTTCCCGCGTCACTTTCCCGACGAGCGCTACACGGCGTTCTCCTGCGGCTCGTGGCTGCTCGACCCGCAACTGCTGGAGTACCTGCCCGAGGACTCCAACATCGTCAGGTTCCAGCGGAGGTTCGAGCTGGAGCCCTACGAGGAGCCGGAAGGGCTGGACGCCGACGTCGAGGTGCTGCGGTTCGTGTTCCGCACCCTGACCACGCCGCTCGACCGGCTGCCGCGCCGCACCGTGCTCCAGCGCGCGATCGTCGACCACCTGAAGGCCGGCCGCCACTGGCGCATCCGCCGCGGTCACTTCCCGATCTAGCCACACCCCGGCGCCTGTTTCACCGGGAACGGCCGGCGACGCGAGCAGACGGTAGATCCAGGAGATATGCCCCTGCCTGGCCGAGGCGGCCAAGGCCGTCGGCGGCGGGAGCGGGGAGCGGCGAGCGCGACGCGTCTCCCCCTCACCGTCGAACTCGTATCGGCTCCACGACCGGGTGCCGCGTAACGCGATTGCGGGGTCCGCGATGGTCTGAAGGGGCTTCATTCTGGTTTTTCCTGACCGCCGATGAGGAGCGGGCGTGGGCCAGTACACGGACCGGATACGACGCACGTTCTACCGGGCGGTCAAGCCACGGCTGCTGCGGTCCTTTTTCGGGTGGTGGCCCGAAGAGAAGACCGCCGCCTTCCGGAATGTCGGCGAACGCCTTGAGGACGTCTTCATCGGGCTCGGCGACCTCGAAGGACTGCTCCCTGTCTTGCGGCGGATGCGAGAGGCGTTCGGCGATGCCAGAATCCCCGGCGAGTTGTCCGCCTTGGCCCGGATGGCGGTGGTCAAGGTTGCCAACCGTGATCACGCCGCCGTTGCGGTGATCGCCGGGGAACTGGCCGGACTGGCCGCGAGCGGGAGCGCGGAACAGGCCGTCGCGGAGACCTCCGCGCAGCTGGGGTGGATGGCCAGGGCGGCCCATCACGAGGGGGCGGCCGAGCATGCCGCCCTGCTTGCCGAAACGGCCCTGGCGTTGAACCCGGAGGAGCCGCCGGCGCTGTTCGCCCTGGCTTACGGCGCCGCGAGACAGGGCCGCTTCGAGGAGTCTCTGGGCTACTTCGACCGGCTCATCGCCGCGGACCCCGACCGGGCCGGCCCGTACGAGGGCAAGTCCGCCGTACTTGCACGACTGGAGCGGGGAGAGGAGGCGATCGAGGCGATCAGCGGTGCGATCGTCAGAGAACCCCATCAACCTCGGCACCGGCTCGTCCGGACCCGCCGTCTGACGGAGCGGCAGCGGTACGTGGAGGCGGTGGAGGACCTCACCGCCTGCGTGCGGCAGGCCGCGGACGAGGCCGCGGTCCTGGCCGCCGATCCCCAAGCCAGACTGCCCTACCTGGACACCATCCCCACGGCGGACCTGATTCATGAGGCCGTGGTCACCCGCCTGGTGCTGCTGGACGCGCTGGATCGGCGCGACGACGCCGTGTTGTGCGCGTTCGAGGCCCTCATCGATCCGCGGCTGCCCGGGATCGGGCCCGTCGTCGAGGATTGGACCGGGCGAGGGCCGTCCCCGGCCGAGATCCTGGCCGCCGGAGTGCACGGGAACACATTGCGGCTGGCCCGCTGCCTGACCGTGCTGGACGAGGTGGATCGGGCCCTGCCCGTCATCGAGGAGATGCGCCTGCGGCCCTATGACATGGAGGCCTTCCAGGCGACGCCGGGTCTGCTCGAACTGCTCGCCGTGCGGCACCCGGACGATCCCGGCGTGCGCCGCCTCCTGGCTGAGGTGCTGCTGGTGCACTGGCGGCCGCGCTCGGCGCTGGACCATCTTCACCTCCTTCTCACCTTGTCGCCGGGCGACTGGCATGGGCTGCTGCTGCGGGGCATGGCCCAGGTCACCCACGCCGAGGGCGACCCTCACTGGGCCGAGGCGATAGCCATCACCTCGGCCCTCGAAGACCTGGTCAGGGCCGTGCGCGCCGCCCCGGAGGACGAGCGCAGACCGTTGAACGCGCTGCGCTGGCTCTTCCAGCTCACCATGGCGGTCCCCGATTTGCGGCTGCCGCTCATGATCCTCATCACTGAGGGCGAGGAGCCGTACGGGGGCATCCTCGACGCGTTCCCCGGCCTGGACTCCGTCATCGCACGGCTCGTGACGTACCAGACCGAGCTGAGCCCGCGCCAGGCGCTGGCCGAGAGCGACGAGCTGCTCGGGGCGGCGCGGGAGGAGGCGGCGGCGGCAGGCCTGGGCGTTCTCGCGGCCCTGATCGACCTGATGCGTGCCGACGTCGTGCTCCGCCTGCCGGACGTGCAGCGGGCCATGGATTACCTGGGGGCGGCCGAGGCCGTGATCGCCTTCCTCGGCAAGCCCCCCAACGTCGAGTATCTCCCGAGCTGGGCCCACGGCGACTTCGACGACCACCGGGAGCAGGCCGACGTCCGGGGCAGGCTGCCCCGGGTCATCGACTTCGACCACCAGGAGGTCATGATGACCGCGCTGGTCAGCCTCGACGACTTCGCCGACCTGCTCCACTCCGAGATCGATGTCCGGCTCGGTGCCCCGGACCGCGCGCTGGAGCGCTTCGACGTGCGAGAACCGGCCCGCCCTGCCCGGCTGCTGCTGGCCCGGGTCCTGCGGGACGCCGGACGCCATGGTGAAGCGCGCGAGATCCTCCAAGGACTGGAGGACGACAGCCAGGCCGCCACGATCGAGGCCACCATCCTTCGTCTCCAGGGCGACCACGCCGGCGGCGCCCGCATTCTCACGGGCCTGCTCGACCGCGACGACCTGGACCCGGGCGAACGCGTGGTGATCGCGGGCAACCTCGCCGACGCGCTGTCCAGCGTCGGCGACCCGGCCGGCGGGCTGGCGGTCCTGGACGCCAACCCCCCCGCGCCCCGCGCTCAGCCGTCGGTGCGCATCGCCTGGTCTCACGCGCGTGGCCGGGTGCTCGACGTGCTCGGCCGGCCCGAGGAGGCGTTGGCGGACCTGCTCAGGGCGCTGGACCTCAAGGACCGTGTCAGGGGCGGTCTCCGTGCGGAGGCCGACCGCATCGCCTGGCAGGCGGAGAACCTTCCCCTGCTCCAGCACGCCCTGACCCAGGCGATCGCCGCCGCCCGGTTCGACACCGCCCTGGAACTGGTCGAACGCGGCCGGGCCAGGGCCTTCGTGGACGGACTCGAACTCGGCCACCCCCTCTACGGGCCCGAGGCGGCCCGCCTGGCCGGTTCCGTCGCCGCCGCCAGGGAACGACGACGGCTGCTGCTGTCCCTCGCCGCCGACCCCTGGGTGGACTCGCCCGCCGTCGAGCGGCTCCGGGAACTCGGGACCGACCTGCGCGGTGACGAGACCTTTGGCGAGCGCATCGCCAGGGAGATCACCGGTGAGGGGTCGGCGTTGCGACGGCTGGAACAGCGGCTGCTTCAGTCCGCCCTCGGCGGTCGCGCGTCGCTGGCCGGGCGGGTCAGCTCGGCCGGCGAGGTGCGCGCCATGCTCGGACCGGCCGTGCTGCTGGCCGAGTTCGTGGCGCTCGAACCCGGCCTGGTCGGGCTGCTGGCCGTCACCGGAGACGGCATCGCCTGGTCGACCTGGCCGACCGAGGCGCTTGAGGAGCTGTCTCGCCACCTCCAAGGCATGTCGCAGCCTGGCGACGTGCTGTGCCTGGTCCCTTCGGGACCGCTGCACGACGTGCCGCCGCACGCCTTGGTCGTGGACGGCAAGCCGTTGATCATGCGTAATCCCGTCTGCCGATTGCCCAGCGCCTCGGTGCTGGCCCTGTGCCGGGCTCGTAGGGGCGAGCCGGGCGGGCGGCCCTTCTCCGCCCTCGTGCTCGGCGACTCGCGGGGTGACCTGCGACACGCCAGGACCGAGGCCAGGACGGTCGCGGATCTGCTCGGCGCCCGTCCCTTCATCGGCACGGACGCCACCCGCGATCTCCTCAGGAACGGAGCCGACGCCCACGACGTCATCCACATCGCCTGTCACGCCTTCTTCGACCAGGACAATCCGGAGCAGTCCGGCATCCTGCTGGCCGATGCCCAGCTCACCGTCGAGGACGTCTACGACCTGCGGTTGGACGCCCGCCTGGTCGTATTGAGCGCCTGCGAGAGCGGGCGCAGCCAGGAACGGCCGGGCGACGAACTGATGGGCCTGGTCCGGGCCTTCATGTACGCGGGGGTGTCCTCTCTGGTGGTCAGCCGTCACCCGGTCGACGACCTGTCCGCCGCCCTGACCATGGACGAGTTCTATCCTCGCTGGCGTTCCGGCGCGGGCCCGGCAGCGGCCCTGGCCGGAGCCCAGCTCGCGATCAGGGATCTGACCTGCGCGGAGGCCATCCGCCGCGTGCAGTCCTGGCCGACCGGCGACTCTCCGGGAACGCGCTTGGACGTGGCCGGGCTACGTGCCCGCGCGGGGGATCTCGCCGCGGCGATCGCCCTCTACGAAGACCTCCTGGCCGAACCGGACGCCCCCGCCGACCTCATCCTGCGGCGGCTCACGTTGTTGCGGTTCAGGGCCGAGGCGCCGGTGACCGCCGACTACGGGTGGCGCCCCTTCGCCGACCCACGTCATTGGGGAGCGTTCATGCTCGTCGGAGACTGGAGAACCGAATGATCGACATATTCGTCCGCACGTTCCCCGGCCACGCGGCCCTGGTGCCGCTGGAATCGATCACCGATGGCACGGTGGGGGGATTCGCCGCTCTCACCGAGGACGGGCAGGTCATCAGCCTCGTCAAGGACATCGTGCCGGAGTCGCTGCCTCCTCTGGTCAAGCTGGAACTCGACGATGACCGGGTCGAGGTGGACGTCCTGCTGGATATCGGGCACATCCTGGGCGGCCGGCGGGAGGTACCCGGCGTGCTCGTCGAACGCGACGGCAGACCGTACGGGGTGGTGGACCGGGTCGATCTGGCCACCGTCATGCGTGTGGAGGACCTCGGCTGGATCAACGAACGGATCTTCGGCACGCCGGCCGTGGCCTCGCGCCGGTATGTGTGCCGCCAATGCGTGCCGGAGGAATGGCGAGTGCCCCGATCGGCCGCAGCGGGACCACCCGAATGTCGTAACGCCTGGTCGCACGGCCCGATGCAGTTGCAAGGAGGCTGATCGTCCGGTGTTCGCCACCGTACTGAAGGAGATCACCGGATATTTCGACCGAAGAGCCCTCCTGTCGACCTTCCTGCCCACCCTGGTCGCTGCGAGCGCCCTGGTCATCGGCGTGGCGCTGGCGGGAAACGGCATGCGGACATGGAGCACGCTGTCCGCCCTCACCCAGGCGCTGCTGATCGCGGGCTTCTTGGTGCTGGTGACGATGTGTTCGTTCGTGCTCGTCAATCTCCGGTCGCTGCTCGACCAGTCCCTCCAGGGAGGGTGGGGCAGGGCCACGATCGCCGTCGAGCGCCGCGTCAAGCACCACCGCGCGCGACGCGACGCCCTGATCGAGGAGGACGAACGGCTCGAGCGCCTGGAAGCCGCCCTCGTCGCGGCCGAAGCCACGATGCCCGTGAAAGACGCGCCGGCCGAAGCCTTCACCGGCGACGCCTCCGAGGAGATGGCGAAAGTGGCGACGGCCTGGGAGGAGTCGGACCAGCTCACCCTGGAGAAGGCCGCGTCCTGCCTGCCCGGGCTGAGCGCCCGGCTCTCGGCGCTGGCGACAAGCGAAGATCCGGCACTGGATCGCGTCCGCTTCGCGACGTCGCTCGCCTTGGCCAGACGTGGCCTCGCCCGGCGCTTCCACGAGGTGCGGACGCGGCGGGCCGCCGTGCAACAGCGGCTCTTCGTGCTCTACCCCGACGAGCCGCTCGACGTCGCACCCACCGGCATCGGCAACATCATGCTGGCCGCCGAGCAGCACCCTCGGGTGCGCTACGGGCTGGACCCAGTCGTGATCTGGTCCCGGCTGCAGCCACTCCTGCCCGAGCCGTTCTCCGCCGCGCTCCGCGACGCCAAGGCCTCTCTCGACCTGATGCTGACCCTCGCGATCCACGTGCCGGTCGCCGGACTGCCGCTCGCCGTGCTGGCAGCGGCCAACCTCCCGCTCGGAGCGGACCCGACGGCCTGGACTGCGCTGGTCGCCGCGCTCCTCTCGGCGGCGGGCCTGTTCCGCCTTTGCCGGCTTGCCGTGGCGACGATGCTCTCGGTGCCGCTGCTGTCGTTGCCCGTGCTGCTGTGGTCGGTGGACCCGGTCCCCGGTGGGGTGGTCGCCGTGGTGTTGCGCACGGCCCTCGGCCTGGTGCTGGCGGGGGCGCTCACCTCCCTCACCCGCCTGCTGCTGGCGGGGGCGCGGGAGGCGGCGCTGGCCTTCGCCGACCAGCTCAAGGCCGCCTTCGACCTCCACCGGCGGCTGGTCATCCACGAGCTCGGCCTCGAACCGCCGGCGGACCTGCCCACCGAACGCGCACTGTGGCTCGACATCTGCGTCTTCCTCTACCGGGGCGACCCACCCACCTCCCCGGCCTTCCGCTACCGCGCCCCCGAGGTGACCTGACGCAGGTGATTCGCCGCCACGCGCACATCCCGTGGGAGGCGGTAACCGCGGCGACACACCGTCTCAAGTTCGACGGCCCCGGACAACAGTCGTCTTGCGCCGTCGAAGATGACGGTGGCCGACATCGTGACCTGCACATTGTCAGATAGCTGTGCGTGACCGCCCGGCCGGACAGGTCATCGAAGTTGGCAGTAGGTGATGATCTTGCGGGTCAGTCGATGAATTCGGCGCTGCTTTAGCGGCCCGTCAGAGGCTTGCCGATGGGGGTGCCGGTGCGCAGCTCTTCGCAGCCCCGTTCGTGGGCTCGTCGGCCTGGATCGCGTGTGCGCAGCTCGGCAGAACCCCAAATCGGCGGGCCATTCATCATGTGTCCAGGTCGGTCGATGCCGGCTCGTTTTGGTGGCGCCGAGGTGTCCTGTCAGGTGAGGGGCGGCGGGCCAGATAGTCCTGTAGTTCCAGGTGGCGGAATTGGTAGGCGTCTCCCGCAACACGGAGCAGCCCGGCGTCGTACGCCCACCGCAAGAACTTTCCCAGACGCCAGGGGAGCGCGGATGGCCCTCGTCGTGTGCACAGGAGCAGCGCCACATACCGCAGCACCACATGACCGAACACGGGAATGGTCAGGAGCCCCCACAGCGCCCAGCCCGTGATGTTCAGCGCCAGGTCGTCGATTGGTCCCAGCGGCTGGATCGCCTGTGTGGCTCCCACGGCGGCGAATGCGGTCACCACAGCCAGGACGCCCCTGGCAGCGGACACCACTTCGGAACGGATGATGCCATCACTTGGCCCATCGGCGCCTGCCCTGGGCGGGTTCTCCGGTCCGGAGCGCAGGCGCGTCACGGCCAGGGCCACGAACGCGCTTCCCACTCCGAATCCAAGGCCAGTCAGTAGTCCAGCCGCTATTCCACGAGCCGATCCGACGATCAACGCGTAGCAGGACCCGGCCCCGAACCCCCACATCACCGCGGTCCTGAGATCCCGCCGCCCGCGGGAAGCGGCGATGTCCTTCACATCGTTCATGCTCAGCCGCGACCACGGCTGAGCCCAGGGGTGGATCCATGCCAGCCATGGCACGCCGATGAGAATCGTCAGCGCTACCACGTATACGTCCCAGCCTGGAAAGTACTGCCGTTCCGGTGGAAGCGGAGCGGCCGCGTGGAACACCAGCACGGGGAGGCAGGCGAGGTAGCCGAGCAGGGAGGCGACCAACCGGGGCCGGTGAAGGCCGGCCATCGGCCATAGCCGGTGCCACACCAGGTCGGTGCCCGACACAGAGCGCCCGCCCAGAGTGCGCTGGTGAGCAGTGTTGTGGTGGAGGTATCGGGCCAAAGTCGCCAGCCAGCGCCGCACCGATTCGGCATCGGCTCTGCCCGGCGGTGGGGAGACGGCCACCGCAGCGGGAATCAGCAGACCCATGAGATGGTCTCCGACCGAGTTGGAGGAGCGGTTGAGGGTGGTCTCGATTTCGACCCCGTTCTGGCCTCGTTCCGGATCGAGGGGGTCAAGGCCCGCGGGTGTGCCGGCGGCGATGGCGATCAGGTCGGCGGGGTCGCGGACGAATGAACCGGTGTTGGACGGCTCTCGCTGTTCGTAGACAAAAGCGGCCATGGCCAGTCGCCACGGCGTGGACAGGGCTTGCGCCAGTGTGCCAGCACGGCGACCGCCAAGGGCGGCTGAGACCGGCTTCCACCGCGCCGGATGTTCAGAACGAGCTTGCAGGAAACCAAGGATCTGTGAGCGTCTCAGCGGAGCCATCTCCACACGAGCGGTGTGATGTGCCCAGATTCGCTGCTGCTCCAGGGCTTCGTATCGATCCGAACGGCAAGTCAGTACCACAGCAGCGAGTCGGTCATGGTCCTGATAGGCGTTCAGCGCGACCAGCACCCGAGCGGCCCTGGCCCCATCAACGACAATTCCCCCAGCATGATCGACGCGGCGCCCGGCATCGGGATCCACTCGCGATCCGGTGTCGATTTCGGTGTCAAGTTCGTCCAGGCCGTCAATGACCGGAAGCACCAGCCGAGCCGATACCAGCGCGCCGGCCTCAGTCTTGCGCAACCGGTAGACCTCGGTCAGATGCCGCCGCAGCCATTCCTCCACCGCCGACTTGAGAGGCATATCACTGTCCAGAGCGGCGGCGGCGATCCGGATCGGGACCGGATCGCCGGAAGACCGGATCTGCAGCAGACCCATGATGAGCTTCACGGCCAGAACGGTTTTCCCCGCGCCTGGCGCCCCAGTGATGACCATTCGCCGAGGCCGAAGCTTCTGAAAATAGTTCACCACCGAGGTTAAGCGGGAGCGCTCACCCGCTCCTGCGGCCGGGTGAGCGGGCGCACGATGGAGGCTGAAGCCCACATCGATCGCCTCGTAATGGTTGCCGAGGAGCTGGCGCAGGGCCTCCCGCTCCCGTTCCAACACGTCTTTCGCCACTCGATCGGCGATCCGGCCGGGTTCAGGCTCCGAGTGGCGGACCGCGAGGATGCTCGCGCGGGCGCTGTAAAACGCGAACGCCAAGCCTGGCAGAGCGACGACCAAGCCCAGCGAAGCGACGATCAAGCCAGCCGGGTCATCGGTTGCGGCGGTTACCACCGGCAGCGTCCGCCACGCCAGCCAGACGACCATCCCCAACGCCGTTATCGTAAGTAATGCCCATCCTGTCGCGGGCCCGCGCCCACCACCGGTCGCCATAACTCAGATCATGAGCGGCTTCCGTACCCGAGTGGAGGCTTTCCTGGGCATCGCAGCCCAGGTGTGACTTTCCACTCCGGCCGCCTCCCTCTCGAGTCACTGCGCCGCCAACCAAACTCCACCGAACTCGGGGTACATCAATTCCTCCCGAAGCTCGCGGACACGGCTCCCTTTCGGCCCCTCCCCCTCCTCGACATGACCGCCCGGCAGGTCCCGCACATCGGGATACCAACGGCGTCCGGCGCTTCGACGACACAGCAACACCCGATCGCCGTCGCGAAGAACGGCCGTCACGATCCGGACTGGACCGGAGTCGCCGGCGGATGTCGTCATCGGCGCATTCTGACCCATGCGGATCTGCCGCGGACAAGGCGCTGCCGAGGCCGGTCTCGGCCCCTGTCCCTTCCAGGCCGGGATCTCTCAGAGCGCCTGCGGGTGCGGGCGGCCTCCGGGGAGTCGCTGATCCGGGTGGCCGGCACGCCGGCCCCCAGCGAGCCCGCCACGTGACGGCACGCCTGTGGGCTTGTCGGCTTCCGGCGGGTGACCGTAACCACCAGACGTCGGGGAGGCAACGGCCCCCTCCGAACCCTCTGGCATGCGGCTTTCACCTAATTTCAGCCGAAGGAAGAAGAGCGGATTCATCGGTGCAGCTCAACGTGGCCCGTTTGACGCGAATCTATGGGAATCCCTGCCCGATCTTGTCCGGCTACGGCGACCTCGTCAGAATCAGTTAAGCCTTCAACTAATTGGTCGGAGGCTCACCTGCACGGATGAGGAGAGGTATGAAGCGCACCATCTTCGTTCTCATCGGCGTCATCGGCGCCATGCTCACCGGCATCAATCCCGCGTCCGCGGCCACCTCCGCGGTCGACTGTTCCACTGGCGGGTACACGCGGGCGTACAACAGCTATATCCCCTCCAACATGGAGCGAGGGGCCATCGACGGGCGCAGCTACAACATCGGCGGCTCGTTGTCGTACGACTACGAGATCTGCCTCGACATCCCGGACACCTCAACGTTCACGATCGAAGTGCGGATCTGGAACAACGGCACACAGACCGCCTTCGTGGACGACCGGCCCGGTGACAAGGTCTTCCGCTTCTCGCTCGCCCCGAACAGCTTCTGGCAGGTCTACGGCACGCTGACCGGGCCCGGCAGCACCTACCTCTACTACACCTGGCACGAGAAGCGGCTCTAGTCCTCGAATCCTCAGCCCGATATCGCCGACGAACTCCTGACGCAGGACACCAGATGTACGGCCGAGCCGGCTTCGCCCTGTTGCTGCAGCGGATCCTCCTTTCCTGACCACGCACTGTCACCACCGAATTCGTGCCAGAGCCGTTTACTGGAAGACCCTTCCACAGTCCCTGTTCCCCGAAAATCCGGCGACGTCAGCACGGTTGGCCGCGCCTGCCTGGGCACCGCCCCCCACCGTCGAAGCGAGATAGGGCATGCTCACGCTGCTCAGCCAACCTGCGCGTGCGACCTTGAAGGCCACCGACCGAGTGTAGTCGGTGGCCTTCAACCCAGAAGGTACCCGTCTGGCCGGCACCGGGGACGACGATGGCGCTGATCTGGGAACGCGGTGAAGGGAAGGACGCTGGAGGCTCAACCACCAACGTCGAACGCCGAGGGATGCGGCCGGATGCCACGGGCTGAACCTCCTGTCGCACACGCGTCTACCGCCATCCCCGATGACCCACTGCCAAGCCCACTGACAACTCGCGTGCCGTACTGACATCCGCAAGGGTTCCAGACAAACATCCCGGGGGCTCCTGACGCTGTTGACACATCAAATGAACGTTCTTTTAATTGGCGCATGGGGCGTATCGCGGGCGTCACCGCCACCGAGACGCGGGAGCGGCTGCTGCGCGCGGCGGCCGAGGCCTTCGCCCAGCGCGGCTACGACGGCACGCGCGTGGCCGACATCGCCGCAGCCGCGGGGGTGAGCAACGGCGCCCTGTACGCCCACTTCGACTCGAAGGCCGAGCTGCTGGTGGCCGCGCTGCGCGCGCACGGGCCGCAACTGCTGGCCAAGTTGTTCGCCGCCGACCCGGACCGGCCGATCACGGAGTTGCTGGCCGTCGTCGGACGCGGGCTCCCGCGCCGGCGCGACGCCCACGGCTACCTCATCGTCGAGGCGCTCGTGGCGGCGCGCCGCGACGAGGACGTCGCCCGGCCGATGCGCGACTACGTCGGCGAACGCACCGGCTGGCTCGCCGGGCTCGTCCGTGCCGCCCAGAACGACGGCGAGCTGGACGGCGAGCTGTCGCCGGACGCGCTGTCGCACTTCTGCCTGCTGCTCGCGATGGGCAGCGCGCTCGTCACACCCGACCTGCACCCGGTCGACGACGAGGAGTGGGCCGCGTTGCTCGCCCGCGTCGTCGCCGCCCTGGCCCCCGCCGGCACCACGGCGCAGACCTCGGTCTCCGCCGGCACCACAGCACAGAGAAGAGCGCCACGGTGAAAGTAAAGATCGACTCCGAGCGATGCCAGGGACACGGTCGCTGCTACGACCTCGCCCCCGGCCTGTTCGGCGAGGACGACGAGGGCTACGGGCTGGTCGTCGGCGACGGCGTCGTACCCCCGGGCGAGGAGCAGACGGCGCGCCTGGCCATGGAGAACTGCCCGGAAAGAACGATCGAGATCCTCCAGGAGACGCGACATGACCGTCGATGACCGCTTCGACCAGCAGGAATTCGAGGAGAGACTGCGAGAGCGCCCTGACGGCGTGCGCAACGAGGTCATCACCGGGCCGGTCTCCGACTGGGCGACCGACTTCTCCCACACCGAGCCGGAGTGGGCGGCCGACCCGTACCCGATCCAGGACGACCTGCGGCAGCGCTGCCCGATCGCGCACACCGACCGGTTCGGCGGCGCGTGGCTGCCGACCCGCTACGAGGACGTCGCGGCCATCGCCTACGACACCGAGCGCTTCTCCTCCCGGTCGGTCGTCATGAGCAACTTCCGGCCGCCGCGCGAGGTGGCGCCGGTGGGCGGCACGCCGCCGATCTCCTCCGACCCGCCCTTCCACCACGACGCGCGCAAGCTGCTGCTGCCGATGTTCACCAAGACGGTGGTCGCCAGGCAGGAGCCGGCGACGCGGGCGTTCTGCCACTCGCTCCTCGACGCGCTGGAGGGGCAGGACGTCATCGACGCCGCCCGTGACTACGCCCAGCACATCCCGATGCGCGTCATCGCCGACCTGCTGGGCTTCCCGCCCGAGGACGGGCCGCGGTTCCGCGAGTTCGTCGAGAACGCGCTGGAGGGCATCAACCTGCCTCCGGAAGAGCGCATCCCCCGGATGGAGAAGCTGTTCAACTACCTGCTGGCGCAGATCCGCGACCACGTCGACAACCCGAGGGACGACCTCACGACCTATCTCGTCAACGCGGAGCTGTACGGCAGGAAGCTGGAGTCGCTCCACGTGGCGGGCACGATGGCGCTGCTGCTCATCGCCGGCATCGACACGACGTGGAGCGCGATCGGCGCCTCGCTGTGGCACCTGGCCAAGACACCGGCCGACCGCGAGCGCCTGGTCGCCGAGCCCGCCCTGCTGCCGACCGCGATGGAGGAGTTCCTGCGGGCCTACGCACCGGTCACGATGGCGCGGCTGGTCAAGGAGGACATGCACTGGCGCGGCGTCGACATGAAGGCCGACGACTGGGTCCTGCTGTCGTTCCCCGCGGCCAACCGCGACCGGGCCCAGTTCGACCGGGCGGACGAGGTCGTCATCGACCGCGAGGTCAACCGGCACGCCGCGTTCGGCCTGGGCATCCACCGCTGCGTGGGCTCGCACCTGGCCCGCATGGAACTGCGGGTCGCCCTCGAGGTCTGGCTGGAGCGGATCCCGGCCTTCGGCCTCGACGACCCGGCGGCGGTGACCTGGGCGACGGGTCAGGTCCGCGGGCCGCGCACGCTCCCGCTCCGCATCGGCTGACCGGGCCCGGGGCGGACCTCGCCCCGACCGGCCCCGGGCGTGGGAGGCCCGCGGCACGGGCGGCCGGCGTCTTGGCCGGCCTGGCAGGCGCGGACCGTGGAGCGGGTCCACGGCTCAGCCGTCCAGCGGGAGTGTTTCTGCCAGGCGGCGCCACGCGTCGCGCGGCAGGTCGTGGAAGGGGTCGTCGGTCACGACCTGGATGGCGAGGTGGTCGGCTCCCGCGGCCAGGAAGTCCGCGACCCTCCCGGCGACGGCGTCGGCGTCCCCGAGCGCGAACACCGCGTTCACCAGCCGGTCGCTACCGCCGTCGCGGAAGTCGTCCTCCTCGAAACCCAGCCGGAGCAGGTTGTTGGTGTAGTTGGGCAGCTTCAGGTAGAAGCGGAGATAGCCGCGCGCGGTGGCGCGGGCGCTTTCGAGGTCGGGATCGAGGACGACCTTCAGCTCGGGGGCGAGCAGGGCGTGCTCTCCCAGGATCTCGCGGGCCCGGGCGGTGTGCTCGACGGTGACGAGATACGGGTGCGCGCCCGCGGCCCTGTCGCGGGCCAGCTCCAGCATCCTGGGGCCGAGAGCGGCCAGAACACGCCCCTGCGCGGGCACCGGATCGGCGGCGGAGTCCAGCGCGTCCAGATACTCCCGCATCGCGGAGTACGGGCGCGCGTACCGCTCGGTGAAGCCCTCGTGGCTCACACCGAGCCCCAGGACGAAGCGCCCGGGATACTCTCGCTCGAGAGCGGCCCGCCGGGCGGCGACCTCGGCGGTCTCGTACTCCCAGATGCTGAGGATGCCGGTGGCCACGGTGATGCGCGGGGCCGCATCGAGGAGCGGTACGGCGTGGTCGACGGCCGGGCTCCCGCCGAGCCAGAGGGTGCCGTACCCCAGCGCGTCCAGCTCGGCCACCGCGTCGTCGAACGCGCCCCTGTCGGCCGGGCCGTCGCCGCGCGACGCGTTGCTCCAGGCCCCGCTCCAGATGCCGAACCTGCCCAACCGGCTGTCTCGCGGCATGACGACCTCCCTGACCATAGGTGAACATGTCTACTGCCCTCGGTTCTGCTCGCGGGAGCGAGGCGCGGCCACCGGTCCTCCCGCCTGCCCCTTCATCTCCACCATGTCCCGTGGTCAAACCGAGCGTTCGCGCACGCTCCCGGGCGATGCCCGGTACTCGCCCCGATGCGAAGAAGTTCGCGAACGCCGCCGGCAACCGGTGAAGTGCCCGATCGGAGCCGGCCGCCGCGGGCGCGGGGAGCACGGTCGCCGGCCGTGACCCGGACGTACCGGTCCGCCGGCCGGGATCATCCGTCCCGCGTGGCGCCCGGCCTTACCGGCCGGAACCGGCGACGGCTGGATTAGGGTGGCGGTGCCCCTGTCGCGCGACCGGTCCGCGACGCGGAATGACCTCCCCCCTCACGCTTCGAAAGCCGAGGTCGAGGAGAGACTCACATGTCCCGCAGCCACATCGCCGCCACGGGGTGCGTCCTGGCGATCACCGCGCTCACCCTGACCGCCCTTCCGGCCCTCGTCGCGCACCGGGCGGCGGGCGCCGCCCCTGTCCCTGCGCGTGCTCTGAGACCTTCTCCCGCCGTCACCACGCCCCGGGCCTCGGGCCCCGCACTCACCCCGGCCCCCACCCCGACGGCCTTCGCCCCGACGGTCCTCACCCCGGTGGCCCCGCCTCAGACGGCGGCGAGCCCTCCCCGCGCGATCAACCTGCCGCCGGGCGTCATCGAGGCGCTCCAGCGCGACCTCGGTCTCACCAGGAGGCAGGCCGAGACCCGGCTGCTCAACGAGATCCGGCTGGCACCGGTCGAGGCTCGGCTGCGCGAGGAGCTCGGCGGCCGTTTCGGCGGCTCCTGGTTCACGGGAACCCTGGCGCAGACCCTCGTGGTCGCCACCACCAGCGCCGCCGACATTCCGAGGATCGTCTCCGCGGGCGCCAGGGCCGAGGTCGTCCGCGCGTCGCTGGCGACGCTCACGGCGGTCAAGCGGAGACTCGACGAGGCCCTGCCCGCCCACCCGATCGGAGGAAGCGTCCGGTACGTCGACGTGCGGAGCAACAAGGTCGTCATCCTGTCCAGGCACACCTCGGCGACCCGGGACATCCTCAGGTCCATCGGGGTGGACACGGACCTGGTGGTCGTGCTGTTCTCCCGGGAGGACCCGCGTCCCCTGCACCTCGCGGAGCGTCCCCCGTACGGCCTCAAGGGGGGCGACGCCTACTACGTCGGGGAGAACCGCTGCTCCGTCGGCTTCCCGGTGACCCGCGGGACCCGGAGAGGGTTCGTCACCGCCGGTCACTGCGGCAGGAAGGGCGACCTCACCACCGGCTTCAACCGGATCGCCCAGGGCACCTTCCAGGACTCGACCTTCCCGGTCAGCGACTTCGCGTGGGTCGCGGTGAACGACCGCTGGGCGCCCACGGCGGAGGTGAGCAGCGGTGGCGCGGGAGCCGCCGTGCCCGTCGCCGGCGCCACGGCGGCCATCGAAGGCGCCTCGGTCTGCCGGTCGGGCTCGACGACCGGATGGCACTGCGGCCTCGTCCTGCAACGCGACGTCAGTGCCGTGTACCCCACGGGGAAACTCTTCGAGATGACCCGTACCAGCGTCTGCTCGGAGAACGGCGACTCCGGCGGCGCCCTCGTCTCGATCGACCAGGCCCAGGGGGTCACCTCCGGCGGTTCGGGCGGCTGCGCCACGGACGGCACGGGTGGCGTCACCTACTTCCAGCCGATCCGCGAGATCCTCAGGACCTACCGGCTGACCCTGATGACCGCCGCCCCCACCCCGACCCCGGCCCCCGCCCCCGCCGGGCGGGTCCGCTAGCCAGGCGGGTCCGGTCGGCCGGGCCGGTCCGGTGGCAGGGCCGGTCAGCCCGCGAAGAGGAGAAGCAGGCCCACCACCGTGTAGACCACCATCAGGACGAGGAGCGGGATCTGCCCGATGACGGCGGTCCGCCGCGGGAACAGGGCCAGCGCGCGGTCGTGGGCGAGCACGGTGCCGAGCACGTGACCGACGACGATGACCGTCACCTGGAGCATGGCGATCCCGGCGGGGGAGGTACCCGCCGCCTGCACGGTCCACCCCGCGGTGCCCAGCCAGTCGGCGCCGGTGACCAGCGGGTCGGAGAGCAGGGCGAGGGTCCGCTGGCCTTCGAGGAGGAGAAGCGTGTAGTAGTGGGCGACCACGTACCCGACGGCGATCGGGACCACCGCGTGGGCGAGCTCGCCCGCCGTCGTACCCGGCTCCGCCGCGCCCCACCGGCCGGCCAGCGAGGTCGCGCCGCGGTACGCCGCGAGCACCAGGCCGATGACGGTGAGCAGGCCCACCGTCCCCATGACCGGAGCCGGCACCGAACTCTCCTGCACGAAGCGCACCCAGACCGGGGCGTTGGAGAGACTGTCGTACATGGTGGAGCCGAGGAGCACCACCACCAGCACCGTCAGCCCCGGCACCGGCCGGAGCCCGGCCATGCCGTCCAGCGAGTTGCGCCAGGTCACGACGCCGTCGGGACCTCTCACCACCGGGGCGAGCCGGCCGACGAGGGTGCTGTAGACCTCGAACGCGTCCGCGTGGTCGAACCAGCGCGACCCGAAGAGCACCGCTCCCCCGAGCATGAACACGACGTACACGGCGAGCCAGGCCCCGATGACGGGCAGGGTGGCCCGCTCGGGGGCGACGAGTTCCAGCCAGACGAAGGCGAGGAGACCACCGGCGGCGGGCCAGTAGCCCAGCCCGCCCGGCAGCGGGCGCAGCCCGGTGGCGGGGTCGCGTCCGAGCCCCCGGCAGGCCAGCAGGTGCAGCGTCCGCAGCGGGTTGAGGACCGGCCACACCGGCCCGAACAGCAGCGAGAGCGGCACCAGGCCGACCCAGAACAGGACGTAGAACACCCCCGCCGTGGGGTTCTCGACCCGGTCCGGGCCGAAGAGCAGGCCCACGCAGAAGTACGCCGCGGCGACGAGCCCGGCGGCACGCCAGAACCACGGCCACGCCCGCGCGGACACCACCCCCTGGACAACGGAGGCCAGCGGGCGGGGACGGCGCAGGTCACCGCCCAGCCGCGGCTCGGTCCACAGGGCGCCCAGTGCCACGAACGACACCAGCAGGGCGAGGATCGCGCCGGTCAGCGCCGCCGAGAACGGGATCGGCAGGTCCTGGCGACCGCCGATGCCGTGAGCCAGGAACATCACGCCGGCCTAGCGCACCACGAGCTGGAAGAGCTGCAGCTTCGAGTCGTGGGTCTCGACCTCGAACAGCCCGTCCCGGTCGGCGACGAACTCGATCGTCGCGGGGACGCCCGGCTGCAGGTCCGCCGCCTTGTCGTAGCCGTGGACGTGCGCCTCGTCGGCCGCGTCGCCGGTCACCGTGATCCGTACCGTCTGGCCCTTGGCCACGTCGATCCGTCCGGGCGGGGGCGTCACCTGCCGTCCGGCGATGGTCACCGCGATCTCCTTGACCGTCGAGGCGCCGGGGGCCGCGCTGGGCGAGCCGCAGGCCGTGGCCATCGGCAGGGCGATCAGCAGGGCCACGCCGAGCATGAGCGCGGCGAGCAGCGGGCGGCGGCGGGCAAGGGGTGACGTCATGGCTGTTCTCCTGGGGGGTGGGGGTGTCAGGCCGGCGCGGAGGCGGCGAGCCGGCACGGTGGCGGGGACGGCGGTGCCGAGAACGGGCCGGTCAGCGTCGCTTGGCGCTCTTGACCGCCTTGGCGCCCTTGGCGGCCTCGGCGCTCTTGGCCGCCTTGGCGCTCTTGGCCGCCTTGCGCGACGCGGTCGCGGGCCGGCCAGGAGGCGTTCGCGCGGGCGGCCCGGTGGGACGCCGCCGGACCTCCGCGCCGCGGGGCGACGGCCGCCGCGCCGCCCGGACCACCATGAACCCCACTCCGACGACGAGGACGGCGGGCAGCAGCCACACCGACAGGTCGAAGCCCGAGGCGGCCTGGGGCGCGTTCGAAGCCGCCGCCTGCGGCGTGGTCTGAGGGGTGGCGGGGGCGGCCGCTCCGGCCGACGGCGCGGCGGCGCTGGGTTGCGCCGGGTTGAGCAGAGCGGGGTCGGGCTCGTTCGTGGGGGCCTTCCAGCCCTTGGGCGGTTCCGACATCTTGCCCTTGTAGGTGAACTTGACCTCTCCGGTGACCTTCTCGCCGTCCGAGGCGACCGACATGTAACGGGCGACGTACAGGCCCTGCTCCGGCCAGTACGCGACCGGGACCATCGCCGGGAACCCGGTGTGGTAGAGGTTCGGCTGCCAGGTGCCGTCCACGAGGTTGTACTCGGTGACCGGCTCGTCGAGGCGCTTGGGCTGCCCGTGCGACCACGGCTCGTCGACGCGGGCACCGCTGGGGGTGGTGACGGTGAAGTACGCGTTCGGGGCGGGCTTCTCGGTGAAGTAGAGCGCGAGCGACTCCATCGGCTCGGTCACCGTGCTGTCCTTGGCCGGCGTCGACATCGCGAGCTGGCCGTGCGCGGACGCGGGCGTCGCGAGGGCGGTCAGCGCGACGCCGGCCACGACGGCCAGCACGAGCAGCTGGCCCAACCAGCGCGCCATCGCCACCTCTGCTCTCCACCGGGAAGGCCCACTGGCCCTGGAAACCGCGGGCGATTCCGACCGCTCAAGGTCAATTCCCGTCGAGAGTAGCCGCTTTTGTCCCATATGAACAGAACTTGGGTGCGCATCCAACCAAAGAGCGTCAGGGACTGTGAGCCACGCCGTCCCGCACCCGTTCCGCGACGCGCGGCGGCTTCGAGTGGGACCGCGCCGTCACTCCGAACCAGTCGCGCCGGTACGCCGACGGGCACGTCGCCGGAGCCACCATCGATAGCGGCGGGCAGAACCCGGATCGCGCCCACCGCGATCCGGGCCCCCGGGGGACGCGCCGGCCGGCCTCAGTCGTCGACCCAGCCGTGGGACCGGGCGAACGCCAGGAAACGATGCCTGACCTGCCCGATCTGCGCGCCCGTCAGCGTGGGCGCGTACTCGATGAGCAGCTCGGTCACCGCACCGCTGAAGGACTTCGCCGACAACACGTCGCACACACCGTCGTCGTCACCGAGCTGCTGCGGGGCGGCGGCGACCGGGGACGCCGCCGCGACCGGCCGCCGGACCGGCGGCGGGTCCAAAAGGGTGACGGTCGAGACCTTCAGGCCGCGCTCGCCCTCCATGACCTCGTACTCCACCCGCAGACCGGGCTGGACGGCGTGCCTGCTCTCACCGAAGTCATTGGCGTGGAAGAACACATCCTCGCCCCCGCCGACGGCGGCGATGAAACCGTACCCGCGCACCTCATCGAAACGAAGAATCGTACCGACTGCCACAACAACACCACCTGCACAGAGAATCGCACCGCTTCGCTGTCACTTTCCGGAACTGTCCGGACAGTGAGTCCGCCTGCCTGTCACACCGGACGACCCGATGCTAGACCGGACGGCGCGCCATGTCCGAGCCGATTCCATGACACCGCCCGGTACACCGGCTGTCCGGCGGGGATGGCAGGCTTCGATTCCGTAGCCGTGCCGACCGAGAAGAAGAGGTAGCCGATGTCCCCGTCACCGGCGTCACCGACCTATGACGACGTCCTGAGCGCCGCCGCCCACATCGCGCCGCAGGCCCACCGCACCCCCGTGCTGCGCTCGCGCCGCATCAACGAGAGCGTCGGCGCCGACGTGGTGTTCAAGTGCGAGAACTTCCAGCGGATGGGCGCCTTCAAGTTCCGCGGCGCGTTCAACGCGCTGTCGCGGTTCACCCCCGAGCAGCGACGCTCGGGGGTGGTCACCTACTCCTCGGGCAACCACGCCCAGGCGATCGCCCTCGCCGCCCGGCTGCTCGGCATCCCGGCCACGATCGTCATGCCGCACGACGCGCCGGCCTCGAAGGTGTCCGCCACCGAGGGGTACGGCGGGCAGGTCGTCCGCTACGACCGCTACACCGAGGACCGCGAGGAGATCGGCCGCGCGCTGGCCGCCGACCGCGGCCTCACGCTGATACCGCCGTACGACCACCCCCACGTGATCGCCGGTCAGGGCACCGCCGCCAAGGAGCTGTTCGACGAGGTCGGCGACCTCGACGCGCTCTTCGTCCCCCTGGGCGGGGGCGGCCTGCTCTCCGGTACGGCGCTGTCGGCCCGGGCACTGTCGCCCGGCTGCGCGCTGTACGGTGTCGAGCCGGAAGCGGGCGACGACGGGCGGCGGTCGCTGCGCGAGGGCTCCATCGTCCACATCGACACGCCGAAGACCATCGCCGACGGCGCGCAGACCCAGCACCTCGGTGCCTATCCCTTCGAGATCATCCGCCGGGAGGTCGACGACATCGTCACCGCCACCGACGCCGAACTCGTCGACGCCCTGAGGCTCTTCGGATCCGTCATGAAGATCGTCGTCGAGCCCACCGGCTGCCTCGGCCTGGCCGCCGTCCGCAACCTCGCCGCCGAGCTGCGCGGCAAGCGGGTCGGCGTGATCGTCAGCGGGGGCAACGTCGACCTGGAGCGCTACGCGTCACTGCTGGCCTCCTGACCGCCGCGCTCCAGGCCTGAAGCGCCGGCGTGGAGCACCGGCCCGGGGCACCTGTCCCACGGTCATGATTCGTGGGCGGGAGCCGCGCCGATCCAGCGGTGATAGGCGTTCATGTCGACGTTGCTGCCGCACACGATGGTGACCACGTGGCGGCCGGCGAAGCGGTCACGGTCTTCGAGGACGGCCGCGACGCCGAGCGCGGCCGACGGTTCGACGACGAGGCCGGCGTGGTCGAGGAGCATCCGCATCCCGGCGATGATCGACGCCTCCTGGACCAGGACGGCGTCGTCGGCGACCAGGAGGAGGTCGTCCAGGACGGCCGGGATGGGTCGCCGACCGGCGACGCCGTCGGCGATGGTGTCGGTCGAGTCGGTGGTGACGACGCGCCGCCGCCGCCACGAGTGGGTCATCGCCGGCGCGCCCAGCGGCTGGACGCAGATCACCTCGACGCCGGGCGCCAGGGCCTTGATCACATGACCGACACCGGTGGCCATCGCCCCGCCGCCGAGAGCGATGAGGACGGCGTCGAACGACGGCACGGCGTCGTCCCGGGTGTCCGCCAGCTCCAGGCCGATGGTCGCCGCGCCCTCGCAGGTCTCGATGTCCAGGCTGTCCTCGACCAGCCGGATGCCGTCGTGCCGCGCGATGGCCGCCGCCCGGTCGCGAGCCATGTCGAAGTCGCCGTCTACCAGCTCCAGCCTGGCGCCCAGCGCGCGGATGCGATCGAGCTTGGCCGCCGGCGCGTGCCGGGACGCCACGACGATGACGTCGAGCCCCCGGCCGCGACCGGACCAGGCCAGGGCTTGGCCCAGGTTGCCCGCGCTGGCGCACACCACGGCTCGCGAACCCTCGCCGGCGAGGAGGCTCGCGACCAGCTCGGTGCCGCGGGCCTTGAAGCTGCGGACCGGGTTCGCGGTTTCGAGCTTGATGCTCACCGTGCACCCGAGGCCGGGCTCCAGCGCCTCGCAGCGATACAGCGGTGTGTCGAGAAAGATCGGGTCGATGATCCGGCGAGCCGCCTGGATCCGAGCGATGTCGAGGCGCGTTTCCTGCACAATGGGGCAGCGTAGCCTGATGGTTTCGGGCCGAGCAATCGATCTTCAGCGTGGGCCCGCCGGCGATGTCCGGCTCACCGTCCGCCGTGTTCACCGTGTTCACCGTGTTCACCGTGACCACCGTGCGCGTGCTCATCTGCGCTGCGCGGCGCCGACGCCACGATCCGCGCGATGCGGCCCGGCGCCGAAGGAAGATCAAACCGGCTTGGGGCCCGTGACGCGATTCTCACCGCCACGCCATGTTCTCGCCGTTCTCGCCGTTCTCGCCGCCGGGATCGCGGCCGTGCGGCGTGGTCACCCGGCCGTACGGCGCGGTCAGCGGACGGGGCGATCGGCGCGGTAGGCCGGGATCGTGACCATCGGGGGGCGTTCGGCGACGGCGACGTCCCGGACGCTCACCTGGTGGCCGTCCGCGCCCCGGCGGAACTGGGCGAGGCGGGGAGAGGGCCGGTGCAGGGAGACCATCATGTTCTGGCGTTCCAGGCGTGACCACGAGGTCTGCAGGATCTGGGCGGCCATCCCGCCGAGCGCCTCCGTCGACTGGTGGGAGTGCACCCGGCGGCCCAGGTCGACCTGGGCCAGGGCGTCGAGACCGGCGAGGTCGAGCAGGTCGATCAGCAGGGCGAGTTCCACCCCGTAGCCGGTGACGAACGGGACGCTCTCCAGCACGGATCTGCGCCCGGCGTACTCTCCCGCGAGGGGTTGCACGAACCCGGCCAGCCGCGGCCAGTGCAGGTTGAGCAGGGGGCGCGCGACCAGCTCGGTGACCCGCCCGCCGCCGCTCTGCACGTTGCGCAGGGGCCGGTCGTAGCAGCCTTTGACGTAGACCACCGCCGGGTCGGCGAGCAGCGGGCCGAGCAGCCCGGTCACGAAGGACGTGCGGAACTCGCGCAGGTCGGCGTCGACGAAGACCAGCAGGTCGCCGCAGGTCGCGGCGAGGGATTTCCAGAGCGCCTCACCCTTGCCGTCCAGCGGTTTGAGATCGGGCAGGACCTCGTCCTGGGCGATCACCGTCGCCCCGGCCCGCGCGGCGCGCGCGGCGGTGTCGTCGACGGAGCGGGAGTCGATGACCACGAGCTCGTCGACGAGCGGCACGGCCTCCATGAGATCGCGGCGGATCGCGGCGACGATCTCCCCGACCGTCTCCTCCTCGTCGCGGGCGGGCAGCACGACGCTGATCGTCGTCTCCCCCTTGGCCCTCAGCAGCTCCGGCAGCGCCCAGTCGGCCGAGGATGAGGTGCGCCCGCGTAGCCACGCCTCGACCTCAGGCAGCACGACCCGTCCTTTCCATCACCTCGGTGGTTAGGGGTATCACCCTATGTGGCGCCGATTCCGCACACCTACCGGCTCCCGTCCCCATCGCGCAGGTGGGAAGATCAGTCCAGTCCGGAACGAGGGGGGACGGCATGAACCCGGTAGCCGTGATGCGGGCGGCGCGCGGCGTCCGCGACGAGCTCGACAGCTTGATGGGCGGCGCCTCCGGCGAGCTTCGCGACCGGCTGGATCCGCTGCTCGCCGAGGCGGGCAGCCGGCCTCCCGGGCAGCTGGCCGACGCCGTCATCATGCTCATCGCCGAGTACGGCCCCGCCTGGGAGCGGCTCACCACGCTGCTGAGCCTGGACCGGGGCATCACCGCCGAGCAGGTGCTTCCCCTGCTCTCCCAGGGAGCGGGCGCCGGGCCCGGCTCGCACGGGGGCGGCGGGAGCAGCCTCAGCCCTCCGTCGCCGGGCGGCGCGGGTCCCACGCCGCCCTCGTGGGGCGCGGCGCCGCCGGCCGGTACCGACCCCTCCGGCCGGGATCCGGCCGACGCTCCGCAGACCGCCGCCTACACCCCGGAGTGGACGCTCCCCGGCGCGGAGGGGCAGGGGCATCCGGCGCCGGGTCCCGGGCGGGCACCGCGGGACCGGGGCGGGGACCCGCACGACACCGAGCGCGACAACGGGTACGGCGACATGCCGTCCACCGGCGCCATGAGCGCCGACTGGCTGCGCCCCGACCAGCTGTCGGACCCCGCGCCCCCCGCGTCCCCTCAGTCCCCGCCGTTCCCGTCGTCCTCGCCGTCGCCGTGGTTGTCGCAGGGACCGTCGTCGCAGGAACCGTCGTTCCCTCAGCCGCCGCCGTCGCAGGAGCCGTCGTTCCAGGAGCCGTCGCCGTCCCGGGAACCACAGGCCCCCCAGGGCTCACCGTCGCCGGCCCCGCCGGCACCGGCCGAACCGCCCGCCGTGGCACCGGCTCCCACCGAAGCGCGGGGGCCCTCGGTCCTCGACCGGCTGACCGGCGCCTTCCGCAGGCGGCGCAAGGAGACGCCCGCCGTGGCGCCGGGGTCCGAGTGGAAGGGGATCCCGCTGATCGAGTCCCCCGCCGAGGCGGTCGCGGGCTGGGGTGCCGAGGTGGCGATCGGCGTCGCCCCCGGCCAGGGGCAGGACGGCACCGCGAGACCGCGCGAGCCGCTCGACCTGGACATCCAGATCGTCGCCGAGGGCTTCGACGCGCCCGGCGGGTGGCGGGTGCGGCTGCGCGCCGACGAGACGGCACCCTACCCGCGCGCCGCGGTCAACCTGATCGCCCTCGCCCAGGAGGAGCCGGAGTTCTCCCGGCAGATCCAGGCGACCTACGCGGTACGCGGCCAGGTGATCGGGTTCGGCCTGCGCGCGATCACGGTCCACGGCTCGCCCGGCAGCCTGAGCGGGCACGAGGCGCTGGAGCCGGTCTCGGGTACCCGCATCCGCCCGGCCCTGATGGGCGAGCCCGCGGACGTCACCGCGATCATCGTGCACGGCGACAGGCCGGGACGGCTGTGGTGGACCTACCAGTCGCCGCACTTCGTCACCCCCGACCGGGCCGAGCTGTGCGACCTCGGCACGCGGGCCTCGGAGTTCGGCGGGCGGCTGACCGGGCGGGGCCGTCTCTCCGAGGAGCTGGGGCGGGAGGTCGGCTCGCGCGTGCCGTGGGGTTTCTGGGAGTTGCTGAACGCGGTGGCCGGCCGGGTGGCGCCGCGCCGCCCGAGCGTGCTGATCCTCTCCCAGGAGCCGCACGTCCCCTGGGAGCTGGCCGTGCTGGAGCATCCCTACGATCCCTCGCTCCCCGGTTACCTGAACTGCCAGACGGTGACCGGCCGCTGGCCCCTCGGCGGGCGGCGCCCCGAGCTGCCCCCTCCCTCGGACGCGCGCGCCGCCGACCGCGTCGCGGTGGTGTACGGCGAGGAGCGGGCGCATCCGCTGGTGACGGAGTACGGCGCCACGCAGGTCTCCCCCGCGCTCGGCGACGTCCTGGGCGTGCTCGGCCAGGGTCCCGAGGTCGTCCACTTCACCGACGGCGGGGCCGCGTCCGAGGTGCTGGGTCACGATCTGGCCGGGAGCCCGTTCGTCTTCCTGGAGGAGCCGGGGGACGCCCGGGCGTTCCTGCTCGCGGGCGCGAGCGGGGTCGTCGCCCCGCTCTGGTCCACCGGTGGCGGGCCGGCGCCGGAGTTCTACCGGCGCTGCTTCGCCGGTGAGCCGCCGGCCGAGGTGCTGCGGTCCATGCGCGGGCAGGCCCCCGACAGCGCGGGCGCCTACCAGTTCCACGGCCACCCGTCCCTGACGCTGCGCCGGACGGCCCCGCCCGCCGAGTGAGGCCCGGGGGACCGCGCGTTCAGCCCGCGGCGTGGCGCTCCAGGAAGGTGTAGACGTCGGCCTCGTCGACCCCGGGGAAGGACCCGGGCGGCAGCGCGGCCAGGATGTGGGAGTTGCCGCGGGCCGAGGGCCAGGCGTACCCCTCCCAGCGCTGGGTCAGCTCGGCGGGCGGGCGGCGGCAGCAGTCGCCGGTGGGGCAGCCGGACTTGGTGCGGGTGGTGACCTCCCGGCCGCGGAACCAGCGCGACTCCCGGTAGGGGACGCCCAGGGTGATGGCGAAGTCGCGCTCACGCGAGATGTCGACGTGGGCGAGGCAGAAGTAGGTGCCGGTGGGCGAGTCGGAGTACTGGTAGTGGACGGAGAAGCGGTCGGGTGACAGGAAGACCTGGCGCCCCGACCACTGCAGGCACATGCGCTGGCCCTCGATCGCGCCCTGCTCGTCGGCGGGGAAGACGATGCCGTCGTTCTCGTACGCCTTGTAGATGATCCCGTCGGCGTTGTTGCGGACGAAGTGGCAGACCAGGTCCAAAAAATGGGTGGCCAGGTTGGTGAAGCGGTGCGCGGCCATCTCGTAGGAGACGGCGAACACGTCGCGCAGGTCCTCCACGCTCAGCGCGCGGTCCTTCTTGGCCTCCCGCAGGTACGGCACGGCGGCGGCCTCGGGCACCAGGACGGCGGCGGCGAAGTAGTTGGCCTCGGTCCGCTGGCGCAGGAAGTCGGCGAAGTCGCGGGGCCGGTGGTGGCCGAGGGAGAGGTGGCCGAGGGTCTGCAGCAGGATCGTGCGCGGGGTGTGCATGCCGACCTGCTCGTGCTTGACGTAGATGCGCCGGTTGCGCAGGTCGGAGATGGAGCGCACGGTGCGCGGCAGGTCCTGGACCGTCTGGACGGTGTAGCCGAAGTGGCCGACCAGCGCCTGGACCGTGCTCTGCGACAGCGCGCCCGAGCGGTAGCCGACCGCGGCGAGCGCCTCGGCGGCGGCCTGCTCGATCTCGGCGAAGTAGTTGCCCTGCTCACGCTGCTTGCGGCGCAGCTCGGCGTTGGCGGCGCGGGCCTCCTCGGGGGTGGCGGTCCCCCTGGCCTGACGTGAGCGCAGCTCACCGTAGAGGCCGAGGATGTGTTCGAGCACGTCGTTGGGGACGCGCGCGGAGAGTTTCAGCCTGGCCAGGCCGAGCCCGGCGTACAGGGGGTCGCGCTGCGCCTCCTCCAAGGCCATCTCCAGCTGGGCCCGCCGGTTGGGGGCCTGCCTGCGCAGCAGTTCCTCGATCGGCACGTTGAGCGCGGCGGCCAGGGACTTCAGCAGCGACAGCTTCGGCTCGCGCTTGCCGTTCTCCAGCAGGGAGAGCTGGCTGGGCGCGCGGTTCACGCGTTCGCCCAGGTCGGAAAGGGTGAGGCCGCGCTGCTTGCGCAGGTGTCTCAACCGCTGGCCGAACGCGATGAGATCGAGCTCCTGCGTCAAGGAAAGCGGTTCTTCACCCACCAAAGATGCCATGACCCGATGCTAAACGAAATTTCCGAGGAAATTTCATCTCCCCGCGGGCCGTTCGGGCGGATGTCGCCGCACCCGCCCCCGAGCGCCCGCCGCACTCGCCCCCGAGCGTCCGTCGCGCCCGCCGCCGGAGCCCGCCGGGCGCGCCCGCGCGGGGGGTACCGATCCACCGGTGGCGATCACCGCGCCGGCCCGCCGCGGACCTCCGCCACCCCGGAAACCGGTGCCTACCTCGGTGCCGGCCCGCGAACACCTGATCCCGGCACAAGAATTGGTCTAGTCCATAGAGAAAACTATTAACTTCTTCCCCTCCAAATACCGGTGAGTATTGATCTCAGGAGAATAATCTCCATTCTTTCGTCCGAGTCGACCTTGTTTGACCGTTTCGTCGAGGCACACACTCGAACTAGGCACCCAGGGGACGAAAAGGAGTCGCATCATGAATGATCGCCTCAAGGGAGCCGCAGACGAGCTGCGGCGCGAGTGGGAGACCAACCCCCGCTGGAAGGGGACGACGCGGACCTACACGGCCGAGGACGTGGTCCGGCTCCGGGGCTCCGTCCAGGAGGAGCACACCCTCGCCCGGCTCGGCGCCGAGCGGCTGTGGGACCTGCTCAACACCGAGGACTACGTGCACGCCCTGGGCGCGCTGACCGGCAACCAGGCCGTGCAGCAGGTCAAGGCCGGGCTCAAGGCCATCTACCTGTCCGGCTGGCAGGTCGCCGCCGACGCCAACCTCGGCGGCCAGACCTACCCCGACCAGAGCCTCTACCCGGCCAACTCGGTCCCGGCCGTCGTGCGGCGCATCAACAACGCGCTGCTGCGCGCCGACCAGATCACCTGGTCGGAGGGCGACCGGGACGCGCCGCACTGGCTGGCGCCGATCGTGGCCGACGCCGAGGCCGGCTTCGGCGGCGTGCTGAACGCCTTCGAGCTGATGAAGGGCATGATCGCCGCGGGCGCCGCCGGGGTGCACTGGGAGGACCAGCTCGCCTCGGAGAAGAAGTGCGGCCACCTGGGCGGCAAGGTGCTCATCCCCACCGGCCAGCACATCAAGACCCTCAGCGCCGCCCGCCTCGCCGCGGACGTGCTGGGCGTGCCGACCCTGGTCATCGCGCGGACCGACGCCCAGGCCGCGACCCTGCTGACCACCGACGTCGACCCCCGCGACCAGGCGTTCACCACCGGCGACCGTACCGCGGAGGGCTTCTACCGGGTCCGCAACGGCGTGGACGCCTGCATCGCCCGCGGCCTGGCCTACGCGCCCCACTCCGACCTGCTCTGGATGGAGACCTCCACCCCGGACCTGGACGTGGCCCGCGAGTTCGCCGAGGCCGTCAAGGCCGAGTACCCCGACCAGATGCTGTCCTACAACTGCTCGCCCTCGTTCAACTGGAAGAAGCACCTGGACGACTCCACCATCGCCAAGTTCCAGCGCGAGCTCGGCCACATGGGCTACAAGTTCCAGTTCATCACGCTGGCGGGCTTCCACTCACTGAACCACTCGATGTTCGACCTCGCCCGCGGCTACGCCGAGGACGGCATGACCTCCTACGTCGAGCTCCAGGAGGCCGAGTTCGCCTCCGAGGCGCGCGGCTACACCGCCACCCGCCACCAGCGCGAGGTCGGCACCGGATACTTCGACCTGGTCAGCACGGCCATCGCGCCGGACTCCTCCACCACGGCCCTGAAGGGCTCGACGGAGGAGCAGCAGTTCGCAGAGGCTCACTGACTCTCCGGACCGGGCTCGACCGGACGCTCCCAGGGCATGGGACGGTTCCCCCCGGACGAGCCCGACGACCAGGTCGACAGGCCCCGCCGCGCGGGTCTCCCCCGAGTCCGTACGGCGGGGCCTCCCCGTTCCCCCGGCCCCTCCGTGCCTCGCGCTCCGCGCACCGGCCACGGCGGCCCCTCCCGCACCGTTCCCCGCGGGTCCCCCACGGCCCGCGTCCCCGGGAGCCTCTCCCCCGGGGACGCGGGCGGCGGACGGCGGGCGGCATCTCAGCGGCCGACGGCCTCGATGAGCTTGCGGCGCTGCTGGGTACCGAGGCCTCCCAGACGGCGCGCCTCGTCCACGTCGGCCTGCGCCATCAGCTGCGCGGCCTTGACGGTCCCGACTCCGGGCAGGGCCCGCAGAGCCTGCGAGACCTTGATGCGCCTGGCGATGTCGTCCTCACGGCCAAGCAGTTGCTCCAGGCTGAGCGCGCCGGTCTTGACCTCGGCGAGAAGCTTGGCGCGAGCTGTACGGGTCTCGGCGGCCTTGACCAGGGCGGCCTGACGCTGTTCGGGGGTGAGCTTGGGCAAAGCCATGGTGTTTTCTCCCTGATGACGGTAATTCCAGCGTCCTGCTACCCAAAGCCACCAGGTTAATCATCAGAGGGCATACATATAGATCCACAGCCTCCACGCCGTGTATCACGATATGCCCGTTTGGTTACCCCGCCCTTACCCGGTTCTCCGTAGCCTCGGGCTCATGGGTATCTGGCGAAGCCCCCAGGGCATCGAGGTTGAGGCGATCGTGGTCCACGACGGCCCCTGTCTGCTGGTCACCCGCCGGATCGACGGGCGGCGGGTCCTGGTGGCGTACTGCATGAGCATCCGCGAGGTCGGAGAGCACGTCGACCTGGCGGAACTGGTCCCCGCCTAGCGAGCCCCCACGTATGCGAACGATCAACAGTCGATCATGTCCGAGTCTTGTTCGGTACGTGTGTCAACTTCCGCGACCCCTGGGGCGTCGAGTAGTCAGGGAGGCTCGATGGATGTTCTGATCGGCCTCGTTGACGAAGACCTCCTTCTGGAGCTCATCCTCGTCGAGGCACTGCACACGGAGGCGGAACGGCTGGCCGCCCAGCCCGACCGCTGAACGAGGCCGGGTGCCCGCCGCCCGAAAACGGCGGGCACCCGCGCGGCGAGCGCAAGACGGCCGGCCACGCGGGGGACCCGGTCACCGCGAAGACGTCACACCCGCGCGGCGAGTGGAGAACGGGGCTCGATTCACCGGGTGGTGATGGCGTTAACTGTTCCCATGAACAAGCGCGAGCTGATCGAGAAGGCCGCCGCCGAGGCCGGGCTCACCCGGAGGCAGACGGCCGCGGCTCTCGACGCGATCCTGGGGACGATCCAGACGGCCGTGGCGGCCGAGGACAAGGTGGCGATTCCCGGGTTCGGATCCTTCGAGATGGTGCACAGGCCCGCGCGGAGCGGGCGCAACCCGCAGACCGGGGAACCGCTGGAGATCGCGGAGACCTGGACGGCGAGGTTCAAGCCCAGCCCGGGGTTCATGGGCCTGATCCGCCAGCGCAAGAAGGACTGACCACCTCGGGCCCGCGTCACCGTCCACGGGCTCCCCGCGCCGTCTCCGGCCCGCTCCGCGCCGTCCACGGCGTCCCCGTCCAGGACGGGACGGATCGGAGGACCGCGGCGGGAGAGCGGCGGCGGGAAGGCGACGGCCCCCGGGGAAGTATCCATTCCCCGAGGGCCTGGAGTGCCGCCATATCGCGGCACCGGCACGTTTAAGGATCCGGGTCACTCATGATGAGGTCGCACTCTGCCGTTAAGTTATAGACGCACGTGGAGCGTCCAGCGGGACTCGAACCCGCACTCGACCATCGTCGCCCGTATCCGTTCGATCCGGCGCCCGGCGGCGAATGCTGAATCTGGAGCGAGAGCCTGAGCTTGAGCGGCTGCCTCTACCGGTTGGGCCACCCCGGCAGGTGGTGCCGGGGGAGGGATTCGAACCCCCGCTGTGGCCGCGTGTCAGTCTGACGGTCTCAGTTTCAGCTTTCGCGCTTTCGCGCATCCCCGTGCTCCGACGGGGAGTCCTGTGATCTTACCCGAGCAGGTAGCCCATCACCTTCTCACCGACGCGCTGGTAGGTGATCTCGGTGCCGTTGGCCTCCTCCCGGGCGAACTTCACCGCGTTCTGGAGCCTGCCGACCCGCTCCAGGAGCTCGTTGACCCGCTTCTGCGGCACGGCCCCGGAGAAGGTGACCTTGGTCCAGAAGCCGACGACGATGTCCTCGTGGTAGACCTCGACCTGGGCGGGGTGCTTGTCGGTGGCCTCCGCCTTGACGTGGTTACGGGGCACCTTCTTGGTCCGGGTCGTCTTGACCGGCTCGGTCCGCCAGCAGTCGGTCGACTGGTCCAGCGTCCAGGCCTCGGCGGCGTCCAGGACGGGCAGCTTGGCGATGAAGGTGTGCAGGTCGACCAGTTGCTTCTCCAGGAACAGAAGATAGGTGACGGGCACGTCCTCCAGGAGGGTGGAACCGTCGACCTTCACGTCGGCCCGCGCCGAGCAGTTGGCCCAGTCCTTGGTGGCGGTGACGTCGAACAGCCGGGTGAGCGCGGCGCCGACCTGCTTGAGCAGGTCCTCGCCCTGCACCTGGACCCGGGTCGACTCCGGGGGCAGCCGCTCGCCCTCGTCGTCGATGGGCTGGTAGGTCCGCGAGATGCCCGACAGCAGGGCGTTCTTCTGGATCGTGTGGTAAGCGTCGGTCACCTTGCGCTGGGTGTCGGACTTGACGCCCTTCTCCACGGCGAGGATCTGGTTCAGCTTGGTCGCCATGCGTGACACCGTACCGGGAAGATCACCCGCATAACACCGCTTTTTCCGCGGATCGCCCCGCGTTCCGGTCACTCCCTCGCCGACATGGCCCGCCCGGCCTCACGGCCGGCCGGCGCCCCGCCCGCCGCGAGACCTTCAGCCGCGCACCGCGCGGGCGGACCAGCGGCCGTCGAGGTGGTCGACGCGCAGCGGACGCCCGAAGCACTCCGACAGGTTCTCCGCGGTCAGGATCTCCGCCACCGGCCCGCCCGCCTGGACGCGGGCGTCGCGCATCAGCAGGGCGTGGGTCGTGGTGGCCGGGACCTCTTCCAGGTGATGGGTGACGGTGACCGTGGTCAGCGCCGGGCGGGTCGCCGCCAGGTCCTCCACCGCGGTGATCAGGTCCTCGCGGGCGGGCAGGTCGAGACCGGCGAACGGCTCGTCCAGCAGCAGGATCACCGGATCGGCCATCAGCGCCCTGGCGACGCGGACACGGGCCCGCTCACCCTGGGAGCAGACGCGGAAAAGCCGGTCGGCGAGGTCCTTGCAGCCCATGTCGGCCAGCAGGTGGTGGGCGCGCTCGTGCTCGGCGGGGCCGTAGCGGTCCCAGAGCGGGGCGCTGGTCCCGGTGTGGCCGGTCAGGACGACGGTGTGCGCGGTGGCGCCCTCCTCCTCCAGCAGTTCCTCGTCGACGAGCCGCTGGCTGGCCGCGACGAGGCCGATGTGGCGGCGCAGCTCCCGCAGGTCGACCCGGCCCAGCCGCTGGCCGAGCACGGTGACGGCCCCCTCGGTGGGATGACGTACGGCGGCGGCCAGCGAGAGCAGCGTCGTCTTCCCGGCCCCGTTGGGGCCGAGGACCACCCAGTGCTCCCCGTATCCGACCCGCCAGCCGATGCCGTCCAGCAGGGTACGGCCGACCACCCGGACCCCGACGCCGCTCAGTTCCACCGCACCGGCCACAGGCCCGCCCATCGGTATCCCCCTCCGCCTCGACTCGCGGCGCTCACTTTAACCGATGCACCGATATCTCCCTGTAAATCGTCCGAAAAGGATGACTCAGCCCATCTGCATGGAGGGGCCGGGGGTGGGCTGCGGGGTGATGGTCGTCCCCGAGGGGGCGGGGGCGGTGGGCGTCGGGGACGGGCTCTCCCCGTCGCCGGTCTGCGGGATCTGGGTGAAGGAGGGCTTGGGATCGCTCGAGGCCGTCGGGCAGTCCCCGGCCCGGCCCTTGCCCCTGCCCTTGGCGGTCGTGTCCGCGCAGTCACGCGGGTCGTCGCCGTCGTCCGGCGAGCCGCCCGAGCCACGAGGTCCCCGGGGGCGCTCCGGCAACGGGTCCTCCCGGCCGTCGTGGCCGTCGTGGCCCGCGGTGGGCAGCGAGACGGTCCTGGTGGTGGTGATCTGGACGGTGGAGGGGGTGGTCGGCGCCGGCACCCGCGGCCGGCCGGTGGGCGGGCGGGTGCCGGCGCCGAAGACGGAGGCGGAGGGCGTGCCCTCGGCGGGAAGGACCAGCGGAACCGGCTCGGGAACGCCGGGATCGCCGACGGGGCCGGGCCCGCCGCCACCGGTCGCGGCGGCCACGGTGACCGCCGCCATGGAGACCGTGGCCAGCGCCGCGAAACCGGCCTGCGACAGGTGCGCCCCCTTACGCGGCCCGGCCCTGCGCGACCCCCTGCCGGGGATCCTCACCGGGACCGAGGGCTCGTCGTGGAGCGACGAGGAGGGCGACGAGGGCGACAGGGGCAGGGACGAGGAGTACGGCGAGGACGGTGAGGACGGTGAGGACGGTGAGGACGGTGAGGACACGGCCGCGAGCCGGACCCTCCCGGCTCCCGGGGCCCAGGGCACCGGCGTCCAGATCTCCGCCAGCACCTCGGCGACCGCCTCGCGCAGGTCCCACGGGTCGCCCACGCCGCCCGCGGCGAGCAGCGCGCCGAGCAGGTCGGCGGCCCTGGGCCGCTCGGCGGGGTTCTTGGCCAGGGAGGCCTCGACCGCCGGGCGCAGCAGCGCGGGCACCGAGGCCACCCTCGGCGGCTCGACCAGGATGCGCCGGGTCAGCACGTCCGCCTCCCCGGCGCCGAAGGGGTGGTGGCCGGAGGCCGCGTAGGCGATCAGGCAGCCCCAGGCGAAGACGTCGGAGGCGGGCAGCGCGAGCCCGCCGGTGAGCCGCTCGGGGGCGACCCAGCCGGGACTGCCCATGACCTGTCCCGCCTGCGTGTGCGCGGCGAGCACGTCGACGTCCCTGGCGATACCGAAGTCGATCACTCGGGGGCCGGTGTCCGACAGAAGCACGTTGCCGGGTTTGAGGTCGCGGTGGACCAGCCCCGCCTCGTGCACCGCCACCAGCGCCGCGGCCACCCCCAGGGCGACTCCGTACGCCAGGTCGGGGGTGAGGGGGCCGTGCGCGGAGACCACCTGGGACAACGCGGGGCCCGGGACGTACTCCGACACCAGGTAGGGACGGTCCTTGTCGGTGCCGTCCTCGATCACCGCGGCGGTGCAGAAAGGCACCACTCTCCGGGAGAATCGCACTTCTTCGGCGAAACGGGCGCGGAGCGTGGCATCGTTGAGATGCATCGGGTGCGGCGTCTTGAGCGCCACCGCCCCACCCTGCGGGTGTTCGGCCAGGTAGACGATGCCCATCCCACCCACTCCGAGGCGGCCGAGCAGAAGGTAGCGGCCGATGATGACCGGGTCCCCGACGGTCAGCGGCCGCACACCGGTCGGCATGCCGTTCACGGGACCTGCTCCCCCACGTGCCATCCTCGTTGAGCCTCTCGTGCGCGGGCTACGGCAAGCACACTGTGGCGGGATTCGAGCGTCCTTCGCTCCCGACCGGTCACAAGGGATATGAGAGGTAAGGCGAATGATCCCTCGGGGTAAGGAATCCGTGGTGTTCGGGATGCCCTTGGGACGGGGCGGAACCGTGTGACCAGCGGCAAGGGCGCGCGCCGGCTCTCGGGCGCACGTCCCGGAACGCCTCAGGCGGCGGTCGAGGCGGAGCGCGCGGACGGGTTCCGCGGAGCCGGGGCGGAGGCCTCCTCGGGGGAGGCAACCGGCTGGGCGAGACCGGGGACGGCGAGGCCCGGCAGGAGAAGGTCCGGCACGGGGAGATCCGACACAGAAAGGTCCGAGGCCGAGAGGTCGGGCACCTCCAGGGCGGCCGGAGCGCGGCTCCGCTTCGAGGTGGCGCGGCCGGGCATGAGCTCCTGGGTCGCGACGAGGAAGCGGGCGATGTGCGGGTACACCTCGCGGGCCTCGGGGACGACGTCGGCGAGGATGGCGAAGACGTGCGGCATGCGGGGCCACTCCTCGTACGTGACCGGCACCCCGGCGGCACGGGCCCGCTCGGCCACCCGGCGGCCCTCGTCGCGCAGGACCTCGGTGGAGCCCGTGACGATCATCAACGGGGGCAGGCCGGTGTAGTCGCCGAGGACCGGGGAGAGCAGAGGGTCCTGGGGGTCGAGCCCCGCCGTCCAGCGGCGGGCGAGCCAGTCGACACGGCCGGCCGGGATCATCGGGTCGAGCAGCCGGTTGACCCTGCGGGGCGCGCCGGTCAGGTCCGCCCACGGGGACAGGCACACCGCGGCGGCCGGCAGCGGCATGTCCTGGTCACGGAGCGCCAGAAGGGTGGCCAGGGTGAGGTGGCCCCCGGCGGAGTCCCCGCCGAAGACGACGTCGCCGGGGCCGTAGCCGAGCTCCAGGAGACATCGGTAGGCGGCGATCGCGTCCTCGAGGGCCTCGGCCGGCCGGTGGACGGGGCCCTGGCGGTAGTCGACCGCCAGCACCGGGCGCCGGGTCGCGGCCGACAGACGCCAGGTGATCGGCCGGTGGGTCGCCGGGGAGCAGGAGAAGTAGCCTCCGCCGTGGAAGTAGAGCAGGACCTTGCCCTCGTCGAGCTCCTCCCCCGCGCGGACCCACTCCCCCGGGCACGCCCCCGCCTCGTCGGGGGTCACGCGCACGTGGACGGGCAGACGGAACGGCACCCTGCCGGCCAGCGCGACGATGCGGGAGGCCGCGGCGAAGCCGACGTCGTTTCTCAGCAGCAGGTCGGAGATGGGCTTGAACGTGCCGCGCATGATCGCGTTGAGGGTCGCGGCCTGCCAGCTGAAGGGGTAGACCGGACTGACATCCATATCGATCTCGTCGCGCATGGGGGACCTCCACAAAAGGACATTCCCCTCAGAATGGGCTTTTATCGGCGATTGGACATATCGGAGAGATTACAACTAAGTATCACGCATGTATACATCACTCTCACGACACACTCGAACACCGAAAGTCATCATCCCTCCAAGCCCGGAAACAGACCACATCGACGACCGATCCCGCCGCACCCCGCCGCACCCCGCGCCGCCGAAAATCCATTGCCTCCCCCCAAAGCGCCAAGGAGGATAGGAGGGTTGTCCTGACACCCTCCAGGAGGCAGCCTTCCTGCTCTACGCGCGCATCGCCGGGTACGGCTTCCGCCGCCACTCCACCTACCGCGCCGCCGCCGTCGCCGGAGCATTCACCAACACCGTCTTCGGCATCCTCCGCGCCTACGTCCTGATCGCCCTCTGGCAGGCCCGCCCCGGCCTCGCCGGGTACGACCTCGCCGACGCCGTGACCTTCTGCTTCCTCAGCCAGGCCTTCATCGGCCCCATGCAGGTCTTCGGCGGCGGCCTGGAACTCTCCGAACGCGTACGCAACGGAGACGTGGCCCTCGACCTGCTCCGCCCCGCGTCCCTGCAGATGTGGAACCTCGCCGACGACCTCGGCCGGGCCTGCTACCTCCTCCTCGGCCGCAGCCTGCCACCCACGATCGCCGGCGCCGCCCTGTTCGGCCTCGTCGTACCGGACGACCCGCTGACCTGGCTGTCCTTCATGGCCGGCCTCACCCTCGGGGTGATCGTCAGCTTCGCCCTGCGCTACCTGGTCGCACTGTCCGCCTGCTGGATCATCGACGACCGGGGGGTGCACACGATCTCACTGGTGACGACCCTCTTCTTCAGTGGCATGGTCCTGCCCCTCAACCTCTTCCCCGGCTGGCTCGGCGCCCTCGCCGAAGCACTCCCCTGGTCGGCCATGGTCCAGGTCCCCGCCGACCTCTACCTCGGCAAGCGCGACGTCCTGGACGCCCTGGGATTCCAGGCCATGTGGGCGACGGCCCTGCTGGCCCTGGGAGCCCTGGCCACGAACGCGGCCCGCAGAAAGGTCGTGATCCAAGGTGGCTGACGACGACAACCGGAACCCCTGGGACCACCGGGACCACCGGGACCACAGACCCGCCGCACGGGAGACGGCCGCGGGAGGCACCCGATGGTGAGGACCTACCTCCTGCTGGCCTGGACCTGGCTGAGGGCCTCCGCACAGTACCCGGGACCGCTGATCATGATGACGCTGGGCTCGTTCGCGGTCAACGCGCTGGACGTGGCGGCGATCTGGGTGATCTTCGAGCACACCGGATCGCTCGGCGGCTTCACCTTGGCCGAGGTGATGTTCCTGTACGGCACCGCCGGCCTGTCCTTCGCACTGGCCGACATGCTCTTCGGCAACGTCGACCGGCTCAGCCAGCACATCAGGAGCGGCAGCTTCGACACCATGCTGATCCGCCCGGCGAGCGCGTTCACACAGATGGCCGTCGACCGCTTCGGGGTGCACCGCTTCGGCAGGCTGGCCCAGGCGGCCGTCGTGCTCACCGTCGCCCTGCCCCAGCTCGGCCTGAGCTGGGGCAGGGTCTGGATGATCCCGCTGATGGTCGCGTGCGGGCTCGTCATCTTCACCTCGGTCTTCGCCCTCGGCGGGGCCGTGCAGTTCCTGCTGACCGACGCGCCCGAGGTGGCCAACGCCTTCACCTACGGAGGCGGCACCCTCACCCAGTACCCCCTGAGCGTCTACGGCTCCGAACTCGTCAAGGGCGTCACCTTCGTCGTGCCGCTGGCGTTCGTGAACTGGCAGCCCGCGCTGTTCGTGCTCGACCGCGACGACCCCCTCGGCCTGCCGTACTGGCTCCGCTTCGCCTCGCCCCTGGCGGCCGTCCTGCTGGCCGCCGTCGCCGCCCTCGCCTGGCGGGCGGGCATCCGCCGCTACCGCTCGACGGGAAGTTGACACATGATCGAACTCGACCGGGTCGGCCGCTCTTTCACCGTGGGCCGCCGCAGGGCCAAAAAGACCGTGCACGCCGTACGGGATCTGTCGTTCACCGTGGAGGCCGGGGAGTTCGTCGGCTACCTCGGCCCCAACGGCGCGGGCAAGTCCACCACCATCAAGATGCTCACCGGCATCCTGGCGCCGACCTCGGGCAGCATCCGGGTGGCCGGGCTCGATCCGACCCGCCGCCGCGTGGCCCTGGCGCGCAGGATCGGGGTGGTGTTCGGCCAGCGGACGACCCTGTGGTGGGATCTTCCGCTGCGGGACAGTTTTGAGCTGATCCGACACCTTTACAAAGTAGATCAGCCGATTTTCCGGCGGAGGCTGGCCGAGCTGACCGAGATCCTCGGCCTCGCCGACTTCATGACCACCCCGGTCCGCCAGCTCAGCCTCGGCCAGCGCATGCGCGGTGACATCACCGCCGCCCTCCTGCACGACCCCGCCGTGCTGGTGCTCGACGAGCCCACGATCGGCCTGGACGTGGTGAGCAAGGCCGCCATGCGCGACTTCCTGCGGCACCTCAACGCCGACCGGGGCACCACCGTCCTGCTCACCACCCACGACATGGGCGACATCGAGAAGCTCTGCCACCGCGTGATGCTGATCGACCACGGCAGCCTGGCCTTCGACGGCACCCTCGACGACCTGCGCGCCACCGCCCCCGAGGGGGACTCCATCGAGGAGGTGGTCGCCCGCCTCTACTCCGGCTGACCGCCGGACGTCGGGGGCGGCACCCCGGGGCGCATCGCCGCGAGCGGCCGGGGCCGGGGCCGGAGGGAGGAAACGACCTTTTACGCCACCCCCGCCAGAAGGTCAAGATGTCCCCCAGGAATCTCCAGCGAAGCAAGAGTGATGCTAATCACATTTCCATGCTCCCGCCGGTGCGGGGTCATCCTTCACTCGCGCTTGGACCCCTCTTGACCCCCCAGACCCCCTCCATACGAAAACCAGCTTTCCAATGACCGTTTTCCCCCGCCCTTTACCACTGGAATCCCCCACGCGTAGCCGAAAATGGCATCGGAGCGACAAAGGTAGAACGCGATCGCACAAGGTTCGACGATCATCGGCCCGGAGGGGAAAACGATCGGAAAGAAACCTTAGAAAAGGCTCCCAGCAGGGCGTTCGTCAAGGCTGGGGAACGTTCATGGGAGTAATACTGCCACCTTGTCAAATGCGTTCTGACATACCGTAACGCTATGGACAGCGACAATCTCCTGGGTGAGTTCCTGCGCGCTCGGCGTGAACTCACCACCCCCGAACAGGTGGGGCTCCTGCCTGCCGGTTCCCGGCGGACACCGGGGCTGCGCCGGGAAGAGGTGGCGATGCTGGCCGGAGTCAGCACCGACTACTACATCCGCTTGGAGCAGGGACGGGAACGCCACCCGTCCGAGCGAGTGCTCGGCGCTCTCATGCAGGTCCTCAATCTCACCCCCGACGCCGCGGCTCACATGCACCAGCTGGCGCACCCCGTGCCGCGGCGGTCCAGAACCCCCGACCAGCCGGCCCGGGTCAAACCGGCACTGGTACGGCTGATACGGAGCTGGCCCTACACCCCGGCGATAGTGACCGGCCGCTGGATGGACGTGCTGGCCTCGAACCAGATGGCCGACGCACTCTACGACGGGCTGGACCACCGGGACAACCTGCTCCGGCTGATCTTCCTGAACCCCGACTCCCGCCGGTTCTACCGCGACTGGGAGGAGTCCGCCCGCTCCAAGGTGGCCCAGCTGCGTGCCATCGCGGGCGCGGACCTCGACGATCCCTGCCTGACCGAGCTGGTCGGCGAGCTCTCGCTCAAGAGCACGGACTTTCGCCGGATGTGGGCGCGCCACGAGGTGTCCGGCGAGAACGTCGCGACCAAACGCTTCCGCCATCATGACGTCGGCGACCTGACGCTCACGTACGAGGTGTTCAACATCAACGGCTCTCCCGGCCAGAAACTGATCGTCTTCCAGGCCGAACCCGGAAGCCCTTCCGCGCACGCTCTGGACCTGCTGAGCAGCCTCGCGGCGCTGACGTCACCATGAGGGGGCCGCGCATGCGCTCGATCCAGGCGCGCTACACCATCATCACGACGATGCTGTTGCTGGTCATCCTCGCCCTGGTGGGAACGAGCATCGACATGGCGATCCGCTACCGGATCCAGGAGGACGGCTTCGGCAACGCCGAGCGGGTCGCCAGCCAGTGGAGCGCGCTGGTGCGGATCGGCAACATCCCCGACCCGATCCCCGCCACCGCCCCGGTCGACCTCGTCCAGCTGGTGAACGCCCACGGCGTGGTCATCAACTCCAGCAGGCAGGCCACGGACCTGCCGCCGATCAGCACGAGCCGCCCCCCCGCCGACGACCGGTTCCAGCAGCTGACCGAGGGATCCGTCATGGTCATGGCCATCCGGGTCTCTCCGGCGGCCGACTCCCCGGTGGTCTACGCGGGCCTCGAGGAGCCCGCCATCCTGCACGAGCACCACCTGGAGTACTTCATCGCCGCGGGCGTTCTCGTCCTCCTGGCCCTCGCGGCCTGGATGACCTGGTGCGTCGTGGGGCGGACGCTACGCCCGGTGGCGGCGATCCGCGCGCGGATGTCCGAGATCACGGTGAGCGACCTGAGCCTGCGGGTGCCCATCCCCTCGGGCGAGGACGAGATCGCGCTGCTCGCCCGCACCGCCAACCAGACCCTGGCCCGCCTGGAGGAGGCCGTGGAGCAGCAGCGCCGTTTCGCCTCCACCGCCTCCCACGAACTCAGGACCCCGATCGCGGGCCTGCGCGTGCAGTTGGAGGAGGCCCTGCTCTACCCCGACGACGTCGATCCGCGCGACACCATCCGGAGAGCGCTGACGGCCAGCGGCCGGCTCGAGGCGATCGTCAACGACCTGCTGCAACTGGCCCGGCTGCGCGCCGCCGACCCTGCGCCGAAGGAGCTGATCGATCTCGGCGCCCTCGTGACGGAGGAGGCGGCCCAGGGCACCGGGATGCCCGTACGGGTCCAGGTGACCGCCCGCGTGACGGTCCGGGGCTCCCGGATCCAGCTGATCCGGGTGGTGAACAACCTGCTGAGCAACGCGCGGCGGCACGCCGACAGCCGCGTCGAGGTCTCCGTCGGCTTCGCGGACGGCAAGGCCGTCGTGGCCGTGGTCGACGACGGCGCCGGCATCGCGCCGGCCGACCGCGAGCGCGTCTTCGAACGCTTCACCCGCCTGGACGACGGACGTCTGCGCGACTCCGGCGGCAGCGGGCTCGGCCTCGCCATCTCCCGCGACATCGCCCACGCCCACCAGGGAACCCTGCTGATCGAGGACTCGCCGCGAGGTGCCCGGTTCGTCCTCCGGCTCCCGCTGGAGGACGCGCAGCCGCTCGGGACCGGCCCGGAGGGCCGGCACGCCGGCGTGGGGAAGGCCGCCCTCCCCCCCGGAAGGGCGGGCGGCGAGGAGCCCGCCCGCGAGGAGAAGCCCTCCCGTGATGAGGGGGACCGCGAGGAGGGCACCGGCGCGGAGGGCTCGGTCAGCTCGGCCGGTCCCCGCCGGCGGTGACCGCGGGGACGGCGCGGGCCCGGCGGACGCGCGGTGGCGGGTACGGCCCCGGCGATCCAGGGCTCAGCGGTAACCCTGGGCGTCGGACTCCTCGTACTCCTCCTCGTCGTCCCGGAACCGCGGCGCCCAGCGGGAGGGCATCAGCACCGGCAGGAACAGCAGGATGCCGAGGAGCGCGTAGACGCCGGTGGTCAGCAGCAGGCCCATGCCACGACCGGCCTGCAGGAGCACCTCGTGGAAGGTCGGATCGTCGGGGACCAGGCCCATGGCTCGCCTGACGTCCAGGGCGTAGACCACGGTCCAGGCGAGCAGGACCATCGACGGGACGAAGGTCGCCAGCGGGGAGACGCGACCGGCGACCACCAGGCCGACCAGGAGACCGATCCCGGCCATCACCCCGAGGGCGATCCAGGTCTTCGAACCGCTCTCCGCGGGGAGGGGCACCAGACTCGCCCCCGCCTCCTGCACGGCCCAGCCCGCGCCGAAGAGAAGCACGGCCGCCACGGCCAGCCCGACAAGCACCCCAACGACGTGCCGCATCGCCACCACCTCGGCTCGAAGGACCGGTCACGGTCGCGGCAACCATAGCGACAAAAACTCCAGAACGGCAGACATCCCAGGGCGTGAGAACATATGGGTCACCATGCGCGCCCGCCTCCCGTTACGCCTCATGCGCGCGGCCGCCTTCTCGGCCGTCTGCCTGGCACTCGCCGTCCTCGGCCACGTGGCCGCGGGCGGTTCCTGGCCGCGGCCGGGAGTGGTGGCCGCGGCGGGAGCGGCGGTCATGGCGACGGCCGCGCTGCTCGCCGGGCGCGAGCGGTCGATGGTGACGATCAGCGCCGGGCTCGCCACCCTGCAGCTGTCGCTGCACGAGCTGTTCGCGCTCGGTGGCGTCGAGGGGATCCCGCCCCCGCATCCGCACGTCAGGGGGCTGGGCGAGAGCCTCGGCATGCTCGTCGCGCACCTCACCGCGACCTTGATCACCGGATGGTGGCTGGCCCGCGGCGAGAGCGCCCTGTGGGTGCTGCTCCGCTCGGCCGGTCGCCGCCTCGGCGCCATGTTCCCGCTGCTGCGGCCCCCCGCCGCCCTCGCCCGCCCGCCGGGTCCCGCGTACGTCCCGGCCGCGCCCGTTCCCTCGCGTGCCGTCCTCCGTCACTCCGTCAGCCGGCGCGGTCCTCCGCTTCCCGCCGCCTGACCCGACCCCGGAAAACCCGAAAACCCCAAGTGGAGAACCCCGTGTCGCTCACGCACGCCTGCCGCCGCCTGGCCGCCGTCACCGCCGGTGCCGCCGCCCTCACCCTCGGTCTCGCCCTTCCCGCCCTCGCGCACGTCACCATCAATCCCGGCAGCGCCCAGCAGGGCGGATTCACCAAGGTCGCCTTCCGGGTCCCGAACGAGCGCGACGACGCCTCGACGACCAAGCTGGAGGTGACCTTCCCCACCGACCACCCGCTGGCCTTCGTCTCGGTCAAGCCGGTGCCGGGCTGGGACGTCAAGGTGGTCGAGGGCAAGCTGCCCAAGCCGATCACCACCGAGTACGGCGAGCTCACCGAGGCGGTCACGAAGGTCACCTGGTCGGGCGGGAAGATCGATCCCGGCCAGTTCCAGGAGTTCGAGGTGTCCATGGGCGCGCTGCCCACCGACACCGACCAGCTCGTCTTCCCCGCCACCCAGACCTACAGCGGCGGCGAGGTCGTCACGTGGGCGGACGAGCCCAAGGCCGACGGCTCCGAGCCCGAGCGCCCGGCCCCGACGTTGAAGCTGACCCCCGCCCCCGCCGGGGGAGACGGCCACGGCGCCTCCGCCACCCCCTCGGCCGCCCCCTCGGCCACGGCCCCGGCGGTGTCGGCGCCGTCGGTGGCCCCCGTCGCCGCCTCGGAGAGCTCGGACGGCACCGCCCGCCTGCTCGGCGGGGCCGGGCTGGTGCTCGGGCTCGCCGGGCTCGTGGTCGCGGCGTTCGGCCTGCGCCGGGGCCGCGCCTCCTGATCGCCTCCTGATCGCCTCCCGACCGGCTTCCGGTCTCCTTCAGGGCGCGGGGCGGCCCCGGGAAACCTCCTTTCCCGGGGCCGTTCCGCGTTTTCCTTCACCGGCCGCGGCCGCCCGCCTCTCGGGAGGGCGCCGCGGCACGCGCCTCCCGGTCCTTCACGGCTGGCGCCGGCCCGTCACCGTGCCGTAAAACGAGGCGGCGGGCCGCGCGTTCCGGAAATGTTTGCAGCTCAGGGCAGCGTTCTACCGTTATGTCCGTCACATCGCTTCCCTTACGCCGGCCCATCGTCTCCCCCTCCCGCGGCACGGTCCGTTCCGTCGGCCGAAGCCGCAGGGCAACGTTCTCCCGCCCCTCATGGAGGTCCTCGTCATGCGGCACAGCACGCGCGCCACAGCGCTCGCCGCGCTCTCCATCGTCCTGCTCGCCCTGGCGGCCTGCGGCGTGCCGCCCCGCCACCCCTCGCAGTCTCCGCCACCCGAGATCAGATCCGCCGACATCGAGAGGGCCCTGCGGACCGAGACCACGCTGACGTTCTGGTCGTGGGTGCCCAACCTTCAGAAGACGGTGGCGCTGTTCGAACGGAAATACCCCAAAATCAAGATCAATCTGATCAACGCCGGCCGATCCAGGGGTCAGTACGCCAGGCTCCGGGCGGCGCTGAAGACCGGCACCGGCATTCCCGACGTGGCGCAGATCGAGTACTTCGCGCTGCCCCGCTTCGCGTTCTCCGGAGTCGTGACCGACCTCAACCCTTACGGCGCCGAAAAGCTGGTGAAGGAGTTCAGTCCCTCGGCCTGGGACCAGGTGGACCTCAACGGCAGCGTCTACGCGATCCCCCAGGACACCGGCCCGATGACCATGATCTACCGAAAGGACGTCTTCGACCGGATCGGACTGACGCCGCCGAAAACCTGGGGAGAGTTCGTGACGGTCGCCGAGAAGATCAGGAAGAGGGACCCCCGCGTCTTCGTCACCAGCGTCGACCCGACCGACTCCGGCATCACCGACAGCCTGATCTGGCAGGCGGGCGGGCGGCCGTTCGGCATCGAGAACGCCACGACCCTCCGGATCGACCTGCAGGACAGGGGGAGCAGGCGGTGGGCGAGACTGTGGACCAGACTGACGCGGGAGAAGCTCGTCGAACCTGCCGTGACCTGGAGCGACGCGTGGTGGAAGAGCATGGCGAGCGGCAGGTACGCGCTGTGGATAACGGGCGCCTGGGCACCCGGCGTCATCGAGGGCGCGATCCCGCGGACCAAAGGCCGGTGGCGCGCCGCGCCCATCCCGCGCTGGGACGCCGGGAAACCGGTCAACGCGGAGAACGGCGGCTCCGGCGTGTCCGTGCTCTCGACGAGCAAGCACCGGCTCGCCGCCTTCGGGTTCGCCCGGTGGCTGAACTCCGATCCCGAGGCGGTCAGGTCGCTGAACACCGTCTCCGGGGTGTTCCCCGCGACGACCGGCCTGCTGAGGAGCAAGGAGTTCCTCGACGTCGAGATCCCGATCCTGGGAGGTCAGCGGGCGAACAGGATGTTCAGCAAGGGCTCCACGCAGGTGGCGAAGGGCTGGCAGTACCTGCCGTTCCAGCTCTACGCCAACGGCCTCTTCGGTGACAGCGTGGGACGGTCGCTCTCGAACGCCACCGACCTCGACATCGGGCTGAGGGCCTGGCAGCTGCAGCTCAGCGCCTATGCGCGGCGGCAGGGCTTCAAGGTCTCCGCCGGCTAATGAGTCCTCTCATCGCCTCTTTCCTGTTCGGAGACAGCTTTCCTGTTCGGAGACAGCGCGAGAAGCAGGGGCGGCGGCCCGGAACCCCTGCGTCGCGCGGTTCCGGACAGCCGGGGCGCGGAAAGCCGAGGCACGGAAAGCCGGCCGTCCGGCTCCCTGGACGCCCGGCACTCCCGCCGCATGACTCGGCGCGACCCCCGCACGACCTCCGGACGCCCGCACCTCACGGGACGCGGGGGCCGGCGAAGGGCGGGGGCCGGGACGAGGCCGGGACAGGACGGGGAAGACGTGCGGTGGGGTCAGGCGGTGATGTCCTTGCCGGTGAAGCGCGCCCAGGCGACGGAGCCGAAGACGACGACATAGGCGGCGAAGACCAGCAGCCCCTGCCCCATCTCGCCGGTCGCCACCGGATCCCGCAGGACCCCGTCGAAGCCGTTCCACCAGTCGGTGAGCAGGTACGGCCGGATCACCGACAGCTGCGGGATGACTCCCAGCACCTGGGCCACGATGACGACGACCACGGTCGAGGCGATGGCCCCGACGGACACCTCGGTCAGGGTCGACAGGGCCAGCGCGATGGCGGCCAGCGCGGCCATGCCCGCGGTGACGTACAGCACGACGACGCCGATTCGCAGCACGCCGTCGAGGAAGGGGATCGTCCCTCCCGACAGCAGCGTGATCGGACCGGCGGGGAACAGCAGCAGGCCGGTGAGCAGCGCGGACAGCGCCACGGCGGTGACGGCGGCCAGGCAGAAGAAGATCACGCCGACGTACTTGACGGCCAGCAGGCGGCTCCGGCCGGCCGGGGCCGCGAGCAGGTAGCGCAACGTGCCGATGCCCGCCTCTCCGGCGATCGAGTCTCCGGCGACGACGGCGACGGTGACCGGCAGCAGCAACTGCACCAGGACCGAGAGCGCGGCGAAGGTGAGGAACAACCCGTTGCCGGTGACCTGCTCGAAGATCGCCGACCCCCCACCGGGCCCACCGGGCCCGTCGCCCATGGATCCGCTGAAGGTCAGCAGCGTGATCCCGATCAGCGCCGGGATCACGGCGAGCACCGCGAGCATGGCGAGGTTCCTCGGCCGCCGGAAGATCAGGCCGACCTCCGAGCCGAGCAGCCGCAGCCACGCCCGGGGGGCGCCCACCGCCCGCCCGGAGGGGGCCGGGCCCCCGGAGACGTGCCCGCCGCCCGCGAGGCCCGTTTCCGGCGCAAGGCCCGTTTCCGGCGCAAGGCCCGTTTCCGACGTAGGGGCCGTTTCCGGCGCGAGGCCCGCACCCGTGGCGGGCTCCCCGCCGGGAGTGGCGCGTGTGGCGTTCTCGGTGGACACGGCTTCCTTCCCGCTAACCGTCGACATCGAATCCCTCCCCGGTCAGGCCCACGAACATGTCCTCAAGGCTGGGCCGCTGGACGGCCAGGCCGCGGACGGCGACGCCGCCCGCGACCAGGGCGGCGCACACCCGCTCCGGCACGTCGGCGCCCAGCGCGGCGCTGACGTCGCCGTCACCGAGACGGATCTCCGGCAGACCGAGCCCGGCCAGCACGGCCGCCGCCTCGACGGTGTCGGGGGTCTCCACCCGGATCCTGACCGTCTCCCCCGCGCGCAACTCGGCGATGGATCCCTGGGCGACGAGCCGCCCGGTCCGCATGACGGCGATGTGGGAGCACATCTGCTCCACCTCGGCCAGCAGGTGGGAGGAGACGAACACCGTCGTCCCCTCGGCGGCGATCTCCTTGACCAGACCGCGCACCTCGCGGGTGCCCTGCGGGTCCAGGCCGTTCGTCGGCTCGTCGAGGATCAGCAGTTCCCTCGGGCCGAGCAGCGCGGCGGCGATGGCCAGCCGCTGGCGCATGCCGAGCGAGTAGGCCCGGTAGCGCTTGCGGGCCGCGGCGGCCAGGCCCACCCGCTCCAGCGCGTACCCGATCCTGGCCGTGACGGTGCGCGGGTCGGCCGAGGGGTCGGCGGCGTCGTAGCGGCGCAGGTTGGCCTCGCCCGACAGGTAGGGGTAGAAGGCCGGCCCCTCGACCAGGGCACCCACCCTGGGCAGCACGCCGCCCGCCCCGCCGGGCATCGGCGTGCCGAGCAGTCGCCAGTCCCCCGCCGTCGGGGTCACCAGGCCGAGCAGCATGCGGATCGTGGTGGTCTTGCCCGAGCCGTTGGGACCGAGGAAGCCGAACACCGACCCGCCGGGGACGGCCAGGTCGAGGGCGTCCACGGCCACCTGGCCACCCCCGAAGCGCTTGGTCAGCCCGCTGGTGACGATGGCGAACTCCCCGCCGGAGGGGCTCGGGGCCGGTCTCTCGCCGGCCAGCACGGCGCTCCCGCCCGCCGGGTCCTCCCGGACCTCGCCGGCCGGGTTCTCCCCGCTCCCGCTGTTCCTCACGTTCTGGACGATCGGCACTTCTTCTCCACTGCTCGTCGGTTCCGGGGCGGCCGCGCGGTCGTCCCGGTCAGGGCTCGCGCCCTGGACGTTCACGAGCGCCCCCGAGCGCCCATGAAGCGGCTGATACGTCGTATGCGCTGGATTTCCGAAACGTCGTACGTGGCCCGGACGGCGTCCCCGATTCACGCCACCGGACCCTGGCCGTGGACCCTGGCCGTGGACCCTGGCCGTGGACCCTGGCCGTGGACCCTGGCCGGGAGCCCGACGCCCCCGCACGGGGCGGCGTCGGGCTCCCGGCGCCGGGCTCACTTCTGACCGGCCGCCTCGGACAGCTTCTCCGGGGTGACGGCGCCGACCAGCAGGCGGCCGTCGTCGGTCAGCAGCGCGGAGACCAGCTTGGTCTGGATGACCTTGCCACTGCCCCACGTGCCGCTGATCGGCTTGGCCGACTTCAGCAGGGTGTCGGTGATCGCGGCGGCGTCCTGTCCCGCGCCCTGCCCCGCGGGGCCCTCGCCCTGGGGCGCCGAGGCCAGTTTCGCCATCTCTGAGGCGGGGATCACCGCGACCGTGGTCCAGCCCTTACCGACGGTCCTGGCCTTCTCCCTGATCTCCTCGCCCTGCCTGAGCTTCTCGCCCTGCCGCGCGCCGCGCTCCTCTGCGAGTTCGCCGATCGACGCCTCCTCGACCTTGGCCCCCGCGGGCGGGGTGAAGGTGAAGTTCTCCGCGGCGGGCGGGGTGAAGGTGACCGAGGTGAAGCCGACCTCGAAGGCGGGCTCGGCCGCGCTCCTGGCGTACACCTGGATCCGCAGCGGGACGAAGGTCTCCCCGTCCAGCGCCAGCTTGACCTCCTTGACCAGGGACGAGGTGTCCTTGGGCGCGAGGACGAGCTGGTAGGCCGCGCGGTCGGCGACCTTCTCGGTGTTGGTCACGCTGACCACGGTGTCGGCGCCGATCCGCCCCAGCAGCTCCTGGGCGAGCTGCTGCGGTGTGGTCGCCGTGGGCAGCGCCTTGTGCGCGTCGGCGGCACCCGGCCTCCCTTCTTTGAGGCCCTCGGCGCCTCCCGCCTTGACGCGGGTGGCCTTGTTGGCGTCGCTCTGCCACAGCCATACCTGGTCGCCGTTGGCGATCAGGTCGGTCTCGCTCATCCGTCCGGGGAGGGCGAAGCGGAACTTGTCCTCCCCGCCGTACCAGACCTTGAGCTCGTGCGAGCCCGCCAGCAGGGCGGCGGGCGAGGATCCCCCCATGCCCGGCACGCCGGGCAGCGCGGGCAGCCCGAGCGAGGCGGTCTGCATGACGGTGCCCGACATGGGCTTCAGCCCGCTCCGGCTCGCCTGGGCCGCGCTCGCCAGCAGTTGCTCCGCGGTGCGCTCGGGCAGCGTGGGATCCCCCTGGACGGCGGCGATGACCGGTCCGGCTCCGATGGCTCCGGCGACCAGCGCGATCGCGGCGGCCGGCACGGCCCACCTCACCGCGCGGCCCCGTCTCGCTTGCTCAGACATCTCATTCCTCCACGGTATGCCGTCAATCCCTGTCAACAGCAGACTGCGTGACAGGTCCTGTGCCGAAGCTGAGACAGACTGAGAGTGCTCACAGGCTTCTCAGCCGCCTCTCAGGCGGGGTGGTCGAGGATGGGCACGTCCGACATGGCGAAAGGGGCGTTCACATGCGGGTTCTCGTCGTGGAGGACGAGCGGAGGATGGCGGCCGCCCTGCAGCGGGGCCTGCAGGCCGAGGGGTTCGCGGTCGACCTCGCGCACGACGGGGAGGACGGCCTGCACCAGGCCAGGCACGGCGAGTACGACGTCGTGGTGCTGGACATCATGCTGCCCAGGATCTCCGGCTACAACGTCTGCAAGCAGCTGCGTGCCGAGGAGAACTGGGTGCCGATCCTGATGCTGTCGGCCAAGGACGGCGAGTACGACATGGCCGACGGGCTCGACCTCGGCGCCGACGACTACCTGACCAAGCCGTTCTCGTACGTGGTGCTGGTGGCCAGGCTGAGGGCGCTGCTGAGGCGCGGGGCGAACCGGCGCCCGTCCGTGCTGAGGGCCGGGGACCTGGCGCTCGACCCGGCGCGGCGGCGGGTCACCAGGGGCGAGACGCCGATCGAGCTGACGCCCAGGGAGTTCGCGCTGCTGGAGTTCCTGATCCGCCACCACGACGAGGTGGTCTCCAAGACGGAGATCCTGGAGCACGTCTGGGACACCTTCGACACCGATCCCAACGTGGTCGAGGTCTATGTCGGCTACCTGCGACGCAAGATCGACGTGCCGTTCTCCCGGAACGCGCTGCAGACGGTGCGGGGAGCGGGATACCGGCTGGCCGGCGATGGCGGCTGATCCGGCTTCCCCGGCCCGCAGGGACCCCCGGGCCCGCCAGGACCGGCCCGCCGCCGGAGCGGACGCGGGACACCCCGCCGGCACGGCCTCCCCGGCCGGCGCGGCCGCGCACGGGGGAGGGCGCGCGGTCGGCCGGTGGCGGCGCAAGAGCCTGCGCTTCCGGCTGACGGCGGTCGCCTCGGCCGTGCTGGCGGTGGCGCTGGTGGTCTCGGCCTACGTGATGATCACCGTGCTCGGCAACGCGCTGCTGGCCACCATCGACGACTCGATCTACCAGCGGGCCAGGGATACGGTCTCGCTGGCCGACGCGGGGCGGCTGCCCGACGAGATGACCTCACCTGACGGCACGCTCCTGCAAGTGATCGACGGCACGGGACGGATCACCCACACGACCACCGGCACCGACAGGCTGGTGCCGCTGCTGGGCGCCGGGGAGCGGGCCGCGGCGATCGGCATGGGCGAGGCGCGCTTCCTGGACGGGAAGCCGTACGGCATCCCGCACATGCTCCGAGTCCGGGTGCTCAGCGCCGACCGAGGGCAGACGGTGATCGCGGCGCGCCCCTTCAGCGAGGTGCAGACCAGCATCTCCACGGCCGGGCACGTGCTGATCGTCGGTACGCCGCTGCTGCTGATCCTGCTCGCGGGAGCCAGCTGGGTGATCATCGGTCGGACCCTGCGGCCGATCGCGGCGCTGCGCCGGGGCGCGGACGAGATCACCGACACCGCCCGCTCGCGCCGCCTGCCGGTGCCCGAGGCACGCGACGAGGTGCACAGCCTGGCCACGACGCTGAACGCGATGCTGGCCCGGCTGGAGAAGGCCGGTGTCCGGCAGCGGGCCCTGGTCTCGGACGCGGCGCACGAGCTGCGCAGCCCGCTGGCGAGCATCCGGCTCCAGCTGGAGGTGGCGCTCGGCCACCCCGAGGGACAGGACTGGCGGGAGACGGCCGAGGGCGTCCTGGAGGACACCATGCGCCTGTCCAGGCTGGCCGAGGACCTGCTCTCGCTGGCCCGGCTGGACGAGCGCGGCGGCACGCCCGCGCGGGGGGAGCCGGTGGAGCTGGACCAGCTGGTCGCGCAGACCGTCGAGCGGTACGGCGAGGCCGTCACGGTGCGGATCGCGGGCGAACCGGAGAGGGAACCGGGGAACGCACCCGGCGCGGCCGGCGACGGGCCGGAAAGCGGACCCGGCACGGCCGGCGGACCGGGAAGCGGACCGAGGAGCGGGCCGGGAAGCGGGCCGGTCAGGGTCACCGGGGACGCGCTGGACCTGAGCCGGGTGCTGGTCAACCTGGTCGACAACGCGCTGCGGCACACCTCCGCCCCCGTGGTGGTCGAGCTGCGGGCCGAGGGGGCCGACGCCGTGCTGACCGTCACCGACGACGGGCCGGGCATCCCCGAGGCCGACCGGGAGCGGGTGTTCGACCGGTTCACCCGGCTGGACAGCGCGCGCAGCCGCGACGAGGGCGGAGCCGGGCTGGGCCTGGCCATCGTGCGCGAGACGGTCCACGCCCACGGCGGCGCCGTCCACCTGGAGGACGCCTCCCCGGGCCTCCGGGCGGTCGTACGGCTTCCACTATCTTGACCGAGGCTTTTGACATCCTCCCCCGCCTGAAGGCGGGGGATTCCAACGGCGACTACCCCACGAGGAGGAGGTCGCGTTGAGGTTCACGGTTCACAGGCTCCGGCAACCCGAAGCCTCCCCGCGCAGCCACCGCATGCCCTGCGGCAGTGTCGCGAACGTTCTTCGCCGCGTTCACGTCGGCGTGCGCCCGGTGCCCGCAGGCCACGCACAGGAAGAGAGCTTGGCTCTCGCGACTCTCCCTGGCGAGGTGCTTGCAGGCGTTGCAGGTCTGCGACGTGTAACGCGGGTCGATCTTCTGAACCCGGCCCGGGGCTTTCTGCTCCAGCCGCTCCACCAGCCGGCCCACCCCGCAGCGAGGATGCCGCGGTTCAGGCCCGCTTTCTGACGGACGTTCCGCCCCGGTGCTTCGACGGCGCCCTTGGCCGACCGCGTCATGTTGCCGATCTTCAGATCTTCGACCGCGATCACGTCGAAACGGCGGGCCAGGCCGGTCGAGGTCTTCTCGACCCAGTCCTTGCGCCGGTCGGCCCGCGGGCTTTCAGCCTCGCGATGGCGGCCTTGACCGTGCCATGCCGGTTCGACCCCCGCTTCGCTCGCGCGAGTTTCCGCTGCAACCTCAGCAGCCGTGTCTTCTCGGCGCCGCGCAGGGTGGGCGCGTTCAGCAACTCGCCCGTGGACAGCGCCGCCGACACGGCCACGCCACGGTCCACGCCAACGACCTCACCCCGACCGGGTGCTGGGACCGGTTCAGGGATCGTGGCGAACGCCACATGCCAACGGCCCGCCCGGTCACGGGTGACGCGGTAGGACCTCACGTCCTCACCCACGGGCCGCGACCGGCGAAACCGCACCCAGCCAACCTTCGGGACCCGAACCTCGCCGACGTTGCGCGACACGCGGCGTACGTCACCAGGTTTGAACGCGACGATCCGGAACCCCTCGCCCCGCCCACGTTGACGCCACGCCGGCCTGACCTCCGCCCGGCTCCCTGCCTCCGTCCTGACCTCCGCCCGGTTTCCCGGCTCCGTCCCGTATGCCGGGCCGGTGCGCGCCACCGGATCTCCGTACGGCACGATTTCGTGTTATTTCGTGTGATGCTGGCATTTCCCTGGCGGCCCCTGCGGGCCGCGTCCTTCCGGCCCGCGCGAGCCGTATCCCCGAGGAGACCGATGAGCCTGCCTGACAAGGGCCGCAACACCGACGAACTGCTGGCCGAGATCGCCCGCCTCAAGCAGGACGACCTGCCGGTGCGCGGCGGCAAGGTGACCGCGTACGTCTACGACACCGGACGGCCCGAGGTGCACGAGGCCGCCGCCAGGGCCTACTTCGAGATGCTGGAGGTCAACACCCTCGACCCGACGGCCTTCCCCAGCGTGGTGGAGATGGAGAAGCAGGTCGTCGGCGCGGTCGCCGAGCTGCTCGGCGGGGGGTCGGGCATCTTCACCAGCGGAGGCACCGAGTCGATCATGCTGGCGGTGAAGGCCGCGCGGGACTCCCGCGAGACGGCGGGCCGCCCCCGGATGGCGGTGCCGGTGACCGCGCACCCCGCCTTCCACAAGGCCGGGCACTACCTGGGGGTCGTGGTGGACGCCGTACCGGTGGACCCGGTGACGTTCCGGGCCTCCGCCGCGGACGTCGAGGCCGCGATCACCGAGGACACAGTCCTGGTGGTCGCCTCGGCGCCGTCCTACCCGCAGGGCGTGATCGACCCGATCGCCGAGATCGCCGGGATCGCCGCCGCGCGCGGCGTGCTCTGCCACGTGGACGCCTGCGTGGGCGGGTGGCTGCTGCCGTGGCTGCGCGAGGCCGGGGCGGACGTCCCGCCCTTCGACCTGTCGGTTCCCGGGGTCACGTCGCTCTCCTGCGATCTGCACAAGTTCGGGTACGCGCCCAAGGGCGCCTCGGTCGTGCTGTTCGCCGACCCGGCGCTGCGGCGCAGGGCGTACTTCGCCTCGGCGTCGTGGCCCGGCTACACGGTGATCAACGCCACCGTGCAGAGCTCGAAGTCCGCGGGCCCGCTGGGCGGGGCGTGGGCCACCTTCCAGGCCCTGGGCCGGGAGGGCTACCTGGAGCTCGGACGCACCACCCTGGCGGCGGCCCGCGAGCTCCGCGAGGGCATCGCGAAGATCCCCGGGCTGCGGGTGCTCGGCGACCCGGAGTCGGCACTGGTCGCCTTCGGCTCCACGGACGACGTGGACGGGGTGGACGTGTTCGTGCTGTCGGACGAGGCCAGGAAGCGCGGGTGGTTCCTGCAGCCGCAGCTGTCCTACGCGGGCATCCCGGCCAACATCCACATCACGGTGACCGGGGTGACCCTGCGGGGCGTCGAGGCGATGCTGGAGGTGATCGCGGAGGCCGTGGAGGCGGCCCGCGAGCGGGGCCCCGCGGAGCTGCCGGAGGGGCTGGTGGAGCTGGTGGCGGGCCTGGACCTGGACGCGCTCGACGACGCCGCGTTCGGCGAGCTGGCGGCGGCGGTCGGGGTGGACCTGGGCGGCTCGGGGCAGCCGGAGATGGCCGTGGTCAACGCGGTTCTCGACGCCCTGCCCGCCGACCGGCGGGAGGCGATCCTGATCCGCTTCCTCTCCGTCATCTACACCTGATCGTCAGCTCTCCACTCCCGATCGCCCACGGACAACTACATAACAAATTGATTTACCCCTGTCATGATATTGCAGTAAATATCGTGCTGGCCGACGATGGGGACGCTCCACCGCCGCCCGGGATCCCCGACCGGGATGCCGGGCCCACCCCCCTCCAGGAGGTCCGCGAACATGAGCAAGACCCCCGCCCTCCGATTAGCGGGCTTGGTCACCGCCGCACTCCTGCTCGCCCTCGGGTCGGTCACCCCGGCCTCGGCGCTGCAGCACACGGATTCCGCCGGTTCCGCGGATTCCACGCGTTCCACCGGTTCCATCGTCAAGGCGGACAGCGCGACCGCGCTCGCCGACAGCTACATCGTGGTCCTCAAGGGCCGCTTCAGCCTCGTCGACCGCGACCGCAGGGCGCGCGAGGTCGCCGAAGGCGAGGGCGCGCAGGTCAGCACCGTCTACCAGCGCGCCATCAACGGCTTCGCCGTCCGGGCGAGCGAAGAGCAGGCCCGGCGGATCGCCGCGCGGCCCGACGTCGCCTACGTCGAGCAGGACCAGGAGTTCACCCTGGTCAACCAGGCCGTGTCCTCGTGGGGCCTGGACCGGGTCGACCAGCGGAACCTGCCGCTCGACGGCAACTACACCGCGCCGAACACCGGTTCCGGCGTGCGGGCCTACATCATCGACACCGGCATCCGGGTCACCCACTCCGACTTCGGCGGGCGGGCGCAGGCCGGACGCGACGTCTACGACGACGACAACGACGTGGCCGACTGCAACGGCCACGGCACCCACGTCTCGGGAACGGTCGGCGGCGGCCAGTACGGCATCGCCAAGGCCGTCACGCTGGTCGGCGTGCGGGTGTTCGGCTGTGGCAACAGCACCTCCACCTCGATCATCATCGAGGGCGTGGACTGGGTCACCGCCAACGCGGTCAAGCCCGCCGTGGCCAACATGAGCCTGGGCGGCAGCGCGAGCACCGCGCTCGACACCGCGGTCTCCAACTCCATCGCCTCCGGCGTCGTGTACGCGCTCGCCGCGGGCAACGAGAGCACCAACGCGTGCACCCGCTCCCCCGCGCGGCTTCCCGCCGCGATCACGGTGGGCGCCACCACCAGCACCGACGCCCGCGCGTCCTACTCCAACTTCGGCACCTGCCTGGACCTGTTCGCCCCCGGTTCGGCCATCACCTCGGCCTGGAACACGAACGACACGGCCGCCAACACGATCAACGGCACCTCGATGGCCTCCCCGCACGTCGCGGGCGCGGCGGCGCTGGTCCTGAGCGGCAGCCCCGCCGCCACTCCGGCGCAGGTGCGCGACACGATCGTCACCAATGCCACGCCCGGCGTGGTGACCAACCCCGGCACCGGATCGCCGAACCTGCTGCTGTACGTCGGAGGCGGCGGCCCCGGCCCCGAGCCCACGGTGGTCTACTCCGACGACTTCGAGGCCGAGCGCGGCTGGACGGTCAACCCCGGCGGCACCGACACCGCGACCACGGGCCGCTTCGAGCGCGGCGACCCGGGACAGACGTCGAGCGGCGGCGTGACCACCCAGCCCGGCACCACCCCCAGTGGCACGTACGGGCTGGTCAGCGGCGCGGCGGCCGGGTCGAGCGCGGGTGACGGCGACATCGACGGCGGCGTGACGAGCGCGCAGTCGCCGGCGATCACGCTGCCCGCGAGCGGGACGCTCACGCTGTCCTTCTCCTGGTACCTCGGCCACCTGAACAACGCGAGCAGCGCGGACTACGTCCGGGTCCGCGTGGTCGGCACGACCACCACGACCGTGCTGAACCAGACCGGCGCCGCGTCCAGCCGCGCCGCCGCCTGGGCCACCGCCACGGCCAACGTCTCCGGCCACGCCGGGCAGGTCGTCCGTGTCGTCGTGGAGGCGGCCGACGCCTCCGGGGCGAGCCTGGTGGAGGCCGGGGTCGACGACGTCAAGATCACCTCGCAGTAGACCCTCCTGGAATGCGAGGCGCGCCCCCGCCTCGCGATCGGGCCACCCTTCCCCCCGAGGGTGGCCCGGCCCTTCTCTCCCCATGGACGACGCTGCTGAAAGGACGCCCTAAAAGAGCGTCACCCCGCCGATCACGGCCACCAGGCGGGGTTCGTCACCGGCGGCCACCTCCAGCTCGGCCCCGAGCGCGGCCAGGTCCGCGGCGACGGCCGCGGGGTCGGGGTGGCGGGCGGTGAGGGAGGTCAGCTCCACCACGGGCAGGCCGCGCTCGGCGGGGTGCGCCGTCGTCCCCCAGTCGATCAGGAACGGGACCAGGCCGTCGCCGGTGTCGTCGGGCGAGGACGTGAGCCGCCACTCCAGCAGCTCGCCCTCCGGGGTGCGGCGCGACATCGGGTGGATCTCGCCCGGCTCGTACCCGCGCTCGCGGGCCCGCGCGACGGCCGCGTCGAGGTCGGCCGGGTGGATCGCCCAGGTGACCAGGCGCGGGCCGGGCAGCAGGTCGAGGCCGAACGGCCGGGCGAGGCCGGGATCAGGCTGGTCGGGATCCGGGCCGATGATCTCCAGGTAACGGCGCCCGCCCAGGCCCAGCAGGTGGTTGCGGGTGCCCAGGCCCACGTGGCGCCCGCCCTCCACGGGCTCGACGCCGAACAGGCCGGCGATCTCCCGTACGGTCGCGTACAGGTCGGGGGTGGCGTAGACGAGGTGGTCGAGTCGTTCTTCCGGCATGGGTGGGGCTCCCGTCCGTGTTCGCGGCGGGCACGGCGCCCGCGGGAGAGGTGTGCCCGCGAGGCGGGCGTCATCGGCGGCGCCGGCGCTGGAACGGTCATCGGCGCAGCCTCGCGACGGTGGCCAGGGCGGCGCGGGCGGACGCGGCGTCGTGGACCCGGAAGACCCGGGCCCCCTGCCAGGCGGAGACCGCCAGCGTGGCCATGGTCCCGGCGTGGCGCTCGTCCACCGGCAGACCGCCGAGGGTCTCGCCGACGAAGTCCTTGTTGGAGACCGCGACCAGCACCGGCCAGCCGGTGGCGACCATCTCGTCCAGGCGGCGGCTGACCTCCAGGGAGTGCCAGGTGTTCTTGCCGAAGTCGTGCGCCGGGTCGATGAGGATCGACTCCCTGGGCACCCCCGCGGCGACGGCGCGCTCGGCGAGGTCGACGGTGTAGCCGATGACGTCGGCGACCACGTCGGCGTAGGCGATACGGTGCGGGCGGGTGCGCGGGGTCACGCGACCGGCGTGCGCGCAGACCAGGCCGATGCCGTGCTTGGCGGCGACCCCGGCCAGTTCGGGGTCGACCCCGCCCCAGGTGTCGTTGAGAAGGTCCGCGCCCGCCTCGGCGACGACCTCGGCGACCTCCGCGCGCCAGGTGTCGACGCTGACGATGAGCCGGGGGTGACGGCGCCTCACCTCCGCGACCAGGTCGGCCACCCGGCGGATCTCCTCCGCGGGGTCGACCTCGTCGCCGGGACCCGCCTTGACACCGCCGATGTCGACGATGTCCGCGCCTCCCGCGACGGCACCGTCCACCGCCTCCAGGGCCGCCGCGAAGCCGTACGTCCTTCCCCTGTCGAAGAAGGAGTCGGGGGTGCGGTTGACCACCGCCATGATCGCGAACTCGCCGGGCCGGAACTCACGGCCGCGCAGGCGCAAGATAGTCATCGAGACCGAGCCTATAGCCCGGTGTCGGAGAGGACGGCGCTCCCACCTGCGCCGCCTCTGGGGGAAAACTGGAAGAACTGACGAGCCTCGGGGCTCCTACGCGGCCGACCCACTTTCGGCCACGGACAGGAACTCCTGGGCGATGGCGGGCAACCGCCGTCGCGCGTGCACGATGGCGATCACCCGGCGGACCGAGGGATCGAGGGTGCGGACCACGAGCCCGGCGCGGGCGGCCTGCTCGGCCATCCCCCGGTACCAGAGCATCGAGGCCGTGCCCGAACGGACGGTGCTCAGCCAGTTGCCGCGCTCGTCGAGCTGCGTCGCCACCACGGGGGCCACACCGTGTTTGGCGAAGAGCGCGTCGAACTCCCTGCGCCGGGAACTGCCGGGAACCGGCAGCACCAGTCGCATGCCGTTGAGTCTCCTCATCGGCACCGGGTCGGGCAGGTCCACGCCGGGCGGGGAGATCAGCACGATCTCCTGGCGCTCCAGCGGATGACTGATCAGATCAGTGGGGACGGGCAGGTCCGTCAAGCCGAGGTCGGCCCGCTGGTCCCTGATGGCGCTCACCACGCCGTCCCGCCCGTCACAGCGGACGATGTGAATGCGTACCCCGGGATGTTCGGCGGTGTACGCGGGGAGGAGGCGTCCTGCCAGCCCCGGTTCGAGGCTGGGTATCGAGGCGATGCGAAGCTCCGCCTCGGACGCGTGGCCGTGCGTGGACAGTGACTCGATCTCGCGGACGGCGTCGAGCGCCTCCCGGGCCAGTTTGACCACCCGGCGTCCCTGTGCCGTGACGACCACGCCACGTCCGGAACGTGCGAACAACGTCATCCCGAGCTCTCGTTCCAAATCCCTGATCGCACGGGAAAGGGCAGGTTGTGCGATGTACAGCGACCTGGCCGCGTCGGTCATGGTGCGATGCTCCGCCGTCGCGACCACATAGCGGAGCTGCTGCAGATTCATGATTTGAAGCTAGGTCACGAGCCCTGGATCGGTCCGGTACATCGCGGAGATCACCTCGGATGATTTCGGAATGTAATCGAATGCAGCGACATCCGTGACGGATGATAAATCAGTATGCTTACGCCCCAAATTCGGCAAAAGTCCGGACCTGTAGCTCAGATCGGACGCTCGGGTTAACGGGGAGACAGCGTGACAGGCAACGGGCACTATCCTCCACCACCCCCTCCACCTCAGGGGCGACCACCTCAGGCACCACCCGGATGGACGGCTCAGGGCCATCCTCAACCGCCACCGCCGGGATATCCGCAACAGCCGCCACCGCCGGGACAGGGATACCCGCACCTGCCCGCGTATCCGGGGCAGGCGGGCCCGCAGGCACCCCCGCCGGGACAGGCGGGCCATCCGCCGGCACCACCGAGACAGGGAAACCGTCCAGCGTCGCCGCCGGGGCACGGGAGCCACCCGGCGTCGCCGCCAGGACAGGGATTCCCGCCCGGGTACGGGTACCCGCCCCCTCCCTCCCGGCGGCCGGTCCCGCCCCCACCCCCGCCCCCGCCCGGCCGGGGGTACCCGCCGGGACCACCCCAGGGCCACCCCCAGCCGCCGCCCCCGGGGTATCCGCCGCACTTCCCTCCCCCGCCGGCGCCTCCGCAGCAGCCACCGCCGGGACAGGGATACCCGCACCTGCCGACGCGGCCCGGGGGCCGCGCGCCGTACGGGCAGCCGGCCCCGCCACCGCCGCCGGACCCCTGGCAGCGGCACGCCCACCCGCCGCCGCAGTGGCAGCCGCAGCGCCCTCGCTCCGGCGGTGCCGGGGCGATCGTCGGCGGGATCCTCGGCGTGTTCGCGCTGGTGTTCGTCGGGCTCGTGGTGATGGGCGCGGTGGCCAAGAACAGCCGCCGTTCGGATCCGGTCTCGCCGATCGCGATCCCCACCTTCTCGGACAGCAGGCCGTCGTACACGCCCACCGCGGAGCCCGCGCGTACCGCGTCCGCCGAGCCGCGACGGACCACGGCCTCCTCCGACATCTCGGAGGACACGATCAAGCCCCCGGTCAAGGCGCGGACGCTCAACACCAGCCTGGAGAACAACACGCTCTACCGGGCCGGAGGGCTTCCCCGGGTGAACTGCCCGGCGGGGTCGGCCAGCATCTACAGCCACAGCCAGCTCAAGGCACTGATCCTCAGGACCTCCAAGTGCATGGACCGGGGCTGGTCGCAGATCATGCGCAAGCAGGGCATGGACTGGCGCCCGCCCGGCTACGCCCTCACCGCGACGAAGGGCCGCGGCGCCTGTGGCGACTTCCCCTCACCGGGCAGCATGGTGCCGTACTACTGCCCGCGCAACACCACCATCTACGCCTCGACCAGGGCGATGGCGCGGGGGGTCGGCAACTCCGGCGGGTACGGCTCCATCACCGAGTGGCACGGCGGGGTCATCAGCATGATGGCGCACGAGTACGGGCACCACGTGCAGCAGCTGTCGGGGCTGTCCGACACCTGGTGGCAGCGGTCGCTGCGGTCCAGCAGCCGCAGCGGGAGGCTCGCGCTGAGCCGCAGGTTCGAGCTCCAGGCGACCTGCTTCGGCGCGATGTTCATGCGCTCGGTCTCGGCCAGCTACCCGGTGACCCCGGCCCGGCGCAACACCCTCTACTACTTCTACTCCCGCGTGGGCGACTGGCCCGGCTACCCCCGTGACCACGGCTCCCCGGCGAACAACAACCGGTGGTTCCGCCAGGGCTACGAGAAGAACAAGGCGTTCCAGTGCAACACCTGGTTGGCGCCCTCCTCGTCCACGTCTTAGGCGACATCACGACTTAAGGGATCATTAACCACAGATTGGCTATCTGTCTGTCATGTCCAGGTATGGGGACTAGAATCCTGGCAAATTCCGTTCAATCGGGGAACCTTGGCTGTTTTGCCAGGTAGACCGGGGCAAAACGTAGTAGGAAGCGGTGTGACGATGCGCCTTGGGCAAGACTCGGGGGATCTCGCCGGCGACAGTGGGAAACGGCGCCCCCGGCGCCGCAGCGGAGGCCCGGCCGCGGGCCGCGGCGGCGCGCAAGGTCCGGCCGAGACGCGAATCCCCCCTGGCCCACCCGGCACGCCACCGGCCCGGGACGCTCCCGCCGGGGACGCGCACAACGGGATCCGGGCGGTTCCCGACCTGGTCCAGGGCTTGCCTGACGGGCGGGGGACGCTTCCCCCGCAGCCTCGGCCCGGCGCACGGGGCGCCGCCAACGGGCAGGAGGCGCGCTCCCTCCCGGGCGCGCACAACGGGCAGGGCATCAACGGACAGGGGATCAGCGGGCAGGGGGTCAACGGGCAGGGGGTCAACGGGCAGGAGACGCCTCCCCCGCACGGCGTACCCAACGGGCAGCCCGCGCACAACGGGCACGACACCCTCCCGGCCCCGGGCGCGCCCGACGGGCGGATGACCTCTCCCTCGCAGACCGGAGCGGGCACGCGGCCCGGCCGGGACGCCGGGCCCGGCCAAGGCGCCGGCCCGGCCCAGGCGGCGGGGCAGACCGGAGGGACCGCCGGGTCTCCCCCCGGACCTCCCGGTCCGGGCGGTCCGCCCGGACCGCCCGCCCCTCCCGGGAAGCGGCCGCAGTTCGCCAAGCCGCTGACGGTCGGCGCGCTCATCGGCTGGACCGCGCTGTCGGCGGTCCTCCCCGGCGCGGCGCACCTGCGGTCGGGACACCGCCGCACCGGGTACATCCTGCTCACGATCTTCGGCGCGCTGCTGCTGGCCGCCCTGGTCGGCTGGTTCGCCCTGGGCGGTACGGAGAACGCGGGTTTCGTCGCCCGCGACGGCATCCTGACGACCGCGGTGGTCCTGGCCGTCGTCGGCGCGATCACCTGGTTCCTGCTGGTGCTCTTCTCCTACATCTCCCTCGGGCCCGACCGGCTCAGCGGCAGGGGGCAGATCGTGTCGGGCATCGCGGTCGGCGTGCTGTGCGTGTCGGTGATGGCGCCGTTCGCGCTGACCGCGAGCACCGTGATGACCGGCAAGGAGACGGCCAACGCCATCTTCGCGCCCGCCGCCGACAACCCCACGGCCGTCCCCGTCAAGCACGAGGACCCGTGGGGCGGGCGCAAGCGGGTGAACTTCCTGCTCGTCGGCGGCGACGGCGCCGGGAACCGGGAGGGCGTGCGGACCGACAGCATGACCATGGCCAGCGTGCACGTCGCGACCGGCAACACCGCCATGTTCAGCCTCCCCCGCAACCTCCAGCACGTCCGCTTCCCGCCCGGCAGCGCTCTCGGCAAGCGGTTCCCCGACGGCTTCATGCGCGAGCTGCCCAACGGCGGCCTGCTCAACGAGGTCTGGCAGTACGCCGAGGACCACCCCGAGCTGATGCCCGGGGTCAAGGACGGGCATCGGGGCCCCCGGGCGCTCATGGACGCCATCGGCTACACGCTCAACCTGAAGATCGACTACTACGCCCTGGTCAACATGTTCGGCTTCGCCCACCTGGTGGACGCCATCGGCGGCCTCAGGATCAGGGTGGAGCGCGACGTCCCGTGGGGCGGCCTCTACGGCACCGCCGGGACCATCAAGGCCGGATACCGGAAGCTCTCCGGCGAGGAGGCGCTCTGGTACGGGCGCTCCCGCGTCGGCAGCGACGACTTCTCCCGGATGGCCCGCCAGCGCTGCGTCATCGGCGCCTTCGCCCAGCAGGCCACCCCGTCGGTCGTGCTCACCAACTTCGCCAAGATCGCGGGTGTGGCCAAGAAGATGGCCAAGACCGACATCCCCCGCGAGCTGCTGGAGCACATCATCGAGCTGGGACTGAAGGTGAAGGACGCCAGGATCGTCAGCCTCCAGTTCGTGCCGCCGGAGTTCTACACCGGCTCGCCCGACTGGCAGAAGATCCGTACGGCGACCGCCAGGACGCTGCGCCAGTCGCTGCAGCCCGCCCGCCGCCCCCTGGCCGCGACGGCCTCGCCCGGCACGAGCGGTGCGACGCCCGCCGCCACGCCCAAGCCCTCCAGGCCGGCGGTGGCCAAGCCGAGCCAGACGCCCACCCAGAACGGCAAGGCCGAGGCCCAGTCCCTGGACGAGCTCTGCGGGTTCTGACCGCTCCGCGCGGGCGGCTCCGCCGCTGACGGCCCCGCGCGATCGCCACACGCATGTGGCCCGCCCTCCTTCGCGGGAGGACGGGCCACAACGCTTTTTCCTGGCCCCGGGATCCGGGCTTTCAGGACCCCGGGACCCCGGGACTTCAGGACCCCCAGACGTCGGGGCTCCGGGCTCCCCGCCCGGAGCCCACCGGCGCGGCCGACCTTGTCAGCCGACCTTGACCGCGCCGCCGCCCCCGGCTCCCCCGCCGCCCGCGACGGCCCCGGAGGTCCTGGGCAGCAGGGCGAAGGCGCCCAGATAGACCAGGCCCGCCACGATCAGCAGCGCCTGGTAGCCGATGACCAGCGCCAGATACTCCAGGCAGCCGCCGACCATCGCGCCCAGCAGGTTCGCGCCGAAGGACACCGTGGCGTCCGCGGAGTCGGCGAAGCGCTTGGCGAACACCACGTTGGCCGCGAAGATCGGCAGGAACGCCACGACCACGGCGGTCACCGCGCGCAGCGGCAGCGGCAGGCTCAGCAGCCAGGAGTTGGGCACCAGCCAGGCCAGGACGAGCCCGGCGAGCAGCACGCCGTACATCACCGGCAGGGACGGCACCCTGAAGCGGCGTGTCACCTCCACCGCGGCGAGCACGGCGACCAGCACCCCGCCGAACACGATCGCGTTCACCACCCAGGTGGTGCCGAACAGCAGCGCGAACCCGGTGACGCTCTTCGTCTCCAGCAGCAGGAACGCCACCCCGAGCAGGAAGAGGTCGGCGTACGGGCGCATCCGCCGGTACGGACCGGCGACGGCCCGGACGGCGAGCAGGCTCACGATGAGGATCAGGCCGAGGGTGATGATGTAGATCTGCGGGATCGTCCGGTCCTTCAGGTAGAGGAAGGGCCGGTCGTCGCTCGCCGGCGGCGGGGTGTCGGCCTTCACCCCCGCCCACTCGGACTCACACCGCTGCGCCTCGGGGGTGAGCCCCGCGGTGATCACCGCCTGCTGGCCGGTCTCGCTGACGATGTCGACGCAGGGCTTGTGGCCGAAGGCGGCCTGCATGGTGGAGCCGAGGCGGTCCACCAGCCAGGTCTCGCGGTAGTAGTTGTACATCGAGAAGGCCCCGCCGGGCTTGAGGTGGTCCCTGGCCGCCTCCATCGCCTGCCGGGTGAACAGGTAGCTCTCCAGCCGCAGCGAGCTCGCCCCGGACACCAGGGTGAGCGAGTCGGGCAGCGCGAAGAGGATCAGGTCGTACTTGTCGGAGGTCCGTTCCAGGAAGGCGCGGCCGTCGGTGACATGGGTGGTGACCCGGGGGTCGGAGTAGGGCTTGTCCGGGTGGTAGGAGTGGCCGAGTTCGAGCAGCTTGGGGTCGATCTCCACGGCGTCCACGTGCTTGGCGCCCTTCGACAGCGCGATGGACACGTCGGTGCCGCTGCCCGCGCCCACGATGAGCACGTTGTCCAGCTTGCCGGAGGCCGCCCGCTCGTACGGCAGGGCGTACTGGCGCTCCCACTCCAGGCGGTTCTTGGCCGGGGTGGCCTGCTGGTGCGGGATGCCGTTGACGTCGATGTTCATCAGCGGCACGCCCTCCCAGTAGCCGCGCACGTAGGTCACCTTGTAGTAGGGCGACCACAGCGCCCCGGCCGTCAGCGTCTCCGTCGCGAGGACGCCGACGACGATCAGCGACGGCACGAGCAGCGCCGCGCGGGCCCAGACCTTGCGGGGCCAGAGCAGCACCGCGTAGGCGATCGCGGCGATCGTGCCCCACACCACCGGGGGCGCGCTGAGGAACGACAGCGCGGTGAACAGCGCGATGCCGCTGAGGCTGCCGATCAGGTCGTAGCGGTAGGCCTCCAGCCGTTCGAGCTCGGGGAAGCAGCGCCCGACCAGCTCGGCCGGGCCCATCAGCACGATCGCCGCCGCGGCGAAGATCACCGGAAGGATCAGCCAGGGGGGCGGCCCGCTCGCGCTCAGGCTCGTCCAGTACAGGACCCCCTCGGTCTGGCGGTCCACGGTGACCGGGAAGAGCCACACGACCACGACCAGGACGGCCAGCACGATCGGCGAGTAGTACGGCTGCCGGGTGCTGCGTCCCACCCGCAGGAAGCCGAGTCCGATGCCGAGGAAGGACCCCAGCAGGACGAAGTTCGTGAAGTAACTCAGATGAACGATGTTCGACCCGGTCCACCGGATCAGGGCCAGCTCCAGGAAGAGCATGAAGCCACTGGCCACTATCAGTCTGGGCCGCGTGCTCAGCCAGTGTGCGTGCCGGACATCGGGGCTGGGGGGTGGAGTCGTCTCCGCCGCTGCGGTCATGACGCCCAACGCTAGTGACCGGCACCCGCACAGGGAAGGAAATCCACGCCCATCGTTTGCACGGGTTACATGCCATGAGTCCGGATAGGGAGGGATTTCAACGGCTGGACGGGATCGAGGCGGATGCAGGAACGTGGTGGGACCCGATCCCCTCGAACCCCGGTGGTGCACATGCGGGTCCTGCTCCAGCTCCGTCCCTCCCCCGACGTCGTCGCGGCCGTGGCCGACCCCACGGTGAGCACGGCGGCCGCCGACGTCGCCGACGCGCTGCCCGGGGTCGTCGTGGACCCCTCCTTCACCCCGGTCGTCGCGCCCCGGCCGGTTCCCGTCGCCGGGGGCGACCCCCTCTCGCTCAACCAGCCGCTGACGTTCTCCTTCGCCGACGACGAGGCCTCCGTCCTGGTCCGCGGGGAGATCTCCGACGACGAGATCTCCACCCGGATCACCCTTCTGCCCTCGCTCCGTCCGGACGTCGTGGGAGTCTTCGCCGACCCGGTGATCGAGCGGGGTCTCACCTGCGGCGGAACGGCCCCGGTGGGCGACTGGCGCGACGTGGGGCGACTGCTGAACGTGGCCGAGCTGGCCCGCGAGGGTCTCGACGGCGCGGGCGTCGCGCTCGCGGTGCTCGACACCGGCATCAACGCCGCGCACGTGGCCCGGCGCCTCGACCGCGCCGTGGCCCTCGACGCGCAGCACAGCTGGAAGCCCTCGGGGGTACGGGGCACGGCGGGCGAGTTCCCCGTCGACCACGGCACGATGTGCGCCTTCGACGCGCTCATCGCCGCGCCGGGGGCGTCACTGATCGACGTGCCCGTGCTGCTGTCCCGGCGCCCCGGAGGCAGCGCGCTGGACGGCCTGCTGTCGGACGCGGTGGCGGCCTTCGCCCACCTGCGCACCGTCCTGGAGGCCCAGCCCGCCGCCTCGCGCTCCCTGGTCGTCAGCAACAGCTGGGGCTCCTTCTCTCCCGACTGGGACTTCCCCGCCGGCCACCCCGGCAACTACTCCGACAACCCGGCCCACCCGTTCAACCTGATCGTCTCCAGCCTGGAGCGGGCGGGGGCCGACGTGCTGTTCGCCGCGGGAAACTGCGGGCGCGACTGTCCCGACGGCCGGTGCGCGTACCCCGACCGGCCGATCACGGGCGCCAACTCCCACCCGCGCGTCCTGTCGATCGGCGGCGTCGACATCCGGGGCGAGCGGGTCGGCTACTCCTCACAGGGTCCGGGCCGCCTCACCGCCCGCAAGCCCGACCTCTGCGCCTACACCCACTTCTCCGGCTCGGGGGCCTTCGGCGACGACGAGGCCGACTCGGGCACCTCGGCCGCGTGCCCCGTCGCCGCCGGGCTGGTCGCGGCCGTACGCACCATGTGGCCCTCCTCGCGTCTGTCGCCCGCCCAGCTGCGCACCCTGCTCCGGCGCACCGCCGACGACCACGGCGCCGTCGGGTTCGACCACGACTACGGCTACGGCGTCGTCGACACCGCCGGAATGCTCGCCTCGTTGCGCCGCCGCGCCAAACGCGTAGCGTGAGTGCATGCTCCTGATCACCGTACGGCTCCCGCCCGACGCGACGCTCGCGCAGGCCATGCGGCGCCTGGAGTTACCCGAGGAGGACGTCGACACCGACTACGGCCTGGTGCTCATCGACCCCGACCAGGGCCTGTACGGCCTGCGGGTGAGCGAGTCCGCCGCCCGCCGGGTCGCCCCGGAGGCGGACGGGGGCCCCTACTCCGACCCGAGGATCGAGCCGTACGGCCCCCCGGGCTGAACACCGCGCTCGCCGGGCGGGGCCCGTGTTCCGGCCCGGCCCCCGTTCCGGCCCGGCGACGGCGCCATGACCGCGAGAGCCGGTCGGCGAGAAGGGCGGTCAGGCGTTCTCGCGATTGAAGACGCGGGTTCCCACGACGACGCAGAGCACCGACAGGGTCACGGTCACCGCGACGCCGAGGCCGACGGTCCCGTTCACGTAGTCGCCGTTGAACAGCTCGCGCATGGCCTCCAGCACGTAGCGGAACGGCGTGACGCGCGACAGGAGGTCCAGCCAGTCCGGTGCCATCGACATCGGCAGGAACGCCCCGGACAGCAGGACCAGCGGGACGATCGCCGTACTCATGATCGGCGCGAACGCCTCGGGGTCCATGACGAGCGCGATCGCGTTGGACAGCGCGGCCAGGCTGACGCCGAGCAGGATCATCATCAGCAGCGCCACCAGCACGCCGGGAATCGCCGCGCGCAGGCCGAAGGCGTAGCCCACCACGATCAGCATGATCGACTGGATCACCAGGGTGAGCGAGCTGGCCAGGACGCGGCCGAGCAGCAGGGAGACGCGGTGCGCCGGGGTGACCCGCAGCCGCTCCAGCACCCCGGCCCTGGCGTCCATGACGATGCCGAACCCGGCCAGGCCCGCGCTGAACAGCGCCACCTGGATGAGCAGACCGGGGATCAGCGTCTCCCAGGGACCGATCGTGACGAACAGCGGGCCGAACAGCACCAGGTAGAGCAGGGGCTGCAGCACCCCGAAGACGATCCCGGCCTTCTGCCGCAGCGAGATCCGGACGTGGTGCCGGAAGATCAGCCAGGTGTCGCGGACGACGCTCATCACCGCCCACCCGCCGGGTGAGCCGCCTGCCGCTCGTCGCCCGTTCCCGAGGAGCCCGGTGAACCCGAGGAGCCCGGTGAACCCGGCGGATCGTCTCTGAGGGAGCGGCCGGTGATGGACAGGAAGACGTCGTCGAGGGTGCCGGTGCCGCCCTTGAGTTCGGCCGGGGTGCCCTGGGCGACGATCACGCCGTCGTCGATGACGAACAGGCGGTCGGCGAGCGCGTCCGCCTCGTCGAGGTAGTGCGTGGTCAGGAAGACCGTGAGGCCGAACTCGTCGCGCAGGCTCGTGATGTGCTCCCACAGCGCGGCCCTGCTCTGCGGGTCCAGGCCCGTGGTGGGCTCGTCGAGGAAGAGCAGGACGGGGTCGTGGACCAGGCCGAAGGCGAGGTCGAAGCGGCGGCGCTGCCCGCCGGAGAGCGCCCCGCCCGGCCGCTCGCGCAGTTCGGTGAGCGCGAACCGGTCGAGCACCCTCCCGACCCGTTCGCGCGCCTCGGCCGGGCGCATGCCGTACAGCATGGCGTGCAGTTCCAGTTCCTCCCCCACCGGGTTCGACAGGTCCATCCCGCCGCCCTGTGACACGTAGCCGATGCGCCGCCGCACGCCCCTCGGGTCGGTGAGCAGGTCGTGGCCCGCGACCGTGGCGGTGCCGCCGCCGGGACGCACCAGGGTGGTCAGCATCCGCATCGTCGTCGTCTTCCCCGCTCCGTTCGGGCCGAGGAATCCGACGATCTCCCCGGCCTCCACCGCCAGGTCGACGCCCCGGACGGCTTCCACGCCGCCGGGGAAGGTCTTGCTCAGTGCCGATGTCTTGATCATTTGATCGCCTCCATTTTTACAGTAACACCAATTTTGGAGTCACTGCAAAAATAGTCCGGCACCTAGAATGAGCCCCATGAGCGAGGGCCTGCGCGAGCGCAAGAAACGGGAGACCAGGCAGCGCATCTCCGACATCGCCACGTGGCTGTTCGTGACGAAGGGCTTCGACAACGTGACGGTGGCCGAGGTCGCCAGGACCGCCGACGTGTCGGTCAACACGGTCTTCAACTACTTCGGTACCAAGGAGGACCTGCTCTTCGACCGGCAGGAGGAGGTGGAGGACCTGCCGAGCAGGGTCGTACGGGAGCGAAGGCCCGGCGAGAGCCCGCTGGCGGCGCTGCGGCGCGACTTCCTGGACGCGCTCGACACCCGCCACCACCGCTACGGGTTCCACGAGGGAAGCGACGCCTTCACCCGCATGGTCTCCCGGAGCCCGTCACTCAACGCCCGGGTGCGGGAGATGAACGAGGCGCGGGAGAAGGCCCTCGCCAGGACGCTCGCCGAGGAGGCGGGCGCCGATCCGGGTGACCTCACCCCGGTGTTCGTGGCCGCCCAGATCAGCGCGGTGCTGCACCGGCTGATGACCCACGCCGTCGAGCGCATGCTGGCGGGCGAGACCGTCGACGCCATCGCCCCCGACCTGCGACGGCACGCCGAGCGCGGCTTCGAGCTGCTGGAGTCGGGCATCGGCGATCACTGCCTTCGCCGGCAGGACACCCCCCGGACCGCCGCGACCGGGGAACCTTCCTAGTGCTTTGTTCGAGGTAACGATCGACGAGCTTGAGACGATCAGAGCGGTCTTCGATGTGCGTACTCAGGTAACGGTCATGGGGGCGAGCCCGAGATCAGCCAGGACGGCGGCACCACGGGTGGCATGCTCGCCACCGGCCAGCACCATCGTCCGCGCTACCTGGTAGCGGCAACCGGCGGCCTCGAATACGTCCGCGGTGGCGAGCAGGCGCTCGTGGTCCTGGTCGAGGAAGGATTCCGCCCGCTCCACGACGGCGCCGGCGACCGGGTTGCCGGCGGTGACTGTACGGGCGTCGGCCAGGCGGTCGCGCGCGTCGGGGCTCCCGGCGAGAACGGTGGCCTCGGCGCGTATCGCCACGTACCAGTGAAGCCAGATCCAGGTCACCCACTTCCACACCTCGCCGGGTTCGGGCGCCATCCGCTCCATGGCCTCCCCGGCGTGCCCGTGATGGAGCATCCGCATCGCGTCGAAAAGCGCCCCGTAGCCGTACGTGCGCTCGGATGAGTCGCCGAGCCGGTCCAGAACCACCTGCCATTCGCGCTCGTCGTCATGGGCGCCTCGGAAGTTGTGGATCATCGCCACCGCGGCGGCCGCCGGGCCGAGGGCCGCCTTGGCCGGGCTGCCGGCACGCCGCCACGCATCGAGGAAGCGCGTGCTGCCGGAGAGCAGTTCGTGGACGTTGCCCGCCAGCGCGTCGGCGACCAGCAGCCAGCTCGTGGCCCGATGGCCCACCTCGGCCAGTGCCGGATGGTCGGCCAGCTGCCGCCCCCTCCGGAGGGCGTCCGCCAGGTTCCCCGCGCCGAGGCTGGTCTGAACGGCCATGCCGAGCCCGTCGATCAGTTCGTGGACACCGCCCGGCGTCTCCGGCTCGTCCGGCATGGAGGAGAGCAGCGTGATCCTGCGCCCGGCTGTGGCCGCGCAGGCGAACGTGTCACCGGCCCAGGCGTGTGCCGCGGTGAGCGCGTCGAGCGCCGCGGACTCCGCGAGCGGGTTGCCGATACGGCGAGCCAGCTCGACCGCACGTTCGGCGCGCGCGAGCGTCTCCGGCACGGCGTTGTCGGCCGGGCCCTGAACCGCGCCGAACGCGTCGCTGAGCACCCCGGCCTCCGCCAGCGCCACGGCCGCCTCGGCGGCCGGGTCGTCACCGGCCAGCTCCCGCGCTTCGCGGACCAGGGCGACCGCCTCCTTCTCGGACGGGACCTGCACGAACGTGCTCGAGAACCGGTACGCGGCGGTTGCGGCGGTGGCCAGGTCCACGGCGGCGCCGGCGGTGTCCCCGGCACGGCGGGCGGCATCCGCGGCGGCGCGGTAGAGGCGGTACATGTCATCGCCGCGCGTACGACAGCCGGCCACCTCCGCGGCCTGCCGGAGCATGGATGCGGTGGCGGCGGGGTCGTCGGCGAGCGCGGAAGCCTGCTCGTATCGCTGCTGCGATTCCCCGATCAGATGGCGGGTGAACGTCAGCTCAGCCAGGTGCCGGGCCAGGCGGTAGGCGTCCGCGCTCTGCTCCGGCTCGCTCGCCGCCCACCTCAGCGCTGCGCGGAGGTCATCGGCGGCCGCGTCGAACCGGGCCCGCCAGTCCTGCCCGGCCACCACCAGGTCGACGGCCTGGGTGAGGCACCAGCGCAGGTGCCGGGCCCGGGCACCGGCCAGCTCACCGGCCTGGCTGAGCCGTTCCGTCCCGTACTGGCGGATGGTCTCCAATGCCCGGTAGCGGGTGCCCTTCGAGGATGCCGTCACCCCCAGCAGGCTCTGCTCGGCGAGCCGGGCCAGTCCGTCGGTGACCACCCCTGTCGCGGATCCGGCGACCTCGGCCGCCGCCGATGCGGTGAACGGCGCCACGAAGACCGACACTCGGTGCAGGAGCTCCTGGTCGGCCGGCTCCAGCAGGGCGTGACTCCAGTCCAGCACGGCCCGAACCGAGCGGTGCCGCTGATCGGCACGGGAGCCGCCGGTGAGCATCCGGAGCGGGTGGGACACAGCGGCGGTGATGCCGTCCAGCCCGAGCGTCGGGTAGCGGGCCGCGGCCAGCTCGATCGCCAGCGCCATGCCGTCCAGCCGCGCACAGATCGCGGCGATCTGGTCGTGCTGTGGCGGATCCAGCGGCCAGCCGGCTGCCTGCGCCCGCTCCATGAACAACGCGACCGCGTCCGACTCACCGGCCAGCGACAACGGCGGGACCTGATACACCCGCTCGAACGGCACCATCAGCCGGGCCTGACTGGTCGCCAGCACGGTCACTCGAGGGCAGGCCGCGAGCAGCCGCTCGAGAAACAGCGCCGCCCCGTCCGCAACGTGCTCGCAGTTGTCGAACACCAGCAACGCCTGACGGTCGGCCAGCGCGGTGACCACCGACTCGGTCAAGTCGCGGCCGGGTTGCTCGCCGAGTCCCAGCGCACCCGCGACAGCGGCCGCGATCATGCCGGGATCGGTGACCGGGATCAGGTCGACGAACCACACCCCGTCGGCGTACTGGCCGGCCACCTCCGCCGCCACCGCCACCGCGAGCCGGGTCTTGCCCACGCCGCCAGGACCGGTCGCGGTCACCTGGCGGTGCGCCATGATCATCTCGGACAGCTCCGCCCGCTCCCTGGCCCGGCCGATGAACGAGGTCAGCGGGGCCGGCGGGGGGACCGGTTCCCGATGAGGCCGATCGACGGTCGCGCGCCGGGCGAGACCTCGCCGATCCGGCACGTCCAGCTTGCGCAGCAGTGAGGAAACGTGGCTTTCGACGGTGCGTACCGAGATGAACAGCCGCGCTGCGATCTCAGCGTTGCTGAAGTGAGATCCGAGGAGCTCCAGCACCTCGGTCTCCCTCGGAGAGATATCACCTTCTGTCGCCATGGTCGCATTCTGTCGCACCCGCTCCGTGCTCTATCCGGGCCGGCGATCCGTGGTCGGTTCCGTGGTCGGTTCCGTGGTCGCCACGGATGCTCACCGACCGGGCCGGAATGAAAGCTAGGAGCACAACAGATCGCGCCTACGGGAGAAATCATGATCAAGACCGTGCTGCACCCCGTGTCCGACCTGGCCAAGGCCAAAAAGGTCTACGCAGCCCTGCTCGGCCTCCAACCGGAGAACGACACTCCTTACTACGTCGGCTTCGAGGCCGACGATCAGCACATCGGGCTGGTGCCGGGCGGTGGACCGCAGGGCATGACCGCCCCGGTGGCCTACTGGCACGTGCCGGACATCGAGGCGAAGCTCGCCGAGGTGACCGCCGCAGGGGCCACGGTGCGGGAGGCGGCGCACGACGTCGGCGGCGGCCGCCTGGTGGCCACTTTCACCGACCCCGATGGCAACGTCCTCGGCCTCATCCAGGACTGACAAGAAGGAAACCGCAATGACCTCCATTCACTCCGTCACGTTCGAAGTCCCCGACCCCACGGCCGCCGATGACTTCTACGCCACCGCTTTCGGCGTGGGGGCCCATGTACTCACCCGCGCTTCGCAGACGCCCACGACCGGCTTCCGCGGTTACCTCATGTCGCTGGTGGTGTCCCAGCCGAGCGCGGTGGACAGCCTCTTCGGCACCGCTCTGCAGGGCGGTGCGACCACCCTGAAATCACCTGTGAAGAGCTTCTGGGGGTATGGCGGTGTCCTGCGTGATCCGTACGGCACGCTCTGGAAGATCGCGTCGTCGTCGAAGAAGGACACCGGACCGACCACCCGGAACATCGACGACGTCGTGCTCCTGCTGGGCGTCGACGACGTCGCCGTGACCAAGCGCTTCTACGTCGAGCGCGGCCTGTCGGTGACCAGGAGCTTCGGTCGCAAGTACGTCGAGTTCGCCACCGCGCCCGTCAGACTGGCCCTCTACAGCCGCCGCGCCGCCGCCAAGGACGCCGGCGTTCCCATCGAGGGAACCGGCTCACACCGGCTCATCATCGACACCGACGCCGGCACCTTCACCGACCCGGACGGGTTCGCCTGGGAGGCCGCCTTCCGCTCTGTCCGGTGAACTCACCACACCCCCTCCCTTGGCTGTGGAGATGATGAGCATGAGCATGGCCGGGGCCGCGTGAGTCCCGGCCACGGCGACGAAGACGCCGCCGTGCCATGTTTCCGGACAGCAAAGATCGAATGACCGGAATGTTTCATGACATCAACGGTGGATCCGGAACTTCACCAGTCCGTTATGATCTTGGCTTGTCCTTGGCCTCTCCGACCCCCGGGAGCCCCCGTGCCACCGCGCGAGCGTCTCCGCCGCCTGCTCGAAACGCACCGTTTCCAGCAGTTCATCGTCGCCGTCATCGTGATCAACGCGGCCACCCTCGGGCTGGAGACCTCCGCGTCGACCGTCGAGCGGTTCGGCACGCTGCTCACCATCGTCGACCACCTGGCGCTCTACGTCTTCGTCGTCGAACTGACCGCCAGGCTCTACGCCTACGGCTGGCGGTTCTTCCGCAACCCGTGGAACCTCTTCGACGCCGCGATCGTGACGATCTCGCTGCTGCCCACGGCGGGCGGGCTCTCGGTGCTGCGGGCGCTGCGGATCCTGCGGGCGCTGCGGCTGATCTCCGTGGTGCCGAGCCTGCGCCGGGTGGTGACCGCGCTGCTCACCGCGCTGCCGGGGATGAGCTCGATCGTGCTGCTGCTGGCACTGGTGCTCTACGTCACGGCGGTGATGGGCACGAAGCTCTACCACGTCACCGCCCCGGAGTACTTCGGCGACCTGCCCACCTCGCTGTTCACCCTGTTCCAGATGATGACCGGGGACGCCTGGTCCGACATCACCCGCGAGGTGATGGCCCAGCACCCCTCGGCGTGGGTGTTCTTCGTGGCGTTCATGCTGGTGTGCACCTTCGTGGTGCTGAACCTGTTCATCGCGGTGGTGGTCAGCGCGATGGAGGAGGAGCACGCCGAGGAGTCCATGCAGGCGACCGAGGACCTGGGCAGGGCGGTGCTCACCGAGCTGGCCACGCTCCGGGCCGAGGTGCGGGAGCTGCGGGACCGGGTCCCGGTGACGCCGAACGGCGGTCCGGGCCCGGCCGCGAAGGGCCGCCCGCGCGCGGCGGGAAACGGCGCCCCGGACCCCGGGCCGCCCCCCGGGAACACTGCGGCGAACACGGCGGCGAACGGCGACGCCCGCTCAGCGGGAAACGGCGGCCCGGACTCCGGGGACACGGCGGCGGACGGCGACGCCAGGGACACCGCGGCGAGCACCGCGTCGAACACCGCGTCGAACACCGCGTCGAACGGCGACGCGCGCCCGGAGGGAAGCGGCGGCGGCTCGGACCCCAAGGGCGCGCGAAGGAACGGTGGCGCGAGAAAGCCCGCCACCCGGGGGGCAGCGGGCCGGCGCCGCGGATCGGCGTCAGGTCAGCGCGAGTAGAACTCCACCACGAGCTGCTCGTCCACCGGGACCACGATCTGCTCGCGTAGCGGGCGGCTGAACAGGGTGAACGTGAGCTCGGCGTGATCGACGTCGAGATAGGCGGCGATCCGGTCGTCCGCGTACACGCCCTCGGACGCGGCGACGAAGGGCTGCATCCGGCGTGACTTCTCGCGCACCGCGATGACCTGGCCCGGCTTGACCAGGTAGCTGGGGATGTCGACCTTGCGGCCGTCCACGGTGATGTGGCCGTGGGCGACGTACTGGCGGGCCGCGTAAATGGACGGAGCGAGGCCGGAGCGCAGGACCAGGGAGGCGAGGCGCGTCTCCAGCAGCACCACCAGCTCCGCGCCCGCACGTCCGGTGCCGCGCAACGCCAGGTCCCAGTAGCGGCGCATCTGCCGCTCGGAGACGTCGTAGTACCAGCGGAGCTTCTGCTTCTCCATCAACCGCAGCCCGTAGTCACCGGTCTGCCGCCGGTTGGTCTTGCGACCGTGCTCACCCGGCGGGTAGGGGCGCTCCTCGAAGTAGCGGACGGCCTTGCGGGTCAGCGGCACGCCGGCCCTCCGGGACAGCCGCACCTTCGGTCCGGTGTAGCGCATGCTCACTCCTTTGTGGTTAGGTCTACCTTAGTTAGGCAAGGCTAATCTTACACAGCAACAGCTGTATCTCCCGACCTTCAAGGAGAGCCGGTCCATGCAGCCCGTCACCGCTCCGCCGATCCCCGAGCGGGTCCGCACCCTCGCCGCCACGGCCGCTCCCACCCACGTGTCCGTCTCCGGAGCCACCGGCCCCGCGAGGCCCGCCAGGGGCGGCGTGGACGGCGCCGGCCGGCCCGTGCTTCTCGTCCTGCCGGGCGACCCGCTCCATGACACGCGGGACGAGCCCGTGGTGACCGTGGATCTGACGTCGAACCGCTCGCTGGGAGAGCACGAGCTGTCACGCGGCCTGCTCAAGGTGCAGGGCTGGGTGCAGGCCGTGCCCGAGGCCGAGGTGAGGGAGACGGCGGTGGCGATCGCCGAGCGCTGCCCCGACGAGGCTCTGTTCGAGGTGCTGGAGGGGACGGACGGCCCCCGGCTGCTCCGCGTCGACATCGGCAGGGTGATCTATCTCACCGGGCCCGAGTCGGGTGTGCTGGACGCCGAGGAGTATCTCGGCGCCGCCCCCGATCCGCTGATGGGTGAGGCCGAGCGCATGCTCCGCCACGTCAACGACGCCCACCGCGGGCAGCTGGAGACCGCACTGGGCTCGCTGCTCGCCGCACCGGTGCCGGAGACCTGGCTCTGGGAACTCGACCGCTTCGGGGCGACGGTCCGCTGCGGCGTGGACGACCCGACGCTGATCCGGCTTCCCTGGCCCTCGCCCATCACCGACGCGGAGTCTCTCGAACACGCCGTGCGCTGCCTGCTCTGCCACCACTGACGGCGCCACTGACGGCGCCGCCACGGGCGGAGCCACTCTGCCGGAACCACACTGCCGAAGCGGCCGCATGCGGAGCGGCCACGTGCGGCGGGGGGCGGCCAGAGGTGGCCGGGAAGCGCTCAGGAGGCGGCGGGCGACCGGAGGGCGGCCCGGAGACTGCCGTTCAAGCGATCGGACGGCAGCCGTTCAACGGCCGGCGGGGCGATGTCTTATCGCCACGGCGCCATTTCCTGCCTCAACGGGGAAATGGCGCCATGCCATTCCGCGCGGAACCACCCCGGAAGCGAAATTATTCCCAGGTTGCGATCATCCCGAGAGAAAGTCGCCTCGGGAACGAAACATCAGCCCTCGGACATCACCTCGCTGGTGTTCCGGATGACCTGGTCGACGAAACCGTAGTCTCTGGCCTCGGTGGCGGTGAACCAGCGGTCGCGGTCCCAGTCGTCCTCGATCCGCTCCAGCGGCTGGCCGGTATGGAAGGCGATACGCTCACGCATCGTCTGCTTGGTGTAGAGCATCTGCTCGGCCTGGATGGCGATGTCGGCGGCCGTGCCCCCGAGGCCACCCGAGGGCTGATGCATGATCACTCTGGCGTGCGGCAGGATGTAGCGCTTGCCCGGGGCGCCAGAGCAGAGCAGGAACTGCCCCATGGACCCCGCGATGCCCATGGCCACGGTGGCGACGTCGTTGGGGATGTACTGCATCACGTCGTAGATGGCCATTCCGGCCGACACCGAGCCCCCGGGTGAGTTGATGTAGAGCCAGATGTCGCGCCGGTCGTCGTCGGCGGAGAGCAGGAGCAGCTCCCCGCAGATCCGGTTGGCGACCTCGTCGTTCACCTCGCCGCCGAGCACGACGATCCGCTTGCGCAGCAGCCGCTGATACAGCTGGTCTTCGGGGACGATCTGGGGACCGCTCATGTCTTCCACCTACTCCGAACCCGGGATTTTCAATAACGAATACTCGCGACCATAGTCCCGCCGGGGACCGCGTTTTCCGTTCGTTCGCTGTCAGCGCTTTCCGCTGAAAGCGCAGCGTCCGTCATTCCGTTTTCCCGCCGGACCCGGCCGTTCCGGAACCGCACCCGGCCGCTCCGGAACCGGACACGGCGCCGTTCCGAAGCCTGGCACGGCCGTTTCGCGGTCACGGCACGGCGTTTCGCGGCCGGGGCGCGCCCCGCCTCCGGCGAGGGGTGCGGTCCCGCCGTACGGGCGACGTCCGGCGGCGGAGGCGACCCGGCCGGTACCGGCCGACCGGCGGCCCCGGGAGTGGGCATGACCCGCGCACCCGTCCTCCGGGCGTCCTCATCGGCCGGCCGGCGCCGGATCGGCCTGGCCTCCGGGGCGGGCATGTTTACCCCCTCCTCTGCAGGAGAGGGGAACCACTGCATGGACAAAATTCCACAAACGGGAGGAATTGCACCATGGGTGCCGACGACAAGATTGCCAACAAGGCCGAAGAGCTCGGGGGCAAGGTCAAGGAGGGCGCGGGACGCGCCACCGGCGACGAGCGACTCGAGGCCGAAGGCAGGACCGACCAGGCCGACAGCCACCTCAAGCAGGCCGGGGAAAAGGTGAAGGACGGCGCGAAGAAGGTCAAGGACGCTTTCAAGAGCTGAACCTCGACCGTGTGGCGGGGGTCCCGGTTCTCCGGGGCCCCCGCCGCCGCGTTCGGGGAGTGACTCCCCGAAGGCCGCCGGACCGGGAGGCTTCGGGCCGGGAGGCTTCGGATAGGGCGACTCTCAGGAGGCCGGGTCACTCCCGGGAGGCCGGATGACTCCCGGGAGGCCGGGGTCAGGAGGCCGGGGTCAGGAGGCCGGACCGACCTCCGGTTCCGGCGTCCCGTTGCCGGGCGCGCCCTTCCTGTCCCCCTCGCTATCCTCTGCCCCGCCATCACCGCCATCACCGCCATCGCCTTCCTCGGCACCGACCTCGGATTCGGCCCCGTCGCCGGCCTTGTCGTCGGCCTTGTCGTCGGCTGCGGCCTCGGCCTGGCTCGCACCCTCGGGGCTTTCCTCTTCCGGGGTGCGGCGCGCGTCGTCGGGGTCCGCCAGCAGCGGCCGCTCGGGGAAGGTCGTGTCCGACCCCGACCGCTCCGCCACGACCCGGGTCTCGCCGTCGGCCCCTCGCGGGCCCGCGGGCGGTGGGTCCTGCCCGGGGGTGTCACGCCCGGCCGTGTCTTCGCTCACCTCAGGAGTCTCGGTCATGCCGATCCCCTCCCCTGGGAAAGTCCAAATATGTCGGCGGCAGGCATGGGTCCGGTCACCCGGGTAGGAAAACCCTCGACGAAGGGAGCGAGCTCATGACGGTCACCCGATTTCAGGATCTGCCACTGGCCGACCACGACAGGACCTGGGACGGCGAAGCGGCAGAGAAGCGCGTCCGCTCGTGGTCAGGTGCCACGGAGGAACCCAACGACCGCTACCGGGAGGCCCATCTCTGGTACGACGGCGACGAACCGGAGAATTTCGGAAGCTACAAGCTCCCCATCGCCGACGTGATCGGCGGCAGGCTCAAGGTGGTGCCCCATGCCGTACGGGCCGCGGGTGGGATCCTGCAGGGGGCCCGGGGCGGGGTCAAGGTGCCTGAGGAGGACCTCGGCCGGATCAAGGCCCACCTGGCCAAGTACTACGTCAAGATGGGCGAGGCCGCCCCGTGGGAGTCCTGATGAAATGACGCGTTTCGCGTTCGGCTTCGACCCGGCGTGGCGGATACCGCTGCTGCTGTTCGGGGTGGGGCCCGGCAGGGCCTTCGCCGAGGTCCGCGAGGGCGAGTTCTCGGTCCGCTTCGGCTTCTGGTCGCTGCGCACGCCCCTTTCCAACGTCGCGGGCACCACCGTGACGGGTCCGTACGCGCCGTGGAAGGCCATCGGGCCGCGCCTGTCGCTGGCCGACCGCGGGGTGACGTTCGGCACCAACGCCAGGCGGGGCGTGTGCGTCCGGTTCCACATTCCGGTGCCCGCTCTGGCACCCGGCGGTTTCCTGACCCATCCGGGCGCAACCCTGACGGTCTCCGACCCCGAAGGACTGGTGGAAGCCCTCGAACAGTCACGACGGACGTGAGCTGGACACATGACAGCGGGACATCCGGGTAAAGGGTGCGTCTCAACCAAGGAGGGAAAACATGACGGCCGAAGGACAGATGCCGGAGGAGACTTCGGCGAGCGGGAAGCCCATGGTCGCGGCCACCCCGCGCGACGTCGTTCACATTCGCCTGGGCTCGTTCGCCCTGATAGCGGTGATCGGCCTCGGAGTGCTCGGCGTCGTGGCCGGGATCACCTGGCTCACCGTCGCGATGGCCGTGCTGGCCTTGATCGCGATCGCGGACATCGTCCTGGCGATGCGCCGGCAGTCACGCACCGCTCCGGGCACGACGACGGAAGCGGGCTGAGCCGCCGCGAGCGGCACCCGGGACGCGCCCGCCGCGCGTCCCCGGCCCGGACACCTTCCGTCCTGCGCGCGGGGCGGGACGGAGACGGGCCGCCTCACGGATGACGTCCCGTACGACGGAGGACGTACGTGAGAGGCCAACCGGTGGAGGACGGCCCGGTGGACGTTCCCGGCCAGAGTGGAGTGGACACCATGACGATCCCGTCCCGCTCCCGCCGGGCCGTTTCGCCGGTCCTCCCCACGCCCGGGGCCCCCTGACGGCCCGCGAGGCAGGGGCCGGTACGCGGCGCGGCACGTGCCCGGAAGGCGCCCATGCCCCCGACCGTCCCCTCCGACGACCGCACCGCGCGGCGTACCGCCCGCCGCCCCGTGCCGGTCATGCCGCCTCCGGTCCGCAAGACCGTCCTGACCCTGCACGTGGTGATCTCGGTCGGCTGGCTCGGGCTCGACCTGGGCCTGCTCAGCCTCGGGGTCGCCGCGCTGACGGCCGGGGATCCGGAGGTGCTGCGGGCCTCCTACCTGGCCATGGACGTCTTCGCTGACGTGCTGATCGTCCCGGTGAGCCTCGGCGCGTTGCTGACCGGCGTACTGCTCTGCCTGGGCACGCCGTGGGGATTCGTCAGGTACCACTGGGTGCTGATCAAGCTGGTGACCACGCTGGTCGCGGCCACCGCGTCCGTGCTCGCGTTGCGCTCCCACATCGAGACGGCCGCCGCCGCGGTGTCGAAGGCACTCCCCGGGGAGCTGCTCTCCCTGGATCTCGGCGGCGTGGACCGCGTCCTGGTCATCGCGCCGAGCGTCGCCCTGACCCTCTACGTGCTCAACGTGGTGCTCTCGGTCTTCAAACCGTTCGGCCGGACGGCGTACGGACGGCGACGATCGGCCCGGCCGGATCGTGCGGCCGGACCGCGACGGGCGGCGGTGACGCCACCGTCACCGTGACGGCGAACGGCGCCGGGCGTGGTCGGCCACGCCCGGCGCCGTCATGCTCGGCCATTACCGTGCTCTACCGTTTTCGGGCTTACCAGTGGGTGTGGAAGACAAAAGGACGGTAGTAAGGCCGGAAGCCGAAAGGAACATATGTGTTGTAGACACCGAATGGCGAATACCGGGGGTAGAAGCCGAAGGGGTTGAAGGGGTCGAAGCTGCTGCCGCCCGCGGTCGCCGGGAGTGCCGACAGGGAGGCGACCTGCTGGGGCGCCGCGCTTGCGCCGGCGGGCTGGGCCGCCATCGTCATGCCGACGATCAGGGTGGATGCCACCAAGGTTCCGGCGGCGAGAGCATGCTTGAACATGAAAAATCACTCCGTGTCTGATGGTTGAACCCGGCGTGCCGCCAGGACTTACAGGGCGCCGAACAGATTTCCAGGAAATATGCTGAATCGACGTCACGTAAGACGCTAGTTCACAGGCATAAGGACTTTCGCCCCAGAAAGGACAAAGCCTTGGTCCGGGATTGTCGCCGGGAAGGAAAGGCGGAGGTTACACCGGAGTGGAGATCACGAACCCGACCACACCGGGCATCCGCGCCCCGCCCGCCGCCCCTCCGGCCACCCCGTCCACCGTCCCTCCGGTCACCCCGCCCGCCGCCCCGCCCGGCGTACCGGCAGCTGGAAACGGCCGGTCCACCCCAGCCGGTCCAGTAGATAGGCCACTCCGCGCGCGGTGTAGGAGACCTGGAACCTCTCCGCGATCAGCGCGGCGACACGCTCGGTGGTCCAGCGGCTGTCGGCCCAGCCGTGGGCGGCGGCGCCCGCCTCCAGGGCCTCCTCCAGCCGTGCCAGTTGCTCGTCGGTGAGCTTGCGGCCACTGCCGGTGCCCTTGGAGGCCAGTGCCGCCCTGCCGCCCCGCCGCCAGAGCGCGTACCACTCGTAGGCGGACTTCCGGGTGATTCCCAGCAGCCGGGCCACCCGCGCCGGCGCGATCTCCCCCGCGAACATGTCCGCGGCCCGGAACCGCAGCCTCTCTCGCCTGGCCCGCTCCTGCGCGGACAGCCCACCACCCCTGTCTGAATATCTCATACTTTAAGGCTCTCACCTGGGCAAATAGGATCTAACAGGCACCCTCCCCGTGTCACCCCCGCCTTTCCCGGTCAGGGCGAAACGGCTTCGCGAGCCCGGCCCGCGAAGCCGTCCAGGGCGGCGGGCCCCCTTCCAGCCGGATGACTCCTCCGGATCAGCCGGAACCGGGTCAGCGGGACGCGGGGATCCGCGCGGAGGGGTGGGCGTTCAGGAACTCGTCCAGGACGAGGGTGGCGGCCCCGTGGGCCACGGCGTCGGGGCCGAGACGGCCCAGGACGATGGAGGTCGCCGCGTACGGCCGGGGCAGGGAGTTCTCCGCCGAGGCGGCGCGGATGTCGTCGAGCAGGTGCCTGCCGAGCAGGAGCCCGAGCCAGCCGCCGATGACGATCCGCTCTGGGTTGATGAGGTTGACCAGGTTGGACAGGCCGACGCCCAGGTAGGTGACGGTCTGGGTGATCACCGGCGACCTCGACTCCACCAGGGCGGCCAGCTCGGCCTGCCAGTCGGTCGTCCGGGTGGGCACCCCGGCGCGGTCGAGAATGCCCTCGGCCCCGATGTAGGCCTCCAGGCAGCCGCGCCCGCCGCACCGGCAGGTCCGGCCGTTCACCACTATCTTGGTGTGGCCCCACTCCCCCGCGCTGCTGCTCACGCCGCGGAAGGTCACGCTGTCGGAGACGATGGCGGCCCCGACGCCGGAGCCGATCAGCACGATCACCGCGTCACCGGACCCGCGTCCCGCGCCGTCGCTCTCGCGCCCCGGACCACCCGGTCCGCGCCCCGGACCACCCGGTCCCGCCAGGCCGCCCGAACCTCCCCTGTCGCCGGAACCGGGCGCGGTACCGCCGATGCCGTCGGTGCCGCCGGTGCCGCCGATGCCGCGTCCCGCGCCGTCGCGGCCCGGGTCGCCGCCGCGGCGAAGGGCGGGCCACAGCTCGGCGCGTCCCAGCGCCTTGGCACCGTTCTCGACGAACAGCGGGAGCGCGGTGCCGGCCCGTAGGAGCGCTCCCATGGGTACGCCGTCCCAGCCGAAGGTCCTGGTGTGGATGAGGGCGTCGGGACCGTCCTCGACGATGCCGGGGACGCCCACCCCCACGCCGAGGGCCTGATCGGCCGGGACGCCCGCGTCGTCGAGGACGACCTCGACCCCGGCGAGGATGTGGCGCACCACGAGCTCGATCTGGTGGCCGCCGGGCCGCAGGGCGTACTCGACCCTGGCCCGCTCGTTCATCTCGAGGTCGAACAGCTCGACACGCACGTGGGTCTCGGCGACGTCGACGCCGACCACGTGGCCGTACACGGGGTTGACGCGGAGGATGGCGCGGGGGCGGCCGCCGTCGGACTCGGCCTGGCCGGCCTCGACGACGATGTTCTCGGCGAGGAGGTCGCCCGTCATGCTGCTGACCGTGGCGGCGCTGAGGCCGGTGAGCCTGGTCAGCTCGTTGCGGGTCACGGGACCGCTGAAGTAGAGGGTCCGCAGCAGCATGGCCCGGTTGCCCTTGCGCACGTCGCGGACCGTCCTGCGCTCGGGCCTCACGATGGCCCACCTCCCCATGTCACGGCACATGGTAATTGAGAACTCGAAGATCTTCGCCCGGCCCCCGAGCCTCCTGACGGTCCCTGCCCCCACGGGTGGCCTACGTCCGTCTCTCCTCCGTGTTACCAAAGCGTTTCTTAAGGGGACTGAACTTTTTTCACATCTTACATTATCGTCCGTTGCACCCCCCATCAGGAGGAAGAAATGATCAGGAGAGTCACAGGGGCTGCGGCCGGTATGGCACTGCTCGCCGGACTCGTCGCCTGCGGCGGCGACAACGGGACGGCCTCGGAGGCCACGACACTGACCTACTGGATGTTCCAGGACCGCACCCCGCAGGCGGGGGAGGTCATCGAGAAGCTGCGCACCGACTTCGAGAAGGCCAACAACGTCAGCGTCAAGATCGTCAAGATCCCCAAGGACGACTACAACACCAAGCTGGGCAGCGCCGTCGCCGCCGGGACCGTCCCCGACGTCGGCATCCTGGACCAGCCGCTGGTCGCCAGGTACGCGCTGGACGGCACCATCAAGGAGATGCCCGCCGGCACGGTCGACGAGAAGATCTTCTACGAGGGCGCCCTCAACACCAACAAGGTGAACGGCAAGCTCTACGGGCTGCCGCTCGACCACACCGCGGTGGCGCTCTTCTACAACAAGAAGCTGGTGCCGACGCCTCCCAAGACCTGGGACGAGCTCAAGGCGACGGCCGCGAAGATCCACCAGGCCGACCCGAAGATCGCGGGCATGGTCGTGCCGAAGGGCGACGGCTACGGCGGCTGGATGTGGCCGGGCTTCGTCGGGGGCGCCGGAGGCTCCCTCGTCGACGAGAAGAGCAAGAAGATCCTGTTCGACCAGCCGCCCGCGGTCGAGGCGCTCCAGCTCTGGGTGGACCTGCTGCCCTCGTCGCCCCGGCAGATCACCGACTCGGACAAGCCCTTCGAGAACGGCCTCGCCGGGATGATGATCTCCGGCCCGTGGGACGTGGCCACCATCAAGGCGGACTTCCCCGACCTGGAGTTCAGCACCGCCCCGCTGCCGTACAAGACCGAGCCCGCCGGAAACATCGGCGGCGAGAACGCGGTGGTCTTCAGCAAGGGCAAGAACGCCGAGCTGGCGTGGAAGTGGCTGACCTTCCTGACGAACGCCCAGAACAACACCACGCTGGCACAGGCGCTGGGCGGCTTCCCGACCAACATCGAGGCGGCCGAGCGGGACGCGGCCACGTTCGGGCCCGACCAGGCGGCGTTCCTGGAGCAGCTCAAGGTCGCCCAGGCCAGGCCGGCGCTGCCGGAGTGGATCCAGATCAACGACGAGATCATCGCACCCGCCATCGAGTCGGCGCTGAGCGGCAAGGTCACCTCCCAGGAGGCGCTGACCGAGGCCGCGAACAAGACGCGCGCGCTGCTCGGCTGGAACGGCTAACGCGAAAGCGAGGCAAACGTGGCATCTCCGGTGCTGGCTGACAAGCCCGCCGTGACGCCTCCTCCCGGGCGGCGAGGCCGTCGCCCGGGTTTCGGGCGACGCGACCACGTCATCGGGTGGCTGCTGATCGCCCCCGCGGTGATCTACTTCGTCATCTTCCTGCTCTACCCCGCCCTGGCCGCCCTCTACTACAGCTTCACCGACTGGAACCTGCGGACGGCGCCGAACTGGGTGGGCCTGGCCAACTACACCGACCTGCTGTTCGACGACGTGAAGTATCCGCACTTCTGGAAGTCGGTCCAGGTCACCCTGCAGTACACGCTGATCGCCGTACCGCTGACGCTGGGCACCGCGCTCGTCCAGGCGCTGCTGATCAACGCGATCCGCCGGGGTTCCAACATGTTCCGGCTGCTGCTGTTCCTGCCGGTCGTGACCGCCGAGGCGGCCGTGGGCGCCATCTGGCGCTGGCTCTACGACCCGCAGTACGGCCTGGTCAACACCATGCTCGGACTGGTCGGCATCCCGCCGCAGAACTGGCTCAACACCCCGGACCTGGTCATCCCGGCGCTGTCGTTCATCGCCGCCTGGCAGTGCGGCATCTCGATGATCATCTATCTCGCCGGGCTGAAGGGCATCCCCGACTCGATCCGCGAGGCGGCGATCATCGACGGCGCGGGACCCGTCCAGCGGTTCTGGAAGATCGTCGTGCCGATGCTGCGGCCCACCACCTTCTACCTGCTGGTCACCGGCGTGATCGCGGCGCTCCAGGTCTTCGGCCTGGTGTACGTGATCTTCTCGGGCGGCGGCGGCAGGAGTGTCACCGGCGGCCCCGAGCAGTCGGGCCTGACCTACGTCCTGCACCTGTACCTGTTCGCGTTCCGCTACGACGCGATGGGCGCCGCCTGCGCGATGTCGTTCATCCTGTTCGTCTTCATCATGATCATTACTGCGCTGCAGTTCAAGTTCGTCAAGCAGGAGGCGTCGTGAAGGCCGCGAGGAACGTACGGCTCGCGCCCATCTACATCGCGCTGGTGCTGCTGGCCCTGGTGTCGGTCGTCCCGTTCCTGTGGATGCTGGCGACCTCGTTCAAGCACGGCTCGGACGTCTACACCAAGGTGCCCAGCCTGCTGCCGCTCGACCGCAAGACCGGAGAGTTCTCCCCCACCCTGGAGAACTACGAGCACGTCCTGCAGGTCAGCGGGCTGGGCCAGGCGTTCGTCAACAGCGTCTGGGTCTGCCTGATCCTGGTGCCCGCCAAGCTCCTCGTGGACGCGCTGGCCGCCTACGCCTTCGCCAGGATCCCCTTCCCCGGCCGGGACAAGCTGTTCGTCGTCCTGCTCGCGGGCATGATGGTCCCCACGATCACGCTGCTGGTGCCGCGCATCCACGTCACCCAAGCGCTCGGCATGTTCGACTCCGGGTGGGGCCTGATCCTGCCCAACATCGCCTCGGTGCTGGACATCTTCCTGCTGCGCCAGTTCTTCATGTCGCTGCCCACCGAGCTGGAGGAGGCGGCGCGCATCGACGGCGCGGGGCGGATGCAGATCTTCTGGCGCATCATCATCCCGTTGTCGAAGCCGGTGCTGGCGGTCGTGACGATCACCAGCTTCATCTTCCATTGGAACGACCTCGTCTGGCCGCTGGTGGTGCTCAACGACCCCGAGCTCTACACGCTGCCGCTGGCGCTGCAGCAGCTGGCCAGCAGTGAGTCCGGGCGGGCGTACTACATCATGGCGGGCGCGGCCCTGGCGGTCATCCCGGTCATCGTGGTGCTGCTGATCTTCCAGCGCCGCATCATGCAGGGGATCGCGTTCACCGGGCTCAAGAGTTGACCCCTCCCCCGGCCCTGCCCGTCGCGGGCGGGGCGCCGCGCGACCGCGAGGATCCGCCGACCGTGAGCGAGGCGACGCGCGACCGCCAGGATCCACCGGCCGCGAGTGAGGCGACGCGCGACCGCCACGATCCGCCGACCGTTGGCGGGGCGATGCGCGACCGCGAGGACATGCGCCGGCTCGTGGCCGAGCTGGCCGAGCCGCTGCTCCCCCGCTTCAGCCCCGGGCGGGCGCGCCTGCGGCTCGGGGCCAACGCGGCCCACTACGGCGACGAGGCCGCCGAGCTGGAGGCGTTCGCCCGCCCGCTGTGGGGGCTGGCGCCGCTGGCGGCCGGAGGGGGGTCCTTCGGTCACTGGGAGCTGTGGCGGCGGGGGCTCGCCGCCGGGACCGACCCCGGGCACGGGGAGTTCTGGGGGGCGGCGACCGACGTCGACCAGCGGCTGGTGGAGACCGCCGCGATCGGCCTGGCGCTCGCCCTCGCCCCCGAGGCCGTGTGGGACCCGCTGAGCGGCGCGGAGCGGGACAACCTCGCCGCCTGGCTGCTCCACGCGATGACCCGCGAGACCGCCGACAACAACTGGCGGTTCTTCCCCGTGCTGGTGGGGCTCGGGTTGGACCGGGTCGGGGTGCCCTTCGACCCCGGGCCCAACCTCGCCCGGCTGGAGCGCCTGGAGTCCTTCGCCCTGGGCGGCGGCTGGTACGGCGACGGCCCCACCGCGCAGCGCGACTACTACGTCCCCTTCGCGATGCACTTCTACGGCCTGGTCTACGCCGCCCTGGCCGGTGACCGCGACCCCGGCCGGGCGGAGCGCCTGCGCGAGCGGGCGTCGGCGTTCGCGCTCGACTTCCAGCACTGGTTCACCTCGGACGGGGCCGCCGTGCCCTTCGGCCGGAGCCTGACCTACCGCTTCGCCCAGGGTGCCTTCTGGGGCGCGCTGGGCTTCGCCGGGGTCGAGGCCCTGCCGTGGGGGGAGGTGCGCGGCCACCTCATGCGGCACCTGCGCTGGTGGCTGCGGCGGCCGCTCCGCGACTCCTCGGGCCTGCTGACCCTGGGGTACGGCTACGCCCAGCCGGCCCTCGCCGAGCAGTACAACGCCCCCGGTTCCCCATACTGGGCGATGAAGGCGTTCCTGCCGCTGGCGCTCGCCGACGGCCACCCCTTCTGGGCGGCGGGCGAGGAGCCCGCGCGGGAGCTTCCCGAGATCGGCGTCCAGCCGCAGGCCGGTGTCGCGCTGATGCGGTGCGAGGAGGGCCGGCAGGTCGTCATGCTGAGCGCGGGGCAGCACAACACGTGGGTGCGGCACGGCGCGGCGAAGTACGCCAAGTTTGCCTACTCGACGTCCTTCGGGTTCAGTGTGCCCGCCGGCTCGTGGGGGCTGGAGCAGGGAGCCTTCGACAGCACCCTGGCCCTGAGCGACGACGGGACGCACTGGCGGCCCTGCGAGGCGCCCGGGGACTTCTCCGCGTGTGACGGGGTGCTGCACGCCCGGTGGACGCCGTGGCCGGACGCGGAGGTCGACACCTGGCTGCTCGCCCGATCCCCGTGGCACGTGCGGGTGCACCGCGTACGGTCGGGGCGGGGGCTGCTGTCGGCCGAGGGGGCGTTCGCGGTCGATCGCGACCCCCTCGCGCGTCGCGTCGCCGAGGGGCCCGGCCACGCCCGCCTCGACTCCCCCGCCGGGCTGTGCGTGATCGAGGACCTCGGCGGGACGCCCGGAGCGGGAAGGGCCGGAGAGCTCGTCCGTCCCCTGCCGGGGACGAACGTCGTCGTCCCGCGTACGGTCATCCCCACGCTGCGCGGCGAGCACGAGCCGGGCGAGCACTGGCTGGCCTGCGCGGTCCTCGGCCTCTCCGGCGCACAGGAGCCCGCGGACTGGCCGGAACCGCCCGGCCTGGAAGGCGTCCTGGCTCTCCTCCCGGACGGCCACCCCTTCGGGACCGGCTGACCGGCCGGCGGGCCGATCGGTTACGAAAACGGGTTCGAACGGGGCCCGACGGCACGCGACCCCGGCACGACCGGGGATCGCGGCCGTACGGGCGGAGGCCAAGGACGAAAAGGTGTCGAAGCAGGTCAGAATGGGAATTTTCCTCCCAGACCTACCTTTTCTCCCGGCTGCGCTCTCGACCGGGAGGGTGCCACGACGGCCGGGACGCCGAACGGAGCGCCGCGTCGTCACGACGACCCGCGAGCGCCGCGCGCCGGCCGCGCGCGTCACGGCCATGGATCTTCCAGATGCCCCACCGGGAGGAGGCGACCGTGAAGTCCTTCACAGACGGCGCGTTGCCCTCGGACGATGTCGTCGTCGCGGCCCTGCGCGCCGGGGATGAGGCGATGTTCACGGCGCTGCTGGACACCTGGTCGCGGGGGATGCTGTGGCTGGCCCGCGCGCACGTGTCCACCAACGACTCGGCGGAGGAGGTCGTGCAGGACACCTGGCTGGCGGTGATCCGGGGCATCGAGGGCTTCGAGGGCCGCTCGTCGGTCAAGACCTGGGTCTACCGGATCCTGGTCAACACGGCCAGGAAGCGAGGCGTGCGCGAGAACCGCACGGTGCCCTGGAGCAGTGCCTTCGAGCAGGAGAGGCAGACCGTCGACCGCTCGTGCTTCCAGGGGGTGGACGACCCCCACCCTGGGCATTGGAAGGATTTTCCCGCCGCCTGGCCGACCCCGGAGAGCGAGGTGCTCGCCGCCGAGGTGCGCGGCCGGATCGCCGCCGCCCTGGCCGAGCTGCCGATCAGGCAGCGCACCGTGATCACGCTCCGCGACGTCGAGGGATGCACCTCCGAGGAGGTCTGCGAGATCCTGGAGATCTCCGCCGCCAACCAGCGCGTCCTGCTGCACCGCGCCCGCACGGCGGTACGCGGGCGGCTGGAGGACTACTTCGAGACGGCGAGACGGCCGGCGTAGCGCCGGGCGGCGCGGCAGGTCAGGTCAGGTCAGGTCAAGGGGTCGATTACAGGTCCGGTCATCGGGACGGTGAGGTGGTCACGGTTGTGAAGCGGTTCAGCTGCGAGGAGGCGGTGGAACTCGTCACCGCCTTCCTGGAGGGTGAACTCGACGAACCCACCCGGGACCGGTTCGAGGAGCACCTGGGCGGCTGTGAGGGCTGCGAGCGCTATCTCGACCAGTTCCGCGTCACCGTCGAGGCCCTCGGCCGCCTCCGGACCGCCGAGGCCCCCGACCGGCTCCACACCGCCGGCGACACCACCGACGCCCCCGATCGGCGCCACAGCGCCGGCGACGACATCGAGGCCGACGGCCCGCACCACGACAACGCCGGTGACGCCGGCGGCACCGGCGATACCGACACCGCCGACACTCCCGGCCCGTCGCGGCCGGAAGGTCTGCCGAAGGAGACGCGCGACCGGCTGCGGGCCGCCTTCCGCGCCAGGCGGCCCACCTGAGCCGGTGGAGACCCCGCCTCCCGCGACGCCGTACCGGCCCCTCTCGGCCCCGGCCACACCTCGTCGCTTCACCGCCCTGCCGTCGCGAGGGCCCGCCCCGCCCTCGCCCCTCTGTAACGCCTGAGCGCCTCGCGGCTCTATAAATCCGTACACATCTGCATATATCAGGCGAAAGGGGATGGGGATGACCGGTCTGGCGACCGAGGACACACTGATCCGGAACGCCTCGGATGTGGAGACCTTCGCGCGACGATGCTTCCTCGGCTCCCCCGGCGACCAGGTGGGGATCGAGCTGGAGTTCCTGGTCTTCGACCGTACGGCCCCCGCCCGGCAGGTCCCGATGGCCAGGATCGCCGGCGCCCTGCCCCCGCTGCCCGGCGGGAGCCTGGTGACCTTCGAGCCGGGAGGCCAGCTGGAGCTCTCCGGGCCACCCGGCTCGCTGCCGGGCGCGATCGCCCTCCTCGCCGCCGACGTGAACGCCGTGCGCCGGGCGCTGCGGGACGCCGGCCTGGCGCTGGGCGGGGTGGGTCTCGACCCGCTGCGCCCGGCCAGGCGGCAGCTGCGCCTGCCCAGGTACGAGGTGATGGCGCGGTTCCTCGGCACGCCGTACGGGTCGCTGATGATGTGCTCGACGGCGTCGATCCAGGTCAACCTGGACCTGGGCGACAGGCCCGCGGCGCGGTGGGAGCGCGCCCACCTGCTGGGACCCGTCCTCGTGGCGGCCTTCGCGAACTCGCCGCTCAGCGAGGGCCGGCCGTGCGGGTGGATGTCGGGGCGCCAGGCGGTGTGGGAGCGGCTCGACCGCACCCGGACGGCCGCCGTCCCGGCGAGCGGCGACCCCGGCGCCGCGTGGGCCGAGTACCTGCTCGACGCCCGTCTCATGGCCGTGCGCGAGAGCACCGGGAACGGGGACGGGAACGGCGTGGAGCCGTACCGCCCGGTCCTCGACGGCTCGACCTTCCGCGACCGGCTGGCCTCGTCCGGACACCCGCCGACCCTGGCGGACCTGACCTACCACGCCACGACGCTCTTCCCTCCCGTACGGCCGCGCGGCTGGCTGGAGATCCGCTACCTCGACGCCCAGCACCCGGCGAGCTGGCCGGTGTGCGCGGCGGTGACCCACGCCCTGGTGATGGACGACCGCGCGGCCGACGCGGCGCTGGCCGAGGCCGGACCGTGCGCGGGGATGTGGTCGGCGGCGGCGCGCCACGGCCTGTCGGAGCCCCGGCTGCGCAGGGCCGCAGGAGCCTGCTTCCGCGCCGCGCTCTCGGCGCTGCCCCGGCTGGGGGCGGGCCCGGCCCTGGTCTGCGAGGTGGCCGCGTTCGCCGACCGCCACGTGACACCCGGCCGTGCCCCCGCCGCGGACCTGCTGGATCTGGCGAGAGGACCGGGAGGGCGCCTGCCGGACTGGCTGGCCGAGGAAGGACGGATCTGAGCTCTCCCCGGAACCGGTCCGGGACCGGACCGGGACCGGAGCGGAAGCGGCCCGGGACCGGACCGGGACCGAATCGGTTCCGGACCGGACCGGCGCGGACCGGACCGGGAGCCCGGGCCGGAAGAGCCCGGGGTCTCCACGCTGGAGGTATTTGATGAGCGACTTCAAGGAACGGATCGCCGCCGAGCTGACCGCCGCGCGCAACCGCTCCACGGCCTACACCGACGCCGAGGACGACCTGCTGGTCACGCAGCACTCACCGCTGATGTCACCGCTGGTGTGGGATCTCGCCCACGTGGGCAACTACGAGGAGCTGTGGGTGCTGCGGCAGGTCGGCGGGATCACCCCGCTCCGCCCGGAGATCGACGACCTGTACGACGCGTTCAGGCACCCGCGCGCGGATCGCCCGTCCCTGCCCATCCTCGGACCGGTGGAGGCGCGCCACTACATCGAGGGCGTGCGCGGCCGGGTGCTGGACGTCCTGGACACGGTCGACCTGCACGACCCCGACCCGCTGCGGCGGTACGGCTTCGTCTTCGGCCTGGTGATCCAGCACGAGCACCAGCACGACGAGACGATGCTCGCCACCCTGCAGCTGTCGGGGCGGCCGGGACTGGTCCGCGACGGCGACCTGCCGCCCGGCCGGTCCTGGCGGGCGCAGGGCGCCGACGAGGTGTTCGTCCCCGCGGGCCCCTTCATGATGGGCACCGACACCCAGCCGTGGGCCTACGACAACGAGCGCCCCGCCCACCGGCTCGACCTGCCCGGCTACTGGATCGACAGGCTGCCCGTCGGCAACCGCGCCTACGCGGACTTCATCGAGGACGGCGGCTACGACGACCCCCGCTGGTGGGCCCCGGACGGCCTGCGCTGGCTGCGGCGGACCCGCGCCTTCGCCCCGCTGTTCTGGACCAGGGAGGGCGACACCTGGTGGCGTACCCGTTTCGGCAGGACCGAGCCCGTCCCCATGGACGAGCCCGTACAGCACGTGTGCTGGTACGAGGCCGACGCCTACGCCCGGTGGGCGGGGCGGCGGCTGCCCACCGAGGCCGAGTGGGAGAAGGCCTGCGGCTGGGACGCGGAGGCCGGGCGGTCGCGGACGTACCCGTGGGGCGACGATCCCCCCGTGCCCGGCATGGCGAACCTCGGGCACCGGGCGGCGCGGCCCGCGCCGCTCGGCGCCTTCCCCGCCGGAGCGAGCCCCTGCGGCGCCGAACAGATGATCGGGGACGTGTGGGAGTGGACCGGTTCGTGGTTCCTGCCCCATCCCGGCTTCCGCAGCTTCCCCTACCGCGAGTACAGCGAGGTGTTCTTCGGCTCCCGGTACCGGGTGCTGCGCGGCGGATCCTGGGCCTCCGACCCGGCCGTGGTCCGCACCACGTTCAGGAACTGGGACCGCCCGGCCCGCAGGCAGATCTTCTCCGGCTTCCGGTGCGCCCGCTCGGTCTCCCCGGAGCACTCCTCCGGACACTCTCCGGACTCCACGACACGCTCCACGGAACGCTCGGCACGCTCGGCGGGGCGCTCGGCGGAGCGCCGGTAGATGTGCCGCCACGCGTCCTGGCTGGGCGCTCCCCGCACCCTCGCCTCGCTGATCCACGAGCCGGTCCACGGCCTGCTCCGGCAGTCCTACGCCCCGCGCCTGCAGCGCCACGGCACGGTCAACGCCGACGGCTTCGGCATGGGCTGGTACGACGCCGCCCGCGCGGAACCGGTCCGCTACCGCCGGACGATCCCCGCCTGGACGGACGCCAACCTGGCGGGTCTCGCGCGGACGGCCCGCTCCGGCTGCCTGCTGGCCGCCGTACGGTCGGCCAGCGCCGGGATGCCGGTCGAGGAGACCGCGACGGCGCCCTTCACCGACGGGCCGTGGCTGCTCAGCCACAACGGCCGTGTCGCGCGGGAGGTGGTCAGGGAACTCGCCGACGACGCGGAGAGCACGTGCGACTCCGCGTGGCTCGCCGCCGCGGTGTTCCTCCGGCGCCGGGCGGGCGATCCGCTCGGCGAGGCCCTCGCGGAGGTCGTCACCCGCGCCGGGCTGAAGGATCCCCGCGCCCGCCTGAACCTCCTCGCCTGCGACGGTACGTCGATCGCCGCGACCGCCTGGGGCGACACGCTCTTCCTCCGCCTCGACGGCCCCCCGCACGACGGCGTGCTCGTGACGAGCGAGCCGCTGGACGACCGGCCCGGCTGGCAGGCCGTACCGGACCACAGCCTGGTCCTCGCCTCACCCGACGGGGTGCGCGTCCAGCCCCTGTGACCGGGCGGAGCGAGACCACAGGAAAGCACAACCCGGCCACGGACCGGCGAGCGGGATCGTGGCCCACACACCCAGGAGGCCCCGTGTCCGTCAGCCAGTCAGCCATCAGCCTGGTCAACCATCTCGGCCGCGACCATCTTCGCCAGGCACTCGAACACGACGTCCGCGCCGGGCTGACGTCGACGCCGAAGTGGCTACCGCCCAAGTGGTTCTACGACGAGGCGGGCAGCGAGCTGTTCTCCCGCATCACCCGGCTGCCCGAGTACTACCCCACCCGCCGCGAGCTCGCCATCCTGCGCAGGGAGGCCCTCGACATCGCCGTGCGCGGCGGCGCGGACACCCTGGTCGAGCTCGGCTCCGGGACCAGTGAGAAGACCGTCCTGCTGCTGGACGCCCTCTCCGCCACGGGAACGCTGCGCGTCTACACACCGGTGGACGTCGACGCGGTCACCCTGGGCGAGGCCGCGCACCGGCTCGCCTCCCGCTACCGGGGCCTGACCGTGCGCGCGATCTGCGCCGACTTCGAGGTGCACCTTGCCCTGCTGCCCCGTACGGGACGGCGGATGGTGGCCTTCCTCGGCGGGACCGTCGGCAACCTGGCCCCTGCGGCACGCGAGGTGTTCCTCAAGGAGCTGCGCGCCACCCTCCGCCCCGGCGACACCTTCCTGCTCGGCGCGGACCTGGTCAAGGACACCGACCGGCTGATCGCCGCGTACGACGACGTGAGCGGGGTGACGGCCGCCTTCAACCGGAACGTCCTGCACGTGATCAACAGGGAGCTGGACGCCGACTTCGAGCCGGACGCCTTCGAGCACGTCGCGCTGTACGACGCCCGGAACGAGTGGATCGAGATGCGGCTGCGCGCGAGCCGCGCCATGCGCGTGCGGATCGGCGACCTCGGCCTGCGGGTCTCCTTCGCGACAGGGGAGGAGATGCGGACCGAGATCAGCGCCAAGTTCCGCCCGGAAGGGCTGCGGCGGGAACTCCTCACGGCCGGTTTCGGGATGATCCGCCAGTACACCGACCCGACCGGCGACTTCGTCCTCGTCCTGGCCCATCCGTGATCCGCGGCCGCCGCGACGCCCCCACGCCGCCCGTCGCCGTCGCGTCACGGTGAGGACCGTCAGGACACGGGTCCCGGCAGCCGTACGCGGTGACGGTCAGGGCACGGCTCCCGGCTCCGGGACGGTGATCCTCCGGAAGACCGGGCACGGTTCGGGAATCCTGCCGTCCCGGGCCGTGCACTGCGCGGCGATCCGGGCCGCCGTACCCGGCAGGAAGGGCGCCAGCTGATCGCCCAGCGTCTCGCACGCCCGGACGAGGGCTGCGAGGACGGCGTCGAGCCGGACCGTGGCGCCGGGGTCGCCGTCGCGTTCGGCCCGGGCCAGCGCCCAGGGCCGGCTGTGGTCGACGTAGCGGTTGGCCTCGTCCACGATGGCCCAGACCGGCGCGGTGGCCCGGCGGAACTCGAAGTCGTCCAGGGCCACGCGGACGAGATCCGGCGCCCGGCGGCAGGCCGCCTCAAGACCTTCCCCTCCCGGCGCGCCGGTTCCGGGCCCCGTCCGGGGAACACGCCCGTCGCGGTAACGGTGGACCATGGTGACGACCCGGTTGACGAGGTTGCCCAGCCCGTTGGCGAGCTCGTCGTCGGCGCGGGCGACGAGCCGATCGACCGTGAAATCGGCGTCCCCGACGCGGGGCACCTCGCGCAGCAGCCACCAGCGGACGGCGTCGGTGCCGTACTCCCCGGCCAGGGCGACCGGGTCGGCCGCGCCCCCGCCGGATTTGCTGATCTTGCGGCCTCCGGCGGTGAGGTAGTCGTGCACCACCACGTCCGTGGGCGGCGGCTGCCCGGCCGACAGCAGCAGCGCCGGCCAGTAGACGGCGTGGAAGCGCAGCACCCCCTTGCCGACCAGGTGGACGCGGCGGCCGGCGCCGGTCCACCAGCGCCGGTAGTTCTCCCCGCCGGTGCCGTAGTCCAGGGCCGTGACGTAGTTGCCGAGCGCGTCCCACCACACGTAGACGACCTGGCCGGGATCGCCGGGAACGGGGATTCCCCACCCGCGGGCGCGCGCGGTCGACCGGGAGACCGAGAGGTCATCCAGACCACCGGCGATGAAGCCGAGGACCTCGTTGCGGCGTTCGGCGGGCTCGACCCTCAGGCGCCCGCTGGAGACGAGGTCGTGGAGCCGGTCCGCGTAGCGGGAGAGACGGAAGAACCAGTTCTCCTCGGCGACCCGCTGGGGCTCGACGCCGTGTTCCGGGCAACGTCCGCCGGTGAGCTCGGCCGGGGTGTAGAACTGCTCGCAGCCGACGCAGTAAAGGCCCTCGTAGTGCTTACGGTAGAGGTCACCGGCGTCGGCGCAGGCCCGCCAGAGCCGCTCCACCCCGACCCGGTGGCGGGGGTCGCGGCTGGTACGGATGACGTCGTCGACCGCGAGCGCCAGCGGCTCGCGGAGCGCGACGAACGCCTCGGCGTTGCGGTCGACGAACTCCTGGACGGCGACACCCGCGGCCTCGGCGGCCAGCACGTTCTTCAGCGAGTTGTCGTCGGTGCCGGTCTGGAACCGCACCCGGTCGCCCAGCGCCCGGCGGAACCGTACGAGCACGTCGGCCTGCACGAGCTCAAGCGCGAACCCCAGGTGGGGACGGGCGTTGACGTACGGGATGGTGGTGGTGACGTAGATGTGCGGTGTGGTCATCGGAACCTCCGTGAGAACGGGGGCTCCGACCGGCGGGAAAAGCGTCGAGGCCCCGTGAGCGGGCCTCGGAAACGATCGTCCGTGCAGCGTCAGCGGCCCCGTGAGCGGGGCATCGTCACCTGGTGCGCGGACGCGTTCATGCGGTCAGGTTAACCCCCGCCGCCCGGCACGAGCAGGTGGTTTTACAGCCCGTGACCGTTCCTGTTCATGCAATGCCTCTGAACTGCGGCGACATCTTGTTCGGCCATTACAACCATCAAGATCATTGCGCGCATGTCGCACGGGTCCTCGGCCCCCGCGTCATCGCCGTGCGGCTCCCACTGAGCTTTCACCCACAATGGAGGTCTTTCAGGCGGGGGACGGCGCTGAATTGCAACTGGAAAGAGAATCCTGACGCGCGCGGACGCACGCGCCTCTCCATTCAATCACCTCGGAGCCGAATGTCCCCATCGCAGGCATGACCGTGTCGGCATCGTTGCGTCCAGCCTTGACAACCTCGGGATGCCAACGTGAGCCTGGGACGGGAGGCAGCGGGTGACGAGGCAGACAGCGACCAAGCGCGACGATGAGGATGATGACGTCGTGGCGCCGGAGGGCGGGCGTTTCCTCTACCCGATATGCCGGTGGACCGTCACGGTGATCCTGCTGCAGTACGGCTTCGCCAAGCTCTTCGGCGCCCAGTTCACCGTGCTCGACTCCGAGCTCGACAAGCCGATGGGCACGGTGAGTGGATTCTGGCTGACCTGGTACTACTTCGGTTACTCACCGCTCTTTGGCAATCTGATCGCGCTCTTGCAGATCGGCTTCGGCCTGGCGTTGGCGTTCCGTCGCACCACGCTGCTCGGGGCCGTGGGCGCCGCACCGTTGCTCGCCGGGATCACCGTGCTCAACGTCTCCTACGGGATCGCCTACGACGCCCTGGTCATCGCTCTGATCGGGGCCTGCTGCGCGAGCTACCTGTTGTGGAAGCACCGCCGGGAATTGGCAGCGGTGTTCTGGGACGGCCAAAACCGGGTCGCGCCCCGCTCGCGACGTACGCGCCCCTGGTGGGTGCACGCCGTGCTCGTGGCGCTCCTGCTCGCGATTCCGGCTTCATGCTCGTACTACGTCGCCAACTACAACAACCGGTCGCCCACTCCGCTCGACGGCACATGGGACGTGACGGCGGGCACCTTCCGACCCTCGGGCCTGTCCGGTCCGGCCGAGCGCGTCTACTTCGAACACAACCGCGCCCACCAACTCGTCCTGCGCAGCGGACAGACGCGGCAGACCCACCACTTCGAAGTCGATCCGGTCACCGCAACGATCGGGATCTGGCGGACGTGGCTCAGCAAAGGTGAACAGCTGCTGTCCGGGCGGTACGACCTCACCGATGACCGGCTGGTGGTCACCGCCACGGATCTGACCTCCGGACAGCAGCTGCGCTGGGAGCTGCGCCGCGTGCCTTCTGAGCAGCTCCGCCGAGACCCGTAACCGGTGGCGTGGCCCCCAGGGACCGAACCCCCGCCCGCAGTTGATCGGCACGATCACCCGTAGCCCTCCGGCGACAACACGCCCCGCAGGATTCGAAACTGCGACCGTCGGATTGGATGTGGAGCGCCGTTCCTCCGCTGGTTGGCTCGCTGATCTGCTGTATCTCACGTGACCTGCTGTGTAGGTGGCGCGACCGTTCCGTATATGCTCCGGATCTTGGTCTGTCTCGGACTAAGTGAATACCGCATCGGGTGGTCACGCCCCTGCACCTGGTGAGCTCGCAGGTCGATACTGCCGTCCCCGCGGAGTGCATTCCCCGATCCCGTGGTCGCGATGGCGACGAGGATCCCAGTGCGAACCGTGACGCAGCAGCGAAACGGCCAGGTCGGGGTGAGCGGCGGCCCAGACGTCATCGAAGACGAACCACTGGCGGTGGCCGAAGTACTCATCGATATGGATGGTCATCTGAGCCACGTGCTCGCTCTGCCGGATGATCGTGCGGTGCGGATCGCGACCCCGGGAAGGCTCGAATCCCTCCAGCAGGCCTCGCGCGATCTCGTATGCCTGCTGGTGAGCGCCGCATGTTTCGGAGATGTCCTGCTCGAAGTCGGGCCAGCGGTTGCATCGCTCCAGGGCGGGCCCGATCTCGTTCTCACCGGGTGCGACGAGGGCGCGCAGGACGGCCAGTTCCCCGGACCGCTCGTCGATCGGGGCGTCCGTCCGATGCGTGACCGGAAGCGCGGGCGGTGGCGATCTCGATCTGCCACAGAGCCCGCGCTTCGGTGCGGCCCGAGAACTTCGCGCTGTTGAACGAGGGCCATGCCGCCGGAGAAGATCGCGTCAGTGAAGTCGGCGTCGTTGGTGAAGACCACGCCTGTGAAGTCCGAGTCGGCACCGTGCCGGGGAATCGGGGGCTCTCGTCTTCATGTGAGTGGCGATCAAGCGCAAGATCGTGGCGCGCACCTCGGCAATGGACCGCCAGGCCGTGTAAGAGGCGACGTCGTCCCCGCCGCGGTTTCCGGCAGGATCGGCCTACCAGTTGCTGTCGTCCATGGCGCGGAGCTGCCAGCTCTGGTGAGCCGACCCCACCCAGTCCCACGTCTGGATCGCCGCCCCGTCCGTCTGCAGCGCGCTGTAAACGGTCAAAGCCAGCCCGCTGTGCTTGGCGACGATGCCGAAGGACCCGTTGCCCTTCGGGACGAGCCTGAACTTCTGGTGGTCGGCCGCCTCCCATCCCCGCTGCTGCACCCCGGTGCCGTTCACCGTGCCCGCTCCGGCGACGGTCAGCGCCTTCCCGCTGTGCTTGGCGATGATGGCGTAGTAGCCGTCGCTGACCGGGCTCAGGGAGAACTTCTGGTTGCCGCCGCCGGCCCAGGTCGCCATCACGACCTGCCCGCCGTCGGCGAGTGAGGACTGGGAGACGTCGATGACCTTCTCGACGTGCCCTGCCACGATGTGGGCGCGGGCGGGGACGGGGGGCAGGGCCGGAGCGGTGGACGCGGGTGGGGAGGCGACCGCGGCGACGGAGGTGCCGGAAGCGGTGGACTCCGTCGTGAGGTAGTAGTCGGTGAGCAGGACGGCGATGTCGTTGATGTGGGGGATGAACGCCGGGAAGTGCTCGGAGATGACGGACTTGGCCTTGGCGGTCAGGTCAGTGGGGTTGCCGATGGAGGTGCCCAGGTAGGGTTCCAGGCGCTTGACCAGGGCGTAGGTGCTGGTGATCTTCTGGGTGGCCATGACCTGCTGCAAGGACGCCTTGGCGCCGGGGGTGGTGGGCAGGACCCGGCTGACGAAGGTGACGCGGTGCAGGATGCGCCAGCAGGGCGGCTTGCGGTCGCTCTGACGGGCCCGCTTGAGCGCCAGGGCGTTGGGTTCGGTGCTGCGCTCCAGCCACTCGGGGTCGATGACCTTGCCGTAGAAGTCCTCGAAGTTGTCGGTGCTGGTGTCCAGGTAGAAGCTCATGAACCGGTAGGCGTCGACCCGGCCGGGCACGAGGGCGGGCTTGCCGTCCTTGTCGAACAGCGGGGTGTCACCGTCGAAGCGCTGGAGCTGGCGGCCGGGGGCGCAGTTGACGTCGAGGCTGAAGGTCCGGGTGGCGTCCTGTGACTTGCTGCGGGTGACGCTGTATCCGGTGCCGAACGACGCCTCCACGCCGAACTTGCAGCCGGTCCCGACGACGTCGAAGCTGACCGCGAAGTGGCCGCCGATGGTGGCGTTGAAGGAGTAGGAGCCGGTGACGGTCTCGGTGACCTGGTCGGTGGTGCCGGTGGTCTCGGCGAAGAATCCTCCGGCGGCGGTCCACACGTAGGTGTTGGCGATGTTGCGCCGGGAGGCCGACCGGGTGGCGTTCCTGAGCGCCTCGCGATCGACGCCGGGCTCGATCTCCGCTCCGGTCCCGCCCATCATCCCGTTGAGCACCTTGGCGGCCTGGGCGCGGGTCGGGTCGGGAGCGTGGGTCTCGGTGGAGACCGAGTCGTAGAAGCTCTGCAGCTGCTGCTGCTCGCGCTGGATGCGCTTCCTGAGCCGGTAGGCCTCACCCGGCCGGTAGTAGCTGAACTCGCCGCGCAGACCGTCGGCGGCGTTGGGGAAGTGGGGATCGGCGAAGGGCCGCAGCTCCTTCGCAGTGCCCTGCTCGGCGAAGCCGACCACTCCGTCGAGGGTGCCCTGCTTGGTGTAGCGGGGGTTGATCGGGAAGGGGATGAGGTTCCAGTCGCGGGGGATGTCGGGGCTGGGCAGCATCCGGTAGGCGACCAGGGCGCCGCTGTGCACCAGGCGCAGCGCGTAGAGGTCGGCGGTCTCCGACTGCACGACGGCGAAGCCGGTGTTGGCCGGGACCCAGCGCCGCCCCGCGGCCGGGTTGACCTGCCGGCGTGCGTCGGGGTCCTCCCACCCGCCGGTGAGCTCGACTTTGCTGGTGCGGGTCGTGTTGGTGCCCTGCGAGACCCGTGCCTCGTTGCTCCAGCTGTTGGAGAAGTCGAACTGGGCGTTGAAGCCGTATTCGAAGGAGGTCGAGCCCGCGGGAGTGGCAGTGCCGACACCCAGGGGCGCCTGGACCGTCATGACGTCGCTCTTCGTCGAGTAGTCGAGCGAGAGCTTCACCGAGGTGTCGACGCTGTGTTCCTTCTGCGACGACAGGGCGTTGACGACGTTGTCGGCCTGCACGAACGCGACGGACGAGGCGTTGCCGTAGTCGGTCCCGCTGGTCACGAGGTTCTCCGACGGGACCGGCGGGGCGCCCTCGATGTAGCCGATGAGCTGCGGGTCGAACTGCGCCTGACCCACCCAGGTAGTGGTCAGCTCGCCGACCTTGTACCCGGTGACCAGCACCCATTTCCTGGGTTGCAGGTAGGAGTAGGCGCGCTTCATCACCCCGAACGTCATGCCCTCGACGTTCTGCTGGACGTCGCCGTACTCGGTGGCGGCCGGAGTGCGGGTGGTGGTGGCGTGGAAGGGGCTGCGCAGGCCGGTCAGCGCCGAGCGCACCTCGGCGGTGTCGGAGGAGATCGGCGCGCTGGACAGCACGATCTTCGGGGCCGGCGTGGACTGGGTCAGGTGATTGCCGCCCAGGCCGGCGTCGTGCACCTGCGCCCCGGCCGCGGTGTCCTCGATGCCGAAGGGGTAGTAGGCGAGCAGGTCCTGCCGGTCGCCGCGGATGCGGCCGAACATGTTGTCCAGGATCTGCTCCTGGGTGCGGGCGCTGCGCCACACGCGGATCTCGTCCAGGTCACCCGTGTACGCCTCGCCGTACCCTGTCGTGAGCCTGCGGGCGGCCACGGCGCTGTGTGCGGGGCTCTTCTTCACGTCCATCAGCCGGCTTCCCTGGTCGGTGACCAGCTTGGCGGGAGTGGGAGCGCCGTTGCGGTAGAAGGTGAACCGGTTGCCCGCGGGGTCGCGGGTGGCGACACGGGTGACCGCCGACAGCGTGGCCGGGTAGGAGCCGCACAGGTCGGCCGTCTGCGTGCCCTTGGACTCGGGGAAGGTCCACCAGGCGGTCAGGCCGGTTGCCTTCGTGGTGATCGGCGCGGCGATCTGCTTGGAGTTCCTGGCCACCGACCAGATCCGCACCTCCGTCAGCACGCCGCGCAGCCCGAACGCCTCCTTGCCCACCTGGTGGCTGCCGAGGTGGACCGGCGCGTCGTTGCCGACCGGCTTGGCCCCGCCGTACTCGTGAGCGTTGCCGACGATCTTGCCGTTGACGTAGAAGCAGATCTCCACCGAGCCCGAACTGCTGGTGGGGTTCTTGCGCGTGACCGCGACCTTGGTGAACTCCTTGGGCTTGAGGAAGGCCCCCGACAGGTAGGTCTTCTGCTGCCCGTCGCCACCGGACCCGGCCTCGAAGCCGAAGGCGAGCTGCCCGTCGGCCTCGACATACAGGCTGTACGGCACGGCGCGGTGGAGACCGGCGCCCATCGCGCCCTTGCCCACCAGGCCCTGCCTGAAGCCCAGGGTGTCCAGGCTCACGAACGCCTCGATCGTGAGGTCCTCGACGAGGTCCAGACCGCCGGGCCCGCCCGCGTCGAGGTGACCGCTGCCGTCCATGGCCATCGCGCGGCTCTGCTTGAACGAGACGGCCAGGTGCGCCCACTCCTCCAGCGCGAACGGTTCGGTGCCGCGCACGATCTGGTCGTTGACCCCGGCCAGCAGGACGTAGCCGCTCTTGCCCGACGGCAGCGGCGCCTTGTCCAGGCCGAGCGAGTAGCGGAAGCCGTTGCCGAGGTCGGTGTTCAGCACCCGGACAGGCCCGTCGACGAAGGTCGGGAAGGCCCAGGCCTCGATCGCCAGGTCTCCCGGCGCGGCGAGCTTGGCCAGCTTGGAGGCCTCGGAGATCTCCAGGCGGTGCTGGTCGATGGCGTCGAAGGAGAAGGCGCGTCCTGGCGCGTCGCCCTGCCAGCGCGGCACGAGCGGCCCGCGCAGATCCGTGGCGGTGCCGTCGGCCACCGGCGCGACGGCGGCTCCGGCGTCGGCCCTGACCAGGAGCGAGCCGCCGGCCAGCGAGACGCCCGGGGTGCTGCAGGAGGCCTGGGTGTAGTCGTAGACCGCCTTGCGAACCTTGGCGCCCGGCTTGGCGGTCAGGCTGCCGGTGGTCAGGGTGAGCTGCGGCGAGCCGGCCTGCGAGGCGGCGATTGTACGGATCTCATCCCCCACCGTGATCGCCGAGCCGGGCGGGAGCGCGATGACGAGTGGCTCCACCAGCAGCACGACCTTGTCCTGGACGGCCAGGAGCGTGCCCAGATCCGCGCCCTGCACCGGTCCGTTGAGCACGGCGGCCAGGTGGTCGGCGCGTTGCGGCACCTTGGTGTAGGTCTCCGTCACCGTCCCCTTGGACACGGTCACCGTGCACGTCCCCGAGCCTGCCGCGCTCACCTTCACCGAGAAGTCGGCCAGAGCCGCCGAGATCTCGCGGCTGGTGAACCGGATCGCCCCGTCGGTGACCTTGAGCTGCTTGACGGCGGGCGAGACGGTGGTCGGATAGTAGGCGGCGAAGAACTGCCCCGTGCCGCCGCGGAAGTACAGCACCACCTCCCCCGCCGAGCTGTCCAGGAGGGAGGGCGGATCGTTCGTCCAGGCGAAGGCCAGCATCGCCCCGAGCACGTTCAGCCCCCAGCGGTCCACGCACACCGAGGGCATCGGCAGGACCTCTCCGGCGCCGCCCTGCATGCCGCCGGTCAGCGTCGCCAGCACGTTCTGCGCCGCCGTCAGGGCGGCCAGGTCGGCGCCCAACCGGCGCCTGGCGGCGTCCTGCTCCAGGAACCGGGTGGCGAGCGTCTCGGCCTCGGCGAGGAGGGCGCGCTCCTGTTCGCGCTGGCTCTGCCTGGCCGGCCCGACGATGTTCTTGTTGAGATCGTGCATGGTGAACCCGGGCAGCCCGCCGTACACCACGTTCTGGATGTCGGCCAACCGGGCCGAGGTGGATATCAGTCCGTCCGCCAGCGCCTTGTCGGTGTAGTAGCGGCCGCGGGCCTCGGTCACGGCGCTCTCCGCGGCCTGGCGCTGCTCCAGGCCGGCCGTGGAGCCGGGCTTCCCGACCCAGGTCAGGTCGATGACCCCTGGCGGCGTGGCCAGCCTGCCGTCCTGCGAGACCGCGAGATCCAGGGCGGCCACGAAGCAGCGGTCGGCCGGCTGCCCCTGCGGCGGCGGGCCCGACATGGCGAGGGTCAGCAGCACGCGCCCCTGCCGCTTCTCCTGGGCGGTGGCGGTCCCGTACCCGGTCACCACGGGCTCCTGCTGGTAGAACAGCGTCGCGGCCAGGCCGGAGGCAGGGGTACGGCCGGCGATGGCGAAGCTGGACCGCACCACCCCCGGGCCGTCGAACAGGGGCGCGTCCGAGGTCACCCAGGTCGGGCCGGCACCAAGGACGTCGGTGCGGATGCCGGTGTTGCCGGTGAAGGCGTTCACGCTCCGGTCGGCCAGCCTGTCGCCCATGCCCTCGTCGAGGCGGAAGTAGGCGTACAGGCCGGGCTCGTCGCCGGTCGGCCGCCGCTCCCTGTCGGCGAAGTCGGTGCGGGCGACCTTCCACACCCGGACCTCGTCGATGTCGCCGGTGAACGGGTCGAAGACCCTCGGCCCGGCAGCCATGCCCTTGCCGATGTGCAGCATGGCCGTGTACGTCACCGCGGCCGTCGAGGGCTGGGCGCCCGCCTGCGCCCCGTTGAGGAACAGCCGCATCTGCGACCCGTCGAACACCGCCGCCACGTGCGAGTACACGCCCAGCGGCATCGGCGAGGCCGACACGATGGTGTCGGGACCGTGGACGAACTCGAGCCTGCCGTCGGCGGTCAGTCCCAGCTTGACGGACAGGGACAGGTCGGAGGCCTTGCCGACGCGGCCCACGATGAGGCTCTTGGCCGCCACGGTGGGCTTGACCCACACCTCGATCGTGTACGGCCCGGCGGGCGCGGCCATGCCCGCGTTGCCCGCTGCCACCGGACCGGTTCTGGCGCCGTCGAAGCGCAGCGCGGTGCCCGCCCGGTCGCGCGGTCGCGGCACCGGCACCAGCGCCCGCCCCGTGTGCGAGTCCATGCCGGGCGCCCGCTCCAGCACCGAGCCGGCGAACTTGGGGTCGGGGCTGGTGTAGAGCTGGGTGCCCTCGACGTTGAACAGGCCGTCGGTGCCCTGTTCCAGGTTGTAGCTGTGCAGTGCGGAGCCCTCGACCGCGAAGATCTGCCAGCGCGCCACACCCTGCACCGAGGTGGGCAGGAGCAGGACGGTGAACCGCCCTCCGCTCAGTTTCCTCACGAACGACAACTTCTGGGTCGGCTCGTAGAACAGCTGCCCCTCCATGTCGCGGGTCCCCAGCGTGTCACCGCCCGAGGCGGGGCTGGTCCTGCTGCGGCTGCGCTGGTAGCGCACCTCGACCACCGGCCTCAGCTCCGAGCCGACCAGGACGAACCGGTCGCACAGCAGGGAGCCGTCCGTCTGCGCCGTCGCGACCCCGTTGAGCAGGCGCGGATGGCCGGCGTTGCCCGATGACAGGCCACCGGTCAGCGCGTACACCGAGCCCGGCTCGCCGGCGGCCACGGACTGCCGGAACACCAGGATGTGGCGGCCGTCGGACATGGCCTGGATCGGGACGCCCGCCGTCAGGCGAGCCGTCGTCGACAGGAACGGGTCCCTCTCCCCCGCCAGCAGCGTGTCGGGGGGCGTGACCTCGTCCCCGCCCATCTTCTTCACCGTCGGCATGACCTTCACCGGGGAGTTCTCGGCCACGTCGACGATCTCGACCGGAAAGGGCAGCGGCTGGGGATCGTTGTTCCAGTACGCCGCGTCGAGCACTCCGCGTGCCCGGTCGGCCTGGTCCAGGCCGAGGACGGTGTAGTGGATCCTGCGGTCGACATCGATGGCGAAGGCCACGACCTTCCCCTCGTGCCGCACCATCGCGGTCGCGATGTACTCGCGGTCGCTGTAGACCTTCACCAGGTTCTTGTTCCGCATCGCCGAACTCCTCGCCTCCACAAGCCCGCAGAATGAATTTAGGCAGCACGAAGCCGCATCCAAATAAAATGAAATTCCCGCAGCCGATAATGGGCACGAAACAATCAGGGATTTCCTGGTGAACACCAGGCCATGCCCTGCATTCGGCACCCTCCCCTCACCGAAATGCGCCTCTCTCACCCCCCGATGAAAATGGCGCCAAGTGCTCACACTGCATCGAAATCAACAATCAAGCAAGCCAGGTCTCTCTAACTCCCTGGCAATCTCCCGACGATAGAGTGCCGCTCGCCGGGTGACAGCCGATGTCCGCACTGCGGGGCCGGCCCCCGTCCCACGCCGTGCAGGCCTCCTCGCGGAAACCGATCATCGCGATGACCGTGAAGATCACGCGCTCTTCTTCACGCGCAGGCCGGGCGTCCCCGACCGCGCCCCGTTGAAGGCCGACGCCGGGCCAAGGCGGCAATCGGCGAGTAACCACCGGCCAAAGACGAGCCCTTGACCACCCCGCCCCCATCGATCGTTGGGGCGATCCGATCCAGCGAAGCACCAGTTCAGGGCCGGCACGACGAGTTCCGAAGGGGTACGGGGTATGGGGAGGCCATGACCGACAAGCGCAGGCAGGACGAACCCGAGGTGGGCGACGACGTCACGTGGGAGAGCCACGGCTCGACGACCTCGGGCAAGGTCGAGAAGAAGATCACGAAGCGGACCGAGGAGGCGGGACGTACCGTGGACGCCTCGGCCGACGATCCGCAGTACCTCGTGCGCAGCGACAAGAGCGGCAAGACCGCCGTACACAAGCCGTCGGCACTGCGCAAGAAGGACCGCCGTGACTGACGACGGCGAGCGGATCGCCGCGGACTTCGGCCAGGCGGTCAACATGACGGCCGCGGAGCTGGAACGCTGGCTGGAGACCGAGGAGTCCAAGCGCGTGGGGGACAAGTCAGGCGGCGAGGAGTCGACAGGTCACCGGTCCGGCCGCCGGATCGCCGAGATCCTGCGGAAACGGAAAGACGACCTGGACGAGGACGACTACGCCCACATGCGCAAGGTGACCGGCTACGTCCGCCGCCACCTGACGCAGCGTCCGTCCGGGGACGTCAAGGAGACCCCGTGGCGATACTCCCTCATGAACTGGGGGCACGACCCGCTCAGATGAGCGGTGTGCCCCGCACTCGAAAGGCCGGACGTCTCCCCCGAAGCCGCGCCGGACCTCCTGGCGGGTTCGGCCCGGCCGACGGCGTAGACCGTCGTTCGCGACCGACTCCGCGGGAATGGCGGTGGAGCACGCGGGTGGACACCATGACATGACGGTCGTCTCGGATACATCGCTAAGATCATCCGCATCGTCACCCGAATCCGGGCCGCCGCCGGCCGATACCGCTTCGGGCGCGCGGCCGCCGCCGTCGTCGCCCTCTACCTGGCCGTCGTGGCCGTCGCCGCGGTGCTCGCCGCCGTGTCCGGCGAGGTGTCGGCGCTGTCGGTGGCCACGACGGCCACGACCTGGGCACGCCTCATCCAGGGAGCCTGGGTCGCCCCCCTGCTCGCCGGGATCTGCGGGCTCAACGCGTGGGCACTGTGGCAGGTACTGCGCGGTCCCGCGCTGCCGCGCGCCGAGGGGTCGCCGCGCGGCGTGGTCTGGCTCCGGCGCCTGCTCTACGCGGGCGTCGCCGGCGATCTGGTGCTCTGGGAACTCGTCGAAGAGCTGTCCAACACCGTGGAGTACGTCGCGAGCCTGGCCCTGTGGGTCGCCACGCTGATCCTGCTGGCGCGGGTCGTCTCCGGGGTCTCGGCCCGGTTCCGGGCGATCACCCTCGCGCTCGGCCTGATCGGCACGCTGACCCCGGCACTGCTGTTCCTCCTCGACAGCCCCGGTTTCCGGGTGTTCAGCCTGTGGTCGCTGGCGAACCTCGGCTGGACGGTGATGACCCTCGTCGGGCAGCGTCGCGACGGCCGGTGGAGCGGCGCCACGATCAACATCGGGAGGATCGCCCTCGCCGCCTCGCTGGCCTTCCCCGTGCTCGGCCTCGTCTTCGAAAGCCGTTGGCTGCTGTTCGACGGCTCGTTGCTCGTGGTGAACGCGCTCGGCGTGTTCACCACGGTGTGGCTGGCGCGTACCGCGCACGAGCTCGCCGGGCCCGCGGGCGTGCCCGCCACCGAAACCACCTCCCGGTCCGCCGCCGGCCGCGAGCCGCGGCTGCTCGTCACCGTCGCGCTCGTGCTGCCGCTCGTCGTGGTCGGCGCCGAGGAAGGTGCCCGGTTCGGTTTCACCGGCCTGGACGAGGGCTGCCGCGAGCGGATCCGGTCCTACGCCGACACCCGGCCGCAGGACCGGCGCCGGTCGTTCCTCTGCCTCGCCAGGGACGACGGCCACGCGGGGACGGCGATGTTCCCCGGGAACCTGCCGGAACAGCGCATCCTCGCCCATGGCGAGGAACTGTGCGCGGTGCCCGGCGCCGAGGAGCGGCAGGCGCTGCTCCGGCGAGCGGGCGGATCGGCGACCACGGACGAGCTCGGCGACGCCCTGGAGTTCCTGTGCCCCGGTGTCATCGCCCGGCAACGGGCGGACCAGGCCCGCGAACAGGCACGCGAGGAGGCCGAGCAGGAGCGGGAACTGGCCGCGTGGAAAGCCGAGATGAACGCCCGGTGCGCCGACCCCTGGCCGAAGCCGCGGGCCAGGAGGCAGGGCACGGCCGCGTACCTGCTCTTCGAAGGAGGCGGCTACTACATCTCCGACGACCGGGACAGCGTCGAGGGCCCGGCCGGTGACGTCTTCGAGGCCATCGACGACGGGTTCATCGACGCCGCCGGCAGCAGCGCCGCCATCACCACCTATGGCGAGAACGAGGCGATGTGCCTCACGGTCAAGGCGTTCGGCACCGCCCCGCCGCTCCGGCTCAAAGGCTGGGACAAGGTGGTCGAGGTGGGCCTCCTCAGCCGCAGCGGCCGCCTGGTCGTACCGCCGTACCCTGAGGGCGGCGACAGCGGGGCGATCGGACCGCTGCCCAGCCTGGCCGTCGACGGCCCCGGCCGCTACCGGATGCGCGTCTACGCCCGCGAGCTCGAATGGGACGAGGACGACCCCGAAGCGCCCGCCGAGGAACACCTGATCGTCGTCTACCCCGGCCGTTCCACGAAGAAGGTCGTCCACCGCCCGTGGCGGTGACCGGTCGGGAGCGGAGAGGGTCCCGGCGGGCGGACAGCGGAAAAACGGACACCGCCTGATCCGCCTTCCCCGGCGCGAACCGCCCGGCTGCCGCGTCTACGCAGGCAGGGATGTGCGGGAATACGCCTTTCCGACGCCCTGCGGTCCCCGTGATCCCGGTCGACGCCCTGTACGTTCGTCCTGTTCGACATCTCCGCCGACAGCGAGGACCTGCGCATGCGAGCCATCACCGTCCGAGACCGCGCCGCCGGTCTGGCCGGGCTTTCCCTGACGGAGGAGCCGTACCCCCATGCCGCCGAGAACGACGTCGTCGTCCGGGTGCATGCCGCCGGGTTCACCCCCGGAGAGCTCGACTGGCCGGGAACGTGGTCCGATCGCGCGGGCCGGGACCGGACGCCCAGTGTCCTCGGGCACGAGTTGTCGGGTGTCGTCGCCGAGCTGGGGTACGGAACCACCGGCCTCACCGTCGGCCAGCGGGTCTTCGGGCTGGCCGACTGGGCCCGCAACGGTTCGCTGGCCGAGTACACGGCGGTGGAGGCCCGCAACCTCGCGCCGCTGCCGGCCGACGTCGACCACATCGTGGCCGCCGCACTGCCGATCTCGGGGCTGACCGCGTGGCAGGCCCTGTTCGACCACGGCCGCCTCGCCGCCGGACAGACCGTCCTGATCCACGGCGCCGCGGGAGGCGTCGGTTCCGTCGCGGTGCAACTCGCGCGCGAGGCGGGAGCCCGGGTGATCGGCACCGGCAGGGCCGGCGACAGGGACACGGCACTCGGTCTCGGCGTCGACGCCTTCCTGGACCTGCGGGCCGATCCCCTTGAGGACGCCGGTCAGGTCGACGTGGTGCTCGACGTGATCGGCGGCGACATCCTGGACCGCTCGGCCGCGCTGGTGCGCGCCGGCGGCACGCTCGTCACCATCGCCTCGCCCCCCACGGTCCGGCCCCGGGACGGGCAGGCGATCTTCTTCGTCGTCGAGCCCGATCGCGCCCGGCTCGCGGACCTGGTCCGACGGGTCCGGGAGGGACGACTCCGCCTGATCGTCGGGGCCACGCTGACGCTCGCCGAGGCGCCCTCCGCGTTCGCGCCCGCCCGGCGCACCCCCGGCAAGACGATCATCAGGGTCGCGGAAGGCGAGTAGCCGGTTACGCGCAAGGCGATGAGGGCTCCGCGACCGGCAGGGGGCCGCTTGCCGGTGTTGACGCTCAGTCATGAGTCTCCGCTTGAGCGGAACTTGAGCAGACCGTCGCCAAGGCTTGAATTCGCCCGTGTCGGACATCGAAATACTCTGTACACGGTACTCAAGCGACAACGCGGACCTCTCGGGCAAAAGCCGAGACACCTCGCGATTCCCGTGCGCCCCGAAGGTCCAGGCAGGACAGGAGGGCTGTCATGATCCGGGTACGGATTGCCAGTGGCTTTCTCGTCGGCGGCGTGGTGGCCGCGGCCACCGCGTACGCTCCCGCGGTAGAGCGCGCGACCGGCGAGACGCCCGTCGCCGCCGTGGTTTCGCAGCCGCCGTCCGACAAGCTGTCGCCTCTTGTGGAACAGGCGCTTCCGAACGTGAAAGGCAAGACGTTCACCTCGGCGATCGTGGACTTCCCGCCCGCCGCGCGTGCGGCGCCGCATCGGCACGGCCGGGCCTTCGTCTACGCCTACGTGCTCGAGGGCGCCGTGCGCAGCCGGCTCGGTGGCGAGCCGGTGCGTACGTACCGCCAGGGCGAGAACTGGGTCGAGCCGCCGGGCGCCCACCATGTGCTCGCGGAGAACACCAGCCGGACACGGCCGGCGAAGCTGCTCGTCGTCTTCATCTCCGACACGGGAGACAAGATCAAGGTCGACGATCCGCCGAGGTAGGGCGTCGGGCGAGCATCGGGCGAGCATCGAGCGAGCACGGCCGGGCGTGACGGCGCGGTCCCACCGGGAAGCGAGTACGGGGACCGGCGAACCCGAACGGGGCCGATTCGCCTGTTGACGGGCGGCACGGCATTTCGTACGTTCCGCGTGGGCCGTCTCCCGGGCGCCCCGGACCGGAAGGGGTTGCCATGACCGCCGAGCTGGATCCGGACGGGGCCTGGCCCGACATCGTGCCGGGACCGCTCGCCACGCCGCCGCCGGAGTTCGCCCGCAGGCAGGAGTCGGGGCCGCTGGAGCCGGCGGCCATGCCCAGCGGCGACCGCGTCCCGGTGGCCGTCAGGTACGAGGACGTCCGCGCCCTGCTGGCCTCGCCCACCTCCAGCCGCAACCTGCGCCTGCCGGGGTTGCCGCGGCTGGTGAGCGGCATCGGCATCGACGACGACCCGGACGCGCTGATCAACCAGGACCCGCCGGAGCACACCCGCTACCGCCGGATCATGCACGGCACCTTCACCCCGCGCCAGATCGAACCGTGGCGCCCCCGCATCGCGAAGATCGCCCAGGAGCTCCTCGACGGCCTGGGCGACGACTTCGATCTGGTCGAGGGGTACGCGCTGCAGCTGCCGGGCCGTGTCATCTGCGAGATGCTCGGCGTGCCGATGGACCACTACGAGCGGTTCGTCCGGTGGACGGACATGTTCCTGACCACCTCCACGGCCGACGAGCAGGCGCGCTACGAGGGCTACACCGACTTCATGGCCTACGCCGCCGAACTGGTCGCCCAGCACCGCGCGGAGCCCGGCGGGGACCTCATCGACCTGCTCATCCAGGCCAGGGACGAGGGCGACCGGCTGTCGGAGGGCGAGCTGGTCAACACCGTGTTCTCCCTCATCACGGCCGGTCACGAGACGACGGCCTCGATGATCGCCCGGGGTGTCTTCCGGCTGCTCCTGCACCCCGGCCAGTGGGCCGAACTGGTCGCGGACCCGGCCCTGACGGCCACCGCCGTCGAGGAGATCCTGCGCTTCGACGGGCCGCCCGCCAGCGCCTTCATGCGCCGGATCACCAAGGACACCGAGCTCCCGGGCGGCCGCCTTCGCGCGGGGACGGTCGTCATGCCGAACCTGAACGCGGCCAACCACGACCCGCGGGCCTTTCCCGATCCCGGCCGGTTCGACATCCACCGCTTCACCGAGCATCCCCCCAACCCGCACGTGGCGTTCGGTTACGGCCCGCACCGCTGCCTGGCCGCCAGCCTCGCCAGGGTCGAGCTCACCGAGGCGATCAAGGCCCTGGTCACCCTGCGGCCCGGCCTCCGCCTCACCGGCTCGCCCGAGTCGGTGACCTGGACCGACGGCCTGACCCTCCGGCCGGTCGCCATGCGCGTCACGACCGGCGAACGTGCGTGACGGTGACCGCGGGCGCCGGTGACACTTTCCGTGAGCGATCCAGACCATAGGCAGCGCACTTTGCCTACTGAGAGTAATGTTTTGACCACTCTCAGTAGAGCGCTGAGGTCATCGAGAGGATCATCGTGAAGCGAATCGCCCTCGTCCCCGTCATCTCCGCCGCCATGGTCGTGGTCATGGGCGGTGCCGCCTATGCCTCGCAGTACGTGGCCTACGAGGGGCCGGGCTTCACCGGCCGGTCGGTGGTCATCGACCGGTGCGGCCCGTCCAACATCCCCTTCCACGGGTCGTACAAGTGGTACGGCGACGGCCAGAGCGGCCGGATGTACAACCAGCCCGACGCGCAGGGGGTGACGCACTTCGAGCTGGCGTCCGACCGCGACGCGGAGCAGAGGACGCCCGTCGGCTGGAAGAGCATCTTCATCGTGTGCTGACGCCCGGAAGGCGTGACCGGAAGCCGGAGCCCGTCCGCCTTCCGGTCACGCGCCTGCCATGGCAGGTCAGGCTGTCATCGCGGAGAGCCAGGCCCGGCAGCGGTACCGGCCGTCCGACAGGCCGTCACCGGGGGACGATCGGGAGGGTGACGTAGGAGTCGGGGAAGACGGTCTGGTGCTGGAGGACCAGGTCGGCCTCGGTGGAGTCGGCGGAGGTCCGGCCGGTGCCGGGGTTGCGGTCGAAGCGGGGGAAGTTGGAGCTGGAGATCTCGACGCGGATGCGGTGGCCGGTCTTGAAGACCTGGCTGGTGGCGACGAGGTCGACCTCGTGCACCCCTGACGGGACGGAGGTCCGGACGATGCCGTCGGTCACGCTCATCGCCCGCCCGTCGGGGTGGACGTCGACGAGCTTGGCCGTCCAGTCGGTGGAGACCGCCGAGGTCTCGGCGTGCAGGGTGACGGAGAGGGGGCCGGTCACCTCGACATCGGAGGCGAGCGCCTCGGTGGTGAAGCAGAGCACGTCGGGGCGGAGCTCGACGTCGCGCTGGTCCTGAGGGCCGACGTTCGTCACGTCGGGGAGCAGGAGGGGGCCACCGGTCGTGGGCACGGGGTCGCGGGGGTCGAAGGTGAAGGTGGACGGCGCGGCGTCCGAGGGGGGCTCGACGGAGAGCAGGCCGCCGGTGTGCAGGTGGTAGCGGGTGCCGACCGCGCGGGACAGCGGCCACTCCTCCTCGTCCCGCCAGACGTTGTCGCCCATGACGAAGATCTTCACGGCCGGGCCGGTGTCCTCGCCGCGCAGGAAGTCCAGCTGCCGCTGCGGCACCATGGCCGCCTGCGCCGAGGCGGCGAACCCGAAGTCCAGGTGGCCGGTGCCCGTCGCGCCGGAACCGTGCGACCAGGGGCCGATGACCAGCGGGCCGCCCAGCCGCCGGTGGTTCTCCAGGGTTCCGGCGAGGAACAGGTCGAACCAGCCCGCGACGTGCATCACGGGCACCTCGATCCGGTCGTGCCGCAGGGTCTCGGCCAGTCCCTCCCAGTAGGCGTCGCGGGCCGGGTGCGAGATCCAGTCACTCCACCACGGCACCCCGGGGATGTCGCGCAGCGGCAGCGTCCGCACGGCGGTGGCCTGGTCGCCCAGTACGGGCAGGAGCGCGCCGAAGCCCGCGCCCACGTCCTCGCCGGCCTCCATCGCGTGCGTCAGCCCGAGCATCGCCTGCAGCAGACCCCAGTTCAGCGCCGAGCCGAGCGCGAACGCCCCGCCGTGGTACTTCAGCCCGTCGTGGAAGTCGTGCGGGGTCATCGAGGCGACCACGGCCTTGAGCCCCGGCGGGCGCGTCGCGGCGGCCTGGAGCGCGCATCCGGCGAGGTAGGACACCCCGAAGGCCACGACCTCGCCGTTCGACCACGGCTGGGAGGTGATCCACTCGATGGTGTCGTAGCCGTCGTCGCCCTCGTCCAGCCACGGCCGGAACTCCCCGTCGCTGCTTCCGCGCCCCCGGCAGTGCTGGAGCACCACCGCGAAGCCGGCCTCCAGCGCGGGGATCTTCGGCGCCGTCGGGAACGAGCCCTCGCCGTACGGCGTGCGGACGAGCAGGGCAGGGAACGGCCCGTCCGAGGCGGGGCGGTAGACGTCGCCGCGCAGGATCGTGCCGTCGCGCACCGGCATCGGGGTGTCGTGCTCGGCGACGATGGGGAGCGGGGGGCGGTTCAGCTTCGGCATCGCGAGTTCCTCAGGGGTGTCCGTCGAACCCCGGGGTCACGCCGGAGCCGTGGCGTGAGCGCCCGGAGTGCGGCGGTCCGGTTCGGGAGGGGTCACGTCAGGGTGTAGGCGTCGTAGCGGACGGCGTCGGGCAGCCGGCCGGCCTTTCCCACGGCGAGGGTCCGGTTGAGCCACAGGTAGCGCTCGTCACCGGTCTCGAAGCGGCAGAACAGCCGGAAGTAGTACTCCGACGGGTCCACCGGCTCGCCTCGGGCGAGGCGGGCCATGACCTCGGCGGGGCCGTGCCGTACGCCGGAGGTGGAGAGATAGAGATGCGCGCCGTCGTGGGTGCGCAGGGTGTAACGGGTGTCGACGCTGGCCATGCCGTCGGCGTGCACGACCTGCCAGTCGGCCCCGCCGGGCAGGACGACGCCGGAGAACCGCGGGCCATCGAACGATCCGCCCACGATGTTGATCACCCGTCGCCGGCCCCAGTGGGTGCCGCCGAGTTCGAGGATCGGGTCCAGCTTCACGGTGAACGTGGCGAGGTGTTCGAGGTTCATCGGACGACGCTCCAGGAGGGGGATCCGTTCAGTGAATCCGGGTCGAACCCCGCCGTGCGCTTGTAGGAGGCGGCGATCTCGGCCCGCTCCGCGTAGGGGATGACCTGCTCGATGTCGTCGAACCCGCCGGGGGCGCGCTCGTGGGCGAGTTTCATCACGATCTCGGGGCCCATCCGCCGGTTGGCCAGCTGCAGGGTGGTCGTGGCGGGCCGCCGCACGGCCTCGTACGCCGCCAGGTCGCCGTGCGCGAGGGAGTGGGCCAGCACCCGGGCGTCGATTATCGCCTGGGAGGCGCCGTTGGAACCGATCGGGTACATCGCGTGGGCGGCGTCGCCCAGCAGCGTGACGTTCCCCTCGGTCCAGTGCGGCAGCGGATCGCGGTCCACCATCGGATACTCGTAGGCCGTCTCGGCTCCGGCGATGATCCGCGGCACGTCCAGCCAGTCGAACCGCCAGTCCGCGAAGTGCTCCTCGACCTCGGCCAGGTCCGCCGGCCGGTTCCAGTCGCCCCGGCCGGGAGCCGCGCCGCCGGAGGGCTTCTCGGCGATCCAGTTGATCAGTGTCCGCTCGCCGGTCTCGATCGGGTAGGCCACGAACTTCTGCGTCCCGTCACCGACCATGATCATGGACCGTCCGGTCAGGAACGGCGCGCCGTACGTCGTGCCGCGCCACAGGATCAGCCCGTTCCACGGAGGGGGCCCCTCGCCGGGGAACAGGCGCGCGCGGATCGCCGAGTGGATGCCGTCCGCCCCGATCAGCAGGTCTTCGGTGCCCGGGCCGGTGACGCGGCTGCCGGTCACGACCGATCGCGGGCCGAGCCGCTCGATCACGGCGTCCAGCAGCATCATCTGCAGCCGTCCCCGGTGGACGGAGTACTGCGGCCACCTGTATCCCGCGTCGACGCCCCGGGGCTCGGACCAGATCGCGGAGCCGTACCGGTCGAAGTAGGCGAGTTCGGCGGTGGCGACGCCGATCGCCGCCAGCCGGTCGGCGAGGCCGAGTTCCGTCAGTTCCCGTACGGCATGGGGCAGCAGGTTGATGCCCACGCCCAGGGGGCGGATCTCGCGGGCGGCCTCGTGGACGGTGAGGTTCTCGAAGCCCGCCGCGTGCAGGCTGAGCGCGGCGGCGAGGCCGCCGATACCGCCACCGGCGATGACGATGTCCACGGGCGCCTCCCGCCGGTTGTTATGGCCATAACAATAGTCACGGTGAGGGTGCTCCTACGCAAGACTTGTGCGGTGGAACCATCAGTGGAGCCCGCGGGCGGGGGATCGGCGCGCGCGGGTTCCGGCCGTCGCGCCGGAGACCGGGGAAGGGCCGCGGCGCCGAGCGCGGCCGGGGACAAGCCGAGCACGGCCGGGAACGGCGGGACGCCGCGGGGCGAGGACGGCGGGACACCACAGGCAGGGGACGGCGGGACGCCGCGGGTGGAGCCGGCGGGCAGGGCGGATCTCCGGTATGCCGCGTACGCGCGGGAACGCCTGGCCGGCATGCCGCCGCCCGCCGACCCTGAGGGATTCGAGCTCGCCTACAACCTGCTACAGCTGGCCTACCTGCTGGTGACAGACCTGGAGACACGGATCCACCGCCCGCGCGGCTGGACGCTGCCCGGTTTCCGGCTGATGTTCAAGCTCTGGATTCTCGGCCCGACCCAGCCCGCTCGGCTCGCCGAGATCTCCGCCATGTCCCGCTCGGCGGTGACGAACGTGGTCAACACCCTGGAGCGCGACGCCCTGGTCGAGCGTCGCCCGATGCCCGGCGACAGGCGCGCGGTGGTGGTCGCGCTGTCCGGCAAGGGGGAGGCCGCCGTCCGCGAGACGTTCGCCGAGCAGGCCCGCAGGGAACAGGAGTGGTTCTCCCCCCTGGACCCGCGCGAGCAGGCCGATCTCAGCGGTCTGCTCGCCCGCATCCTCACCGCCCGCCCGGCCGACACTCCGTGAACTCGCCCGGCCGGCACTCCGTGGAGCTCCCGCCGCACCGCTCGCCCAGGTCGGCGGGAAACCGGCGGGAAAGCGGGCTATTCTCCGCCGCGCAGGTCGGACAGGCGCTTGGGCGAGTACTCGATGTCCTCGAAGCGCACGGTGCAGCCCTCGCCGGTGGGGCTCTGCGCGAGGAAGCCGACCTCGGGGTCCCCGTCGAGCGCGAAGTATCTGATGAGGTTCCAGAACCCGGACTCGTCGGCGACGTGGAAGGCGAAGGCCGAGCCGATGCGGGAGATCCGCAACCGGATGTCCCGGCCGTCCATGGTCACGGAGTTGCAGTCGTCGGACACCCCGCGGGTGACCACCGAGACGATCGTGGGCCTGCCCTGCGGGGAGAGTTCGAGGCAGAACTTCGCCCACCGGTCGTCGTCGGCGTACAGCAGCAGCACGGCCGCGTCGTAGGTGGACAGCAGGTCGAGCCTGACCCGCGCGCTGAGCGTGAAGTCGCCGTCCAGGCGGCCGACGAGGGCGGGGGCGTTGGCGTAGCGGTTCGGCTCCCCGGGGTCGGAGAAGAGGTCGGTGCCCGCTCCCGCGACGATGGAGAGCGCGTCGCCGTCGGCGCTCCAGTCCTCGGGCCGGTTCAGCCAGCGCAGCGGCGTGGGGAAGGCGGGCAGGGAGACGGTTTCGCTCACGGATGTTCCTCCAGACGGGTTGCGAACGCGTGGGCGTCCGTGACGAGACGGCCGACGACCTCGGCGTCGCGGACGGTGCGGACCGGATCGCCCCCGCCCCTCACGCTACGGGCGAAGTCGGCCATGAGGGAGAGAGACGGGCTCTCCGGCGGAACCCGCGCGGCGTCCCTGCCCCGCGCACGGGCAACGGTCTCGCCCGGAGGCGGCAGGGCGGGCAGGGCCTTCCCGCTGACGATGTCGCCGGATACGGCGATCCCCCGTCTCAGTCCTGGTCTGGACATATGGCGATCTTAAGCGTTTTAGGGGGCGGAGTCTGGAAAAGCGCGGCGCCGGGCGCGGAACCGGCCAGACGAAGGAGCGGTTCGGGAACGAGACCGGCCCAGGCGCGAGAACCGCTCAGGCGAGGGAGCGGACGGAGCGGAGCGGCTGCCAGCCGGCGGAGTCGACGGCCTCGGGCGACAGGATGTGGTCCAGGACCATGTGGGCGCAGCCGATGATCCCGGCGCTCGGGCCGAGCCGGCTGCGCTCGATGCGCAGGTTGCGGGTGGCCAGGGCCGTCGAGCGGCGGTGGATGACCTCGCGCACCCCCGAGACCATCGGCTGGAAGGTCTCCGCGACGTCGCCGCCGAGGACCACCACCGAGGGGTTGAGCAGGTTGACCGCGCTGGCGACGACCTCGCCGAGCATCCGGGCGGCGTTGCGGACCACGGTCATGGTCTCCGCGTCCCCTGCCCTGACCAGGCTCACCACGTCGGCCAGGGTGTCGACCTCGTGCCCCAGGTCGCGGAGCCGGCGCAGGATCGCGGTGCCGCTGGCGATGGAGTCGACGCAGTCGATGTTGCCGCAGCGGCAGAGGACTCCCCCGCCGTCGCGGACCGGGATGTGCCCGATCTCCCCCGCGGCGCCCAGCGCCCCCCGCAGGATCTCGCCCCCGGCGATGACCCCGGAGCCGATCCGGGTGGAGACCTTGATGAACAGCAGGTCGTCGGCCTCGCCCGCGTAGATCTCGCGGTGCTCGCCGATCGCGATGACGTTCACGTCGTTGTCGAGGAAGACGGGGACGGGGAAGCGCTCGGCGATGATCGGCGGGATGGCCACGCCGGTCCAGCTGGCCATGATCCGGGCGCTCTCGGTGCGGCCGGCCGCGAACTCCACCGTGGCGGGGACACCCAGGCCGACCCCGCGGACCAGGGAGGCGGGGCGGTCGCCGAGCAGCTCGCCCCAGGTCTGCATGACCAGGGGCAGGACGACGTCCGGCCCCTCCTCCACGTCCACGGCCAGGGCGGCACTGGCCAGCACCTCGCCCGCGAGGTCGCAGACGGCGATCTGCGCGCGGCTCGCGCCCAGGGAGCCGACCAGGACGACCCCGCCGGAGGCGTTGAAGGCCAGGCGGGTGGGCGGGCGGCCTCCGGTGGAGGGGCCCTCGCTGTCCTCCACGACGAGGCGCCGGTCCAGCAGCTCGGTCACGCGCAGGGAGACAGCGGGTCTGGACAGGCCTGTGACACGCCCTATGTCCGCGCGGGTGACGGCCTCACCGGAGCGGATGAGGCGCAGCACCTCACCGCTGGTGGCCAGCGCGGCAGCGGGACGTCGAGGCATCCGCCAAGTGAATCACACCCACTTAGGAAATGAAAACTTCCTACTTTCTCATCTCAAATTACAAAACTCCGCTTGTGTAGAGCGCAAGATCTAGCTAGTGTCCGATCTATACCCAATTTTGGTAGATCACTACTGGTAGATCACTACGGAGCGCCGCCCCATGTCTGAGACCCCTCAACCCGCCGACCTCATCGTCTTCGGCGGCACAGGCGACCTCTCCATGCGGAAGCTCCTCCCCGCCCTCTACCACGCCGACCGCGACGGGCGTCTCGCCCCCGAGACCCGCGTGATCGCGATGTCCCGCGGCGGGCTCGACGACGCCGACTTCCGCGGCAAGGTGGACGCCGAGGTGCGCGGCTCGGTGCCGGTGGACGACCTCGACACCTGGCAGCGCTTCCTCGGCCGCCTGCACCACGTCACCGTCGACATCGGCGGCGAGGACCCGGCCGGGTGGGCGAGGCTCGCCGGGATGCTCGGCGGGTACGAGCAGCGCGACCGGGTGTTCTACCTGGCCAGCCCGCCCATGACGTTCGGCCCGTTCTGCCGGGAGGCGCACCGCGCCGGCCTGGTCACCCCCGCCTCGCGGGTGGTGCTGGAGAAGCCCCTCGGCCGTGACCTGGCCAGCGCGTTGCGCATCAACGACGAGGTCGGCGCCATCTTCGAGGAGCGGCAGATCTACCGCATCGACCACTACCTCGGCAAGGAGACGGTCCAGAACCTCCTCGTGCTCCGGTTCGCCAACGCGTTCCTGGAGCCGATCTGGAACTCCCTCTGGATCGACCACGTCCAGATCACCGTCGCCGAGACCGTGGGCACCCCCGGCCGCCGCGGCTACTACGACCACGCGGGCGCGCTGCGCGACATGGTGCAGAACCACCTGCTCCAGCTGCTGTGCCTGGTGGCGATGGAGCCGCCGTCGCGCAACGACCGCGAGTCGATCCGCGACGAGAAGGTCAAGGTCCTCCAGTCGCTGCGGCCCGTCACCGGCGGCGAGGTGGACCGTTTCACGGTACGCGGCCAGTACACGGCGGGCGAGTCCGGCGGCGTCCGGGTGCCCGGCTATCTCGACGAGCCCGACAGCACCGCGCCCACCGAGGACTCCCACCGGGTGGAGACCTTCGCCGCGATCCGCGCCGAGGTGAAGAACTGGCGCTGGGCCGGGGTGCCGTTCTACCTGCGGACGGGCAAGCGCATGTCGCACCGCTGCTCGGAGATCGTGGTGCAGTTCAAGGACGTGCCCCACTCGATCTTCCCCGGCAGCACGCCCAACCGGCTGGTGCTGCGGCTGCAGCCGAGCGAGGGCATCCAGCTGAACATCATGGCCAAGGAGCCGGGCGCGGGCGAGGTGGCGCTCAAGCCGGTCCCGCTGAGCCTCAGCTTCGCCGAGACCTTCGCCGGCCGGGTGCCCGAGGCCTACGAGCGGCTGCTCATGGACGTCCTCACCGGCAACCCGACCCTGTTCATGCGACGCGACGAGGTCGAGGCCGCCTGGCGGTGGATCGACCCGATCCTCGACGAGTGGGACTCCCAGGGCACCCGGCCCGAGCCGTACCCGGCGGGCAGCGCGGGCCCCGCCACGGCCCACGAGCTCGTCGGCCGCAGCGGCCGCGTCTGGCACGAGGAGGGGCAGGCGTGACCACGCGAGCCGGGCACCCGGACCGGAACGACCACAGCACCGGAAACGACGACGCATACCACGACCGAGGAGGCCGGATGCATCCCGTGATCCAGGAGGTGACCGACCGTCTGGTCGAGCGCAGCCGTCCCAGCCGCACCGCGTACCTGAACCGTCTGCACGCCGAGGCCGAGGCGGCCCGCCTGCGCGGGCCCGCCAGGGCGAGCCTGGGCTGCGCCAACCTGGCGCACGGCTTCGCCGCCGTGGGCGAGAGCGACAAGCGGGACCTGCGCGCCAACGTCAAGCCGGGCGTGGCGATCGTGTCGAGCTACAACGACATGCTGTCGGCGCACCAGCCGTACGAGGCCTACCCGGCGATCCTCAAGGCGGCCGTCAGGAAGGCGGGCGGCGTCGCGCAGTTCGCCGGGGGCGTGCCCGCGATGTGCGACGGCGTCACCCAGGGCCGGGCGGGCATGGAGCTGTCGCTCTACAGCCGCGAGGTCATCGCGATGGCCACCGCGATCGCGCTCTCGCACGACATGTTCGACGCCTCCCTCATGCTCGGCGTCTGCGACAAGATCGTTCCAGGCCTGCTGATCGGGGCGCTGCACTTCGGCCACCTGCCCACGGTGTTCGTCCCCGCCGGGCCGATGGCCTCCGGCCTGCCCAACAAGGTCAAGGCCCGCACCCGGCAGCTGTTCGCCGAGGGCAAGGTCGGCAAGGACGAGCTGCTCGACGCCGAGGCGAAGTCGTACCACTCCCCCGGCACCTGCACCTTCTACGGCACCGCCAACTCCAACCAGGTCATGATCGAGGTCATGGGCCTGCACCTGCCCGGCTCGACGTTCGTCAACCCGCGCACCGAGCTGCGCGAGGCCCTGACGAGGGCGGCGGGCAGGCGGGCGGTCGAGCTGACCGCGCACGGCCCCGAGTACACCCCCGTCGGCGAGGTCGTCGACGAGAAGGCGATCGTCAACGCCTGCGTGGCACTGCTGGCGACCGGCGGCTCGACCAACCACACCATGCACATCGTCGCCATCGCCGCGGCGGCCGGCATCGAGCTCCTGTGGGACGACCTGGCCGCGCTGTCGAAGGCCGTGCCGCTGCTCACCCGCATGTACCCCAACGGCCAGGCGGACGTGAACCACTTCCAGGCCGCGGGCGGCATGCAGGTGCTCATCGGCGACCTGCTGGACGCCGGGCTGCTGCACGGCGACGTGCTGACGGTCGCCGGGCGCGGGCTGGACCACTACCGCTCGGCCGCCGAGCTGAAGGAGGGCGAGCTGGTCTGGCAGGAGCGCACCGAGGGCAGCACCGACCTCGACGTGCTGCGCCCGGTCTCCGACGCGTTCTCCGCCGACGGCGGCATCCACATGCTCGACGGCAACCTGGGACGCGCGGTCAGCAAGGTCTCCGCGGTCAAGGACGAGCACCTGGTCATCGAGGCCCCGGCCAAGGTCTTCGACGACCAGCTGGAGCTGCTGCGCGCCTTCGACGCGGGAGAGCTGGACGGGCAGGACTTCGTGGCGGTCATCCGCTACCAGGGGCCGAGCGCGAACGGCATGCCCGAGCTGCACAAGCTCACCCCGCCGATGGCGGTGCTGCTGGACAGGGGCCAGCGGGTGGCGATCGTCACCGACGGCCGCATGTCCGGCGCGTCCGGCAAGGTCCCGGCCGCCATCCACCTGTCGCCCGAGGCCGCCGACGGCGGCCCCATCGCGCTGGTGCGGGACGGCGACCCGATCCGCCTCGACGCCGCCGCCGGGACCCTGGAGCTGCTGGTCCCCGCCGCGGAACTGGCCGCCAGGCCCGTTCAGGGCGCGCCGCTCACCGACGCCCAGTGGGTGGGCACCGGCCGCGAGCTGTTCGGCGCCTTCCGCCGCGCGGCGGGCCCCGCCGAGCGCGGCGCGGGCGTCTTCGCCCTGAACGGCCACGCCGAGGCCGTCGCGAACGGCACGCGCCTGGCGACCGCCCAGAGCGGAATCCGTGCGTGAAGGAGATCTCGTGAGCCTTCCCTGGCTCGTCGCCGACATCGGCGGCACCAACGCCCGGTTCGGGCTGGTCACCGAGCCCGGTGGACAGCCCAAGGCGGTGGCCGTGCTCGCGGGCGCGGAACACGATGGCCTACCCGAAGCCGTAGCCGCCTATATCGCAGATCATGCGGGCGGAGTTCAGCCGGGAGCCGCGTGCGTCGCGATCGCGGGGCCTGTGGAGGGCGACCGCTACCGGCTCACCAACGCCGGGTGGACGGGGTCGGTACGCGACCTCGGCATCCCGAACGCCTGGCTGCTCAACGACTTCGAGGCCCTGGCCGCGTCCCTGCCGCACCTGCGGGGCGACGACCTGGTCTCCCTGGGCGGCCCCGAGCCCTCGCACGGCGTCAAGGCCGTGCTCGGACCCGGGACCGGTCTCGGCGTGGGCGGCCTGGTACCCGCCGCCGAGGGCTGGGTGCCGATCCCCGGGGAGGGAGGGCACGTCACCGCGCCCGTCCTCGACCGGCGGGACCACGAGATCGTCCGGGCACTGCGCGCGGACGGCCTGGAGCACGTGGTGGCCGAGCACCTGCTGTCAGGGCCGGGCCTGTCGCGCCTGCACCGGGGGCTCTCGCTCGTCCACGGGACGGACGCGCCGAGGCTGTCCGCCTCCGACATCGTGACCCGGATGGACGACTCGCTGTGCGCGGAGACCGTCGAGGTCTTCTGCGCCATGCTCGGCACCTTCGCCGGGAACGTCGCCCTCACCCTCGGCGCGCGGGGCGGCGTCTACCTGGGCGGCGGCGTGCTGCCGCGTATCGTGGACCGGGTCCGCTCCAGCGACTTCCGCCGTCGCTTCGAGGCCACCCCGACCCTGAACGACTACCTTTCCGGCATCGCCACGGCGCTGATCGTGGCCCCCCAGCCCGCCCTGACCGGCGCGGCGGCCTGGCTGAACCAGCGCCTGTCCACCCTGGAGTTCGCATGAGTCTGCTCGACATCGCCCCGGTCGTCCCGGTCGTCGTGATCGACGATCCGGAGACCGCGGTCCCCCTGGCCCGCGCCCTGGTCGCGGGCGGCCTGCCGGTCATCGAGGTGACCCTTCGCACCCCCGCCGCCCTGGACGCCATCGCGCGCATCGCCGCCGAGGTCCCGGAGGCGGTGATCGGCGCGGGCACCATCCGCACCCCGGCCGACGTGGCGGCCTCCGTGGCGGCCGGTTCCAAGTTCCTGGTCAGCCCGGGGACCACGCCGGGTCTGGTCGACGCCATGGAGGTCAGCGGGGTGCCGTTCCTGCCCGGCGTGGCGACCGCGTCGGAGGTCATGGCACTCGCCGAGCGCGGGGTGACCGAGATGAAGTTCTTCCCCGCCGAGGCGGCCGGCGGCCTGCCGTACCTGAAGGCGCTCGGCGGCCCGCTGCCGCAGGTCAGGTTCTGCCCGACGGGCGGCATCAAGCTCGCGACGGCCCCCGACTACCTCGCGCTGCCGAACGTCGGCTGCGTGGGCGGGACTTGGCTCACCCCGGCCGACGCGCTCGCCATCGGCGACTACGCCAGGATCGAGAAACTGGCCACCGAGGCGGCCGCCCTCCGCTGATCCGTCCCGCTCGGCGGGGCCTCGAAAGACCCCGCGAGCGCGCCTTCTCCTCCCTTGGCGCGTGCCGCGGCCATGAGTCGCCGTGACCCGGTGTGACGCTCATGGGATCAGGCCCGTGGCCGCCCCACCCGGCGGTCGCGGGCCGCCCTTTTCCCGCCCGTCCGGCCCCTCCCGGCTCCTCCCAGGTCCGGGCCTTTCCGAAACGGACTGAACCGCGCACGAACCCCACGCGTATCTCGCGGCGAAAGGCACTCCCTCACAGAGGAGCCATGAATGCGAGTACGCATCGTCACGATCTGCGCCACGGTCCTGGTCATGGGCGTCGCCGGTACGGCGTCCGCCGGAACCCATCAGGCGCAGGCCGGAGCGAAACAGACCAAGGCCGGCAGCGGCCCGGAGAAAGCCGGCCCGCAGACCCTGCGGAACCATTTCGCGGTCACCAACCTGGTCTCGGACGTCAGCGGACGGGCCGCGGTCACCGACCCCACGCTGGTCAACCCGTGGGGACTGGCCATGGGCAAGACCCTGTGGGTCTCGGCCGCGGGCACCGGCCTGGCCACGGTCTACTCCGGCGGCGCGGGCACCGTGAAGCAGGAGAAGACGCAGGTACGCGTCCCCGGCGGCAGGCCCACCGGGCAGGTCGTCAACATGGGCGAGGAGTTCGTCGTCAAGGGTCCCGGCGGTGCCGGACCGGCGACGTTCATCTTCGCCAGCCCCAGCGGGGCGATCACCGGCTGGAACGCCGAGGCGGATCCGGACGACGCGATCATCAGCGCGTTCGTCAAGGGCGCCGACTTCAAGGGCCTGGCCCTCGCCCAGACGAACCGGGGGCCGATGCTGCTCGCCGCCGACTTCGCCCACAACCGGGTCCACGTCTTCGACGGCGACTTCGACCGGATCTCGTTCGGCCGCCGCGCGTTCCGGGACCCCGGCCTGCCGGAGGACTACGCGCCGTTCAACGTGGAGGTCGTGGGCAACTCCATCCTCGTCGCGTACGCCAAGCGCGACCCCGAGACCGGCAAGTCGGTGGCCGGGCAGGGCAAGGGGTTCGTCAGCCAGTTCAACGGCTCGGGCCGGTTCGTCGGCCGCTTCGCCGCACGTGGAGCCCTCAACGCCCCCTGGGCGATGACACTGGCTCCGAAGGGGTTCGGCGCCCACTCCGGAGCCCTGCTGGTCGGCAACTTCGGCGACGGCCGGATCAACGCCTACAACCCGCGCAACGGCCGCCCGCTCGGCCCGCTGCGCTCCTCCGACGGCAAGGCCATCACCCTGGGCGGCCTGTGGGACCTGGAACCCGGCACCGAGACCGTCGGCGGCACGAACGCCCTGTGGTTCAGCGCGGGCAGCGACGGCGGCACGCACGGCCTGCTCGGCCTGATCCGGCCTTCGGGAGCGGCCACCTCGACGGGTTCCCCCACGGGCAACGCGTCCCCCTCCCCCTCCTCCTCGCACCCGAGTTCCCACAACTCCGGGTCCAACAACTCGGGATCGAACAACTCCGGGTCCAACAACTCCGGCTACTGAACTCGTTCGTAGTGCTCCGATGTTCACCCCGGAGGTGATGCGGACTTCTCCCTCGTAGCGAGGCAAGAGGCGTCGATTCGCCCTCACCGCGGATTGGCGCTCGGTGAGGCGCTCGCGCCAGGTACCGCCGGACGGGCGGGAACGGAGCTCGTGAGGGCTCGAAAGCCTGCGGAGACCCGGTAAGACCACCGTCTCGGTGGCCCAGGTCGGTGAAGCGGGAAGCCACAGAGGTGTCGCGAGAGCGGCACGGGCTGGATCCTTGGCCGTTCAATCCCGAGGAGCGCGTCAAAATCACTGACGGACCACCGCCGGGCGCCAGGGCCCGGGGGTTTCTCCGGCTGCGCCGGCATCCCATACCAGCGGACCGCGATACCGAGCCGACAGGCCGGTCCACGCGGACCGCCGGGGGGTGCCGGCGCCGCGGCGCGTCCGGACCGGGACCGGGGACCGGAAAGCAGTGAGCGGGAAGCGGAGACCGGAGAGCGGAGATCAAGGACGGTCGGCCGGTGATCTGGACTCCCGATTCCCCCCCCACGGGCGCCCCGGCACGACGCCGCCCGGGAGAGTCACCCGTCGGTGACCGCGCCACCGCCCGGTTTCCTTTAACCTTGAACGAACGAGGGGAGTACTTCCCAAGAACCGGCCCGGTCAATACGGACGCCCTGTGGCGTCCCCGGACGGTCGCCCGTGAGGTGCGGGTGAAGGAGACCTCGAATGGCCGAGCGCATTCGAGGAGCGAGCATGCCCCTGACAGTCCCCTCCCCCTCCGGGCACCATCTCACCGGCGTTCCCCCTCCGGGGCCGTGTTTCCCGGGTTTCCCGGGTTTCCCGGGTTTCCCGGGTTTCCCGGGTTTCCCGGGTTTCCGGAGTCTCCAGGGTCTCCAGGGCCTTCCTGGCCGTCCGGCGCGGCGCCCCCTCTCGCCACACCCCCGCCGCGACCCGCCCCGTGGCCGGCCCGTACCGTCCCGGCCGTCGTCCACCGCCATCTCCGGACGCGCCTCACGAGTAGCCCTCGGTCCGATCTTCGCCAGGTTCGTCCCCTCCGGTGCCCGCCGGACCGACGGCGAACTCGATCCCGCCACTGGAAGGCTGCGAGACGCACTATGAGAGAAGTTCCCCATACCAGCGAGGTGCACGTGATGGCCACCACACCGGCCAGCCGGTCCTCCGTCGACGATCTGCACTACCCGGCGGGATCGCTGGTGCTCCTCGCAGGGCTCCCCGGCGCGGGCAAGAGCACCCTGCTCGACCGGCTGTACGGGTTGCGCGGCGACGAGAGGGAGCCGGTGCGCGCCGGTGAGGCCCGCGTCATCGACTCGCGCCAGTCCCGCAACTGGTGGGCCCGCTACCTGGGCCCGGTCCCTCCGAGAGCCCGCATCCCGCTCGTGCACACCACCCACGTGGTGCGGATCGCCCGCGCCCTGCTGAAGGGGCACGCCGTCGTCGCGCACACCCGCGGCACGTGGCCGCACATCCTGTACGGGTTCGCCTGGCTGGCCCGCAGGGTCGGCAGCGAGGTCCACCTGATCCTGCTCGACGTGGAGCCGAGGACGGCCCGCGAGGGACAGCTCTCGCGCGGCCGGGTCGTCACGAGCGCGACCTTCGCCCGGCACTGCCGCCGCTGGCGAGTGATCATCGATCGGGCGCGGAGCGGCTCGTTCCCTCCGGCCGCGAGCGTCACGATCCTCGACCGCCCCGCCGCGAACCTGCTCAGGGCCATACGCTTCGACGAGCGGCCCGCCGCACGGCGGGACGGATGACTTTGCCCTCACCTGGCTCTGCGCCTCGCCCGCCCAGGGCAGGTTCAGAGTGACCAGGAGGAACCGAATGATCGACGTACTGGCTCTCGCCGCTGAGCATCTCGCCCTCGCCAGGGCGAGCTCGCACGGTCGCAGCGCCCACACCTACCTCAACGAGGGCACGCTGCGTCAGGCGATCATCGCGCTGACCGCGGGAACGGTCCTCGGTGACCACGACGCCCCACCGGCCGCGAGCCTGCACGTCCTGTCGGGGCGGGTCCGGCTCATCGACGACGAGCGGACCGTCGCGCTCGGCGCGGGCCAGACCGCTCCGATCCCGCAGCGGCGGCACTCGATGGAGGCCGACGAGGAGTCGGTGGTCATCCTCACCAGCGTCGTCAACATCGGCGGCTGAGGGCACCGGCGCGGCCCGCCCCGCCCGAGGTGGGGCGGGCCGGAACGGCCCTCACCTCGTCAGGTGGGGCGGCCCGACCCTCACCTCGTCGGGTGGGGCGGTCCGGAACGGCCAGGGCGCGGTCGAGGCGGTCACGGGCGGCCTGTCGCGTCCCGCGCGGGCGGGTTCCGGCACCCGCGCTACGGCGTGACGATCCGGACCGCCTATCCCGCGAGGCGCCGCCCGTCCGTCGACAACGGTCCCTCACCGAAATGCGGCAGGTAGTGGCGGAAGAAGATGTCCGCGACGAGCGCGCGCCGGCTGCCCAGGCCGGTCTTGGCGAAGACGCTCTTGAGATGGTCCTGGACCGTGTGGGGGCTGATGTTCAGCCGGCCCGCGATCTGTGTCGTGGAGTGGCCGCGCATGACGTGCTGGGTGATCTGCCGCTCGCGCTCGCTCAGACCGTAGGCGCCGAGGATGACCGCGGTCAGCTCTCCCGGCTCGGGAGGGCTGAGGGAGACGGCGACGAGTCCTTCCTCTTCCTGACCCATCGACCACGCCTGGAGAGCCACCCATCGGCCGGACCGGGTGAGCGCCCGGGAACGTGCCATTCCCGACGAGAGCGCGGCGGCGGCCACCGCGCGCAGCGGCCGGGCGTGCTCCGGGGATCCGTCCTGGAGGAGTTCCAGCCAGGTGCGCGCCGTCGGCGACATCGACCGGGTGGTGCCCTCCCTGTCGACGACGACCAGGCCGGGCGCGTCCGGGACCGCGCCGGTGTCCACTCCGGACAGGAGCAGCGAGCGCCGCAGCGCGGCCGTCGCCGGGCGGCCCAGCCGCGCGGCGGCCGCTTCGTCGGCGTCGGTGAACGGCGCGGCACCGTGCTCTCTGCACATCACCAGCAGACCCCAGACGTGCGGGCCGTCACGAAGGGCGACCCGTAGTTCGTCGCCAAGTCCCTGCGGGCGCAAAATGTCCTGATAGTACTTACTAGAGTGGATATTTCCGGCTGTTGCGCGACTGAGAAGACTCGTGGTGGACGCGCCATTCGCCAGCTCGCGAAGATTCCCCGGATCGTCAGCCTCGACATGTTCGATCTCGAACAGGCGAGGGAGATATTCCAGGGAAAAGCCCGCCTCGTTCTGCCCGCCGGTGTCCAGCAGGGTGGACGGATCGATCAGGACCGTGCACCACACGTCAGCGGGCACCCGCCTCAGGACCGCGGAAGCGGTGACGTCGAGCACGTCGAGAGCGCTGCGCTGCCGGGCAAGCCGCTGCTCGAAACCGGCCGAATCAGGGAGCATGTCGCAAATCATAAAGCCGGTCCACCGCCCATCCCAGAAAGTTGGGATATACGGCGGCCCCCTTTCCCCGATACATCTGGTCACACATGCACTCGCACCAAACGGCATAAATGGGGGAATCATGAAAATAACGGGCTTCGCGCGCCTGGGAGCGACCGCGTTGCTGATTCTCACGGCTGCGCAGTGGCCGGCGGCCCACGCGTCGGCGGAGACCGCCGGCGCCTCGATCACCACGGTCACCACGGTGAACTGCCGCTCCCTGGCCGGCTCGGGCTCCTACTCCGATCCGCTGCGGCTGGGCACCGTCCGCGGCACCGTCGTGGCGGTGGGCTGCCCGCCGCTGACATCGGGCGCCGGGTACAACCACCGTTACTTCATCTTCTCCACCGTTCGCACCGCCGGCCGGAAATCGGCGGCGGGCGCCCGCTTCCAGCTGTCGGGCAACCTCTCCGCCGTCCACCCGCGCCTGGCGTCGGGACCCGTGACGGTCCTCCGCTCGCTGCAGCACGGCTTCTGGACCGGCAGCGCCTCCAACCTCACCGGCCGCTACCTGCCGCTCGGCGGGCTGAACCCCGGCACCTACCGGCTGGGCGTGGAGAAACTGCGCAGCCCGCTGTCGTCCCTGTCGACTCCGTGGTTCGATGCCGTTATCGTCATCAACTGACCACGGACCGGCACGGTGACCGCGCCTGCCAGCCCCTGAGCCGGAGGTCTCGCATGCCCCCCGAAGCCGAAGGGAACGCGCCCGATCCCGGCCACGCCGAGCGCTCGGGCGGCGTCCCCGCGGGCGACCGGAACGGCCGCCCCCAGCACGGCGCCGTCCGGTCGTTGCGGGCAAGGATCACGACCCTCCGCAGGGCCGGTGCGGCGGAGCCGAGGAAGCCGCTCCGCAAGCGGCGCTTCCGCTTCCCGAGGCGGGGCGGCGGGGAGCGGGGCGGGGCCCGGCCGTACGAGCGGATCATCGCGATCGCGATCGGCCTGTCCACGATCACCGGAGCGGCCGCCTCGTACGCGGCGGTGCGGCTGAACTCGCAGGCCATCGACACCGACCGGCAGGCCGTGGTGGAGACCATCCAGGTGCGGACGGCGGGCGTGGTGGCGCACATGAGCAGCCGGTCGAGGGGCGGCCAGGTCGTGCACTACCGGGCCCTCCACGCCCAGGCCGACGCGATCGAGGCCGTCGACCCCGACGAGGCCAGGGCCCTTCGCGAGGTCGCCGACGGCTTCCTCGTCGACCAGTACATCGACCGCCGCCACCTGCCGGGCGTGGGTGCCTCCGCCCGGTGGGACTACAAAATGAGCGAGGCCGCCGTGATCCGCAACTACGAGATCTTCACGGTTCCGGGCGACCAGCCCGCCCGGACCGCGCGACGCGCCGACGCCCTGCACGACCGGGTCGGCCATCTCACCCTCACCGTCGGCGGCACCCTCGCGATCGTTCTCCTGCTGACCGTCGCCCGCCTCGTCGCGCCGCCGCGGCGCGAACGGCTCCTGCGAGCCTCCCTCGGCGGGTACGGGCTGCTCACCGTCCTGGCCCTGTGGCTCTCCCTGGCCCCGGTATGACGGAGGGACCCGGTGCGACGGAGGAGTTCGACACCCCGTTCAAGCGCGGGCTCGCGCTCACGATGACCGCGGTGGGCCTGCTCGCGGGAGTGCTCACCTACCTCGGGGGGCAGGCGGGCGCCCAGGAGGACAGGAACGCCCGTGAGGCGCAACGCGCCTCCGTCACCGCGCTGGCCGCCCAGGCGGGGGCGACGGCGGACTCCATGGAGAGCACCGCCAACCTCGGCGCCGCCACCACCGTCAAGCGCCGTCACGACCTCGAGTCCCTCCGGGCCACGCTGCTCGGCGAGCGGGAGCACGAGGCCGTCGCCGACCGGCTCCGGCAGGCGTACGGCAAGCTGGACGACTCCTCCCCGCTGCTGGGCGCCGACGCGGTCGCCGCCCAGCGCTACCTCGGTGATCTCAACAGGGAGGCGACCGTGGCGGGCCTGGAGCAGGAGGCGACCCAGGAGACCGCGAGCTCGTGGGGCGACAGGAGCAACACCTACTCGGCGGGGACCGCCCTCCTCGCGATCGCGCTGACCCTGTTCGGCCTGTCCCTGACCGTCGGCGAGGCCAACCGGAACCACCTGGTGTGGCCCGCCGCCGCGATAGTGGCCGTCACCGTCGCGGGCACCGTCGTCCTCCTCGTCGTACCGCCCGTCACGACGCCCCGCGCGGCCATCGCGGCCGTGGCCGAGGGCGACCGTCTCGCCGGGCTGCGCGAGTACGAGAGCGCGATCGCCCACTACACCCGGGCCATCGCGCTGCGCGACGACTACGCGGTCGCCTACGAGCATCGCGCGAGCGCCCGCGTGATGGCGGCCAGCCCCGAGCGCGCCACGTCGGCGTACGTGTTCAGCACGGCCTCACGCAGCGCGTACGAGGCCGCGGTGGCGGACATGGCCAAGGCGGTCGAGTACGGCGGCGACGAGAAGTACACCGCCCTGGTCAACCTGGGGGGCTTCGAGATCCACCTGGCCGACTACGAGGCGGCCGAGGAGCACAGCCGGGCCGCCGTCGAGCTCAACCCCGGCCCGCCGATACCCCGGATGAACCTGCTGCTGGCCCTGCTCGGCCAGAAGAAGACCGCCGAGGCCAGGCGTGCGGCCACCGAACTGCTCCGGGTGATCAGGAGCCGCCCCGACCCCACCGAACGCAACGAGCTCTACGCCGCCACCCGTACCACCCTCGACCTGGTGTCCGCCCAGCGCGACCACGCCCGGGCCCTCGCCCAGGAGATCAAGGGCGAGCTGGTGCGCGTTCAGGGCGAGGAACTCGCCCCGGACGCGCGGCCCGCGCCGTCGGCCCGGATCCCGGCGATCAGGGTGGCCGCGCAGGGTGCCGTCATCCAGGCGACGCTCTCCTACGAGGGCATGTTCAAGGGCGCCAGGATGGCCTCGATCGTCTACTACCGGGCGCGGCCGGGCGACGAGTGGCTGCAGCGCTCCGACCTGGTCAGCATCCAGCCCTGGCAGCCCGAACAGCCCTCGGGCACCACGTCCTGGACGGTCGTCGACGCCGCCTGCCCCGCGACCGGCGAGTACCGTGTCGAGTTCTACGCCGAGGGCCGCCTGCTGGCCGGCGCGGGCGCCACCCGGTCGACCGGCACCGGCGTCGGCCTGACCGGGTACGCCGACTGGGCCGGCGGCATCGCCCTGTGCCGCCCCGACGGCTGGGCCTTCTCCCACGACCGGGCCGGCACCGCCGACCTGACCTCCCCCAACAAGCTCCACCACCTGGCGATCAGGGTCCTGCGCATCGCCCCGCCCGCCTCGGCCGCGTCCCGCGCCCGAATCCTGAGCACGGTCCGCGAACAACTGGAGCGCACCCTCCCCGCCCGCCCGCTGAGCACCCGGCCCCCGGCCGACGCGAACTTCGGCGGTTTTCCCGGCACCGCCTGGTGGATGACGCTCCCCGACGCCGAGGTGGCCTACCTCTGGGCGGCCCTCGACGACACCGGCAGGCTGCGCACCTTCGTCGCCCGCTTCCCCGAGAACGACCCGGAGGTGCTGAACAACGTCATCGGCTACCTCCGCTTCGTCTGATCCCGCACCCGGGGAACGCCTCTCCCGGGTGCGGGACCCCGCGGGACCGGAACCCCCGCGATCACCAGGCCGCCCCCAGCGCCTGCCGCGGCGAGCCCCGCAGGCGTGGGTCCGCGGGACCGTGGTGGACCAGGGTGGTGATCCTCCAGTCTTCCCACCTGCTCAGCGGGAAGACGTCGCCCATGAACAGCACGTGCCGCCCGGTGACGTCGTAGCGGATCAGGCTCCACCGGGCGGCGACCCTGTCGCCACGGCTCGCGGCGACCGGCCCGCTGATCTTGTCTCCGCCCGTGACGGGTACTCGTCGATGCGGTAGTGGCTCACCCGGCCCATGGGCGGCTGCCCCAAGGCTGATCCAGCGGGAAAACGCGCATACATGCCGAAGGCACCACCCTGAGCTGGGGGCCACTGACCGCGCGGGCCCCGCCAATCGGCGGCGCCTCAGGTCACAGCCGCCCACCGGCCGCGTAGTAGCGCCGGACCGTGCCCTCCGAGGTGCGCCAAGAGACCCACATCTCGACCACGCCGGGTGCCAGGGACTTCTGCCCGGCGAGACGATCCACTTCGAGTTCGTCGACGTTGGCCGCTGCCGTACCGCTGTGCAGGCTGCCATCGCGCAGACGGTGCCGCCCGCATCCGCTCGGCGGCCGCCGGCGTGGCCGGCGGTTACGGTTCCCGTTCACCAAAAAGGTCAGTGGCGGCGGGCACGACGTCGAACGGCGGGTCCCGACCGTCTCGATACTGCCGCCCTGACCGCAGCCGGGGTGAGGACCCACAAGACGAACAGTCAACAGGTGTGCACCCGATCCCCAGCCAAAGGGTGAGGGGCGCCGTGACGTCGCGAGTCGAGAAGGTCGCGATCATCGGTGGATCTCACCCCAGAAACCGCCGCGCGCCGCGCAGTTCGGTCCGAAGCCGCCGCTGAGTGGTGCCGCACTCCAGGCGCACGTCCATCGGACCGGGCACGTCGGTGTCCGCTCGCCGGCCTGAAGGCAACCGGTCCGCGTCGAGCCCATCGCGCCGGGCGATGAGCAGTCCCAGCTCGTATCGGCTCACCGCGTCGGCTCCGGCGACATGGTGGATGCCGTGATACTCGGATACGGCGAGTTCGAGGAGCGCCGCAGCGAGATCGACGACGTGCACGGGACATCGCACGTCGTCGGTGAACAGCATTCCCTTCTTCCTGCCGGTGGCCAGTGAATGCACCAGCGCCTCGTGCGAAGAGCCACCGTCACCGATGATCAAGGATGTCCGGGCTGTCACCGAGGTCGGCGCGATCGCGGCCACCGCTGTCTCGGCAGCGGCTTTGGCCGCGCCGTACGGCGTGATCGGATCGGGGAGGCACGTCTCGTCATAGCGAATCGCGGCACCGGAGAAGACCGCGTCGCTGGACACATGGACCAGGCGCCCACCGGCCGCAGAGGCGGCGAGGGCCACGTTCGCGGCTCCGATCGCGGTGGTCGCCCAATCCGTCTGCCGGAATGCCGCGTTGATGACCACCTCTGGCCGAAAGACGCCGACCAACGCGTCGACGTCCTCCCGGCGGCGCACGTCGAGCGGCGACCATTCGACATTCGCGGCATCTCCTGATCGGGTCAGGTAGGTCGCGGTCACCTCATGCCCGGCCGCCGAGCACTGCCGGGCGAGTTCGCCACCGAGAAAACCACTGCCACCGACGATGAGGAATCTCACGACCGGTCACCGTAGCCGGTCGATCGCCCTGAAGCGGCCGCCGCGTTCACGCCCCGAGACATGACGCTTGTACTCATCGACACTTCGAAACCGGTCGATCGTCAACCGGCGCCCTGTTCCCGACGCGGCAGGAAGATTCGTCGCCCGCCGCCGCTCACCGTGGGCGGCGAATCTTCCTGCCGGACGTCCGGCCGTGTCGCCGTACCCGGGGCTCCGCTGGGAACGTGCGACGAGCCGCCGGACCGCGTCCGGATCCTCGGCGATCGCCACCGAGACCCCGTTAAGCACTTCGTAAGGGATCATTCGCACACCGGTGCATAGGGTCGCTTGTGGCGGGCCGCTCCGATCTTCCCTTCCCCTCAGGAGACCTCCATGCGACGCACCTCCCTCGTGCTCAGTGCGCTCGTCGCACTGCCCCTCGCCGCCGTTTCGGCACCCGCGGCCCATGCCGTGCCCGCTTCGGCCGCCCATGCCGACGAGTGCCCGCCGACCACCGACAGGTGGGAGGTGTCCGACCTCGGCTTCCGGGGATATCCGAGAGACATCAACAACCGCGGGCAGATCATCGGAGACGATCCCGCGACGGACCGCGGTTTCCTCTGGGAGAACGGCCGGCTGACCGACCTGGGGACCCTCCCCGGTGGTTGGCGCAGCATCGCCACGGGCATCGACGACGAGGGCCGGATCACCGGAACGTCCGCTGTCGCCGGTGACGTCAAAGACCACGCGTATATCTGGCAGAACGGGAAGATGCGCGACATCGGCGCTTTCCTCCCCGACGCGATCAGCCGCGGCGTGGTGGTCGGCGGGTTCATCGACACCACCCAGCCCGTCGGCACCAACCGCTGGCGGGCCGTCCGCTGGCGCGACGGGGAGCTCACCCGGCTCGAGCTCGCACCCGCGAGCCACGCTCGCGACGTGAACGAGACGGGGCAGGTGGCCGGCTCTCACGGGGTCACGGGAGATTTCACCCCTTACTACAAGCGCACCGACCGGGCCTACCTCCTGGAAGGGGAGAAGGTCCGCGACCTCGGCACGCTGGGCAGTAACTGGAGCGAGTCCCTGGCCGTCAACGACCGCGGCCAGGTGGTCGGGCACTCCTCCACGCGAGCGGACGGCTTCGGCACCGACGGCTTCTTCTGGAGCCCGCAGACGGGGATCAAACTCCTGCCCCGCCTCCAGGGCGAGGCCAGAGTCACCGACATCAACGACAGCGAACTGATCACCGGCTACTTCACCTGCTCGACCACCCCCTACGGCCCCGCCGGTCCCGCCGTGTGGACCGGCCACGAGGCCGACCCGCGATTGCTGCCGCTGCTCCCCGGCTTCTCAGGCGCCCGCGTCATCGCCGTCAACGACAGAGGTGAGATGGTCGGCATCGCCAGCGACTCCGGCGGCGGCCCCTTCACCGTCGTGGTGTGGCGTCCCAAGGGCTGACCCTGTCCGGGGCGACCCGCGTACGGGCGCCGTCAAGAGATACGGGTGCCGTCAGGAGAACCGTCGAGAAAACGGCACCCCGGCACGGCTCGTCCGAGGTGCGGCGCCACGACGGGCGCCGCACCTCTGAGCCCACCCGTGGAGCGCGCCGGCAGCGGGGCGGGCGTCGCCCACCCGAGCTGCGCCTCAAGACAGACGAACCGCACCCTCAACGGGTCACGCCGGCACCAGCAGGCCCTGCTCCTCGTAATAGCGCGGCGCCCGCACGCTCACGCAGAACCTGCGGTCGATCCCGCGGTGTCACCGTACGCGGACCCGAAGTCCCGGACCGGACCGGCGGCGCCACCCGCGCCACAGGAGGCCAGGTGGACGGGGAAGGCCTGCCCGGTGCCGCCGCGTGGTGGGGAACCTCACCGGGAAGGGGCCACGGGCTCGTCCTCGTCGTCGATCAGCAGGAAGTCGGGCCGGTTCTCGCGCCACTCGGGCACGTCCATCGAGTTGAGCACGGAGATCAGCTTCTTCTCCTCGTAGATGAAGTGCGTCTGCATGATCGCCGACAGCGCCGCCACCTCCTCGCGTACCTTGGAGGCCGTGGCCGGGTCGGGTTTCTCCGGGAGGGACTCGAGCAGTTTCCGCAGGTTCCCCAGCAGCCAGTCCAGCTGGTTGTGGTCCGTGCGCAGTTCGGAGAGGACCTTGCGCAGCTCGGGGAACTCCTCGGCGATCGCCGGGAACGCGCCCCGGTCCTCGCCGGTGTGGTGGCGCGTCAACGCCGTGCAGAAGGAAAGACAGTGGGCACGCAGGTCCCGTGGCGGAAGCCCCTTGCCGTCGAAGTAGTCGTCGACGCTGTCCTGGAGGTCCTCCAGCATCTCGCGAAGCCAGATGTGCACTTCGAGCAACTGCGTGCCCATGGCGGTGAGGCGGCTGCCCGCCTCGGAACGTGCGTTCATGCTCTTCCTCCGAATGGGTACTCGGCCCAGTGTCCCCGAAGTCCCGCGGGAGCGCGCGGCGGGCTCCGGTGTGGCCGTGACGGCGTCCGGGAGCGCCGCGTGAGCACCGTTCGGTCTCACCGCCGACGGGGTGACGGCACCGGTCGCCGGCGCCTTCGTCCCTGGCGACGCCCCGGGCACCTCGGCCGCCCTCTCGCCGGCCCGGCGGCCGACCCGGGACGGCGCGTACGCCGAGGCACCGGTCCGGACGCCGTGGCCGGAGCGGGCGAAGCCGCCACGGGCCTCCCCCGCCGACGACATGACCCCGGCCTGGGTACGGCGCCGCGGCGGGCGCCGTACCCCGGCCGGGGTCACGGATCAGGAGTTGGTGATGGTGATGTCGTCGATGTAGGCGGTGAAGGCGCCGGCCGCGCCGGCGCGGTCGTAGCCGACGAGGATCTTGTCGATGGTCTTGCCGTTCAGCGCGGAGCCGAAGTCGCTCTGGATCCGCGTCCACGAGCCGATCGTGCCCTTGGCCGCGCCCGGGTGCATGTCGATGCCGGTGGTCGTGGCGGCGGCGCTGTCGCGGAGCGTGGTGCCGTCCGTCATCACGAAGTCCACCGCGACGTTGCGGCCGCCCGCGTCCTTCGGCAGGAAGGAGTACTGCAGCTTGGTCGCGGCGGTCACCGGGATGTTCACGTCGAACACCTGGAAGTAGGCGTGCGAGGCCGCGGTGGAGGCGGCGCTGCCCCGGATGCGCAGGGCGGACGCGCCGAGCTGGTTGTCCTCACCGGTCGCGACCGCGAGCGACTGGCCGGTGACGTTGGTGGTACCGCCGCCGCCAGGGGTGTTCGTCCACGTCGGCTGGGCGTCGGTGCCCTGCTCCACGCTGGTGCGGAAGAAGACCGGGCCGGCGCTGAGCGGGATGGGCACCGTGGTCACCAGCGGGTCGAGACCGGTGATCATGCGGGTGGCCCTGCCCGCCAGGCGCAGGTAGAAGTCCGACGACACGTACTTGCCGTCGGCGCTGGTGGTCAGGAAGTACTGGTCGGTCGGCACCTGCGAGGAGTCCTCGGCGCCCGGCGCGAGGGCCGTGCCCTCGTCGTACTCGTCGAACATCGCGATGAACGCCTGCGGCACCCCCGCCCGGCGCACGCCGGCGGCCTGCTCCCACATGAAGTCGCCGGACCGGCGCGGGATCATGTTGCGCGCGCCGCCGTTCCAGTTGGACCAGGCGAAGCCCGGGTAGATGACCGGCTGGTAGGCCTGGCCGGTCGCGTTCAGCGCGTCACGGTCGCCGGCGAGCAGCCCGCTCGTGTCGCCGACGTACCCCACCATCCACGGCGAGATCATGTCGAACGCCCGGTAGACCGGGCCGAACCCGGGCTTGCCGTCCGCGCCCGAACGCCACTCACGCGGCACGCCGCCGATGACGTACAGGCCGCGGTCCTTGAACCAGCGCACGATGCGCTCGGCCTGGGCGGCCGTGCCGGGGCGGTCCGAGAAGCCGAAGCCCCAGATCTCGACCACGGGCTTGCCGTTCTCCCTGGCGTACGCCGGAGAGTCGGTGAGGCGGAGCTGGCCGGTGACCACGTCGGTCCAGTCCCTGGTGAGGACCTGCTCCACGTTGGCGTCGGTCAGGCCGCTGACGTCGTACTCGACGTAGAAACCGCGGCCGTGCCTCTCGGCGGCGTCCCTGGCCCTGGAGGTGATCGTGTTGCGGACCTGGGCGTTGGCCGAGCCGGGCTCGACGACGTCGGCGCCGAAGCGCTGGATCGCGGCGCCGTCGATGCCGTACTGGCTCATCCACTGGAAGTGCTGGTCGATCACGGCCGTCGGATAGGAGGAGAAGAGCGTCGCGGGCCGGCCGTTGCCGAGTGCCGCGTACCCGGTCTGGTATCTGGCCGAGGCGGGGTACTTGCTCATGTCCGGGTAGAGCTCGAAGGTCTGGTTGCCCGGTGAGGGCTGTGTCCCGCGAGACCAGTGCCGCCAGTGGTCGAGCGGCGAGCCGTCGCCCTGGGCGTTGAACCACCCCTGGTAGCCGGCGTAGACCTTGTTCTTCACGGTGGGCGGGGCGGCGGCCTGCGCGCCGAGGGCCGGGGTCGCGGCCGACCAGCTCAGGGCGGCCGCGAGGAGGGAGACGGCCAGCGTCGCTCTCAGGAGAGGTTTGTGGCGGTTATTCACGAATTAACCTTCGGTGGGGGGTGACGGAGGTTACGGATATGTAAATCCATTGGATTGACTATGTCAATCCGCGCGTAATCCCGGTCATCGTCGCTGTAAAGTCCCCTCGCCCCCGGCGGGGGCGGTCACACGGCGTCCGGGTGCGCCGTTCGCGTCCGTGAGCCCAGGCTGGGCGTGAACACCTCGTGGAACACGCTGGACGCGGCCCCCACCGCCGCCGCGGCCCGGTTGAGGTGCGACTGGGCGACCTCCACCTCGCGCAGGTGCCTGGCCATCGGGAAACCGTTGACGGCGGCGGCGATCTGCCCGTGGTAGATGTCGGCCACGGCGGGCAGGACGGCGGGCCCGCCGATGATGAGCAGCTCGACGTCCAGCAGGTCGATGAGCCCGGCGGCGCCCAGGCCGATCACGCGGGCCACCTCCTCGATCACCGTGACCGCCCGCCGGTCGCCGCGCGCCGCGGCCGCGCAGACCCACTCGTAGGCGGCGTCGCCCGGCGGGACCACCATGCCCGCGGCGCCGGCGCGGTCCACCACCGCCGACGTCGGGGCGCACTCGGGGACGAGGTCGGGACCGCCCTCCGGGGTGAGCCGGCCGGTCGCGATCGCGCACAGCTGGCCGACCTCGCCCGCGTTGCCCGTACGTCCCCGGTAGACGTCGCCGTTGAGGAAGGCGCCGCTCCCGACACCGGCGCCCAGGTAGAGGTAGACGAAGTCGTCGGCGCGGTCGGCCGCGCCCAGCCAGCGCTCGCCGATCGCCGCCGCCGTGGAGTCCTTCTCGACGATGACGGTGACGTCCAGCCGGGTGGCCAGCTCGGCCTTGAGCGCCACGTGCTTCCAGTCCCGGAACAGCGGCGGGTCGAGCAGCAGGCCGGCGCGGGGGTCGAGCGGGCCCGGTACGGCGACCCCCACGCCCAGCAGGGCCTCGGAGGCGGGGTGGGCGGCCTCGGCGGACTCCAGTGCCAGGCGGGTCATCTGCGCCAGGCACCACTGCGGGTCGGCCTGTTCCGGCAGGGGCAGGTGCCGCTGGTCGAGCAGGTCGCCGCACAGGTCGACGGCCACCACAGTGATCATCTTCGGGTCGAGGTGGACACCGATGGCCGAACCGGCGTCAGGACGCAGCCGCAGCGGCACCCGCGGCTTGCCGGCGCCCGCCGACTGGCGGGCGTCCTCGGTCAGCAGGCCCGAGGTGAGCAGGTTACGGGTGATCCGCGACACCGCCTGCGGCGTGAGACCGGTGCGCTCGGCGATCTCCACCCTGCTCGTGGACACGGCCTGCCGGATGCTCTCGATCACCAGCTTCTCGTTGTAGGAGCCGAGGGCGAGCTGGTTGAAGGCACGAAGCGCCGGACGCGTCCCGGCCTGCGACCGGAGCCGGCCTCCCCCGCCCTCGCGCCGGCCCGGCATCGGCTCGGCCTGGAGCGGGCGCCCGGCGCGCGAGCGGCGCTCGGGACCGCCTCCGGGGGACTGCCGCACACCGGGACCGCCCATGCCGGGAGCGGGCGTCCCGCCCGGCACGCCACGGGTGGGGCGCCACCCCGCGTCGCGGGCGTGGGGCGGAAACGACGGCGCGCCCCACGGTGAGGTCGACGGGCTCTCCGAATCCGCCGCCGTCCGCACCGGCTCGCGCTCTCCGTCCACTTCACGCATGCACTCATCCAACACCCTGCCCGCGTCGACGAAAAGCGCCGCCGCCTCCGCGGACCGCTCCGTCCGCGGCGGACGCGCCCGGTCGTGACGGTCGCCGTGCCGGCGCGCTCCGGCCCGGCTGTGTCTAAGGTGATCTCGTGCCTGC
>NZ_JBPXMC010000024.1:0-141808 GCF_051918885.1 Streptosporangium sp. OZ121
TTCCAGTACGGATAATTCAACAACACCACATCACCCGGACACAGATTCTCCCGCCCCACATACTCCACACCCTTGCGCAGGGAGAAGTCGTTGGCGCCGAGGAAGAAGGTGAGCCCGGTGGCCTCGGCGATCAGCCGCAGGTCCGCGTCGTACATCGACATCCCGAAGTCGTGGACCTCGTAGATGACCGGGTTGAACGACGTGCGGATCAGCGTGGCCCGCATCTCCTCCGCCGCCGCGAGCAGGTAGCTGCGCACCACCTCGGCGGTCGCGCCGTCCAACCGAGCGTCGTCCGGCCGAGCGTCGTCCGGCCGAGCGTCGTCCTGCCGGGCGCCTTCCTGCCGGGCCCCGTCCGTGCGCGGGCCGTCCGGGTTCCCGTCGTCCTGCCGCCCGCCATTCAGCCGCTCCGTCATGACGCCGCCTCCACAAGCCGTACCAGCAGGTAGCCGTGTTCCTCGACCTCGACCCGCTGCCCCGAGGGGACCACGGTGGTCGAGGTGCCCTCGTCGATCAGGGCGGGCCCGTCGAACGCGTCGCCCGGCTCCAGCAGCGCGCGGTCGTAGACGGCGAACGAGGCCGTGGCACGGGTGCCGAAGTCGTAGGCGTCCCTGCGGGCGAGCAGCGCCCGGCTCGCGTCGCCGTCGCCCGGCGGGCGCACCACCAGCTCGGGCCTGTCTGTACGGCCGACGCCGCGCACCCTCAGGTTGAGGATCTGCACCCGGTTGTCCATGGCGTGCCCGTACCGCGCCGTGTGGGTCTCCTCGAACGCCCGCCTGATCGCGTCCCGGTCGAGGTCGCGGCCCGCGGTGACGATGAGCGAGTGCTCCTGTCCCAGGTAGCGCAGCTCGAACTGGCGCTCTAGGACCATGCGCCCGGCCGGGACCCGCTGCGCCTCCAGGGAGGCGACCGCCTCGGCCTCGACGCCCTTGAACACCGCCTCCAGCCCGTCGAGGTCGGCGTCGTCCAGGGTGGCCATCACCGTACGGGAGAAGTCGTCGACGATGTCGGCGCTGAGCATGCCCCAGGCGGAGAAGCCCGACGGGGCGAACGGCACGATGACCTCGCCGATGCCCATCTCCGCCGCGAGCAGCGGGGCGAGCAGCGGCCCGGCCCCGCCGAACGCGAGCAGCGAGAAGCCGCGGGGGTCGTGTCCCCGCTCGACCGTGATCTGCCGGACCGCGCCGACGGTCCTGGCCAGCAGCACGTCGAAGACGCCCGCCGCCGCGGCCTCCGGGCCGAGCCCGAGCGGCCCGGCCACCTGCTCGTCGAGCGCCGCGCGGGCGGCGTCGGCCCGCAGCTCCATCGCCCCGGCCAGGAAGCGGTCCGGGTCCACGTAGCCGAGGACGACCGCCGCGTCCGTGACAGTGGGGCGGGTGCCGCCCCGGCCGTAACACACCGGGCCGGGGTCGGCACCCGCGCTCTGCGGCCCCACCTTCAGCAATCCCCGCTCCAGCCACGCGATCGAGCCCCCTCCGGCGCCGATCGTGCGGATGTCGTAGGTGGGGATCAGCAGCGGGAAGTGCTCCAGCTGCGCCTCGTAGGCGGCCACCGGGGACCCGTGCTCGATCACGCACGCGTCCAGGGAGGTACCGCCGATGTCGAAGGTCAGAAGGTCCCGGCGACCGAGGGCGGCGGCGATGTGCGCCGCGCCCACGATGCCGCCCGCCGGGCCCGACAGCACGGTGTGCGTCGGGGAGGTCTTGGCCACGGCCGACGTCATGGAACCGCCGCCGGACCGCATGATCAGGAATCGTCCGCCGAACCCGCGCTCGGCCAGCCCGCGCTCCAGCCGGTCCACGTACCTCTCGAAGATCGGCCGGATGTAGGCGTCGAGGACGGTCGTGCTGGTCCGCTCGTACTCGCGGTACTCCCTGACGATGTCGGTGGAGACCGAGACCGTCACGTCCGGGTACGCCTCGCGGATGATCCGGGCGGCCTCCCGCTCGTGGGAGGGGTCGAGGAAGGAGTGCAGGAAGCAGACGGCGATCGACACCACGCCCCGCTCCTCGACGAGGACCCGGGCGGCCTCCCTCACCCCGGCGGCGTCGAGCTCCTCGACCACCCGGCCCCGGTGGTCGAGGCGTCCCCGCACCCCGGCGGTGTGGCGGCGCTGGATGAGGCTCTCCGGCCGCTCGTACTGGAAGTCGTACATGTGGTCGGCGGGCACGTTGCCCCTGCCGATCAGGAAGATGTCGCGGAAGCCGTCGTTGGTGAGAATCCCGGTGGGCTCGCCGCGCCGCTCCAGGACGGCGTTGAGACCGAGGGTGGTGCCGTGGATGAACAGTTCCACCCGCGACAGGTCGGTGCCGAGCGCGGCGACCGCGTCGAGCACGCCCTCCCAGGGGCGGGCCGGGGTGGTCGAGGCCTTCCTGAAGCGCACCTCGTGGGTGCGCGTGTCCAGCTCCATCGCGTCGACGAAGGTGCCGCCGATGTCGACGGCCAGCCGGAGGTGCTTGGGGTCGGGCATCGCGGGTGTCACCTTTCGATCAGCGCGGGTATCTCGGCGGCGCGCCGGCAGGCGACCAGGCTCGCGTCGTACGGGCGGAGTTCCTGCTCCTGCTCCCGGCACTCGCCGGTCGCGAAGGGGCAGCGCGGCGCGAGGGCGCAGCCCGCGGCGGCGTCCGCCTCCTCCAGGTCCCTGGTCAGCTCGACCCGCGGGCCGCCGTACCCGGCGCCGAGACTGGGGGCGCCGGCCAGGAGTGCACGGGTGTAGGGGTGCAGCGGGTTGCCGAAGACCTCCTCCACCGGCCCCTCCTCGACGATCCGCCCCAGGTAGAGAACCGCGACGCGGTCGCAGAACCCCCGGACGGTGGCCAGGTCGTGGGAGATGAAGACCGTGCCGCGCGAGCGGTCGCCGCTCACCTCGGCGATCACCTTCAGGATCTGCGCCTGCACGGTGACGTCGAGCGCCGAGGTCGGCTCGTCGAAGACGATCAGGTCGGGGTCGCCGACGAGCGCGCGGGCGATGCCGGCGCGCTGCGCCTGCCCGCCGGACAGCTCGTGCGGGCGCCGCCCGAGGATCGACGGGTCCAGTTCCATGCGCTCCAGGACGCGGGCGACGCGTGACGCCCGCTCGGAGGCGGGCACCCCTGCGGCGCGCAGCGGCTCGCCGATCGCGTCCGCCACGGTCCGCCGGGGGCTGAGCGATCCGACGGGGTCCTGGAAGACCAGCTGGACGCGGGTGCGCAGGCGGCGCAGCTCCCGGCCGCGCAGCTCGGACAGCACCCTCCCGGCGACCTCGACCCGCCCCCGGGAGGGCGGCACCAGGCCGAGCATCAGCCTGGCCAGCGTGCTCTTGCCGCAGCCGCTCTCCCCGACGATGCCCAGGGTCTCGCCCGCGGCGACGTGGAGGCTGACCCCGCGCAGGGCGTGGTGGCCCCCGCCGCCGAAGCGGGCACGGTAGAGGACGTGCGCGTCCTCGACGCGCAGCACCTCCGCACCCGTCCCCGCCCCGGAGCCCGCCCGCGCGCGGGGCGAGGCGACCGTGCGCACGGGCGGTGCCCCCGTACGGCCGGGCGGCTCCGCGTCCACGGGCGCGGTCTCCGGGAAAACCGGCGCTGTCTCCGCGAGAGACGGCCGGGGAGGCGCGTCGACGGGCGGGGGCGTGCCGTCGGGTTCGGTGAGGGGCCCGGAGCGGGGGTGGAAGCAGGCGGCGCTCCAGTCGGAGGCCAGTGCCTCGGCGCGCGGGAGCTCCGTCGTGCACAGCTCCGTCGCGTGCGCGCAGCGCGGCGCGAACGGGCAGGAGGACGGCGCCTCCACCGGCAGCGGCATCGCGCCGGGGGTGGCGGTCACCGGGCGCCCGTCGATGTCGGGCACCGAGCGCAGCAGCGCCCGCGTGTAGGGGTGGGCGGGCTCGTCGAGCACCTGCGGCCCGGGGCCGCTCTCCACCACCGTCCCCGCGTAGAGCACCACGACGCGGTCGCAGACCTCCGCGATGGAGGCGAGGTCGTGGGAGATCAGCAGGACGCCGCGCCGCTCGGCGTTCGCGGCGAGCCGGAAGCGGTTGAGGATCTCCCTGGTGAGGGTCACGTCCAGCCCGGTGGTGGGCTCGTCGGCGATCAGCAGGCCGGGGGCGCACCCGGTGGCGAGCGAGATCATGACGCGCTGCGCCATGCCTCCGGAGAGCTCGTGCGGGTAGGCGTCCAGGCGACGTCTCGGGCCGCGGATGCCGACCGACTCGAACAGCTCGGCGGCGACCTCCCTGGCGGGGGCGGGTGCCAGGTCCCGGTGGGTGACGAGCCGGTCGACGAGCTGGCGGCCGACGGTCCTGGTGGGGCTGAGCGCGCCGCGCGGGTTCTGGAAGCAGATCGCGGCGCCGCGCCCCCGGAAGGACTCCAGCTCGGCGGCGCCCATCGTCAGCACGTCAGCGCCGTCGAACAGGACCCGTCCGGCCGTACGGGAGCCGCCGGGCAGCAGGCCCACGATCGAGCGGGCCACCATGCTCTTGCCGCCGCCGCTCTCGCCGACCAGGCCGACCACCTCGCCGGGCTCGACGCTCAGGTTCACCCCGCTCAGCGCGGCGACCCGGCGTCCGGGGCGGTGGATCACGACGGAGAGGTCCTCGATCGACAGGAGGGGCATCGTCCGTCACCTCCTCGTGGAGTCGGCGCGTTCCTGCAGGCCCTCACCGAGGAGGCTGAAGCCCAGGACGCAGATCAGCAGGAAGAGGCCGGGAGGTACCGAGGTCCACCACCGGCCGGCGACGACGTCCCCGGTGCCGAGGCTGATCATGGCTCCCCATTCGGCGGTGGGCACCGGCACGCCGAGGCCGAGGAAGGACAGCCCTGCCAGCGTGAGCATCGCCCAGCCGCAGTTCAGTGGGGCGATGACGCGCACCGGCGTGAGGCTGTTGGGCAGTACGTGCCGCCAGAGCACCCCCCAGAAGGAGGCCCCGGAGGTGCGGGACGCCTCCACGAAGGGCAGTTCCCTGACGGAGCGCACCTCGGCCCGCACCAGCCTGGCGTACGCGGGCGCGTTCACCAGCGCGATCACCGCGATCAGGTTGGCGGTCCCGCCGCCGAGCAGCGCGGCCACCGCCAGGGCCAGGATGAAGGTGGGGAACGCCTGGAAGACGTCGAGCACCCGCATCAGCACGTCGTCGGGCCGGCCGCCCCGGTATCCGGCGACCAGGCCGACGAGACTGCCCGCGACCACGGCCAGGGCGACCGCGGCGACCGCGATGCCGACGTCGAGCCTGGCGGCGTGCAGGACCCGGCTCCACACGTCCATGCCGTTGAGGTCGGTACCCAGGAGGTGGGCGCCGCCCGGCGGGGCGAGGGAGGCGAGGGGGTCGATCTCCTCGGGACCCCACGCGGTCAGCAGCGGCGCGAACGCGACCGCCACGGCGACCAGGGCCAGGATCGCGGAACCGGCCGTGATCAGGGACGACGCGAAGCGCCGGTCCCCGCCCGCCTCCCGGACGCGCCCGGTCCTCGGGGTGCGCGCGTCGCCGGGCTTCCGTACGCGTCCGGCTCCGGCCTCCGGAACGCGTCCGGCCTCCGGAACGCGTCCGGCGTCGGGGGCGCGTCCGGCCTCGGGGGCGTGTTCGGCGTCCGGCATCAGATCCTCACTCTCGGGTCGAGGACCGCGTGGACGACGTCGGCGACGAGGAACACCACCACGTAGAACAGCGCGATCACGAGCACCGACGCCTGCACCACCGGGTAGTCCCGGTAGAGCAGGCCGCGCAGCGCCCACTGCCCGAAGCCCTGCCAGGAGAAGACGTACTCCACGAGGACCGTCGAGCCGATGGAGAAGCCGAACACCAGGGCCGCCAGCGCGGGGAGGCGCACCAGCGCGGCCCGTACCAGGTAGCCGCGCAGCAGCAGCCGGTCCCCGAGGCCGTGCGCGGCGGCGGCCGCGTACGCCTCGGAGGCCAGCACCTCCAGCGCGGAGGCCCGGACGCTGCGCAGCAGCGGCGCGACGATGACGATCACCAGCGTGGCCACCGGCAGCACGAGGTGTTCCAGCGCCGAGACGAACGCGGGGCCGTTGGCCGTCAGCGCCGCGTCGAGCAGGTCGGCGCCGGTGATGAGGCTGAGGTCGGTGTCGGGGTCGACCCGGCCGCTGGGCGCGGGGAACCAGCCCAGGACGCTGTAGCCGACGAGGACCAGCACCAGGCCGAGCCAGAACTCCGGCACCGAGTTGCCGACGAGCGCCGCGACGCGGACGGTGTGGTCGCCGAACCGGCCCGCGTTGCGCGCCGACCAGATGCCGAGCACCGTCGCCAGCACCAGCGCCACGGCCAGCGCGATCACCACGAGCTCCACGGTCGGCCCGACGCGCACGGCCATCTCCGAGCCCACCGGGGCACCGCTCTGGATGGAGGTGCCGAAGTCACCGGTGAACAGCCCCCCGGCGTAGTCGAGGAACTGCCGCCACAACGGCTGGTCCAGCCCGAACCTGGCCCGCGCGGCGGCGGCGTCGGCCTCCGTGGCGTTGGGGCCGAGGATGGTGCGGATCGGGTCGCCCGGCAGGACCCTGACGAGGAGGAAGGTCAGGACGACCACCCCGAGGAGCACCGGGACGAGCTGGAGCAGCCGTCTGAGGAGGAACCGGAGGATGCGCACGGACTACCCGGCGACGCTCAGGTAGCGCAGCCGGGCCAGACCGTCCATCGGCTGGACCCAGCCCGCCACCGCCTCCCTGACGGGGAGATCGAAGTTGGGCTGGCAGACGACGACCCACGGCACGTCCCCGGCCAGGATCTCCTGCACGCGCAGCCAGAGCTTGGCGCGCTCGGCCTCGTCGACGACGGTGTGGGAGTCCTCGAAGATCTTCTCGATCTCGTCGTTGACGTAGTTGGAGTAGTTGAGGCTGGCGCCCTTGGTGAAGCTGGTCCCGAGCATGTACTCCACGTCGTTGACCCAGAGCTGGCCCACGGTGATCTGCAGCGGGATGTTCTTCTTCTCCCTGCGCTCGGCGAGCGTGGCGGGGTCGAGCGGGGTGAGCTTCAGCTCGATGCCCGCCTTCCTGGCCTCGCTCTGCACCAGGACGGCGATCTGCTGCTGCTCCTCGCTGTCGGTCTGGAAGACCAGCTCGGAGGTGACCGAGGTCCTGCCCGCCCCGGCCAGCATCTCCTTGGCCTTGGCGACGTCGTAGGTGTAGGGGTAGCCGGTCTCGGAGTAGCCGGGCATGTCCAGCGGGACCACACTCCTGGCGGGCCGCGCGTCGCCGCCGTAGACATTGGCGATGACCTGCTCGTACGGGACGGCGTGGGCGAGCGCCTTGCGGACCGCGGGGTCGTCGAAGGGCGCGGTGGTCACCGACATCTGGATGGCGACCTGGCTGTTGCTCGGCGCGGAGATGACCTTGATGCCCGGGGTGTTCTTGAGGTCCTTGATGTCGCGCCGGCCGATCCCGAAGGCGATGTCGATGTCGCCGTTCTGCAACTGCAGGCGCTGGTTGGCGGCGGCGGGCACCACGGTGAGCCTGATCTCGGGGCTCTTGGCGCCGTCGGGGCCGGGATAGCCGGTATTGGCGGTGAGCAGGATCTCCTGGCCCTGGACCGCCTTGCCGACGTTGAAGTAGCCGCCGCTCGGGGGGTTCTTGGCGAACCACTCCTTGGCCCAGGGGTCGTCGTCGGTGGCGTGCTTCTTGGCCTCCTCGGAGTCGAAGACGTACAGCGAGATGGCCTGGATCTGCCGGGTGAGGGCGCTGGGAAACGCCTGGGTGAACGTCACGGTGTGGTCGTCGACCACCTGGACCTGGTCGGCCTCGGTGAGCCCGATCAGCCGGTAGATCCCGGCGACGTTGGCCTTCGCGGCGAAGGCGCGGTCCTTGGACCACTTGACGTCCCTGGCGGTCATCTCGTTGCCGCTGGCGAACTTCACGCCCTTGCGCAGCTTGAGGGTCCAGACCTTGTTGTCGGCGTCGGGCTCGAAGGACTCGGCGAAGGTGGGGGCGACGGCCTCGGTGTCGAGGATCCGGCCGTCGCCGACCGAGGTGACCCCGTAGTCGACCATGTAGGGGAAGACGTTCTTGTAGAGCATCAGCGCGGTCAGGTCGAATCCGACGAAGTCCTGGTCCCAGCTGCTCAGGTAGCTGCCCACCGCGATCCGCAGCGCCGAGGCGGCCGGGGCGCCGCTCCCGCCGGGGGCCGCGCTCGCCGCCGGGGTGTCCGAGCCGCCCGCCTTGGTGCCCGCGGCGCACCCGGTCGCGAAGAGGAGGGCGACCCCACCCCCGAGGTGCAGGATCGAGCGACGGGACAGCTCGGGGGACACCGGGCCGTGGGAGTGAGGCAAACCGGGCATCGCAGTCCTCCAGGGGCCATGAGGGATAGGCCGCGAGGTGGGCGGATCGCGGCACTGACGGCCCACCCGACCTACATGTGCCGTTTGTTCTATCAGACCTGAGTTTGGTGAACAAGAGACCGATGCTTGTTCACACACAAAACCCGTGTTCAACCAGGTGAATGGGGAAATGGGAGGTCGACTCGAGTGGTCATGTTCACTGAATTTCACACGAACGACGCCCAGACGTGACCGGCGCTTCCTACCCTCTCGGCAGGGCCGGGCCCACCGGCGCCCCGCACCGCCCGGCCCCGCCGCCGGTCGCGGCACGTCCGGTTCGTGATCACCACACCCGGGACGGGTGGGACGCGCCGGGGCCGTCGGGACGGGTGCGGGTCCGCCCGGTTCATGATCACCGCGTCCGGGATGGGCCGGAACGTATCAAGACGAGTAAGGATTTGCCCGGTTCGTGATTACCGCGCTCAGGATGGGCAGGACGTATCGGGGCGAGTACGGGTTCCACCGGAGCCGGTCCTCGACCACAGTGCCGCCGGAACCCCGGCGGCGCCCCCTGCGGGAGTGAGCCGATGTTCTCCGTACCTGTACTGCTCGTCGTGGCCGCCGCGGCGGTGATCGCGACGCTGGCCTGCGCGCTCGCCCTGGTGGCCGGGTCCCCCTGGCCGCTCTCCCTGCTCAGCGGCGTCGCGGCGGGCGCGGCCACCCTCGGCGTGCTCTCCCGCCTGCTGGACGACGGCCACCGGATCCGCCCTTGACGTCCTCCCCGCCCTTCCCGCATGCACGTCAACGTGACGACCCCCGAGGGGCCGGAGAGGGCGCTCCGGCGCGTACGCAGACCCCGCCCTTCCCGCCCCCGCGACGAGCCGCGTGCGGCACGTCACGTACGGCGGGCCGCGCACGGCGGGCCGCCCGCGACGGCACGTCCCCCGGCGCCCTCCGAGCGGCAGGGCACCGGAAGCCGGCGGGAAGGGGGGTGGACGGGCGGGGTCCGGTCGATCAGAGGCGGATCAGAGGCGGATCAGAGGCCGCGCGCCAGGTGGTAGTAGGCCTGGTTCCAGCGGATCTCCTTGGCGAACTGGCGGGCGGTGGTGTCCGCGTCGATGACCAGGAGCTCGACACCGAGCATCTCGGAGAGATCGGTGAGCTCCTCGGTGGTCAGCGCCGACGACAGGACGGTGTGGTGCGGGCCCCCGGCGGTCAGCCACGCCTCGGCGGAGGTGCTCAGGTTCGGGCGGGGCCTCCACACCGCGCGGGCGACGGGCAGGCTGGGCAGCGGCTCGGCGGGGGCGACCACGTCGATCTCGTTGGCCACCAGCCTGAACCGGTCCCCCATGTCGGACAGGCCGATCACCACGGCGGGGCCCGGCTCCGCGTCGAAGACCAGCCGGACGGGGTCCTCGCGCCCGCCGATGCTCAGCGGGTGGATCTCGCACGAGGGCACCCCGGCGGCGATCGTCGGGCAGACCTCCAGCATGTGCGCGCCCAGGATGACCTCCTGGCCGGGGGTCAGGTGGTAGGTGTAGTCCTCCATGAAGGAGGTGCCGCCCTCCAGCCCCTGCGACATCACCTTCAGGGTGCGCACCATCACCGAGGTCTTCCAGTCGCCCTCGCCGCCGAAGCCGTAGCCGTCGGCCATCAACCGCTGCACCGCGAGCCCCGGCAGCTGCCGCAGCCCGCCGAGGTCCTCGAAGTTGGTGGTGAACGCGCCGAAGCCCCCCTCGGTGAGGAAGTGGCGCAGCCCCAGCTCGATGCGGGCGGCGTAGCGCAGCGAGTCGTGGCGCTCGCCTCCGGCGCGCAGTTCGGGGGCGACCTTGTAGGTGTCCTCGTACTCGGAGATCAGACCGTCCACGTCGGCGTCGGCCGCGGCGTCGACGGCGGCGACCAGGTCGTTGACGCCGTAGGTGTTGACCGAGACGCCGAAGCGCAGCTGCGCCTCCACCTTGTCGCCCTCGGTGACCGCCACGTCGCGCATGTTGTCGCCGAAGCGGGCCAGCCGCAGCGAGCCCAGCTCGGCGCGCCCGGCAGCGGCCCGCGCCCAGGCCCCGATGCGCGCCGCCACCGCCGGGTCGCTCACGTGCCCGGCGACGGTCTTGCGGGCCACGCCCAGCCGGGACTGGATGTAACCGAACTCGCGGTCGCCGTGCGCGGCCTGGTTGAGGTTCATGAAGTCCATGTCGATGGAGCTCCACGGCAGCGCCACGTTGGCCTGGGTGTGCAGGTGCAGCAGCGGCGTGCGCAGCGCGTCCAGCCCGGCGATCCACATCTTGGCCGGGGAGAAGGTGTGCATCCAGGCGATCACCCCGACGCAGGCGTCCGAGGCGTTGGCCTCCAGGCAGACCCGGCGGATCGACGCGGCGTCGGTGAGCACGGGCTTCCACACCACCCGGAACGCCAGCGCCTCGTCGAGCCGCTCTGCGATCTTCCGGGACTGCTCCGCCACCTGGGCCAGCGTGTCCTCGCCGTACAGGCCCTGGCTTCCGGTGAGGAACCAGATCTCTCGCTCGTGGAGGGTCACCGCGGACTCCTTTGCCCGTAGACGTTCTGGTAGCGGTCGTACAAACTGTCGATGTCGGGCTGCGCGATGGGCAGCGGCTCGCCCAGCTGGCGGGCCACGTGCACGGTGCGGGCGACGTCCTCGCACATCACCGCCGCCTTGACGGCGGCGCGGGCGTCCGCGCCGATGGTGAAGACGCCGTGGTTGCGCATCAGGACCGCCGGGGAGCGGTGGCCCTCCAGGGTGGCGACGATTCCCTTGCCGATGTCGTCCCCGCCGATCAGCGCGAACGGCCCCACCGGGATCTCGCCGCCGAACTCGTCGGCCATCGCCGTCAGCACGCACGGGATGGCCTCGCCCCGCGCCGCCCAGGCGGAGGCGTACGTGGAGTGGGTGTGCACCACCCCGCCCACCCGCGGCATCGTCCGGTAGACGTACGCGTGCGCGGCGGTGTCGCTGGACGGCGCCAGCTCGCCCTCGACCAGCTCGCCGTCCAGGTCGCACACCACGATCGACTCCGGGGTGAGGTTCTCGTACATCACTCCGGACGGCTTGATGACGAAGAGGTCCTCGCCGGGGACCCGGCCGGAGACGTTCCCGGCCGTCCAGGCGACGAGGTTGTAGCGGACCAGTTCCTGGTGGAGCGCGGACACCGTCTCCCGCAGCTTCCTGACGACGGCGCTCATCCGGCCGCCCCCTTTCGGTGCGAGCCCGGGTGCCCGGTCACGCGCGGCGCCGGATGCCCGGCCACGCGCGGGGGCGGGGGCAGCGCCCGCCCGTTCAGATGTTCCTCGCGCCCGGTCACGCGTCCTCCTTGTTCGTCGACGTGCTCTTCTCGTTCTCGCCGGCCTGGTTGCGCAGGGCCCGCAGGCCGTGCAGCATCTCCCCGTCGGCGAAGTGGTCGTGCAGGCGGCGGTACTCGGCGTACAGCCGGTCATAGGTGTCCGCGCGCCCGGCGTCGGGGACGTAGACGGCCTCGCCGCGTCCGCCCATCGCGGCCGAGGCCGAGGTGATGTCGGGGTAGGCCCCGGCGGCGACCGCGGCGTGGATGGCCGACCCCAGGGCGCACCCCTGCTCGGAGCCGATCACCGAGATCGGGCGGCGCAGCACGTCGGCGTAGACCTGCATCAGGAAGTGGTTCTTGATCAGGCCTCCCGCGGCGACGAACTCGGTCACCGGCACCCCGGAGCTCTCGAAGGTCTCCACGATCGTGCGGGCGCCGAACGCGGTGGCCTCGATCAGCGCCCGGTAGGTGTCCTCGGGCTTCGTCGCGAGCGTCTGGCCGACGACCACGGCGGAGAGGTTGTGGTCGACCAGCACCGAGCGGTTGCCGTTGTGCCAGTCGAGCGCCACCAGGCCGTGCTGCCCGACCCGCTGCGCGGCGGCGCGCTCGGTGAGGAGGTCGTGCACGGTGATCCCGCGCTCCTCGGCCTCGCGCTCGTAGGAGCCCGGCACCGAGGTCTCGACGAACCAGCCGAAGATGTCGCCGACACCCGACTGGCCCGCCTCGTAGCCCCACAGGCCGGGCACGATGCCGTCACGCACCACGCCGCACATGCCGGGTACCTCGGCCAGGGCGTCGGAGGACATGACGTGGCAGGTGGAGGTGCCCATGATGGCGACCATCTGGCCGGGCCGCACGGCGTCGGCGGCGGCGGCCGTGACGTGGGCGTCGACGTTGCCGATCGAGATCGCGATGCCCTCGGGCAGCTTCGTCCACGCGGCGGCGCGGGCGTCCAGCCGTCCGGCGAGGCCGCCCAGGGGGGACGGCTCCCCGCCGAGCTTGGCGGTGAAGCCGGTGAAGGCGGGGTTGAGCTCGGCGAGGAACTCCGCGGAGGGGTAGCGGCCGTCCTGGCGGATGGCCTTGTACCCGGCCGTGCACACGTTGCGCGTCTCCACGCCGGTGAGCTGCCAGACGATCCAGTCGGCGGCCTCGATCCAGCGTTCCGCGCGGCCGTAGACCTCCGGGTCCTCCTCCAGCACCTGGAGGCCCTTGGCGAACGCCCACTCCGAGGAGATCTTCCCGCCGTAGCGGGGCAGCCACGCCTCTCCCCTGCGGGCGGCGACGGCGTTGATCCGGTCGGCGTGCGGCTGCGCCGCGTGGTGCTTCCACAGCTTCGGCCACGCGTGCGGGCGGTCGGCGAGCCCGTCGACCTCGCACAGCGGGGTGCCCTCGGCGGTGGCGGGCAGCACGGTGCAGGCGGTGAAGTCGGTTCCCAGGCCGATGACCTGCGACGGGGAGATCCCGGCCGCCGCCACCGCCTTGGGCACCGCCTGGCGCAGCACCTCCCGCCAGTCCTCCGGCGACTGCAGCGCCCAGTCGGGGCCCAGGCGCACGGCGGTGCCCGGCAGCCGTTCCTCGATCACCCGGTGGGCGTACTCGTGCACGGCGGCGCCCATCTCGGCACCGTCGCCGACCCGGACCACCACGGCGCGGCCCGACAGCGTACCGAAGTCGACACCGACCACGTAACGATCGTTGTTAGCGTTCACATCATCTCCAGGACATCGGGACGTTGGGACCTCGGTACGGGGAGTCCGGCACGGACGACCGCGCCGGATCCGCGGGGTTCAGGCGCGGCGCGGCACGCCGGGACGGCGCGGACCCGGGCCGGGAAAGGCACCCGGACCCGGCCGCGACCTCGGGCGCGGCACCACCACGGTACGCGGATTCAGGCGCGGAACGGTGCGGTGCTGGCCCTCGCCACGAACCGCGGCGGGACGACGTGTCGCTCGTGGGACCATTCCGCTCCCGCCTCCATCTGCCTGAGCAGGACCTCGATGCTGTGCTTCCCGACCGCTCCGAAGTCCTGCCTGATCGTGGTGAGCGGCGGGGTGAAGAACTCGGACTCGGGGATGTCGTCGAACCCCACGAGGCTGATCTGCTCGGGCACTCGCACGCCCAGCTCGGCGAAGGCCCGCAGCGCCCCGAGCGCCATCTGGTCGTTGGCGACGAACACCGCGGTGACGCCCGGCGCCGCCGCCAGGCGCAGCCCGGCCTCGTAGCCGGAGCGCGGGCTCCAGTCTCCGGACAGCAGCTCGGGGACCGGACGGCCCGCGGCGGTCAGCACCTCGCTCCAGCCCTCGATCCGCCCGTCGGCCTCCAGCCAGTCCGACGGGCCGGCGACGTGCCACACGGTCTCGTGGCCGAGGTCGAGCAGGTGCCGGGTGGCCAGGCGGGCGCCCTCGACCTGGTCGACGCTGACCACCGAGACGTCGCCCGCGTGGCTGCCCTCGACGGCCACGACGGGGATGTCGGTGGGCACGTCGGCCAGCGCCGGGGCGGCCGAGCGCTGCGGCGCGACCACCACTATGCCGTCGACGGACTGCTCGGCCAGGTAGCCGAGCGCGTCGCGCACGCCCGCGGTGTCGATGGTCTTGAGGCTGACCATGCTGACGAAGTATCCTGCCGCCCTGGCCGCCTGCTCGATCCCGTAGACCGTGCTCGCGGGCCCGTACAGGGTCGTGTCGAAGCTGACCACCCCGAGGGTGCGCGTGTGTCTCGTGACCAGGGCGCGGGCGACCATGTTGCGCCGGTAGCCGAGCTCGTTGATCGCCTCCAGCACCCGGGCCCGGGTCTCGGCGCGGACATTGGGATGATCGTTGAGCACGCGCGAGACCGTCTGGTGTGACACGCCGGCCCTCGTGGCGACGTCCGCCATCACCGGCGGACGTCGTTCGAGACTCGGGCTCAAGGGTCGGCTCCTTCAGGATGGCTTGGGACAGACTGTGAGCGCTAACAATGCCTCTCGTCAAGCACCCCCGAGATTACGTTCTTATTACTCAGAGATCATCCGTTAACGCCCACTTGACGTTGCCGTCATCACGCCCTTAACTGGCGCGTACTCTCTTGTTAGCGTTCACATCTCCTGCGAGAAGGTCTCCATGGTGCGAGAACTCCTGACCGCCCGGGGGTTGACAGTCGGCCGACTCGGGCATTTGATAGCTCGTCACACAGCCGGACGGACCCCCACTTGGTCTGACGCCGCTGGTGTGAACGCTCACAGCGAGGCTCACGACGACGTCCGTGAAGACGCTCACGGTCACGTTCACCAACACGCTCACGGACACCGGAGCGGGCCGCCTCCCGGCCCGCTCCGGTGTCGCCGTGGGCGCGGCTCGGACGGGACGCGCCCCGGCGGTGGCACGCCGGAAGCCGGGACGCGCCGCCACGGCACCCTCTACTCCCGGGACGCACCGCGTCCCACCGCCCTCCCGGCCCGCCCCCGGGCCCGGACAGGCTCCCACACTGGAGGTATTCGATGAAGTTCGCGAAGCTGGCCACCGCCGCGGTGGGCCTGGCTCTCGCCATGGGAGTGACGGCCTGTGGCTCCAGCGTCAAGACCGTCGATCAGGGCGCGTCGGGAGCGGCCTCCGCGGCGCCCGCCGACACCCTCGTCGGCGTCACCATGCCCACCAAGTCCTCCGAGCGCTGGATCCACGACGGCAACAACGTCAAGAGCGCCCTGGAGAAGCTGGGCTACAAGGTCGACCTGCAGTACGCGGAGAACGACATCCCCACGCAGGTCAACCAGATCGAGAACCAGATCACCAGCGGCGCCAAGCTGCTGATCATCGCCTCGATCGACGGCACCGCCATCACCACGCAGCTCCAGCAGGCGGCCGACAAGAAGATCCCGGTCATCGCCTACGACCGGCTCATCCGCAACTCGCCGAACGTCGACTACTACGCCACCTTCGACAACTACAAGGTGGGCGTGCAGCAGGCGACCTCGCTGCTGGTCGGCCTGGGGCTGAAGAAGGAGGACGGCTCCGACGGCGACGCCAAGGGCCCGTTCAACATCGAGATCTTCGCCGGCTCCCCGGACGACAACAACGCCACCTTCTTCTACAACGGCGCGATGGAGACCCTGAAGCCGTACATCGACAACAAGACCCTGGTCGTCAAGAGCGGCGAGACCGACTTCAAGACCGTCGCGATCCTGCGCTGGGACCCCGCCACCGCGCAGAAGCGCATGGAGGACCTGATCACCAAGGCCTACTCCGGCAACACCAAGGTCCAGGGCGTGCTCTCCCCGTACGACGGCCTGTCCATCGGCATCCTGTCGGCGCTGAAGAGCAGCGGCTACGGCACCTCCGACCAGCCCTACCCGGTCGTCACCGGCCAGGACGCCGAGGCCGCCTCGGTCAAGTCGATCATCGCTGGCGAGCAGTACGCGACGATCTACAAGGACACCCGCGAACTGGCCGCCGTCACCGTCGAGATGGCCGACGCCGTGCTCAAGGGCGGCAAGCCCGAGGTGAACAACACCGAGGACTACGACAACGGCGAGAAGGTCGTCCCGTCGAACCTGCTCGACCCCGTGATCGTCTACAAGGACAACTACAAGAAGGTCCTCGTCGACTCCGGCTACTACACCGAGGACCAGCTCAAGTAGCGGTGTCGGTGTCATGACGAAAGGCACCCGGCCGGCGGCGCCCCACCCGCCGCCGGCCCGGTGCCCACGGAGCGGAAAGGCAGTGCGGAGGCGGACGGCATGACCGACGACATACTTCGGATGCGTGGCATCACCAAGACGTTCCCGGGCGTCAAAGCCCTGCAGGACGTCAACCTGGTGGTGCGGCGCGGCGAGATACACGCGATCTGCGGGGAGAACGGCGCCGGCAAGTCGACGCTGATGAAGGTCCTGTCCGGCGTGTACCCGCACGGCTCGTACGACGGTGAGATCCTCTTCGACGGCGAACCGTGCCGCTTCTCCGACATCAGGGACAGCGAGAAGCGCGGCATCGTGATCATTCACCAGGAGCTGGCGCTCAGCCCGTACCTGTCGATCGCCGAGAACATCTTCCTCGGCAACGAGCGGACCAGCCGCGGCCTGATCGACTGGAACCGGACGAACGCCGAGGCCGCCGAACTGCTGGAGCGGGTCGGGCTGCGGGAGAACCCGGTGACGGCCTCGATGGACATCGGGGTGGGCAAGCAGCAGCTGGTGGAGATCGCCAAGGCGCTCTCCAAGAAGGTCAGGCTGCTCATCCTCGACGAGCCGACCGCGTCGCTCAACGACGAGGACTCCGCGCACCTGCTCGACCTGCTGCGCGGGCTGCGCGATGAGGGCATCACCTCGGTGATCATCTCCCACAAGCTGAACGAGATCCGGGCCATCGCCGACTCGACCACGATCCTGCGCGACGGCCGGACGATCGAGACCCTGGACATGAGGAACGACCAGGTCTCCGAGGACCGCATCATCTCGGGCATGGTCGGCCGCGACCTCGAGAACCGCTACCCGCCGCACGAGTCGAAGATCGGCGAGGAGGCGCTGCGGATCGAGGACTGGACCGTGCACAGCCCGAGCCAGCAGGGCCGCGTCGTCGTCTCCGGCGCCAACCTGACGCTGCGCCGCGGCGAGATCGTCGGCCTGGCCGGCCTGATGGGCGCCGGTCGCACCGAGCTGGCGATGAGCGTGTTCGGCCGCAGCTACGGGGTCGGCATCTCCGGCCGCGTCTACAAGGACGGGCGGGAGATCCAGCTCCGCACGGTCGGCGAGGCGATCGGCCACGGGCTCGCGTACGCCACCGAGGACCGCAAGCGGTACGGGCTCAACCTGATCGAGGACATCAAGCGGAACGTCTCGGCCGCGGCGCTGGGGAAGCTGGCGAAGCGCGGCTGGGTCGACGACAACAAGGAGTACCAGGTCGCCGACGGCTTCCGCGAGAGCATGAACATCAAGGCTCCCAGCGTGCTGTCGGTCACCGGGAAGCTCAGCGGCGGCAACCAGCAGAAGGTGGTGCTGTCGAAGTGGATCTTCACCGACGCGGACGTGCTGATCCTCGACGAGCCCACCCGGGGCATCGACGTGGGTGCCAAGTACGAGATCTACTCGATCATCAACCAGCTGGCCGACCAGGGCAAGGCCATCTTGGTCATCTCCTCGGAGCTTCCCGAGCTGCTCGGCGTCTGCGACCGCATCTACGCCATGTCGGCCGGTCGCATCACCGGTGAGGTCCCCCGGGCGGAGGCCACCCCGGAGCGGCTCATGCAGTTCATGACCAAGGAAAAGGAGTAGGGAGCACGATGAGCAGCGGCCAGATCCCGGCGCGTGAAGTCGCCGGACCCGCAGGAAAGACCGGAGCGCCGCCACCGGGCGGCGGCGACCTTCTGGCGGTGCCCGCGAAGGCACCGGGAGGCCGTTTCTCCTTCAACCTGCGGCAGAGCGGCATCTACATCGCCTTCGCGCTGGTCATCGTGCTGTTCTCCGTCCTGACCGACGGCAGGCTGCTCAGCCCGCAGAACATCTCCAACATCATGGTGCAGAACTCCTACATCCTGATCTTGGCGATCGGCATGATCCTGATCATCATCGCCGGGCACATCGACCTGTCGGTGGGCTCGGTGGTCGCGGTCACGGGCGCGATCGCGGCCGTGCTGATGGTCGACATGGACGTGGCCTGGCCGCTGGCCCTCCTCATCACGCTGATCGTCGGCGCGCTGATCGGGGCCTGGCAGGGTTACTGGATCGCCTACTTCGGCATCCCGGCGTTCATCGTGACGCTGGCCGGAATGCTGATCTTCAGGGCGCTCACCCTGACCGTGCTCGGCAACCAGGGCATCGGCCCCTTCCCCGACGAGGTACGGACCATCGCCAACGGCTTCGTGCCCGGCTTCTTCGGCAACATCGGCCTCGGCCCGCTCGGCGGCGCCGACCTGCTGACGCTGCTCATCGGCCTGGCCGCGGTGGCCGGGATCGCCGGCACCCAGTGGCGGGCCCGCCAGGCGCGGCTGGGCTACCGGCAGAAGGTCGACGCGCTGCCGCTGTTCTTCCTGAAGATCGCTGCCGCCTCCGCGGTGGTGATGGTCATCATCGTGCAGCTGGCCAGGTTCAAGAACCTGCCCTGGGTGCTGGTGCTCCTCGCGATCCTCGTCCTGGGCTACACGCTCATGACCAACCGCGCCGTCTTCGGCCGCCACATCTACGCCATCGGCGGCAACCTGCACGCGGCGAGCCTGTCGGGCATCAAGGTCAAGTCCGTCACGTTCTGGCTCTTCGTCAACATGGGCGTGCTCGCCGCGGTCGCCGGGATCATCTTCGCCGGGCGGCTGAACCAGGCGGGGCCGACGGCGGGTAACAGCTTCGAGCTGGACGCCATCGCGGCCGCGTTCATCGGCGGCGCCGCCGTCCAGGGCGGCGTGGGCAAGGTGGTCGGCGCGCTCACCGGCGGTCTCATCATGGCCGTGATCAACAACGGCATGTCCCTGATCGGCGCGCCCAGCGAGCAGGTCCTGCTCTTCAAGGGCCTGGTCCTGCTCGCCGCCGTCGCCCTCGACGTGTGGACCAAGCGCCGCGCGGGCGCGGCCCGCTGACCCGTCTCGTCCGCTTCGTCCCATCCGCCCCCCGCCCGCCGGACACCCCGGCGGGCGGGGGGCGGACCCGTCTGTGGTCACGGGGTCCCTTCGGTGGTCACGGGGTGTGGAGGTCCCCGGCCGGGGTAAAGCGAGTGATCTCGGCCGGTAAGAGGGGACACGGATGGCGATCGACTCGGTGGGCATGTGGATCGCGGTCATCGCGCTGGTGGTGCTGCTGCTCACCCTCGACTTCGTGGTGGCGGCGCGCCGGCCGCACGCCGTGGGCATGCGCGAGGCCACCGCCTGGACGGTCTTCTACATCGGCGTGGCCATCGCCTTCGGCCTGGTCCTGTGGTGGCTGGCCGGGTCGGGGCTGGCGACGGAGTACTTCGCCGGATGGATGGTGGAGAAGAGCCTCTCCGTCGACAACCTCTTCGTCTTCGTCATCATCATGGCGCGGTTCTCGGTGCCCGAGGAGCACCAGCAGAAGGTGCTGCTCTTCGGCATCGCCACCGCCCTGGTGCTGCGCGCCGTCCTCATCGCGGTCGGCGCGGCGGCCATCGCCCTCTTCTCCTTCACGTTCCTGATCTTCGGGCTGCTGCTGATCTGGACGGCGGTCCAGCTCGTCCGGCACCGGAACCAGGACCCCGACGTCGAGAACAACCCGCTGATCCGGCGCGCGAGCAAGGTGCTCCCGGTCAGCGACGACATGCACGGCGGCAAGCTCGTCGCCCGCGAGGACGGCAGGCGGGTGGTCACCCCGCTGTTCGTGGTCTTCCTCGCCATCGGGAGCACCGACCTGCTGTTCGCCCTCGACTCCATTCCCGCCGTCTTCGGCGTCACCAAGCACCCGCTCATCGTCTTCGCCGCCAACGCCTTCGCGCTGCTGGGGCTGCGCGCCCTGTACTTCCTGATCGAGGGCCTGCTCGAACGTCTGGTCTACCTGTCGATCGGCCTGGCGGTCATCCTCGGCTTCATCGGCCTCAAGCTCATCCTGTCGTTCCTGCACGAGGACGTCTCGAAGTCCTTCCCCGAGGTCCCGACCCCGGTCTCCCTCGCAGTGATCTTCCTGGTGCTGCTGGTCACCGTCGTCACCAGCCTGCGGAGGGTGCGCAGCCACCCGGAGGAGCGCGCGCACGCGGGCACCCTGTACCGGATGCGCCGCAAGGACGGGAAGAAGGGCCGGGGCGAGGGCGAGGGCGGCGGTCAGGGCCGGGGCCAGGAGGGTCGTTCCGGCGGGCGAGGATCCACCGGCGACTGAGCGAGAGGGCGGCGGGGAACCGCCCCGGGCAAGAACACGGCGGAGAACCGCTGAGCGAGAGGGCGGCGAAGAGCCGCCCCGGGCACGAGCACGGTGGTGGGCCGCCCGGACGGGCGGCCCACTCAGCCGTGCGTCTGGAAGGCGTGGTCCACCGCCTCCCACGCGAGCCACCCGGACGGGTGGCCCCGCTCAGGCCAGGCAGCGCAGGGCGGCCTTGAGCCTGCGGTCGAGGGGATGGTCCTCCGGCAGGCGGCCGACCGTCGCCTCCACGAACGCCGGGGCCGGCAGCAGCTCGCTCGCCCCGTACGCGTGCACCCGGACGCCGTCGGCGGTCAGCTCGACCTCGGCCTTCGAGTCCTGCTCGGCGAGCACGAACGCACCCACCCGAGCCCGCCACCAGGCCCGCTCCTCCGCCTCGTCCTCCGTGACCGGCGCGCCGACGTCGTCGGCGTGGGTGGCGTACTCGGAGGCGTAGTGGAAGGCCTGCAGCCCCGCCGGGTACGGCCCGGCGAAGGTCGGCAGCGGGGCGTCGTAGCCGAGCGCGCGCATCCGCTCGCGCGTGTCCCCGTTCTCTCGCCGCCACTCCTGGAGCACCGTCTCGACCGGAACGCCTCGGCGCCTCTCCACGCACCACTCGTTGAAGCCGTCGAAACCACCGCCCACCCCCTCGCGCCGGAGCATCGCGGTGAAACCGTCGATGTCGTCGTCCAGGCAGGCGTGGTTGTACAGCTCCTCCCCCGCCAGGTGCCCGAGCACGTCCCGGACCGACCAGCCGGCCGCCCGTGAGGGACGGTTCCAGCCCCGCGCGTCGAGTCCCCGGAAGAAGTGGTCGAGACGTTCCGCCTCGGCGTCGAACAGGTCGAACGGGTCGAGCCCCACCAGGGGGTCCTTCGCTTCGTTGGTCATGCCTCCGCCGTACCCGAAGAACGGCGAACATCTCCCTGGGCGGTGGGCACCGCGCCCGCCGCCCCGCCCGGCGGTGGTTCCGGCCCGGTGGGGGCGGGCCCGTTCCCCGTCGGGACTCCGGCCCCTCTCCCACCGGCCGGTCGCTCGGTCAACGCCCGGAAACGGGCCACCGATCAGTCGTCGTCGTCATCGTTTTCCCCGGAGTGCCGGCGGCGGGGCCCCGGGTCCCGGTCGTCCTGCGGGAAGACGAGGCCGGAGTCGCGCAGGAAGGCGATGAGCGGCCCGTCGGAGGCGAGCCTGCCCCTCCGCCGCGCCTCGGACAGGTCCCGGCCGAGCTTGCGCAGCTCGTCGCGCGCCTTCTCACTCTCGCCCTTCTGGAGGGCCCGGGCCACTTTGACGATCCTCTCGCGGATCTCGCGAGCCGCCCTGTGGTCGATCTTCCCTTCCCGCTCCTGGTCGGTGACCGCCCGGTGGAAGGCCGGCAGGAGTTCCGGCCATCCCCGTGCCGCCGGTGGCGACCGCACCGGCACCGGGGACGGCGCCGCGGACGCGCTCCGCGACACGGCCGGTGTGGGTGGCGGTGCCGAGGACGGCGTCCCGGAGGACGGCGCCACCGCGGTGATCGCGGACGGTGCCGCCGTGCCGGTCTGCCGCGCCGGATCCGACGGCACCAGCGCCCAGAGAGCCGTCGCCACCAGCACGACCAGCACGGCCACCACGGCCACCACGCCCAGCGCGATCGCGGCGGACCGTCCGGGCGAGCGCCCCCGCGTGAGCGCGGAGAGGACGCCGGACACGGACGCCGACACGGACGCCGACACGGACGCCGACGTGGATATCGGTCCCGGCCCGGCCGCCGGCGGCACGGTGTCGTACGCGGACGTCGGCATCGGCGGCGGTGGCGGGGGCGCGAGGTCGCGGGTGGGCGGCGCGTGGCGGGCCGTCGCGGTGAGCCGGCGGACCACCTCTCCCCCGGCCGGCCGCGCGGCGGGATCCTTCTCCAGCAGGGCCAGGACGAGCCTCTCCAGCTCCACCGGGACGTCGGGCCGGTACCGCCTGAGCGGGTCCGGCCGGTCGTGGACGTGCCGGGAGATCACCTCCGTGGCCGGGCCGGCGAACGGGGGCCGCCCGCACAGCAGCTCGTAGCAGACGCAGCCGAGCGCGTACAGGTCGGAGGCCGCGTCTCCCGGCTCGCCGAGGATCTGCTCGGGAGACAGGTAGGCGGCCGTGCCGATGACGCTTCCCGCCGAGGTCAGCCGCGTCGCGGCCTCGGTCGCGACCCTGGCCGTACCGAAGTCGAGGACCTTGAGCACGCCGCCCGCGCCCAGGTGCAGGTTGGCGGGCTTGACGTCGCGGTGCACGATCCCGGCCCGGTGCGCGGCGTCCAGCCCGAACGCCGCCTGCCCGACCAGGTGGCACGTCTCGGACACGCCCAGCGGCCCCCGCCCGGCCAGCTCGGCGGCGAGGTCCCTGCCGGTCAGCAACTCCATCACCAGGTACGGCCGGCCCTCGTGCTCACCCATGTCGAGCACCGTCACCACGTTGGGATGGACGACGCGCGCGACGGTCCTGGCCTCCCGGGCGAACCTCTCACGCGTCGCGGCGTCGGCCACCGCCGGTGACAGGATCTTGACCGCCACCGCCCAGCCCGGCCGCAGGTCGTAACCGCGCCAGACCTCGCCCGTACCGCCACGGCCGATCAGCTCGTCCAGCCGGTACCGACCGGCGAGCACGGTCGCCTTCCCCTCCCGATCCCCCACGATCCCCCGCCAACGATTCCGAGCCCGACAATTGGCACCCAACTATAGGAGGGGACTCTCCGCCCCGCGGAAACGCGATCGGCGACGGGCCGGCGAACGAGAAGCGCCACGGCCCCGCTGCCCGGAGAGCGCCTTGCCGGTGAACGACCACCGTTCGCGTCTGGGTTTCCGCGCACCGTCGCGAACGGGCTCTCCTCCATCGCGTCGACCCCCGCCGTGGCCTCACACATGCCGACTTCCGTGTCGTCAACGACTGGTTGGCGCGCCCGTAGACGGCCGACCGGACGGACTCGGGGTCCGGGGAAAGCGGCAACAACGTACTCACCTGCCGCGTGGCGGCCGGTACGGATCGTGAGCGCGATGAATACTGGCAGTCATGCGTGTCGACTTCGATCCCGAGACCATGGGGGGAGCGGCCTTCTTCCGGTTCATGACCTCGGTCGTCGTTCCGCGTCCGATCGCGTGGGTCTCCACCGTCACCCCCGACGGAGCGGTGGAGAACCTCGCCCCGCACTCCTTCTTCAGCATCGCCAGCACCGATCCGCCGATCGTGCAGTTCACCTCGATCGGCCGCAAGGACTCCCTGCGCAACGTCGAGGACACCGGGGAGTTCGTCGTCAACTTCGCCTCCGAACCACTGCTGCACCTGATCCGCGACACCGCCACCGACTTCCCCCGGAGCGTCAGCGAGTTCGGCGTCGCGGGAATCGAGCGCGAGGCCAGCCGCCACGTGCGACCACCCAGGGTGGCCGCCTCCCCCGTCGTCCTGGAGTGCCGTTCACACACCACCCTGCGCATGGGCAACTCCACCCTGGTCTTCGGCAGGGTCTTCCTCGCGGCGGTGCACGAGGACTACCTCGTCGACGGCCGGCCCGACTCCAGGCGGCTGCGCCCGCTGACCAAGCTCGGTGGCGACGAGTGGGGAACGCTGGGCGACGTCCTGCACCTGAACCGCATCCCCTACGAGGAGCCGCACCACGGATGACTCCCCGAGCCCGGTCCCCCCGCCCCGGCCTCCGGTGACCTGGAGGACACCGGGAACGACCTGGAGAGCGCCGGGAAACCCGGAAGTCCCGGAGGCGGCGTGCGCCTCCGGGACCCAGGCCGTGCCGCTCAGCCGGCGTTCGCCCGGTCCCCCGCCGCGTTCACCGGACGGTAGCCGAGGACGACGAGGCCGGTGCCGAACGTCGTGTTGTCCACGAGCTCCAGGGTCGCCTTGACGTTCTCCCCGCGGAACAGCCGCTGCCCCTCGCCGAGGATGACCGGGGAGACCATGAGCCGGTACTCGTCGAGCAGGCCGTGCTCCATGAGCGTGTCCGTCAGCCGGCCGCAACCCCAGATCATGATGTTCCCGCCGGGCTGCTTCTTCAGCTCGGTCACCGTGGCGACGAGGTCGTCGCCGTGGACGATGGTCGAGGGCTCCCAGTCTGCCTTCTCCAGGGTCGAGGAGACCACGTACTTCTCGATGCGGTTCACGTGGTCGGCGTAGGGGTTGCTCATCCCGGGCCAGGCCTGGGCCATGCCCTCGTAGGTGACCCGTCCCAGCAGCAGGGCGTCGCAGCCGAGCGTGAGGTCCATGGCGTACGCCTCCGACTCCTCGTTCGAGTACGGCATGGACCACAGGTGGGGGTTGTCGATGAAGCCGTCGAGCGTGGTGTGGGTCATGGCGATGATCTTGCGCATGGTTTCCTCCGTGTCGTTCAGGTTGGGTAAGGGAAGGCACTCAGGTGACGTACGGGCTCCTGGCACGGGCGTCGCGCAGGGCGCGGGCCCACCAGGCCAGCCGATCGAGCGTGGTCCGCACCGCGGTGTTGCACTCCGCGCCGGCCCTGGGCCAGGTGCCGTCGGCGGCGAAGAGATCCCAGTAGCGGGGAAGGGTGACGGCGTCGCGGATGGCCACGGCGTGCAGTTCGGTGAAGACCTGGCGGAGCTGGTCGACCGCGTGCAGGCCGCCGGAGTCCCTGCCGTAGGCGACGAAGGCGACGGGCTTGGCCTGCCACTCCTCGTAGTACCAGTCGATGGCGGTCTTCAGCGGAGCCGGGAAGCTCCGGTTGTACTCGGGGGTGACCACGACGAAGGCGTCGGCGGCCGCCAGCCTCGGCGCCAGGGCGGCCACCTCGGCGGGGACGGGACCCTCCTGGTCGTTGAGGGTCTGCGGCAGGCCGGTCTCGGCCAGGTCGATCAGGTCGACGTCCAGATCGCCGCGCCTGCGGGCCCGGCCGGTGAACCAGCCCGCCACGGTGGGCCCGAACCGGCCGTCGCGGGTGCTCCCGATGATGACCGCCAGCCGCAGCCGGTCGTCCTGCGACATCTCCGTACCTCCCTCGCGTCCGTCCCCGGTTCGACGTGTCCCACGATGCCGCACCCCTCTTACGGAAAAGCTCCCGTCGTTTTACGGCCGGGCCTGGGAACGCGAGAATCCGCGGTAAGACGATGAGCGCGCGGCGTTATCGTGGCCTTCATGCGTTTCGGGGTGCTTGGGCCACTGGCCGTGTGGACGACCTCCGGCGAGCCGGTGGCGATCCCCGGGCTGAAGGTCCGCACCCTGCTGGCCGACCTCCTGGTGCACGAGGGGCGCCCGGTGCCCGCCGACCGGCTGATCGACGACCTGTGGGGCGACGATCCGCCCGGCAACCCGGCCGGCGCCCTGTCGGCCAAGGTCTCGCAGCTGCGCAGGGTGCTGGAGGACGCCGAACCCGGCTGCCGGGACCTGATCGTCCGCCATCCCGCGGGCTACGTGGTGAGGGCCGACACCGACGTCGCCGGTTTCCTGCGCCTCCTCGACGAGGCGGCCCTGACCGGGGACCCGTCGGTCAGGGCGGCGCTGCTGGCCGACGCGCTGGCGTCGTGGCGCGGTCCCGCGTTCGCCGACTTCGGTGACGAGCCGTTCGCGCGTCCCGCGATCGCGCGGCTGGAGGAGCGGTGGCTGACCGCGCAGGAGGACCGGGCGGAGGTACGGCTGGAGCTGGGCGAGCATGTCCTGCTCGCCGGGGAACTCGGCGACCTGCTCGCGGCGCATCCCCTCAGGGAGCGGCTGCGCGCCGCCCACATGCGTGCCCTGTACCGGTCCGGGCGGCAGAGCGAGGCGCTGGACAGCTACGAGGAACTTCGCGTGCTGCTCGCCGACGAGCTGGGCCTGGACCCGGGCGCCGACCTGGTCGCCCTGCACCGGGCCGTCCTCGCCCGGGACCCGGCGCTGGCCGCGCCCGGCGTTCTCCCCGACAGGCCCGGCGGCAACCTCCCGGCGCCCCTCACCGGCCTGATCGGCAGGGAGGAGGCCGTCGCCGGGATCCGCGCCCTGGTGGAGGCAGAGCGGTTGGTGACGCTCACCGGTCCCGGCGGCGTGGGCAAGACCCGGCTGGCGCTCGAGGTCGCCAGGCACCTGACCCGCCCTGAGGCGGCCCCCTCCGGCGCCGCCCCCCGCCCTTCCGCCGGTGCCTCCTCGGGCGGTGTCCCCTCGGGCAACGTCTCCTCCGGCGGCGTGCGTGACGGGGTCTGGCTGGTCGAGCTGGCCGCGCTCGACCGCCCCGGCGACGAGGACGCGGTCCACCGGCTGGCTGAGACGATCATGGCGGTGCTGGACGTCCAGGACACCGCGGGCGCCGCGGGGCCGGTGACCGCCGCCGACCGGCTCACCGAGGCACTGCGCCCCCGGCGGCTGCTGCTGGTGCTGGACAACTGCGAGCACGTCGTCGAGCCGGTCGCCGAGCTGGCCGGGCTGCTGCTGCGCGCCGCCCCGGGGCTGCGGATCCTCGCGACCAGCCAGGAGCCGCTCGCCCTGCCCGGCGAGGTGGTCTGGAGCGTCCCGCCGCTGGAGGTCCCCGGCCGGGCCGCCGACGACATTCCCGCGCTGGAGCGGACGGGTTCCGTACGGCTGTTCGTGGCACGCGCGTCCGCCGCGACCCAGGGGGCCCAGGGGGCCCAGGGTGCCCGGGGGGCCCGGGGGTTCGCCCTCGACGCGGACACCGCCCCGGCGGTCGCGGCGCTGTGCCGCAGGCTGGACGGCATCCCGCTGGCGCTGGAGCTGGCCGCGACGAGAGTGCCCGCCCTCGGGGTGCACGGTCTCGTCGCCCGCCTGGACGACCGGTTCCGGCTGCTGGCCACCGGGCACCGGGGCGTCCCGCCGCGCCAGCAGACCCTGACGGCGATGATCGACTGGAGCTGGGAGCTGCTGACCGACGCCGAGCGCGCCGTCCTGCGCCGCCTCGCCGTGCACGCCGACGGCTGCACTATGGAGGCCGCCGAGGCCGTCTGCGCGCAGGACGACGTTCCGGCCGCGGACGTGCTCGACCTGGTGGCGCGGCTGGTGAACCGGTCGCTGGTGGTCATGGTGGACGGCGCCGACGGGCCGAGATACCGGCTGCTGGAATCGGTGGCGGCGTACTGCGTCGAGCGTCTTCAGCGGTCCGGGGAGTACGAACGGGTGCGGCTGCGGCACCTGCGCCACTACACAGGCCTCGCCGAGCGAGCCGCGCCGCGCCTCTACGAGGCGGATCAGCGGCGCTGGCTGCGGCGCCTCGACGCCGACGCCGCAAACCTCCGCGCCGCGCTGAACGCGGCCGTCAGGAACGGCGACGCGGACGGCGCGCTGCGTCTCGCCGGCGCGATGGCCTGGTACTGGTTCCTGCGCGGCCGGCTGGCCGAGGCCCGCCGATCCCTGGCGGCGGCACTGGCCGTTCCCGGCGAACCACCGGTCGCCGTCCCCCGGGACCGCGAACCGGGTACGACCGGGAACCCCGAGCCGGACACCGCCGGCGGCTCCGGGGGCGTCTCGTTCGCCGCGCTCCGGGCCAGGGCCCTCACCTGGAAGACCGCGGTCGAGTTCCTCCAGGGCGAGGTGGAGGTCGCCGGCCGGGAGAAGCTTCGCCGGGCGGCCCTGGAGGCGTACGAGGACGCGGGCGATCCCGGCGGGCGAGCCAGGGCGTGGTGGATCCTCGCCTACGCGGGGCTCGACCTCGGCGACCTGTCCGCCGCCGCGGACCTGCTGGACCGGGCGCTCCCCTCCTTCGAGGCGCTCGGCGACCGGTGGGGGACGGCCGCGGCCCTCGCCCTCCGGGCCAAGCTCGCGCACGTACGCGGCGACATGGAGGGGCTCGAGCGCGACGGCGAGCGCAGCGCGCGGATCTTCGGCGAGCTCGGGGAGCGCTGGGGGCAACTGGAGGCCGGCGGCTGGCTCGGCGCGCTGGCCGAGATGACCGGTGACCTCGACCGGGCCGAACGGCTGCAGCGCGACGGCATGCGCCTGGCCGAGGAACTCGGGCTGTGGACGGAGTTCGCCGGGCGGCTGGGCTGGCTGGGCTGGATCGCGCTGCAGCGCGGCGACTACGCGCGGGCGGCGGAGTCGAGCGAGAGGTCGCTGCGGCTCTCCGTGGAGCAGGGCCACCAGGCGGGGCAGGTCTTCGCCCGGATGGGACTGGCCTTCGCCGCGCGCAGGGCCGGCCACCTCGACATCGCGGAGACCCACCTGCGCGAGGTGCTGGACCGCACCCCGCCCGGCTCCGAGGAGCCGCCGCCGTACCTGCCGATGATCGTGGCCGAGCTCGGCTTCGTCGCCGAACAGCGCGGCGACGCGGCGACGGCCCTCACCCTGCACCTCTCGGCCCTGGACCTCTCGGCCAGGCTCGGCGGGGCCCGGGAGATGACGGTCGCCGTGTACGGCCTGGCCGGAGCCCTGGCCGTCGCCGGACACCACGACCGCGCCGCCCGGCTCCTGGGCGCGGGCACCGTGGCCCGCGCGTCGAACCCCGTGCCCCCGGCCCCGTGGGAGGGCGGCGACGTCGACCGGATCACCTCGCGGATCCGTGACGCGCTGGGCGAGGAGCGCTTCGCCGCCGAACACGAACGCGGCACCGCGCTCACGCCCGATCAGATCAGGTCCACGGCCGTCATACCGGACACCGCCGCGTCCGCGCCGGACTGAACACGCCTCCCCGCCGGGCCGGGAGGAGGGGGCGCGCCGGGTCGGCGGTCACCGGACCCGGGAGGGCCGCCCCGGAGCACGCCGCCCCCCGGATCCGGTGACCGCCCAGCGCAGGTAAATCAATTTCCTGATGGATTATCAGGGCCGGCGATCCTGGCAGACTGTCCGGCATGAGGAAGAACGAGGAGAGCGGGGAAGACGTCCCCGCGCCCCGGGCACGCCGCAGGGGCCGCCCGCCCAGGGACCGCTCCGCGCCGTCCGCGCCGTCGACGCCCGACCGCATCCTCGCCGAGGCGACGGTCCTCTTCGCCCGGCACGGGGCCGGCGGCGTCTCCGTGCGCGACATCGCCGCCCGGGTCGGGATCGACGTCTCCAGCGTGCACCACCACTTCCCGTCGAAGGCGTCGCTGTACGACGCCTGCTTCGCGCGCGTCTTCGAGCTGGAGCAGGCGACGCTCACGCCGCCGGTGCGCGCCTTCCTCGCCGCCGTGCGCTCCGACCCCCCTGGCGACGTCGCAGGCGCGATGCACGCCCTGGTGGACGCGTTCGTCGACTTCCTCGACGAGCATCCCCAGACCACCTTCCTGTGGCTGCGGCGGTGGCTGGACCCCACTCTCCACCTGTCCCTGGACGAGGCGTACTCGCTGCCGATCTACGGCGAGATCGAGCGCGCCCTGCTGGAGGCGGCCACCCGCGGCCTCGTCGTCGAGCCGACGCCGCACATCACCGTGCGCAGCCTGGTCTGGGCGGCCCACGGCCACGTGACCGCGCTGAGCGCCCTGAGCTCCCACGGCGGCGACGCGGTGAGCGCGGACCGCGAGAGGCGTGAGTTCCGCGCCTACGCCCACCGCTTCGTCGACCGGCTCTACGCGACCCCTGGCGCGGGCGCCTCCGACGGCTAATAATTCCATCATCTGATGGAATATGGGAGGCAGCGGATGGGCGCAAGCGAAGCGGGCCGGGAAGCGGCCGTCGGCGGCGGCACCGTGGCGGGCCAGGGGGCGACCGCCGACCGCGAGGGCCCGGCGGACCGGAGCGCGGCCGACGCGGCCGGCGGCATGCCGGGCCGGAACGCGACCGACGCGGCAGGCGGTACACCGGATCGGAGCGCGGCCGACGCGGCAGGCGGAACGCCGGGTCGTGGTGGCGTGACCGCCGTCGTCGGCGGCGGCGCGGCGGGCATAGCCGCGGTCAAGGCCCTCGTCGAGGCCGGTCTGCCCGTCCTCGGCGTCGAGCGCGCCACCTCCCTCGGCGGCCTGTGGCGGCTGGACGCCGACACCGCGTCCTACGAGGGTCTCCGCCTCAACACGAGCAAGCCGCGCACGGAGTTCTCCGACTTCCCGATGCCCGCCGAGTGGCCCGACTACCCGGACCGCGCCCAGATGCTCGAATACCTGCGCTCCTACGCCGACCGCTTCGGGGTCGGCGAGCACTTCCGGTTCGGCACGACGCTCGAATCGGCGCGGCGCACCGGGGACGGCTGGGAGCTGGAGCTGACCGGCCCCGAGGGGCCCTACCGCGAGACGGTGGAGCACCTGGTGGTGGCCAACGGTCACAACCACGAGCCCCGGCTCCCCGAGCCGCCGTACCCGGGGACGTTCACCGGCACCGAGTCGCACGCGCACGACTACGTCACCCCCGCCGAGCTGGCCGGCAGGCGCGTGCTCGTCGTGGGCACCGGCAACTCCGCGATGGACATCGCCGCCGAGCTGGCCGGCCACGCGTCGGCCGTGCTGCTGTCGGCCAGGCGGGGTGTCTGGGTGCTGCCCAAGCGGCTGCTGGGCCGCCCCTCCGACCAGCTCAACGGCGCCCTCGCGGCCCTGCTGCCCTGGCGGGTGCGGCAGGTGGTCTCCCAGGCGGTGCTCAAGGTCGCCGACAGGAGACCCGCCGGGCCGCGCCTGCCCGCTCCCCGCGAGGGCGTGCTGCAGGACCACCCCACCCTGAGCGACTCCGTCCCCCGGCTGATCGCGGAGGGAAGGGTGCTCGCCCGCCAGGGCGTCGCGCGCCTGGACGGCCCGCGGGTCCACTTCGCCGACGGCCGGATGGACGAGGTCGACCACATCGTCTGGTGCACCGGCTACCGGGCCGTGACACCGTTCCTGGACGCCGCCACGATGCCCGACCCGGCGAGCGCGCTGCTCTACCGCCACGTCTTCCCCATCGGCGACGACTCGATCAGCTACGTCGGGCTGATGCAGTCGACCGGATCGGCGCTGCCCGTCGTCGAGGCGCAGAGCCGCCTCGTGGCCGCCGTACGCGCGGGAACCCACCGGCTGCCCGACCCTGAGCGCGCGCGGCGGATCGCCTCCGCCGAACTCGACGCCGCCCGCGACCGCTGGGGGCACCGCAGGCCCCACATGCGGATCGACGTCGACCAGTACCTCCGCGTCATGGACCGCGAGCTGCGCGCCGCCCCGTCCCGCGCGCTGGCCGGGCGCCGGATCCTGGTCACCGGCGCGGCGGGCACCTTCGGCAGGGCGATGAGCGCGCGGTTCACCGCCCAGGGCGCGCACGTGGTCGGCCTGGACATCGTGGACACAGCCCGCCCCGGCGACTCCGGCATCCCGATCATCGCGTGCGACATCACCTCCCAGGAGTCCGTCGACGCCGCGGTGGCCGAGGCCGCGGCCCTGCTCGGCGGCATCGACCTGCTGGTCAACAACGCGGGGCGCGGCGGGCCCGCCCCGGCCGAGCTCGCTCCCGGAGAGGAGGTCGAGGCGCAGCTGCGGCTGAACCTCCTCGGCGCCTGGCGCGTGACGGCGACGGTCATGCCCCACCTGGTGCGCGCCCGCGGGCGGGTGGTCTTCATCGCCTCGCGGATGGCGCTCCTGCCGCTGCCGCTGGCGGCGGCGTACGGCGTCTCCAAGCGCGCGCTCGCGGCCTACGCCGACGCGCTCCGGCTGGAGGTCGGCACGCACGTCGGCGTGACGACGGTCTACCCGAGCATGGTCCGCAGCCCGATCCACGACAGTACGCGGCAGGCGGGACTGTCCCTGGACGCGGTGTCCAGGCCGGAACCCGTGGAGGGCGTGGTCGACGCGATCGTCCGCGCCGTCACCGCCCGCCGCGCCCCGCGCGACGTGGCGACCACCGTCCGGGGACGCGTCGAGATGATGGTCGGCAGGCACGCCCCCTCCCTGGCCGACCGCCTCGTACGCCGCACCGTCGCGGCCCGCGTGGCGGCCGGCGACTTCGCGAACGCCCCCCTCGCGGCGGGGATGGTGAGCAGGCACCGGAGGTAGAGGACCGGCGCCCACCGGGCACGTCCGAGGGCACCCCGCCCGTTCGCCCCGGTCGGCCCCGCCCGGCCGGTGCGTCAGAACGGGCAGTTCGGGAGCACCCCGCCCGCTCTGACGCACCGGCCCCTGCCCGGCCGGTGCGTCAGAAGCCGGTGAGCGAGGGCATCCAGTCGGACGATCCACCGTGGAAAACCCCGCTGAGAACGGTCCGCAGCCGCTCCGTCTCGGCGGGCGTCAGGTTCAGGTCGACGGTGAGGACGGTCTCGGTCTCCATGTCGTCCGCCGCCCTGGGGGTGAGGTGCAGGACGAGGCGCCGGTCGTCGAGCACGCAGGCGGTGATGCCGCCCCCGGTGCCCCGCATGCCCTCGCGGGCCACCCAGTAAGGCTGCTCTCCCCCGCCTTGTCCGCCGAGGAAGAGGAGGTGGTCACCACCTCCACCGGTCTCCCCGTGCAGGAAGGCGGTGGGCCCTTCGCGCTCCTCGCCGAATCCGGAACCGCGGACGACCATGTGCTCGATCGGCGTGTAGGCCAGCTCCCCGGAGACGACCGGCTCGGGATCCGGTGGCACGCCTGAATCGCCGAAGTGAGGCCAGGAGTCCTCGGGCTCGCGGAGTCCCATCGGGACCGCGGTCGGGAGGGCGTCCCGCAGCCAGCCGGGAACGGTGTCGCGAGGAAACACCACCAGTTCTTCCAGCGGCGCGAGGTCGGGGATGTCCGTGCCGTCGGGGAAGGGAAACCTCTCGGCGTCCACGTGTCCCCGGTACGACCTGCTCCCCGGCGTGAAGCGCAGCTCGCAGGAGAACCACGTGCCCTCGCCGTCGCGGTAGGCCAGCTCGCGGAGTCGCCGGACCTGCTCCTCCAGCCCATGAACGCCGACCTCTGCCCCGTCGCAGTCCACGACGACGCGGGTGAATCCCCCGACCTGGCCGCAACGGACCGTGGCGTCGCTCCAGCCGGGAGGCGCGGCGGCACGGACCAGGTCGCCGATCGCCAGCCGCAGGCGGCGCTCCTCGTCGTACTTCGAGCGCATGGTCATCCTTCCTTCGCCGTCAACAGCCCGTGCAGGCGGCGCGCCTCGCGGAGCAGGCCGCTCGATCCCCTGCGCGCCGCCATGGCCTCGATCTCGGGGATCGCCCCGCGGGCGCGACACCACGCCGCCGTGGTGGCGGCCAGCTCCATGAACCCGGTCAGCCCGTGGCGCGGCCGGTCACCGGCCTGGGGCAGGAGCGCCGGCAACGCCGCGGCGACCGCCGTCCACACCTCCTCGTGGGCGCCCTGGCGGGCCGCGGACTCCAGGGCCACCGTCAGGTGGACGAGCTTGATCTGGTCGTATTCGACCAGCGCCGCAGCCTGCCCGCCGAGTTCGGCGGCCGGCAGGTCGCCGCGTCCCGCCATCTCCAGCAGGATCTCGACGGCCTCCGGCGTGTCCGGGTTTCCCAGCAGGCGGGCGAGGACGAGCGCCACGGCGGCTCCCGGTGGCCCGTCGAGCCGGGCGAGCTCGCGCAGCCGGCCCGGTCGTACCGCCATGTGGTGCCACTGGTCGTGCCGAAGCTGGCGTGACAGGTAGGCGGCGGCCACCTCGCGGTGGGACGGGAACATCGACGGCCACCAGGCCGGCTGGATCCCGTCGCCATACCGCGGGGAGTCGACGAACATCCGGTCGACGAGGGGCAGCCCGGTGGCCGGCGCGCGCAGCGACGGGACGGGCTTCGCCTCCCCGTACCCGTGTTCCGGGTGGGACCGGCCCATCTCCACCACCGGGTCCGCGAGCCCGGCACCGGACAGCCATCGGGCGACCAGGCGACCGGCCGCCGAGGAGAGCCGGCCGGCGCGTTCGGCCGCCTCCCCGTCCCGCTCTCTCGGCAGCCGCAGGAGCGCCTGCTGCAGGTCCGCGGCGAGCGGCTTCGCCCCGGCGGCCTCGATGACCTCCAGCCTCGTCACCAGCTCGGCCGCCTCCACGTGCCCGGTCGTGAGGGTGGGGGTGGCCAGCAGCAGGGGCGGGACGACGTCCTCCTCCACGGCCCTCTGGATCTCGGCGGCCCGGTGCAGCAGGAGCAGGCGTGGCGGAGGGAGGCGGCGGGTGTCGGGGAGCCTGCTCCTCCAGGAGCCGCGCTCCGGCGCGACGCCGGTGAGGGAACACGCGGCGCCGACCAACCACTGGTGGACCCGGTTCCAGTGATGCACTCCGTACAGGTGCCCGTACCCGCCCGGCAGGTCGGCGGCCATGCCCTCCCGGTTCCAGTGATGCACTCCGTACAGGTGCTCGGACCTGCCTGTCAGGTGGGGCTTGAACGCGGCGGCCGTGCCCTCCCGATCCTGATGCACGAGGGTGACGAAACCGGCGAGCAGCCGCTCCCACGCCTGCCAGTCGTCGGAGTCGTCCAGCAGGGGCACCATCTCGGCCACGGAACCGATCGGTTCCGGCATCCGCCGCGGGGCGTCGGGCCGAGGGAGCGCGGGCGGATCGAACCCGTCCCGCGGATCGGTCCCGGCCGGCTCCTCGCCGCCGAAGACCGCGAAGGCACGCCGTCCGAGGTCGGGCGGGAGCGTGCCGAGCGCGTCGCGGACGACGGCAAGGCCCTCGTCGTCCATCAGGTCCGCGTACTTGATCGCGAGCGCCAGCGCCCTTTCCTGCAGCTCGGCGGAGTCGGCGGCGAGCGCGAGCGCCAGCGGTCCGGCGATCGAGGTCGCGAGGCCGGGCGAGAGCCGTACCCGCTGGTCCAGCCAGGTGAGTCCGGCGCGGACGAGCTTGCGCTCGGGCCGGAAGAGCACTGCCTCCCATCCCTCCAGCAGGTCGAGGGGGTCGAGCCCGTCGAGCCCGCGCAGGTGCCGCAGCGCCAGCTCGGCGACCGGCCCCGGGGCCGCGGGCAGCAGCCGCAGGTAGTCACGGGCCTGCGGCTCGATCTCGTGCGGCACGGGCTCCAGGGCCTCGTGCAGGCGGACGAAGAACCGCAGCTCCGTCACCGAGCCCCCCAGCAGGAACCGCCTGACGCATCCCTGGAGCAGCTCCTGCCGTCTCGTCACGTCTCGGGCGGCCAGGGTGCGCAGGGCACCCAGCAGCGACCGGGCCGGGTCGCTCTCCCACTGCAAAACCCGCCCCACCCCCTGGGCCTCGAAGAGGCGGGGAAGCATGACGTCGAAGAGCGGGTCCTCGTGCGGAGCGGGCAGGGCGCCGGCCGCGCTCGCCCATCCGGCGACCACCGGATCGTGGTCCGGCACCTCGATCCCGGTCGCGCGGAGCAGGGCGAGCGCCAGCTCCAGGCCGCGGTCCTCCCACGTCCGGAGCCTCAGCACGAGCCGCCCCGCCAGGTCGGCCCGCCACTGCGCCGGCCGGGCCGCGAGAATCGTCATGATCCGCTCGGTGTCCTCGTACGGCGGGCTCCAGCGGGAGGTGAAGTCCCGGCGGTTCAGCCAGGTCACCACGGCGGCCGCCCCGGGAAGGACCCCGGCCCCGGCGGCGCGGAGCGCCTCGGCGTGGTCGTCGAGCCCCTCCCAGGATTCGCGCCGGCCGCGCAGCGTCTTCAGGTGTCCGGGAAGGCGGCGGGCGACCTCCTTGCGCGCCTCCTCGTCCAGCCCGGCGAGCCGGGCCGCGACGGCGTCGGCGTCCCGGCGGTCGATGAGCCCGCGGATCTCCTCCCAGGCGGTCATGCGCCGGCCTCTTCACGGTGGCCGGCCTCTTCACGGTGGCCGGTCTCTTCGCGGCGGGAGGTGGGAGGGAGTTCGCCGGGAACGGGGACCTTCGTCCCGGCCGGCGAGGCAGCGTTCGGGTGGGGGGTGGACATGCCGCGAACAGTAGTGATCCACTCCGACAATTCGGCCGCGGACCCGTCACGGGGCCGGGACCCGCGACGAGTCCATGGCCTTGTCCCAGGACCACGTACCCGTCACGGAGCCGGGACCTGCGACGAGTCCGTGGCCCTGTCGCGGAACCACGGACTCGTCACAGGGTCACGGGGGTGGGACCGGCCTGCAGCCGGTTGCCCGTGCGCCGCCAGCGGGCGAGCCCGCCGTCCAGCGGGCGCGCGTGAAAACCCCGCTCGCGCAGCAGCCGCACGGCCTCCGGAGAGACCGCGCAGTAGGGTCCGCCGCAGTAGGCCACGATCTCGGCGTCCCGGGGGAGCTCGTCGAGACGATCGCGCAGCTCGGCCAGGGGCACCGACAGCGCCCCCGGCACATGACCGCGGGCGTGGTCGGCCGCGGAACGGACGTCGACGATCACGACGCCGGATCCGGGGTCGGCGAGACGCGCGGCGAGCTCGCCGGCGGTCACCGGCTCCAGCGCCGCGGGGTCGCCGAGGTGTTCGGACACCGCCTCCCGCAGGTCGGCGAGCCTTTCCCCGGCGAAGTCCTGCAGCTCGCCCAGGAACCGGGAGACCCGCTCGTCGGCCAGCCGGTAGTAGATCCGCGTACCGTCCCTGCGGCTCGTCACCAGGTGGGCGGCGCGGAGCTGCTGCAGCTGGGCCGAGGTGTTCTTCAGCGGGACGCCGGCCGCCTCGGACAGCTGCTCGACGGTGCGTTCCCGCTGGTCGAGCATGTCGAGCAGCCTGAGCCGCACCGGGCTGGCCAGCGTCTTCCCGATCCGCGCCAGCTGCCGGTAGATCGGTTCCTCGCGAAACTCCGCCATGGCCGTCAGACCATGTACTGGTCGTGGCGAAGATAGAGATCCGTCCACTCCGCGTCGCTGAGCTCACGTCCCTCGGCCACGATCGCGCCGAGTTCCTCGAAGTACGCCTCGCGCGGTGCCCCGGGGGCGAAGAGCAGGAGCATCGAGGCCGGCTCGCCGGACTCGTTGCGGAAGCTGTGCACCCCGCCCGCCGGGACGTGCAGGAAGTCTCCCTCCGTCGCGTCGATCTGGCTCCGCCCGTCGAACAGCCGCACCGTCCCCGACAGGACGAAGAAGGACTCGGAGATCGTCCGGTGGAAGTGGGGCGCCGGACCGGACGGCTTCGGCCCCATCTCCCAGCGGTACAGGCCGAACTGCTCGTTCGTCGAGGCGCCGGTGCCCAGGTAGTGCACCGCCGTCCCGCCGATCATCAGATCCGGACCCGCGCTCGCCGGCCGGAAGATCCCGCTGCTCTCGCCCGCCTCGTCCAGGTAAAGCGCCTCTGGATACGACATCGCATACTCCATCCCTGTGAACCAATATTCCCAAGAACTATAGAATATAGGGATAAAGCGCGAAAGACACGACGCGAGCGACGGGATCCGTGACGCCACACGGGCTCGGTTGGCCCCCGCGTTGTCGGCGATGCTGTCACGATGGATCACGTGCGTGTCGAGGAGGGACCTTCCCTCAACGAGCTCCTGGCCACCGACCCGCACACACCGTCCCTGCGGAAAGGGATGGCCGGTACATGACACGGACGGCGAGGGCGGTCGGGAAAGAGCGACTCGACCCGGTCCGGTGATATGAGCGTGGGAGTTCATGGTGCGGACGCATTTCGATCCGGAGGAGGTCGAGGAGTTCGAGTCGGCGAAGGACCTGCTGATCCGCCGTTGCCTCGCCTGGGCGGGTGAGCACGGCGCGCGGGCCGACGAGGCGATGCTGGCGGCGGCCCTGAACGCGCGGCACCACAGCCGGGACGGGCGGCTGGCCTGCTGGGACGCGCGACAGGTGCGGCGTTTCCTCCTGGAATGGATTCCCCGGCACCTCGCGGCCGAGCGCGATGTCCTCGCCACCGCGCCGGAAAGCCTGCTGACGCTCGTGCGCTACCTCACCGCGTCCGGCCTGCGCGACCCTCGGGGCGCCTCCCTCGCGGAGCTGGAGGCGGCCGTGGCCGAGGCCGCGGCGGAGTATCCGGCGGCGCTGGCCGACCCGGCCCGGCAGGGCGTCGGGAAGTTCTGGACGCAGACCGCCCTCGACAACGGCGTCGTCCTCGACGACGAAAGGGCCGTGGCCGGATTCCGGCGCGATGTCGACGCGGGCCGGATACGGTTCGACGCCGACGTGCTCGACAGGCTTCTCGAGGCCGAGTTCGCCGGCGCGGGGCCCGACGACGAGCGGGCCTTCCCCCAGTGCCCCGTCGCCCTCCCCCCGGCCGCCGAGCTCGCCGCCGAGGCCGCCCGGAGCGAGATCGTACGGCAGCTGGCCGCCCTGCCCGACTGGGTGGGGAAGGACGGGCGGCCCCTCACCAAGACCGGGAACCTGCGGCTGGCCGACGCCCGCGAGCTGGCGGAGCTGCTGGGCACCGGGGAGCGGGACCTGCGGGTGCGCGGCTCCGCCGAGATGCCCCGGGTGAGCCTCCTGCTGGCGTGGGCGAAGAAGGCGGGCCTGGTGCGGGTGCGCAAGGAGCGCCTGGTCCCGGTGGCCAAGGCCGCCCCGCTCCTGCGTGACCCGGAGGCGCTGTGGCGGCGCGCGTTCGAGGCGGCCTTCGAGCTGGGCACCGCGATCTGCGCGCCCGCCTCCGGGTGGTCCGGCTCCTCGATGCTCGTCACGGCGTTCGACGAACTGCTGCCCGACGTGCTGAACACGCTGTACAGCCTGCCGGCCCCGATCCCCGTGGCCCGGCTGCAGGAGACCGTATGGCTGGCCTGCCAGGCGTACTTCCTCCTCGACCCCGAGGAGAACGGCGTCCGTCAGGACATCTGGCGCCGTCAGGTCGACGAGGACCTGCTCGCGGTGTTCGACGCCCTCTCCCGCCTCGGTGCCGTCGAGACGAGTCACGGCATGGCCGACGAGCTGTACTCCAGCGACCTGCGTCCCGGAGTCGTCGAGGGGATCGGCGAGCTCACCGAGGACGACCTGCCGCTGCCGCCCGAGGCGTGCGCCCGGCTCCTGTCGCGCCTGGCGGAGCCGGGCCCGCTGGTACGCCTGACGCCCCTGGGCACCCGAGCCGTACGGGAGCGGCTGCTCGCCGACGGGCGGGACGCCCCGCTGCTCGGGGAGCTGGCGGCCGCCGAGCCGGGCGAACTGCTGGGGGTGCTCGCCCAGCACTACACCCAGGAGACGGCCGCGGCCGAGCTCGAGGGCTGGCTGGCGGCGCACGGAGGTGACATCGAGCCGCTTCTGGACGCCGTACGCGCCTGCCCCTTCCGTACCCGCGCCTCCGCCATGCTCTCCACCCTGGTGGAGGCGCTCCCCGACGGCCGGTCGACGCAGGCGAGGCTCCGGCATGACCCGGCGCTGGGATCCCTCGTCCTGACCGCCCTCCTGGAGGCGGGAGAGCTGAGCCCCGAGGATCTCACCGCCGACGAGCACCCGCTGCTCCTCGCCGAGAGTTTGATCATCCTGCTGGAACTGGGCGGCCCCGAGGCCGTCGCGGAGCAGCTCCGCGAGTCGGCGGGCAGGAACGCGCCGGAGTTCGTCGCGGAGGTGCTGGACTCGGGGCATCCCGCGAGAGCGGCCCTGGAGGATCTGCGCGTGCTGGTGTACGAGCCGATGCTTGCCACGAGCGCCCGGCTCCGCCTCGTGCCCAGCCCGGCACCGGGCTCGCGCGGCCGTCCCAGTGGCCGCGGCAGGAAGCGCAGGCACTGACGCGGCCTCGCCGGTGCCACCGTCCACCGGGACGTTCGGTCCCCGGTCCACCTGACCACCGGTCCACCGGTCCACCGGTCCACGGGACGTTCCTCGACGGCGGTCGTCACGCCGTCGAGGGAACCAGCGCGATCCCGTGGTAGGCCGCACGGCGCGCGATCTCGAACCCGGCACGGGTGTAGATGCCGAGGGCCCCGGTCGGGTTGTCCGCGTCCACCCCCAGCCCCGCCGTGTCGTACCCCTGCGCGCGGAACTCGCCCAGCGCGTGCGCGAGCAGCGCGCTCGCCACCCCGCGCCCCCGCCACTCGCGCGGGGTGCCGATGATCTGGATCCACGCCTCGCGGACCCCGGTCGCCGCGGTGTCGGCCTCGAAGTAGTGGGTGAGCAGGATGCCCACGCACTCCCCCGACGCGTCCAGCGCGACGAAGGACCCCTCCGGCCGGAACGCCCGCACCCCGACGATGGTGCTCCGCCAGGACTCCGGGGTGTGCCGAACACTCCCCCAGTGGTCGACGAACGAGCGGTTGCGCACCTCCCTGGCGGCATCCTCCAGATCGTCCCGGTAGGTGATGACCTCCACCCCTTCCGGCGGCGAGACCTCCGGCAGTTCGGCGCCCAGGTCGAGGTTCATCTCGTAGAACCACCGGACCGGCTTCATCCCCGCCCTGGCGACCAGCGCCCGCAGGCCCTCGTTGCGACTGTCCACCTCGATGTGGAGTTCGAGCGGCTGCCCGGGAAAGCGGCGCTCGTGCAGCACCGGGGTGTTGCCGATCGCCCACTCCAGCAGACGGCCCCCCAGCCCCCTGCGCCGGTACTCCGGATGCACCCCGCCCCACAGGCTCATCCGATGGATCGGCTCGGCCGCGGACCGGGACATGGTCATCCCGTACGCGACCAGCCGGCCGGACTCCCACGCTCCCAGCGTGCCCTCGACGGGGTCGAGCAGCGGGTTGGCGAGATCCTCGGCGAGTGCCTCCGCGGTCTCCCTCCCCCCGACCTGGTCCACCTCGCCGATCGCCGCCAGCAACTCCGCCCACGCCCCGACGTCGTCCTTGGTCAGCGGAGCCCACTCGAAGGTCATGGTTGTCGAGCGTAGAAGCACGCCGCTTTCGCCGGCCACCCGTTTTCCCGCCGCCTGCGGGTAGGGTGCCGCCGTGGATCTGGACGTCATCCGGCGCGGCATCGACGCGCTCCGCGAGTACGACGCGGACCTCGACCTCTTCGGCGCCCGCGAGCACCGCTACCGGTTCGAGCCACCGCTCGACGAGGCCACGCTGGAGGACGTCGAGACGCGGATCGGGGTGCGCTTTCCCGCCGACTACCGCACGTTCCTGACCCGGCTCGGCAATGGCGGCGCCGGTCCGTACTACGGGGTGCACGGTGTGCGGCCGGACAGGTCCTGGAAACGGTTCGGCGCGTTCCCGTTCACGGAGGAGTGGGAGCCGCCCGCGGACGACGAGGGCTACGACGACGTCATGGAGGCCGCCTTCAAGGGGCTGCTGCCGGTCGCCGAGCACGGCTGCGGCTACCGCTCCCACCTGGTCGTCAACGGCTCCGCCGCGGGCCAGGTCTGGGGCGACTGGACATGCGTCGGCGAGGCGCTCGCCCCGCAGGCCGAGTCGTTCGGCGCGTGGTACCACGACTGGCTGGAGGTTTCGCTGCGCGAGGTGCTGAGCGAGCGGATCGAGGACACCGTGCGCGACGAGACCGGCTGGCGCGTCGACCGGCGGTTGCTCGGCCTCCTGCCGCCGCCGCTCGCCGACGGTGACGAGCGGCCGGAGGTGAAGGTCCTGCGGCTGGCCCGCCGGGCCTGCCTCGCCCTTTACGAACGCCGCGCCGGCGACGCCCGCGACCTCCTCGCCCAGGCCCGCGCGGCCGGCGCCGAGGGGGACCACGAAGCGGTGCGCCTCGCGCTCGCGGAGGCCGTGCTCCTGCGCGAGGAAGGCAGGATCACCGACGCCCTGACCACAGTGGAACACGCGATCCCGCGGAACGGCTGGTGGTACGACAGGTCGTGGCTGCACCGCCTGCGCGTCGAGTTGCTTCTGGCGCAGGGCCGGCTGGACGACGCGTACACGGCGACCGAGGAGCACATCGCGCGCTGTCCCGACGACGACTTCGGCTACGTACGCCGAGCTCTCCTTCGGGTGTTGACCGGTGACCCCTCGGCCGCCGAGGAGGTCCTGCGCGCCGACGCCCCGCTCGGGAGGGGAGTTCGGTCGGCAGGCCACCCACGTCCCGCCGACCGCGCCCCCGTCGCGCTACGGCTCCGCGCCCGGCGCCTGGCCTGGGAGTGCCGCCGCTGGGGACACGCCACCGACGCGCCCCGCTTCGACGCGATCGCCACCGCCTGACCGGGCTCCGACGACGGTCCCCGGCCGTGCGCCCCGTGATGTCATCCTCATCTTGCAGGTGTCTTAGTACGTGCGAGAAGTGGTCCGACGGGTTGTCTTATGCGGGTTCGCGTACGGATTGGGCGGTGGCCGGAAACGACTCCTCGACCACCGGCGGCTTCAGGAGGCTGGTCCCCCAGGCGACCGCGACGGCGACCAGGGAGAGGATCAGACCGATGATCACGGTGGCGGAAACGCTGTAGTTGTTGATCGCGACACCACCGGCGAACGCGCCGAACGCGATACCGACGTTGGCCGCGGAGACAGGCAACGACTGCGCGAGCTGGCCACCGGGGCCGGCCAGAACGATCACCCGCACCTGCAGCGAGGGCACAATGCCATAGAAGGACAGCCCCAGGGCGAGCAACACGAGCGCGACGAGCCACGCGATCGAGCCGGCGAAGTAGAGCGCCAGCAGGGAGACCGCGATGCCGATGGACCCGATGATCAGGGTGCCTCCGGCGTTCCGGTCGGCGAACCTGCCGCCGCTGAACGAGCCGACCGCCGTGGCCCCGCCGTAGGCCAGGAGGAACACACTCAGCATGGCTCCGGAGATGCCGGTGACCCTCTGCAGGAACGGCACGAGGTAGGTCAGCGCCGCGAACACCGCCGAGAACACGATGAAGTTCAGGAACAGCACGGCGAGCACCCTGGGGGCGAAAGCGTACCTGGCCTGGTGGCCTGCACCGGCGCCGGCGGACGGCACGGACGGGATCAGTGCCACGGTGCCGATCAGTGTCACCACGGCGCCCGCGACGATCGCCATGAACGAGCCGCGCCAGCCGAGGGTCTGACCGACCAGTGTGCCCAGCGGCAAGCCGAGCGCCCCCGATATCGCGACACCGGAGACGACGATCCCGATCGCCTTGCCCATGCGCTCCGGAGGGACGATCGACATGGCCGCAATGAACGCACCCGCGATGAACAGGCCCTGCAACGAACCGATGAGGAAGCGCAGCAGGAGGAACAGGCCGTATACGTGGGTCAGTACCGCGACCAGGTTGCACGCGATGAACAGCGCGACCGCGCCGATAAGGACGATCTTCTTTTCCAGCTTGATCGTCAGCGCGGTCAGGATCGGACCACCGAGGGCAAGGCCCAGCGCGTACACGGTCACCAGGTGGCCGGCCGAGGGGATGGTCACCTGGAGATCGGCGGCGATCCGGTCCAGCACGCCGACTACGAGCAGTTCGCCACTGCCCAGTACGAACATTCCCAAGAACAGCGTAGCCAGGGCCAGGTTGGTCCTGGCTGGGCTCAACGCCGTTTGCTGGATGCTCATGTGCGCTCTTCCTTATGTCGTGTTGAGTGGAGTCGTCGCGGCGAACGGGTCGGCTGACCCGTGTGCCCGACGTGACCGAGGATTGCCACGTCCTGTTCCTCACCGAACGAATGAGTCCAAGGGATTTGGTCACGTTCAGCGGCCATGGGTGATCAGAGTTCGTTTGATCGGCTGGCCGGTTTTGTCGTTAACACCGGGGTGAATGGGCAGTAGCCGTATTCGGCCCACCCGACTGTCTCCCGCGACCGGCCGTACTCGGCCCACCCGGCTGTCTCCCGCGACCGGCCGTACTCCACCGGGCGCGACCGGCCGCGCTCCACCGGGGTGGAGCACGGCCTACCCGTAACACATCGGTGATCATGAAATACAGTGCCGTTACGGGGTGCTTCAGATCGTTCGTCACACATCGATACGGGGCGCCATCGCCCTATTGCCGCGGGGGTCCCTCGGACCCGTTCATCGAGAGGACGTCTGGCCTCAAGGGCCCTACTTCCACTCGATGACCTGGAGGTAGTTTCCGTCGAGGTCGGCGAACGTGCCGAATTTTCCCTTCTCCCGGTCCTCGACCGAGATCCACTCCACGCCGGCCGCATTCAGCTGAGCCTCCACGGCGTCGAAGTCGTCGACGTGGAAGTTGATGATCGCGCGGCCCGGTTCGCTGTTCTTCGCCTCGACGTCGTCGCGCCCGTCGACGACCAGCAGGAAGCCGCCCAGGTCGATCGGGCCGTCGCCGGTGAACTCCGGCGCCAGCGCCTTGATGTACCAGGCACGCAGCTCGTCGGGACGGGTCGTGCCGAGCAGCATGCTTCCGGGCTTCAGCGTCGTCATGTCGAATCTCCTTGCTGTGTGATCACAGGTCGCGGCAACGGCTGTCGCCGCGCGTTCCGGTGCTACGTGAAATCGCGTTCCGCTGCCTCAGCGGTGCGCTTGATGGCCGCCAGTCGACGGTCCCAGTCGGCCGCGAGCGAGGACATCCACCGCGTGGCGGCGTCCAGGCTCTCGGGTCTCAGCGAGTACCTCACCTCGCGCCCGACCCGGCTGCCGGTGACGAGTCCGGCGGCGTCCAAGACGGCGAGGTGCTTGACGATCGCCTGCCGGGAGACGGGGAACTGCTCGGCGAGCGTCGTCGCGGTGGCCTCGCCCAGCTCGGCGAGGAGGTCGAGCAGTCCGCGACGGATGGGGTCGGCGAGCGCGACGAGAACGCCGCTGACCTCCTCTCCCGTGTCATCGGATTCCGCCCTCACACGGTCGACTCTTCGACGCGCTTCTTCGTCGCGCTGAGGACCTGCGGCCAGCCGCTGGAAAGGTCCTCGATCGTCTTGGCGCGCACCTCCTCGGACACGGCCAGCGCGGCGAAGCCGCTCTCGACCACGGTGAGGCGGGTCTTGTCACCCTCGGCGGACAGCGTGAACTCCACGAGGGTGCTGTTGCCCTCGGTCAGCTCCTGGCCAGGGGAGGCGGGAGCCCAGCGGTAGGCGATGTACGACTGCGGCTCGACCTTCACCACGCGTACCGGGAAATCGCCGTGCTCCGAGTTCCTGGCCACCGTCGACTCGCCCTCGACAGCGGTGGTGCCCTCGATGCTCTCCGGTTCGGCCACCCAGAAGCCGGGTGCGGAGACCAACGACCAGACGCGCTCGACCGAGGCGTCGATCAGGGTGTCGCGCTCGATCCGATCTTCGAACATGAGAAAACTCCTTCACGCGACGACATTAACGTGCAACCAGATTGTTGCACCTCGATCGATCGTCGTGCAACCTACTCGTTGCACGAGAGTCGAGGACGCCGGACGATCGGGGACGACTGGAGGCGGTCGGGGACGGTCGCCAGGGTTCTGCGTAGTTCAAACGAGGAGAACCTCCCCGAAGCCCACTACCGGCGGCGAGCCGGCAGCCGCCCCGACCGGACCTTCGACCCCGTCTCCGTCAGGGCGGCCGAAGCCGACGTCGAGCACTTCCGGCGATCACTCGCCGCGGAGCGGCGCTGCACCGTCACCGAGGCTTCGGCCAGGCTCGGCGTCTCGATCGACCGCTTCAAACGGATCGTCACCGCCGCCGGTCTGGCACCCGTGGCCACCGAGGAGATCCGGAAGTACGGCCGGATCCTCACCATCCGCTACTACCGCGCCGCTGACGTGGACGCTCTGGCCGACCACGCCCACGCGGACACCGAGCTACGCGCCGCCGCGCGAGCGGTCTCCCGCTCCGAAGCCGCGAGAAAGGCCGCCCAGACCCGCAAGCTGAACCTCGCGCGCACCGTCGCGGCGCGCGCGGAGATAGAGGCGACCAAGCCCACCCCCGACGCGGACTGCGTGCGGGTCCTCCTGTGGACCGCTGCGCTGATGGTCGCCGCCGGCGTCTGGCCGGGGCCTCTCAGACCCCTTCACCGCATGGCGGACCCCCGCGTCCCACCACTCACCGAGATCCTGCGCGATGCCCGCCTCCCTCGCGCCGAACTGGAGACGATGCTCGCCGAACTCACCCCGAGGTCAGCGGAGCTTGTGCGTCTCCTGGTCTCGCCCCAGGACGCGGAACGGGAGTCGGGTGTGCCCATCGAGATGATCCCGGCCGAGCTGCCCCGGTTCGGCGACCACCTACTGGCTCCCCTCCTCCGCGAGGCGGTCTCCTCACCCCCTCCCTGGCTGCTGCGGGCGCGGGCGGAGGTGGAGTCGCGACGAGCCGTCCACGCGGAGGAGCGGCGTGCCGTCGAAGAGGCGTCCCAGCGGCGCCGAGCCGAGCGCGCCCCCGTCGCGCTACGGCTCCGCGCCCGGCGCCTGGCCTGGGAGTGCCGCCGCTGGGGACACGCCACCGACGCGCCCCGCTTCGACGCGATCGCCATCGGTTGACCTGGGCTGACATCAAAGGATGCCGCGATATCCGATGGCTCGTTCATATCCGGACATGTCACAGTATGACGATGTCCGAAAAGGTGAACGCCCGCGAAGTCGTCCGAGCGGCATCATGAGCTTCGGTACCTACGCTCGCCAGGTCCGGAACCAGGATCTGGCGCACGGCCTGCGCTACGTCATGGCCGAACTCACAGCACACGAAGCGCTGCCCCTCGTACGCCGGGCGTGGCACGGCGACGCGGAGCGGATCGCGGACGTCTTCCTGGCCGCGCGTGGCCAGATGACCTACCTGCCGCGCCTGCACACCGACGAGGAGACCAGGGCCTGGATCGCCGGGGTCGTGGTCGCCCGCCACGAGACATGGGTGGCCGAACGACACGGCCAGGTCGCCGGGTTCGCCGCACTGGACGACCGGTGGCTGGAACACCTCTACGTCGCGCCGGAGGCACAGGGCCACGGCATCGGCTCGGCCCTGCTCGCCCAGGCCGGGAAGGTACGGCCCGGCCCGCTCGACCTGCACGTGTTCCAGCAGAACACCGGCGCCCGCCGCTTCTACGAACGGCACGGCTTCGACCTGGTGGCGCTGGGGGACGGCGGCGACAACGAGGAGAACCTCCCCGACGCCCACTATCGACGGCGAGCCGCGGCGGTCACCCCGGCTGACATCGACCGGTGAAACCGCCGGCGCGCCCCGCGTGCCCTGGCCGTCGCACTCGGCACCCCGGACGACACGCGTCGGCGAAACCGGTGGTGGTGATACGCCCCGGATGCGCGGCGCGCGGCGCGAAGCAACCGTCGAAGCCACCTTCCCGCCCGGCTCCCCCTGAGCCCTCGGCGCGGGGACGGGAATCTTCGACAGCCCTTCGCCGTGAAACGTGTCGCGAGTAAGAGGGAAACACCGAACCCGATCCGAGTGATCTTCTCGGTCCTCCGTGAAGTCACTTTGCCCGGCATCAAATACGAGAGGCGTTATGATCTTGAGCTTTCAATGCGATTTGACCGTATGCCCGCGAGAATGACGCCTTCCAAGCGATCTTCTAGGAGAGATCTTGCACAAGATGTTCCTCCGGTCAGCGGCTCCCGTCGCGGCGCTGCTCATAGTGACTGGATCCCTCTTAAGCGGAATATCCGGTATCACCCCAGGCGAGGCGTCGGCCGAAGCGGCTCGACCGCCTTCGCGACCGGCGCAGGCGGCTCACGCGCCGGCCAGTAACGCCAATGCCGTACCTCCCGGATTCGTCTACCGGGTCGGCCGGAACCTGATGCTCGACGGCAGCGCGTATCGTTTCGTAGGTTTCAACGCCTTCGGCATGACCGGCTGCGCGACCGGCACGCCATGGACGCAGACACAGCTCAACACCTACTTCGGCGGGCTTCCCGCGGCGGCCATGAGCCGCACATGGGCGTTCGAGGCGTACGGCTTCAACACACTCGACCTCATCGTCGAACGGGCGGAGGCCCACGGCCAGAAGCTGATCCTCTCGCTGGCCAACCAGGGGAGTGACTGCGGAGAGGCGGCCAAGGACGCCGCCTGGTACGCAGGAGGCTTCCGTGACGCCTACCTTTCGTGGGTGCGAAGGGTCGTCACCCGCTACAAGGACTCCCCGGCGATCGGCATGTGGGAGATCATCAACGAGCCCGGGCATCAGACCACCGGCGTCTCCACAACGATGATCAAAACGTTCCTCGACGAGACCGCCGCGGTCATCAAGGGGATCGATCCCCATCACCTGGTCGAGAGCGGAACCATGGCCGCCTTCACCACCGGGACGGGGACGCCCGCGAACTACGGCCTGCTCCACAGCGGGCCGGACATCGACGTCGGCAGCCTGCACGAGTACGACCAGGATCACAGCGACCAGGTCGTCTCCCGGCATCTCGCTCCGACCCTGTCCCAGCTCTACCAGCTCAACAAGCCACTCATCGTGGGAGAGACAGGAATAGTCGCGGGACCGGGCTGCACTGTCACGACACAGCAGCGCTCAGCCATGTTCACCCGGGAGTTCAACGGCTACTTCCTGTCCGGTGTGAGCGGCGTGCTCATCTGGACCTATAGCCCGAATCCCCGCAATTCCACGAATCCGGAGGATGCCTGTATGCACCAGGTCCGCCTCCCCGATCCCGACCCGGCCATCGCGATGGTGCGCGGCTACACGATGCCCACGCCGGTGTCGGCGCCGACCGGTGAGCGGCGGCTCGAACTGCTCAGTACCGGAAAGTGTGTCGCGGTGCCGAATACGGCGAACGGCACCGTGGCGGTTCAAAGTACGTGCAGCACGACGGCCACCAACCAGCGGTTCACGTTCCGGCCCACGACGAACGGCTTCTTCAAGGTCGTCGCCAAGCATTCCGGTAAGTGCCTCGACGTGCAGAATCAGAGCCTCACGCTCAGAGCGCTGGTCCAGCAGTGGGACTGCTGGACCGACGCGGCGAACCAGGAGGTCCGCCTCGAAGCCAAGGACAACGGCTACCACCTCCTGATCTTCCGGCACAGCGGACAGTGCCTGACCCTGAACGCGTCGGGCCAAATGCAGCAGTTCGACTGCAAGACGCCGGCCCTGACCAACCAGCAGTGGAAGATCAAATAACCTTCACCCACCGTCGCGCGACGAACCCAGGCCGACGCCCCGCTGCCGGCCTGGGCCGCTCTCCCGCTCAGCCCCAGAGCCGGCCCTCCGGCGGAGGGCCGAAGCTCAGCCCAGGTAGAGGCGTTCGAAAAAAGCCCCCCGCTCCGCGCGCTTGACCTCCGCGACCTTCTCGATGTCCCACCACTCGTACCCGTGGACATGGGCGACGGCCCGCAGCACTTCGAGCACGTCGGCGATCTCCTCCGCCACCCCGGTCGCCGAGGCCTCGCGCAGCTCCGCCGCCTCCTCGAACAGCTTCTCCAGCAGCGCCTGGCGATAGTCGGCGTCCCCGAGAACGGTCACCACCGGCTCCCCGCCACCCGCACGAATGATCTCCGGAATCCTGTCCCGCACGAGTTTCCCCACCTCAGACCGCCCCTTCGCGCACGTATGGTTTGGCTGAGCAAGGAACTCCGCGATATCGCCCGGTCAGAGCAGGCTCCGACCCTGCGGGGCGAGCTGTCAGCCCGCTGGAGCATCGTGGAGACGTCCTTCGCCGCCAGGATCGGCCGCAGCCTGATCGATGAGGGTGTCGCCGTGGACATGACCACCCTGCAGATCACCGACAGGCGGCGCCGCCGATCGGTCACCGGCGTCACGGACGCGGTCATCGGCTTCCAGCACGGTCTCTGCATGATCTGCGCGGAACCCATCACCCTGGGCATCGACGTCATCGCCGTCGACCACGTGTTCCCTTACTCGTTCATGAGGCTTCTCCGCCCCGGAGGCGGGGGCACGGCACCGGACCTGGACGCGGTCTGGAACCTGGCCCCCACACACGCATGGTGCAACGGCCAGAAGAGCAACCGGCCACCTGCTCCAGCGGAAATGATCAGGCTGGCTCAGCGAAACGAAGCCATCATGCGGTCACCGCACCCACTCAAGAAGACCCTGAAGTTGACCTTGGAGCGCAACGGATTCAAAGGAGCCCGGCCGGGCCAGTGGTTCACGTTCATCCAACACGTACGCGACCTTCTCTGACGCGCCCGTCCACGTTGAGGGGCCGGCCGTCCAGGGCTTCCCCGGCTGGAGCCCCTCTCGCGGGTAGCACGCCGGATCACGGGCAACGACCTGTCACGTTCGAGGACGTCGGAGTTCCCCGCGTTCGATGCCTCCGGTGAAGGCGTCGTACTCGGCGTCGGTGAACAGGTGCGGAGCCTTCTCCGGGTTCTTGGAGTCGCGCAGGGCCACGATGCCCTGGTCCAGGAAGGCGATCTGGACGCAGTTGGTGCCGCCACTGCTGAGGCTGCTGGTGTGCCAGCGGGCGTCGCGAAGCCGGGTTGCGATCCAGTCGGGGTCGAGGGTGTTCTTGTTCATGAGGGGTCCTTGGCGATCGCGGTGAGGAGCGGTATCGATGCCTTCGGGGAGAGTGCGTCGGACTTCAGCAGGTCGCTGGTGGTGCGGTAGAGCTCGACGGTCTCGGGTTCGTTCAGGTGCAGGGAGGCGCGCAGGGACTCGATGCACACGAGGTCGCGACCAGTGGGAAACGACATGAACATGAACGGGCCGTCCATTCCCGCGTGGGCTCCGGCGGAGAACGGCAGGACCTGGATCGTGACGGCGGGGTCGGTGCGGGCGAGGTGGATCAGGTGCTCGATCTGGGCGCGCATGCAGGCCCGTCCGCCGACTTCCTGACGCAGCAGGCCCTCCGGAAGCACGACCCAGATCTTCAGTGGAGGTCGGCGCTCCAGCATGGTGCGCTGATGCTCCAGCCGTAGTGCCACGAAGCGGTCGATGTCCTCCGGCGTCTTCCAGACTCTGCTGCCCTCGGTCACCGCGCGGGCGTAGCCCGGGGTCTGGAGAAGGCCGTGGACGGCGAGGGGGTTGAAGACGAACAGGGCGTCGGCGTTCTCCACCTGGGAGAGATAGTCGCCGAGCGGGTCGTCGACCACGCCTTCGTAGCGCTGCCACCAGTCGGCTTCACCGGCTCGGCGTACGAGGTCGCGAAGTGCTTCCCTCAGGGCGGTGTCGGTGATGCCGAAGACCTCGAAGAAGTGCGGAAGCTGCTGGATCCTGAGCCCTTGCAGTCCGTTTTCGATCTTGCTGACCGTCGAGAGGGACTGATAGCCGAGGCGGCCTGCCGCCTCCTCCTGGGTCCAGCCGAGAGCCTCACGGATGCGTCTGAGTTCCGCGCCCAGGCGTCGGCGTCGTGGCGTGGGTTCGACGGGCATGGTCACCTCCTTCCTCGTGGGGAGCGTAGTGCTCAGGACGGGGCAAGGAAATGCCATCCTTCCTGGAGGAAAGACTTTCTATGAAGCGGCAACGCCCAACCTGCACGTAGAAAGCTTTGATGGCCCGCGCCACGCGGCCGGTGTCAATGACAGCTCGGGCAAGTTCATGACGTACGCGCGCGGCGTGCGGAAGTATGACGCCGGACGACTGGACGTACGGTGAACTTCGGAGAACCACGCATGTCGCAACCTGGCTACTGGCGCGTGTCCGACGGCACTCCCGTGACGGCGGCGAGCAGCACGCCGCTCGCGCCCGGCTGGAGTGCTACCGGCGCTTCGGTGCGGCCCTGCCCGCCGATGGCGGCGTTCCCGCACTCGCCCCGCTGTATCAGGCCGCTGTCGAGCGTCGACGCGTACGCACCGAGAGTCCTCCCCGGCTCTGTCCCCGCTGTTTCGTGCAGCTTCCGTCGACCGGCGCCTGCGACTCGTGCGACTAGCGGCGGCCGAGCCGTGAGGAGCCGGCTCTCCTCCGTCGTTCGCGCACGACAAAGCCCTCGCCGACTCTCTCGGGTTGTCCTCAGAGCGGGGCGGACCGGCGGGTCACATGGGTGTTCGTCGCCTCCGCCTCGGCACGGAAAGGAAGAACCCCGGCTCAGCTCTGCTTCGCGATGACCTGCCGGTGGTAGTCGAGGTGATCCTGGCTGATCCCGTGATCCTGGATGACTCGGAGACGGCCGAGCGAGACACCGGATGCCGTGTCCGTCGTCGTGAGGTCGGCCTGGATGGTGATCATCCCTCGGTCGAACAGGACGTGGTGGTTGGGGCAGAGGCAGAGCAGGTTGCCGGGCTCGTCGGGGCCGTTGTGCGGCTTTCCGAGCGGGCGGATGTGGGCACCCTCGGCGTAGAAGCCCCGGTGGAGGGCGAGACGGTCGCCGCAGATCTGGCAGTGGAAGTCGTGCGCGCGCTTGATCTGCTCGGCGAGCAGGGAGTCGCGGATGACGCGCTCCACGACGGCCTCGCGACGGCTGGGCGAAGAGGACACCGCGTCCAGTCCGACCCTGGTGAGAAGCCTGTCGTGGTCGACGCCGTGGAAGTACGCGCTGAGCAGCCTCACGACGATCCGGGCCCGGATGTCCTCCCGGTCGGTGATGATCTCGTACGCCCACGGCCGCAGCCCGCTGTCCGGCTGGTGCTCCTTCATCCACTTCCGCGCGTGCCGACTACTGGCGGTCGGTACGTCGATGTGGCCGGGCAGATCCCAGAGGCCGTGGTGGTGGAGCCACAGCACGGGAGACTCCGGGTTGGGCCGGTCCTCCTCGAGACCGAACTCCTCGATGAGCCGCCCGAGTTCGCGGTAGGTGCTCTCCCACCGCCGCAGGCGTGGCTTGCCCTGGGCCGCGCGGCCGATCACCCAGAGCAGCGTCAACGGCTGATGCCTTTTCTGCGCACCGGTCGCGGGAGACACGGCGGGCTTGAGCGACTCGACCTTCCGCAGGAGGTCTTCGACAGAGGACACCTTGGCAGCCTGCCCCGGTTTCGTCACCTCGAAGCCCAGGCCGCCGAGCACCCGGGCGACGGTGGCGTTCCCGCCCGAGAACTCGTCAGGGCGCAAAGGCCTGCCACCGACTCCGCGGTGAGCGACTCCGGCGATCGCCTTGAAGTCGTACCGCCTGCCGCCGTGAAGGAGGAAGTAGCCGAGGGCGGGCCGGTAGCCGTACTCCTCGAGAAAAGCGTCGCGGCCCAGCTTGTCGAACTCGTCGATGGCGGCGAGCACCATCTCACGTCGAAGATCGGAAAGCGCCACCCCACGAGCCTATGCAGGTATCGCCGAAACTGCCGCTGATTTCGTGTGAAATCGGACTTCAAGTCGGCAGGAACACTGCCTGAATCCTTCGGCGGGTACCAGCCGTTCCTTGAGAGGTGCGCTTCGCCAGCAGCCACGTTCGCCAAGGACCCGGGATCGTCCCCACCGGCAGAGTTGAATCCGGTAGCTCGCGTATGGCGCGTTTGACGAGTCGGCAAACGCCGGCGAAGAGGCGGTGACTTCATGGAATCACCCGCGCGCTTTGAGTGACACAATTTAATCTTTACTCATGCTGGCTAAAGTAAAGGTTATGGAGCGCGAGAAGAGGACGCGTGCCAGGCGTACGGGGCCGGCGCGCATCTCCAGCAAGAACCAGGTGACCCTGCCTGCGGCGGTGTTGCGCAAGCTCGGTCTTCACGCGGGAGACTCGGTCGACATCACCGAAGATGACGGCCAGATCATCATCCGGCGGCACCGCAGCCGTCTCGACGGGGTGGTCGGCACCATCCCAGGCTTCGCCGAAGCCGTGGACGTCGAGGCGAGCCGCGAGAGCTGGGGATGACGGGTGCCGACCGTGATGCTCGACACCAACGTCATCGTCGGTCTGCTCGATCCCGACGACGCGCTGCACAGCCAGGCCCGCGACGCCGTTCGCCGCTGGGAGGACAGGACGGCCTCGTTCGCCATCTCTGTGATCACCTGGGGCGAGCTGCGGATGGGTGCGGTCCGCAAGGGTGTCGCGGCCGAGAGGATGCTCGAGGCGTTCCGTGCCGCCGTCGTCGATCGGATCGTCGGGGTGGACGAGGCGACGGCCGAGAGCGCTGCCCTGCTCAGGGCCGCGGATTTGACGATTCGGGTACCGGACGCCCTCATCATCGCGACCGCCCGTGGGGCGAAGGCCGACGCGCTGCTCACCACAGACCTGAAATTCCCGGCCATCGCCCCGGAACTCGTCGAACTGCTACGGCCGGGCTGATTCGGTGGAACATCCGCCATCCCCCGGTCACTGACCTGGTCCAGACCGCTCCGGTGATACAGGCTCTTCGACGTCACGCGAGGTGAGGATGCCCCCGATCGTTCCGGCCGCCGGGGCAGGCGCACGAGGCCGGGACTAACGGGTCTCCGCCTGGGCGGCCAGCACGGCCTGGCGGAGGGGCCGGGCTCCGCACAGGTCGGCGAGTTCCAGGGCCGCCTTCAGCCGGGAGCCCGAGTCCTGGAGGCGGCCGGAGCGTCGCAGGGCCTCGCCGAGCCGGTACAGAGAGGTGGCGTGTTCGAGGCGGGCGTCGGTCGCTTCGAACAGCCGGACCGACTCCGCCAGCATGTCGAGCCTTCCCGGCCCGGTCACGGTGGCGGCGGCCGACCTAAGGGCCCTGCCGACCGCCCTGGGCGTCCCCCACCCGGCCGCGGCGGCGAGCAGGTCCTGGGCGACGGCGTGCGCCTCCTCCCGCTGTCCTCGCAGGAGCAGGCAGCGTACGAGCGGCGTGCGCCAGTCGAGGATCTCCGGGTTGGTGATGCCCATGGTGCGGCAGTGGTCCCTGGTCGCCCGCGTCATCTCCGTCGCGCGCCGGATGTCGCCCTGGGCGAGGAGTAGGTCGATCTCGCCGTTGGCGTAGATGTGGTGGTTGAGCTCGGGGCCGTGGGCGGCCTTGATCTCCTTGAGGACGGATCGCGCCTCTTCGAGGTCGCCGCGTGCCAGCAGGGCCGAGATGAACGGGTTCCCGACGAACACCAGCCCGAGGCCGAGGCCGCCGTTCCTGGCCGCCTCCACGGCCAGCCGCCCGTCGTGGACGGCCTCGTCGAGGTTGCCCTTGGCGTGCATGACCATCGACCTGTAGGTGAACGCGGGGGCGGTCCCGCGCAGTGAGCCGGCCTCGCGGCTGTACTCCAGCATCGCCTCGACGGACGTCAGGAGTCGCGGGTTGTCGCAGGGGCTCAGCGCGTACCACGCGCACGTCAGCAGGGGGAACGCCAGCGGCTGCCCCATCAGGCGGTCGCCGGTGACGGCCCGCAGGGCGCGCCGCTCGGCCGATTCGCGTCTGTTCCGCATCGCGTCGTGGAGCGCGAGGCTGCATTCGAGCATGAGGCCGCCGAAGGAGGCGTCGGGCTCCTGCGCGCCGAACTCGTCGAGCGAGGCGACGAGGTCGGTGCCGTACGGCGTTCCGTAGGCCACCATGCCGATGCAGGCCTGCAGCGCCCTGCGCGCGGTGACGGAGATGTCGCTCTCCCCGCCGAGGACGGACTGGCAGGCCAGCGCCGCCTGCCGGGGCCGGCCGATCGTCCAGGTGGTGCAGCCGAGGATGAAGGCGATCTCGGCGCGCCGCTCGGGGTCGGGTTCCAGGGTGAGCACCTCGGAGAGGCGTTCGACGGCCTGCGGCATGTTCACGAGCGCCTCGGTCATGCCGAGCCGGGTCAGCACGCCCAGCCGCTGGTCGGCGCGGGCCTCGTCGAGCTGCCTGCGCAGGAACGCGACCGCGCCGTCGACCGAGCCGCGGGCCAGGCTGAGATCGACGGCCTCGCCGAGGATCGCCGTCGGATCGTAATCGCCCATGCCGGGAGGGACATCGTGGTCGCCCATGCCCGGAGGGACCCGGAGCAGGTGGGTCGCCGCCCTGATCGGGTCGTGCCCGGCCATCGCGGCACCGGCGGCACGCAGGTGGAGGTCGGCCAGCCTGCTCGCCCTGATCCCTGAGTAGACGGCGGCCTGGATCAGCGGGTGGCCGAACGAGAACCGCGCGGGCACCCCGTGCGAGGTGACCAGGTCGTTGACGACCAGCGAGGACACCGCGTCGAGCGCCTCCCGCGACGAGAGCCCGGCCACCTCGCCCAGCGCGCGGGCACCGGCGCCGTCGCCGAGGACGGCCAGGGCGTGCGCCACGCTCGTGGCGTGCGCGGGCAGGTGGCGGAGCTGCCCGGCGACGAAGCGCTCGATGTTCGGCGAGCCCTGGAGCAGGGCGGGTGCGCGGCCCCCCGGCGCGGTCAGCTGGCGGCCGAGCTCGCGTACCAGAAACGGGTTCCCGCGTGTCGAGTCGTAGCACCGCCGGACGAGTTCCTCGTCGGGCGGGGCGGCGGTGAGGCCGGCCAGCAGCTCGGCGCAGCCGCCGGGGGTGAGCGGGGTCAGCGTGGCCGTGACGGCCAGGGGCAGGCCGGCGATGACCGAGACGATGTGGTCGACGCGTTCCGAGCCCGGTCGCAGCCCGGCCACGACCACCGCGGGCAGCCCGTCCAGCCGCGCGGCCAGGTAGGCGAGGAACTGGGCCGAGGCGGCGTCGCTCCAGTGCAGGTCGTCCACCACGATCAGGAGCGGGTTGCGCGACGCCAGGTCGTGGGTGAGCCAGAAGAGGGAGTTGATGATCGAGTACTCGCCCTGCGGGGTGGCCGGATCGGCACCGGCCGGTCGCAGGACGGCCGGAGTCGGCACCGCGGGGTCCCTGGCGAACGGCTCGAACAGCTGCCGGACGCAGCCCCAGGCGTAGCCGACCTCAAGGTCGGTGCCGCGGGCGCCGGCGACCGTGAAGCCCAGCTTCTCCGCCCGTGCCCGGGCGTGCTCCAGCAGGCTCGTCTTCCCGATCCCGGCCGGTCCCGCCAGGAGCAGGAGGCCGCCCTGCCTCCCGGTCATCGCGGTGTTCAGGATCCGGTCGATGAGGCGCGTCTCCGCCGCCCGCTCCACCAGGGCGGGGATCGGGGAGACGCTTCCGGCCCCCTGGGACCTGAACGCGACCGCTTCGGCTCTCCAGGGCTCGGACCCGGCCGCTTCGGCTCCCTGAGCCCCGGACGCGCCCCCTTCCACTCTCCGTGCCCCGGACGCGACCGCCGGGCCCGGGGCGAGCAGGTCGAGGCTGGGGTCCTGCCGGAGGATCGCCGTCTCCAGTTCGCGGAGCGGGAGCGTGGGGTCGATGCCCAGCTCGTCGAGCAGCCGGTCGCGTAACCGGCGGTAGACCGCCAGCGCGTCGGTCTGCCGCCCGCTGCGGTACAGGGCGACCATCAGCAACCCGTGCAGGTCCTCGTCGTAGGGGTGCGGCTCGACCATGCCCTCCAGCTCCGGCACCAGCTCCGCGTGTTCGCCGAGCGCCAGCCTGGCCTCGGCCAGCCCCCGCCGCGCGCCGTGGCGCAGCCGCTCCAGCCTGGCCGCCTGCTCCTTGAACCAGGACAGTCCCGCCACGTCCTCCAGGGGGTGCCCGCGCCACAGTTCCAGGGCGGCCGTGAGCGTGGCCGCCCGCGCGGCGGGATCGGCCGCCCTCTTTCCCCGCTCGACGAGGGCCTCGGCCCTCCGGACGTCCGTGTCCACCGCGCCGGGGGTGAGCACGTACCCCGGCGGGCGGGCCACGATCGCCCCGGGCACCCCCAGCAGCCTGCGCAGGTAGGACATGTGGCTCTGCAGGGTGTTCGTCGCCGTCGCGGGCGGCCTGCCGTCCCACACCGCGTCGATCAACCGTCCGGCGTCGACCACGTCGCCGGCCCGCAGCGCCAGGACGGCCGCCACCGCCTTGCGGCGCAGCCCGGAGACCGGCAGGACGGCGTCTCCCGCGACGACGTCCACCGGGCCGAGGAGCCGCACCAGGACGGGCCGCGGACCACCGTCGTGATCGTGATCGTCGGGGACGGTCATCGCCACATCACCCCCGGACCGTACGCCGCCTGAGCCGAGACGGATTCAGGCTAACCGCCCGGAAGGGGGTTGAACACCGGATGGGCCTGGCGCGTTCCAGCGCCGCGTCAGCCGCGTTTCAGCGCCCGGTGGCAGTGTTCCCGCGTACGGCAGGGCAGCCGGCCCGGCCGTCACGGATCGACACGGGGTCAGGGTGCCGGCGCGCTCACGGGGTTCATCGCCGTCGGCGAGGGCGCGCACGCGCACTGCCTGACCACTTCCGCGCGGTGCTCAGAGGTTCGAATCGGGGACTTCGGAGTCTGGCTCGCGTGACCATCACCACCGATTCAGGACGCCTTCCGAACGGACGCGAGGTCGGCCCCGGCCCGGGGCGGCACGGTCTGGAACGCTCTGCCGGACGACGGCGCCTGACCGACTTCCATGGGGGACGCGTTGATTCCCGGCATTGTCCTGTTTCCGCACTGCGACCTGCACCTCTCTCTCGACGACCCGGAGCTCGGCGTCCAGGTCTTCCGCCGCACGATGTCCGGCTTCCAGTCGCCGTACGACCTCGTCCCGATCGCCGGCGCCGACGTGAGGTTCGACTTCTACGCGCCCCACGCGCCGGAGGGGCAGCGATATCAGAACCTGCCCGTCGTCCAGCCGGACGGCAGGGTCGTCGCCACCACACCGGGGATCTACCTCTTCCAGTGCACGGCCGACACCCGCTCGATCGTCGGCCGGCTGCAGGTGCACCAGGCGATCACCGACTGGTGGTTCGGCAACGACTCGATCACGACGGCGGTGGACACGGTCGCCCACGCGCAGCCGACGATCTATGCCAGGTTCACCCCGGACGACACCGGCACCGACCTGGTCGGGGACATCACCGGGCACGGCTACGTGGCGCTGGAGTCGTCCGACGAGGGCAAGGTCGAGCTGAACCCGCTGCAGCGCCTGCGCGGTATCGCGGAGACCGGCGACCAACCGGTCAACCTGATCGGCAGTTACCTCAACGTGGTGCGGCAGCTCCCGGTGCGGGTGGTGGACTACCGCAGGCGCAGGGACATCCTCGAACCCGTCGTCCACGACCCGATCGGGGATCACCACCTCACGCCCAACCTGGTGTTCCTCGGCGAGGGCTTCACCGCGTCCGACCAGATCGCCTTCGACGAGATCGTCGAGGACGTCTACATGGACATGTTCATCAAGCCCCGTCACGAGCCGTTCCCCATGCTGATGAGGAGCATGAACGTCTACAAGGCTCCCGTCAGATCCACCCAGGGCCTGCTCACCCCCGGCTTCCGGGTCGTCGACCACTCCGACCTCAAGGGCATGCCGGTACCACTGCAGATCGAGGTGAAGGGCTTACCGGCGGACGCCTACACGGTGCCCCAGCTGACACTCCTGGTGGGTCTGCCGAAACGGGGAGAGAGCCGCTCGGTCGAAGCTCTGAGAACCGAGTGGGGCACCCAGCACCTCGACGGCCTCGACCTCGCCAGGGTGCATCCCCCCGTGGTGGAGAGGTGGCGGACTCAGGGGTCCACCGCCGCGCTCCAGGCCCACGACACGTTCTTCGGCCTCCACCTCGGCCGGCGGCCGGCCGATCGCGAATCCGACAACCACCCGGTGCCCAACCCCGGTGCGGACGGTGACCAGGCACTGCTGCCGGCGTTCGTCCGGAAGCTCTACACCTTCTATCAGACCGGCGGGCCCCACAACATGCAGCTCGATCCCCGGCGGCATCCGCCGGAGCTCTACGGCGAGAACATGGAGAACCCGCTCACCTCGGTGAGCACCTTCGTCCGCGGGCTCGCGGAGTCGCTGCCACCCCACAGGCATGTGGGGCCCGAGTGGATCCCCGACGGGGTCAACCTGAAACTGAGCCGGGGGCTGATCGTCGTGATCGCCAAGGACTTCATGCACGGCGGGCAGAACATCGAGCACGGGCTCGCCTGCCTCACCCTGAACTCGCGGGACCGGACGGGGTTCGCCTCCGGAAGCCCCTCCGTTCACACGAGACGGCGCACGGGGGCGTCGGCGCTCACCTACGACAAGACCAGCGTGAGCGACCTCGCGATCCACGAGCTCGGTCACAGTTTCAGGCTGGGCGACGAGTACGAGGAGAACGCCGGCCGGGCACCCGCGGCCGGGGGAGACGGGTTCGACAACCTCACATCGTGGACAGCCATCGCTGACCCTGCCAATCCCGGGCGTTTCCTTCCTGAAAGGGTGAAATGGCTGGGCCTGATACGCGTCAGGTTCGCGTCCCGGGTACGGGACGTGCAGCCGCTGCCCGACGGCATCAGGGTCACCGTGCCGCCGGAGGACATCCCGCACTGGGAGCGGGTGCGCCTGGAGAACCCCGCGGTCCTTCTCCAGAGGACCCTGAGTCTCGGCATGGGCCAGATCCCGTTGATCCCGGGTGAGTTCGGGAATCTGATGGAGTTCCACATGGGGAGCAGCCCCGACCCGGTGGCCGCGACCATCGACCTGACCGGGCCCCCGACCCCCTTCGGGAAGGACTCCATCCTCCTCAGCCAGTTACGCAACACGAGCAACGAGCCCCTGTTCGTCACCGAACGACGCGTGCTCGATTTCCTCCGGAATCCCGAGGGCCGGCCCGGGCGCCCGCTCAACGTCGACGTGGCGAACGACCCCAACGGCCCCGGGCCCCACAGCGGGCCCGACCTGCCGAGAGAGATCTCCGCCTCCACGCCGGGCAACCCGCCCGGTCGCAGGGTCACCTTCACGCCGGCCAACCCGTCCAGCCAGACGATCGGCGTGTACGAGGGCGGGCTGAAATACGCCCAGGGCGTCTACCGCCCGGCCGGCTCCTGCAAGATGCGCAACCAGCACCAGTCCGGCGACGACGGCAAGTTCTGCTTCGTGTGCCAGTGGCTGATCGTGAACCGGCTGAATCCCTCCCTGCACCGCACTCTGGACCTCACCTACTCGTTGGGGACGCCCCATGCCTGAGCCGAGCACGTTCGACCGCGTACTGTGCGAGCTGGCCCTCGCGTTGCGACCGCTCACGCGGGCGCTGTCGTCGCCCAGAGCCGCGCGCGGCCTGCTGCGGGAGCTGGGCTGGGTCGTCGACGACGTCCCGCAGCCCCTGCTCGACCTGCGCACCGACCTCGACGTGCTGGACGAGGCGCTGCGCAGGATGTTCGGCCCGGCCGAGCCCGTGAACCCGGCCGCGCGGCCCGACGACCTGGCGCGCGTCCTGGCCGCCGTCGGGCGGATCGTCGGCGCCGTCCGCGACCTCGCCACCGACGACCTCATCCCGTCCTCCCTCCAGAAGGACGGGTTCGGCCAGACGTTCCCCCGCCAGCTCGTCGACCACCTGGTGGGCGCCTATCTGACCAGGCACCGGCCACGCGTCGGTTTCGCCCTGCGGGCCCTGGGCGTCCTGCGCACCACCCGCGAGCCCGCGCAGGGTGACCGCCCCGCCTACCGCGGGACGACACTCGACCTGGCGAGGCTCCCGCAGGCTCTCGGCGACCCCGAGGTGGTGCTGCGCGACGCGTTCGGCTGGGGCGAGGACACCTTCGACCACGGCGCCTTCCTGTCGGCCGTGGACGACCTCCTCATGTCGGTGGGTGTCGACGTCAGGTTCGGCCCGGTGGAGGACGCCACGGCGACCGGCCTGCTGGGACTGCCCGCCGGGGAGGATCCGCCCATCGAGCGGGCCGTACCGCGCGGGCTCAAGGCCGTCCTGCTGGAGCAGGTCGTGGACGGGACGGTCACGACCGCCGGCGTCCGGCTGCTGCCGCTGCCCGCCACCGCGACCGGCAGGCCCGGACTCGCGCTCGTGCCCGCCCTCGACGGCGCGCTCGACACCGCCCTGCCGGTCGGCGGCGACCTGACCGCGACCGTGCGCGCCGACCTCGACCTGCAAGGTGGCGTCGGGCTGCTGGTACGGCCCGGCGAGCCCGTGGACCTGATCGTCGGTTTCCTGTCGGAGGAGGCGCCCACCCACGCGACCGGCTCGATCCAGGTCAGGCTGGACGGCGCCACCGGCGCCACCGGCACGCCGCGGGTCCTGCTGGGCGCCGAGGACCGCACCCGGCTGCGGCTGCGCGGCCTCGGCGGCGCGGGCGGCCTGCGCGTCGACGCCGGGGACGGCCTGGACCCGTACGTCGAGCTCGAACTCAAGGGCCTGGAGTTCGTGTTCGTGCCGGACGGCTCCGACGGTTTCCTCGCGGCCGTCATGCCCTCGGAGGGGTTCGCCTTCGAGACCGACCTGACGATCGGGGTCTCGCACCGGGACGGGTTCGCCTTCCGAGGCACCTCCAACCTGGAGATCCAGGTCCCGGCGCACCGCAGGATCGGCCCGGTGGAGGTCCGGTCGCTGACGATCTCCGCGATGCCGTCCGGCGGGAGCCTGCCCGTCTCCCTCGGCGCCACCTTCGCCGTCTCCCTGGGCCCGGTGCGGGCGCTGGTCGACCGGGCCGGGCTCACGGTGAACCTGGAACCGAGGCCGGACCTCGACGGGAACCTCGGCCCGGTCGACCTCTCGGCAGGCACGCTGCCGCCCTCCGGCGTGGGCCTGGCCGTCGACGCGGGCATCGCCTCCGGCGGCGGCTACCTGCGGTTCGACACCGAGCGCGGCGAGTACTCCGGCGTGCTCGAACTCGCCCTCGGCGAGGCCCTGTCGCTGAAGGCCCTCGGCGTCCTCACCACCCGGCCGTTCTCGCTGCTGATGCTGGTCACCGCCGACTTCGGCGAGGGGCTGCCGGTCGGGTTCGGGTTCACCCTGCTGGAGGTGGGCGGGCTGCTCGGGCTCGACCGGGGCATGAACGTGGCCGCCCTGACCGAGGGGGTGCGTTCCGGCTCGCTGGGGTCGCTGATGTTCCCCCGCGACGTGGTGGCGAACGCGCCGAAGGTCATCGGCGACCTGCGCGCCTACTTCCCTGCCCGCCCTGGAACGTTCCTGGTCGGCCCGATGGCGAAGCTGGCCTGGGGCACGCCCCGGCTGATGCACCTCACCCTGGGCGTGATCGTGGAGATCCCGGGCGACGTCGCTGTGGTGGGCGTGCTGCGGGTGGCCCTGCCGCACGAGGACGCCCCGGTCGTGGTCCTTCAGGCGCAGTTCGCCGGCGCGATCGAGTTCGGCAGGCGGCGGATGTTCTTCCACGCCGCCCTGTTCGAGTCCAGGATCGCCTTCGTCCCCCTCGACGGGGAGTTCGGGCTGCTCGTCGCGTGGGGGGAGGACGCCGGCTTCGTCGCCTCGCTCGGCGGGTTCCACCCGAACTTCGAGGCGCCCGCGCTGCCGTTCCCGACGCCGCGCCGGGTGACGATGAGCCTGCTCAACACCTCGGTTGCCCGCCTGACCGCGCGGGGATACCTCGCGGTCACCTCCAACACGGTCCAGTTCGGCGCCCGGATCGACCTCTACTTCGGGGTGTCGGCGTTCAGCGTCACCGGCTTCGTCGCCTTCGACGCGCTGCTGCGGCTCCTGCCGCTCCACGTGGAGGTGGAGATCGCCGCCGCCATGTCGGTGAAGGCGTTCGGCGTCGGCCTGTTCTCGGTCAAGATCCGGGGCAGCCTGGACGGCCCCTCGCCCTGGCACGTCAAGGGCCACGGCGCGATCTCCCTGCTGTTCTGGGACCTGGACGTGGAGTTCGAGCACACCTTCGGCGACCCGCTGTTCCAGCCGGAGCTGCTGATCGACGTGCTGGACGCGCTGGCCTCCGAGCTGGAGCGGCCCGAGGCCTGGAGCGCCGTGCCCCCCGGGGGCGGGCGGCCGGCGGTGACCGTACGCGAGCCCGCCGAGACCACCCTGCACCCCAACGGGGTGCTGCGCGTCTCGCAGAAGGCGCTGCCGCTGGGGCTCACCCTCGACAGGGTGGGCACCCAGCGTCCCACCGGGGCGAACCACCTCACGCTCACCCCGGCCGGCCCCCTGGTGAAGGTGGCCGACGCGCACGAGGAGTTCGCCCCGGCCCAGTTCGTGGAGCTGTCCGACGCGGACAGGCTGAGCAGGCCCGCGTTCGAGACCCAGCGCTCCGGCGTGGACCTGGCCGCGGCGGGCGACGACCTGCGCACGAGCGGGATGGCCAGGCGGGTGGTCCGCTACGAGGAGATCCTGCACGACCGGTCCTTCACCAGGGAACACCGCCGCCTGGCCCCCTACCAGGAGGGGCTGTTCACCTTCCTGCTGCGCGACAACGCGGTGGCGCGCTCCCCGCTGTCGCGGTCCGGCCGCGACCTGCTGCGCCCGCCCGGGGAGACGGTCACCGTGTCGGGCGAGAGCTACACCGTGGCCTACACGGCCGACAACCGCGCCCACGTCCCGGCCTTCGCCGGCGCCGCGGCCGCGCACGAGTTCCGGGCCGCGATGGTCTCGGGCGACCCGGCCGTGGCCGGCTCCGTTCACGTCATTCCGAGCTTCGAGGTGGTTCCATGACCGCGCCCGCCTACACGTTCCTGCCGTGGCTGCGGCGGGGCCTGGCCAACCAGGTGACCGCCGCCGACGGCGACCCGGCGGTGCGGCTCCGCCCCCGGGTGACCGTCTCGCTCACCGCGAGCGGCCGCTCCCCCGGCGGGGCCGTGCAGAACCGTACCCTCACCAGGCAGGTCTCGCTGTACGGCCCGGCCGACGTCGTGGGCATCGACCCGAACGCGATCGTACGGACCGAGCCGCGCCCCTGGATCACGAACGCCGAGCCCAACCTGCTCGCCCACGTGGACTTCTACGACGAGGACCTCCCCTGGCGCCACACCCCGGCGGCCCCGGCGGCCGGGCGGCTGCGGCCGTGGCTCACCCTGCTGGTGCTGACCGAGGAGGAGTTCCGCGACAGCCCGGCGGGCGGCGCCGCCCCGCTGCCCCGGGTGGACGTTCTCGACCCGGCCGTACTGCCCAGGGCCGACCAGCTGTGGGCCTGGGCGCACGTGCACGTCGACCGCGGTCTCGGCGGCGACGACGGCGAGATCGTCTCCGGCGACGGCCCGGCGGTGGCCGCCCGGCTCGCCGCCACCCTGGCCGGAGATCCCGACCTGGCCCGCTCCCGGCTGCTGTGCCCGCGCCTGCTCGCGCCGGACACCGGCTACCACGCGTTCCTGGTGCCCACCTTCGAGGGCGGGCGCCGGGCCGGGCTGGGACTCGACCCCGGCGACATCCCGGCCACCATGACCGCGTGGCCCGCGTCGGCGTCCGACCAGGGCCCGCGACCGCAGCCCTCGTCGTTCCCGGTGTACCACCGCTGGTACTTCAGGACCGGCGCCAGGGGCGACTTCGAGACCCTGGTCAGGCTGCTGCGCCCGGCCCCGATCGACCCGGCGGTCGGCACCCGCGCCATCGACGTACGGCATCCCGGCTCCGGCGTGCGCGGCGTCGACAAGCCCGGACTCGACGGCACGCTGCGCCTCGGCGGGGCGCTGCGGCCACCCCACCTCCCGCTGCCGGGCGACCCCTGGGAGTCCTGGGACGAGCCGTTCCCCCGCCCGCTGCAGGAGGACCTGGCCCGCCTGATCAACCTGGCCGACGACTATCGCGCCGAGGCCGACGCGGACCCGGTCATCTCGCCCCCGCTGTACGGGCGCTGGCACGCGCCGGCCTCCCGGGTACGCACCGACGAGGCACCGGACGGCTGGGTGCGGCGGCTGAACCTCGACCCCCGGTTCCGGATCGCGGCCGGCCTCGGCGCCAGGGCGGTGCGCGAGAACCAGGAGCGGTACATGCAGGCCGCCTGGGACCAGGTCGGCCAGGTGCTGGCCGCCCAGCGGCGCGTGCGCAACGCCCAGTTCGGCCTGCGGGTGAGCACGGTCTGGCACGAGCGGCACCTGGCCTCCACGCTGCCGGTGCCCCAGCGGGCGCTGTACCTCACCGCCCCGCTGCACCGCCGGATCCTGTCCGGGGGCGAGACGCTGCGCCAGGCCCAGACCACCGCCCGCGTCTCGCCGACCCTCTTCTCGGCGCCGCTGCGCCGGGCCCTGCGACCGCGCGGCCGGATGATCGGGCTGCTGCCGTTCGACGAGCATCATCAGGCCACGCGCCTGCTGGACCGGGTCAACACCGGCGAGGTCGACCCCGCGCCGCCGGAGCAGCCTCCACCCGGCGTCCTCACCGCCGACGTGGCCGCGACACTGGTCGACGACCCCACGGCGGCCGCCACCGTCGGGGAGTCCGGCCTCACCCCCGGGTGGCTGGCGGGACTGCCGGGCGCCTCCGGCTTCACCGTCGGCACGCTCACCAAGCCCGGCACGCCCGGACGCGGCGGCGAGGACAGCCCCGAGGCGATCATCTTCAAGGAGGCGCTGGAGGACAGCCTCGACTTCCGCGAGGAGGCCGAGCAGAGGGGCACCCCGCCGGAGCCGGACGAGGTCGACCTGGACGGCATGGCGCAGACGGCGGTGGACGCGGTGCGCCCCGAGGTGACCATCCCGCGCCGGATCGAGACGACCGTCCACATCCCCCAGGCGATACGCGACGAGGTCGGCCCCGGGCTGGTCGAGCCCATGGCCTACCCGGTGATCGACCAGCCGATGTACGAGCCGCTGCGGGACCTGGGCACCGACCTGTTCCTGCCGAACGCCGATCTGATCACCCCCAACACGGTGACGCTGCTGGAGACCGACCAGCGCTTCGTCGAGTCCTACCTGGCCGGGGCCAACCACGAGTTCGCCCGCGAGCTGCTCTGGCGCGAGTACCCGACCGACCAGCGGGGCACGCCGTTCCGCCAGTTCTGGGACGTGCGCGGCGCGACGGCCGCCGCCTCCGGCGACGCGCGGGAATCGCTGCGGGACATCCCGCCCCTGCACGAGTGGGCGCCCGCCTCCTCGCTGGGCAGCCACGACCACCGCGACACCGGCGGCGGGCGCGACGAGCTCGTGCTGGTGATCCGCGGCGAGCTGCTCAAGCGCTACCCGAACGCGGTCGTCTACGCGCACCGGGCACGGTGGCCCGCGCCGGGCCAGACCGGCCCGCGGCAGCTGTCGGGCGACCCGGACGCGGTGCGCACGCCACGGTACGCCGCGAGGATCGACCCGGACATCACCATCCTCGGGTTCGACCTCACCGCGGAGGAGGCCATCGGCGGCGACGACCCCGACACCGACCCCGGCTGGTACTTCGTCATCAAGGAACGCCCCGGTGAGCCCCGGTTCGGCCTGGACACCGAACCGAGCTCCCCCCGCGAGGTGTGGAACGACCTGTCGTGGCCCGAGGTCCACCCGGGCCCGGCGGGCGGCTGCCTCGACCTCGCCACCGCCCCGGCCTCCCTGACGCTCACCGCGCCGGCCGGGCCCCCCGAGGCGGTCCAGCACGCCGAGGACGTCCAGGTCCGCTGGGATCCGGCGATGACCGCCGCCGACCTCGCCTACATCCTCTTCCAGGCCCCGGTACTGGTCGGGGTGCACGCGGCACAGATGCTCCACACACCCTCCGAGGAACCCTCATGAGCCAGTTCACCACCGACCCGCGCGAGGGCGTCAGCGACCTCGACGACGGCTCACCGATCCTGCTGATGCCCGTACGCCTGGAGACCAGGTTCGCCAAGGACCCCGCGCTGCTGGTCCGCGTCTACCCCGACGACTGCAACCTCTCCACCTTCGACGCGGAGATGACGCCGTCGGAGGTCGACAACGTGCGGCGCTACTGGACCGAGGCGCGCGAGGCCGGCCCGGCCGAGGCCCCCCGCAGGGCGGCCTGGCGGCGGCTGGTGGCCGCGCACGGTTCCGGCCGGGCCACCTGGCTGCGGACCGCGCACCGGCCCGCCAACCCGTCGGGACCGCCGGAGTTCCCCGAGGTCACCACCAAGCAGGACGCCTGGTCCCAGGCGCCGCGCGTGCTGCTGATGCCCCAGCGTTTCGTGGTCGTCGGCTTCCGCGCCGGCGAGGATCCGCTGGTCGAGATCGGTACCGAGATCGACCAGGAACTGTTCGCCGGGCCGGACCCGGCTGCCACGGGCGAGGACCAGCTGCGCCACGACGAGAACGGCGACCTGGTCGTGCCCGACCGGCTGCGCTGGCTGTCGGACTTCGACCGGGCGGTCGAGGTGGGCATGGGCCTGCGGATCCCGCTCACGCCGCGACAGGCCGAGGGCGGGTTCGACCGGCTGCTGGTGCTCGGCGTGCGGCTCGGATCCGAAGCCGAGGAGGGCGCCGCCCAGCTGCGCGACCTGCTGGAGCGGCACGCCCGCAGCCGCACCGGCGTCGCCCTGGTGGCCCAGGGCACCCCCACCAACAACGGCGAGGACACCGGCTCCGGGCACGGCCGCCGCGACGACCCCGACGCCTCCTTCGACGACCTGCGCGAGCCGGCCTACGAGGTCACCCCCCGGCCCGACGAGAAGCGGGACGGGCAGTGGCTCGCCGAGTACCTCGGGCTGCCGGCCGACTTCTTCGTCCACACCCGCGGTGCCGCCGGGACGGACCGGCTCACCTCCCGGGCCATGAACACGCTGCTGTGGCCGGCCACGTTCGGGTACTGGATGCGGGCGATGATGGGCCAGGTGTTCGACGGCGGCGCGACCGACGGCGTCGGCGAGTTCCTCACCGGGCACGTGGTGGGCGGCGGGGCCGTGCCGGCGATCCGCGTCGGCGCCCAGCCGTACGGCATCCTGCCCGCGACCGCGTTCTCACGGCTGGAGTGGCCGGACCGCGACAGCGACGCGGACAAGCTCTCCGGGCCGCTCTACCGGGTGCTCGACACCGTCCGCCGGGACTGGACGCCGCTGGTCGAGCGGGTCGCGCGCGTCGGCGGGCCGTCCGGCGACCCGCACCAGACGCTCCTGGACGTGCTCGCGCTGCACCCGGGCTCGGTGGAGTGGTCGCAGCGCTACGCCGAGAGCCTCACCACCCTGGTCAACCGGCTGAACCTACGGGACCTCGCGGGGGCGGTCCAGCAGATCCTGCCCGCCGCGCGTCGCGTCGCCGCCCGCGAGTTGCTGGGGCGCCACGGGTACGACGGCCCCGCGCCGCCCGTCCTCGACCAGGTGTTCTCCGGCCGGCGGAACCTGCTCGGCGGCGGGGTGGTGGACGGGCTGCCGCCGTCCGAGTCCGCGCCGCTGCGGCCCGCCACCACGGACGGCCGCAATTACCTGGCCTGGCTCGGCTCGGCCGCGAGGAACGGCCTGGAGCGGCTCTACGAGCAGGAAGGCTTCGTCGACGACCGGCCCCCGGCGTCGCTGCTCTACCTCCTGGCCAGGCACGCCCTGCAGCAGGGATACCACGAGAGCGCGATCCGGCTGTACGAGGCGAGCGGCCTCTACACCCCGGCGCAGGCCCGGACCGCCAGGACCGACAACCCCGTCCTGCACATCAGCTCCGGCAACCCGCTGAGCGAGAGCCGCTACCAGCCGCTGTTCGCCACCGCCCCGCCGATCACCGGGAGCCCGACCCGCCGGGTCGGCGACCACATCGCGATGACGCTCGGCTCGCCGCAGAGCGTGGAGCTCGCCGCCCAGCTCGACGCGCTGGCGCGGCTGGAGAACGCGCCCACCGCCCAGCTGGGACGGGCCTTCGCCGACCACGTCGACACCTGCTCCTACCGCCTCGACGCGTGGCTGCTCGGCCTGGCCGACCTCCAGCTCACCCGGATGCGCGAGCAGCGGCCCACCGGCCTGCACCTGGGCGCGTACGGCCTGGTCGAGGACCTGCGCCCCGGCCGCTCCGAGCGCCTCGACTTCGAGCCGGAGGACGAGGACGTCGCCGCCGACTTCCGGGGCGGGCCGCTCGCGCTCGACCCGGCCAACCAGGGCTTCGTGCACACCCCCTCGCTCAACCACGCGGTCGCCGCCGCGGTGCTGCGCAACGGCTACCTGTCGGGCGTGGCGCCGGGCGAGGGGCCCGCGGTCGACCTGTCCTCCGCCCGGGTGCGCGCCGCGCTGGCGCTGATCAACGGGGTCCGGGAGGGGCAGAGCCTGAGCGACCTGCTCGGCCACCGGTTCGAACGCGGCCTGCACGACCGGCACGACCTGGCCGAGGTCGACGCCTTCGTCCAGCCACTGCGCAAGGCGTTCCCGCTGCGGGCCGACCGGATGGCGTCGACCCGCACCGACGACGGCGTGCCGATCGAGGCGATCGAGGCCGGAAACGTGCTGGACGGCCTCGCCCTGGTGGAGCGGCTGCGCACCGCGAGCGGCTACCCGTTCGGGGTCGCGGGCCTGCCCGCGGCGAGCCCCGCCCAGGCGGCCGCGATCGACGCCGAGGCGCACCGGCTGCTCGACACCCACGACGCGGTCGCCGACCTCGCCCTGGCCGAGGGCGTCTACCAGGCCGTGATGGGGAACTACGACCGCGTGGCGAGCACCTACGACGCCTACGCCAAGGGGGCGAGCCCCGCTGAGCCCGACATCGTGCGTACGCCGTCGAGCGGCGTGACCCTCACCCACCGGGTGGCGCTGCACCTGCCGTCCGCCACGACGCCGGGATCCGGCGCGACTCCGCGCGCCCGGATCGAGCCCTCGATCAACGCCTGGCTCGCCGGGGTGCTGCCGCCGCTGGAGGAGGTCGGCTGCACGGTCTCCTTCCACTCGGCCGGCGGCGGAGCCGAGACGACCCGCGAGGTCACCCTCGCCTCGCTCGGCCTGCAACCCGCCGACCTGGTGGCGATCGGGCGCGTCGAGGCCCTGTCGGAACTGGACGCCCGGGTACGCCGGTTCGTCCGGGCCACCTTCGACCCGCGCCCCGACCGGCCCGTCACCGTCGATCACCACGAGGCGGCACCCGGCCGGATCAGCGTGTTCGAGCTGCTGCCCCTGCTGCGGGCGGCCCGCCGGCTGGTGACCCTGTCGCGCCCGCTGACCGGCAACGATCTGCGGCTCACCGCCGACGCCCGCGCCGGCGACGAGCCCGCGCCGTTCGTCGACCGCCACCGGGTCGGCTCGGTGGACACCGCGTTGCGGGTGGCGCGCTCGGAACTGGCCGCGGCCGCCGACGCCCTGGCCGCCCCCGGCCCGGTCGCCGACGTGGACGGCCTGGTGGAGTCCGCGGTGGACGCGCTCGCGCACGCGGCCCTGTTCGGGCTCCCCCAGGCCGGATGGGACTTCGCCCACGAGGCCCTCGGGCCGGCGTACGCCGACCTGCTGGCCGCGTGCGCCGAGACCGCCGGGCGCTGCGGCGACCGGCTGGAACGGTTCGCCGAGGAGTTCGCGCGCTACCTGGCGGTGCCTGCGGAGGGGGCGGACGAGGAGCGGTTCCTGTTCCTCGGCCGGGCCGAGGCGGCCGTCTCCACCGCGCCGATCCAGCCCCGGCCTGCCACCCCGGCCGCCTTCGCGGCCGCCCTGCAGGCGGGCCCCGTCGCCGACCTGAGCGCGGCCAGGGACCGCTACCAGGCCGTGGCGGCCACCACCCGGACGACGGTGGGTGGCCTGCGCGCCGACATCCTGGCCATCCCCCCGGCCGCGCCGGTCGATCTGGCCGTACCCGACCTGGCGCCGGCCGAGGACCGGCTGGTCCGGCTGCTCGCCGACACCCGGGCGGTGCTCGACGTCGTGCTGGCCGAGACCGACCGGCGGCTGGCGGCGGCCGGGACCGCGTTCGACCGGCACGACGGCACCGACTCACCGGCCGAACGGGTGGCGGCTCTGCGGGAGGCGGCCGGAGCGCTGCTCGGCGACGAGTGCCGGCTCGTCCCCGAGTTCGCCCTGGACGGCCAGCACGCCGCCCAGGTCTCGGCGGCGCTGGCCGCGAGCCGGTCCGGGGCGCCGTTCGCCCACCTCGACGTGGACTTCCCGGTGGACACCTGGCTGCACTCGGCCGCGCGGGTCCGGGAACGGCTGCACGACTGGGAGCGGCTGCAGCTGCTGGCCGGGGCGTTCGGCGGCGCCGAACCGGAACTCGACGCGCTGCAGCTGCCACCGGTCACCGGCGAGGGCTGGCTCGGCCTCGACGTCCGGCCGGACCAGGTGGTCGACTCCGACCGGCTGCTCTACACCGCCCACCTGCCGTCCGGCTTCGTGCCGGGCGCGCCCCAGCGGGGCCTGCTGCTCGACGAGTGGACCGAGACGATCCCCTCGGCCACCGCGGAGAGCGGCATCGCCTTCCACAGCGACCGGCCCGGCACCGAGGCTCCGCAGGCGATGCTGCTCGTCACCCCGACCCTGACCCGGGGCGCCTGGCAGTGGGACGACCTGGTCGACGCCGTGTGCGACACCGTGGACCTGGCCAAGCTGCGGGCGCTGGAACCGCACCACATCGCTGAGCTGCCCTACGCGTCCTTCCTGCCGACGACCCTGATGGCCAGTCAGGTCAGGCAGCTCACCATCGCCGCCGACCTCGCACTCAACAACGTGCTCGCCGACGTGAGGGCCCCGTCATGACAGAGAAGTACATCACCCCGCAGCTCGGCTCGGTGATCGCCTCCCGCCGCAGACCCGGCGTGACGTTCTGGAACCGGCTGGAGGGACGGCCCCGCACCCGCGCCTTCGACCGCGCGCTGCGGGCGGAGGTGCGCGACGCGCTCTGGATGCTGACCCGCCAGTGGCAGGTCGGCGAGCTGCGCGGCGAGGACGCCGGCTCCCCCATCCAGGCGAAGGTCCGCGTCGACACGACGCCGGTACGGGCGTTCCGCGCCCCCGGCGCCGAGAGGACGGCCTCGGACCTGCCGCCCCAGGCGGAGGTGGAACGGCTCCCCCTGCCCGCCGAGACATCGCTCGACCTGCGCCTGCTGATGGGCAGGTACTGGCTGAAACTCCTCGCCACGGTATGCCCGGCCGCGGCCGGCGCCTACCGGGCCGCCTACCCCGCGCCCCGGCCCGACCCCGCGTGGGACGCCGGGATCTGCGCCCACCCCCAGGTCTGGTCCGCCCACCGGGCCGCCGCGACCCGGCTGATGGACGGCGCCGCCCTCTACCGGTCGATCGTGGCCGGGACCCCGGCCTCGACCGGCATCGAGGAGGTCGCCGGCGCCGAGCCCGAGGTCGACGCGCTCGGCGTGCGGTTCGCGGCCTGGTTCGACCGCCTGATCAGCCGTCCGGAGGAGGCCTCCGCCTGGCGGCCAGAACGGATGGAGTACGGCTTCCAGGCCGACGCCGGGACCCGTGACGACCCGGCCGGCCTGGTCGCCGAGGAGTACTTCCACGGCCGGATCGACTGGCACGCCCTCGACGCCGTCCCCACCCCGCCCGACCCGGGCGACGACGAGACGGCGACGACCCGGCACGTGCTCACCACGCTGCCCACCACCGCGTCGTTCAACGGCATGCCCAACACCCGCTGGTGGGCCTTCGAGGACGGCGACACGAACTTCGGCGGCATCCGGCCCGACAGCACCGACCTGGGCACGCTGATGCTCGTCGAGTTCGGGCTGGTCTACGCGAACGACTGGTTCGTCGTCCCGTTCACCGTCCCGGTCGGCACCGTGGCGAGCGTGCGCGGCCTCGTCGTGACCGACGTGTTCGGCGAACGCACATGGGTCGAACCGGCCCTCTCCGAGGACTGGAAACTGTTCCGGACCAGCGTGGCCGGCGGCGCTGTCGGCGGCGCGGGGGCCGCGGGAGGTGCCGCGATCGGCGGCGCGGGGGCCGCGGGAGGTGTGGCGGGAGGTGCCGCGGTCGGCGGTGCGGGGGCCGCGGGGGGTGTGGCGGGCCACGATCTCACCGTCCTCGACACGGCCGACCACCTCCAGGAGAGCGCGCCCCTGGACGAGGTCGTGTTCGTCCGCGACGAGATGGCCAACCTCGTGTGGGCCGTCGAGAAGACCGTCCCCTCCCCCGCCGGAGGCGGCATGCCGGGAGCGGAGGCGGGCCACGAGCTGCGCGACTTCCTGCTGCGCGACTTCGAGCGCCGCCACGGACACCCTCCCGCGCCACCGCCGCCGGCCGAGGGCACCCACGTCCGGTACGAGGTGATGACCTCGGTGCCGGAGAACTGGATCCCGATGATCCCGATGCACCGCCCCGGCGACAACCGCGAGATCCAGCTGCGGCGGGCCGCGATGCCCCGCACCTTCGACGGCGACCCGGACCCGCCCGCCCCGGTGCGGCCGCGCACCTGGTTGCTGGGGGCGCCCGGCCTGCACGTCCACGAGGAGGAGGTGCCCCGGGCGGGCATCCGGGTGACGCGGACCTACCGGCGCACCCGCGACCGGCGGGGCCGGGTGCACCTCTGGCTCGGCGCGACCAAGCGGACCGGTCGTGGCGAGGCCTCCAGCGGGCTGGTCTTCGACCGCCTCGCCGACCACCCCTCTCGGGGGTCGTGAGCCCTGCGATCCGGGGCAGGGGTGCTCACGGCCGCCGTTCCCGGGGGTCGTGACCCCTGCGATCGAAGCCGGGGGTGATCACAACGTCCCTTCCCGGAAGTCGCGACCCCTGCGAGCCAAGCCCGGGGTGATCACGATTACCGATGGACCTGAGGGCGCCGGGGACGTCCCGGGCGCTCTCAGGCCCCGGGCAGGTCCAGCTCGCCGACGACCTCCTCGCCGCTCCTCTCCCCGGTCAGGCGGAACCCGAGCCGCAGGTAGAAGCGCTCGGGTCCGTGCTCTCCCGGAACCCAGGTCACCGTCACGCGCGACTGCCCGCGCCTCGCGATCTCCGCGCACACCGACTCCACGGCGAAGCGGCCGTATCCCCGGCCCTGCTGGTCGGCGGCGATGTTCAGCCGCCAGAGCCCCGAGCGGAGCCTGTCGTCCGGGTCGTCCGGATCGAAGCGGACATCGAAGAAGGCCATCACGAAGCCCACGAGCCGCTCGCCGTCGTAGACCAGCCGCGGCCAGGCGATCTCGGGTTGCGCGTACGCCTCGGCCAGCGACCACGCGACCGGAGCCACCCGTCCCTCCTGGTCGGGGCGCACCCGGAGCCGGCAGGCGGCCTCGACGTTGTCCGGCGTGACCTTCTCCAGGCGCGGCGATGAGGACATGCCGGACACCCTACAAGTCCGCCTTTCCCGTCCGCCTTCCCGTTTTCCGGCGCCGCCTCGGCCCGGCGCGCCGGGAGTCCTATGCTGTCCGGCCATGCGCCTCCTCCCGCCCGGCGTCGCCTCCCGGCGCTCCGCCGCCCTCACCCGATGGGCCCTCCTGGTGACCGTGTGCCTCACCGTGCTGCCGTCCGGGGTCGCGCGGGCCGCCTCGCCCAAGAACCCGCTGCTGAGCAGCGGGAGGCTGGCGGCCACCTCCTGCCAGGAACCGCCGATCATCGACAGGGGCGTGCCGCTGCCGCGCGAGTATCTGACGGCGGTCATGAGATGCCTGGACACATCGTGGTCCGCCCACTTCGCCCGCGCCGGGCTGAGGTTCCGCAAGCCCGCGGTCCGCTTCTACGAGGAGCCGACGCGGCGCGTGTGCGGGGTCCGCTGGCCCGCCAACGCGGACGCCTTCTACTGCACCGAACGGGCCACGATGGTCTTCCCGCTCACCGGCCACTGGATCGAGGGCCGGACCGACCTGTATCCCCTGAAGGTGGCGGCCCACGAGTACGGCCACCACCTGCAGAGCCTCACCGGCGTCAGGGCCGGCTACGAGGCCCGCGCCCGCTCCGACCGCGCCCACCGGGCCGAACTCGGCCGCCGCTACGAGCTCCAGGCCGACTGCCTGGCGGGCGTGTTCCTGGGCAGCGTACGAGCCTCGCTGCCCCGTACCGGACAGGACTGGGAGGCGCTGTCCGGCGCGCTTCGCGCCGGCGGCGACGAGGGCGGCCACCGCACCCACGGCACCGGCGCCAACCGGCTCCGCTGGTTCGAACGCGGCCTCCGGGCGGTCTCCCCCGCCGCCTGCGACACGTGGACGGCTCCCGCGTCCCGGGTGTCCTGATCCGCGAGGGGAGATACGATCGCGAGCCCGCGTCTCTCCGTCGTCGCCGGCCGGAGGACCGCGAGGCCGGCCGCCGGGACCGGGCCGCCCGGCGTGCCGTCGGAGAACATGTCGTCAGCCCCGAACGCGAAGCCGAGGAGACAGCGAGATGCGCGGGTCACCGCACGACCGGGCCCCGGCGGCCCCACCGCTCCCGATCCCGCCGCCCCCGGGCGGCCCTCTCGGGGGTGCCTGAATGGGAGCCAGGGACCACGAGCTGCTGCAGGCCGCCAAACGCGTCGCCATCGCGCTGGGCCTCACCCCCGACGAGGTCATGCGGCGCTTCGTGGAGCTGGGCCGCGGCGAACGCGCCGACTGGTCCAGCGGCGAGCTGCTGCTGTTCGCCCTCGCCCAGCTGGCGGCCGAGCGGCCGCTCCCTCCCGGAGCGGGCAGGCGCCCCGAGACGATCGAGGACGTCGAGGCACCGCGCCTCGGCGTCGTCCCGGGTGGCCGTCGGCGCGGTGCGACCGCCGCGCCCGAGGGCACCTCGGGCGTGGAGGGCGGCTGACCTGCCGCGAACGATCAGAGGGGCCTGTACATGATGTGCAGCCCGACGTAGCCCTTGACCGGGTGGTCGAAGCCCTCCGGCAGGGTCGCCAGCACCTCGAAGCCGAGTGAGCGCCACAGTCCCACCGCCCGGGTGTTGGTCTCCACGACGGCGTTGAACTGCATCGCCCGGTAGCCCTCGGCACGCGCCCAGTCGAGGACGTGCTCGCCCAGGGCCCGCCCGACGCCGCGTCCGGCGTGATCGGGGTGGACCATGAAGCTCGCACTGGAGATGTGCGAGGCGGGCCCCATGTGGTTGGGGTTCATCTTGGCCGTGCCCAGGACGGTCCCACCGGCGTCGACGGCGACGACCGTGCGTCCCGGATGCTCGAGAAGCCACATCGCCCGGGCCCGCTCCTCGCTGACGTCGCGATCCCAGGTGAAGGTCTCACCCGCGGCCACGATCTGACGCAGGAAAGGCCAGATCAGCGGCCAGTCGGCGGACGTCGCGTCTCTGATCGGCATGACGTCCAGAATGCTGGCCGGGGTGACGGGCCGCAAATCGTTTTCACAGGGATCTTCGCCGGCGTCCCCGTTCGCGGCCGGCCGCGGATCCCACGGCCGGCACCGCCCGACCGTACGGAATCGGCAAAGCGCACCAGGAAGATCTTGAAGGAGAGCGGCGTCACCGTACGGAGTGACACCAGAGCGATCGGGCATCTTCCAGGTGGGGAGTCCGGCCACGCGGGCTCCATCCGATCGGCGATGGCCTCGGGCCATGGCGCCCTACAGCCGTCCAGCGCACGACGCTCCCAGGAGAACCCGATGGCTCCCAAACCCAGCCAGCCCGTCACCGATGACAGCATCGTCGTCCGCCAGCTCAGCCACTACCAGTTCAGCTGGATCGCCGGCGAGCCGGGCCGACCCGGCAGCTACACCTTGCAACTCGTCCTGGACCAGGGGGCCTGGGAAGAGGTGCTGACGCTGGATCCCGATGACGCCGACAACCTCCAGGAACTGTTGTCCGGCGCCGGGACCGTCTTCTACGACGTGCGGCGCCGCACCCTGATGTTCGGTACCACCCCCGTCGGCCGTAGCTGACGTTCCGGGCGGGCGCAGCACGTGATCACTGAGACCGATCGCGTCGGCGCCCCGGGCTTCGTCCGCTCGCCGAGGGCGGCGAAGACATCGGGGGCGTCACGGAACCCGTGACGTCGGGACCGTTCCCCGGCCGGATCACCGGGGACGCCGGCCGGGGAGCGATCCCCGGCTGTCCCGCCCGATGGCTAGAGGTCGATCTGGTAGAGGATGAACCCCCTGTTCACGCCGACCTTGTCGTAGAGCCGCCGGGCGGCGGTGTTCGTCTCCTGGGTGGACCAGTAGACCCTGCTGCAGTCGCGGGCGCGTGCCCACTCGGTCACTTCATCGATCAGTGCCCGCCCCGCCCCCCTGCCCCGGGCGTGCGGCGCGGTGAACAGGTCCTGCAGGTAGCACACGTCCAGCGCCGTGGTGCTGGAGTGGATGAGGAAGTGCGCGATGCCGACCAGCTCGCCGTCGAGCTTCGCGCCGAGGGCGTGCATCCGTACGTCCTCCCGGAACTCGTCCCAGGCACGGTCGTACAGTTGGGGCGTGAGCGTGCGCTCGTAGAAGTCGTTGTAGCCGCGGAACAGGGTTTCCCATCGAGGGCGGTCAGAAGAGGTGAGCTTGCCGATCCTGAGCATGCGATGTCCTCCGAGCGACGGTCGGGAGTTCAGCCCCTATGTCCCCCGTGAGGACCACCCCGAACGTTGACCGGGTGTCGCTTCCCGACAACCTGCCCCCACTTGCCCGTCCCCCAGGACCACGTCCCGGAATCCTCCGGCCGGCGCACGGCCCCGGTGTCCCCGGGGCCGTGCGCGGTTTCCGCCGGGCCCGTTCACCGGTCACCGGTACGGCTGCCACCTGACCGTCTGGTCGCGGGACCTGAAACTGCGCATGCGGTGTTCCCACTGCGGCCGGATGCCCGGGTTGCTGCGCAGGACGGGCACGACGCTGGTGACCAGCTTCAGCTCGCGGAGGCGGCGCAGCACCGGGAAGCCCGGCCAGCGGGTGACGTCGAAGCCGTAGCCCTCGGCGAGCGGCGTGTGCTCGTCCCAGGGATAGTCCATCCGCAGGCGTCCGACCGCGACGGGGGCCAGGTCCCACTCGCGCGGGCCGATCGCCGTGCTGTCGAAGTCGCACAGCACCGGCCCGGCGGGACCGGCGATGACGTTGCCCATGAACACGTCGCCGTGGATGACCCCGGCGGGGAGCACGTAGTCGAGTGCGGCGAGCCGCTCCTCGATCTCGTCGCACTCGTCGAGCAGGAAGGCGTGGTCGCCAGGGGGCAGGTCCTCCGGCTCGTCGAGCCGCTGGCGGACCTCGGCCATCGGGGCCCACTCCGGCAGGTCCACCGGCGGGTCCGCGAGCGTGTGCAGCCGCCTGAGCACGGCGGCCAGGTCACCGCCACCGGGGCGCGGCCCCACCTCGGGGGTGTTCTCCCACAGGGTGACCAGGTGGCCCTCCACCTGGAGCGGCTGCTCGCAGCCGGGCAGCAGCCGCACCGCGGGGAAGTCGTGGTCGGCCAGCCAGCGGGCGACCCGCACCACCGTCGGCACGCGGGAGCGGGCGGCCGAGGAGCCGGCGACCCGCACCACGACGGACGCCCGCCGCAGGCGGAAGACGGCGTTGTTGGTGAACTTGATCAGCTCGGCGTCACCGGGTACGAGCCCCGCCCGGGCGCAGACCGACGCCAGCAGCGAGTGGAGCCGGTCGCGGGTGAGCCCGCCGGCGTGGTCGGTGGTCATCGTCATGCGGCGCGCACCGCCGAGATCCGCCGGGCGAGGTCCTGCGCGTCGCCGCTGTGCGCCCGCATCATGGCGACGGCCTGCAGCGGCGCGAGGCGGTCGATGATCCTCGCCGAACGGATCTCGGTCGCCAGGGTGACGGCCTCGTCGCCGTTGGCGAGCCCCGAGGTCATGTCACCGGTTCTGAGCTGCACCGTCGCGAGGGCCGTCAGCTCGAAGGCCCTGCTCCTGGCCATGCTCGGATCGCGCTGCCCGAGCGCGTCGGTGAGGAACCGCTCGGCGATGCCGAGGTGACTGTCGAGGTGGGTCACGGCGAGGTCGGCGTGGACCATGCCGCTCGTGGCGTCGAGGTCGGCGGTGCCGAAGAAGCTCACCCAGGCGGGTGACTCGCGGTCGCGGGCGCGGGCCAGTTCGTCGCTCGCCCTGTTGATCGACTTGAGGGCGAGGTCGCTGTCGCCCAGCAGCGCGTAGGCCCACGCCTCGTTGGCGAAGAGCATCGCCACGGTCCGCTCGCAGCTGGCGTCCTGCGCGCAGATCTGCCCGAGCTGGAAGAACCGCAGCGCGTCCAGGATGCGGTCGCAGTGCAGGTGGACGCGCCCCATCCGATACAGGACGTTGGCCGCGAGCGAGGGGTTCCTCGCGTACTTGGCCTGTTCCAGCGCGCGGGCCAGGTGACTTCTCGCCGCCCCGTACAGGCCGACGTCGAAGGAGGTCCAGCCCGCGAGGTTGTGCTGGTCGGCCAGCGCCTGGTGCAGCCGCAGGGTGACCGACTCCGGGCACGTGGCCCGCAGCAGCCGCTGCGACCAGGTCAGCTGCGCCACCACCGCGTCGCGGCAGACACCGCCCCCGTGCCGGTAGTCCAGGGCGCGCAGCGTGCGGGTCACCGCCTCGATCTGCTCGACGTCGGCCATGCCGATGCGGTACGGGACGGGGGTCTCCGTGGGCGTCAGCGGCTCGGCCCACTCCTCGGCGTCCCCGACCGTCGCGCCGATGGTCACCTGCGCGGCGTGCGCGAGGAGGCGGCGCACCTGCTCGTCCTCGCCGGGGTCGTCGCGGTGGTCGGCCGCCGCCGTCCCGGCCAGCGCCGTGGAGGAGGCGTCGTAGGCCAGTCCCATGTAGCCGCGCGGGATTCCCAGACCGTCGGCGATCCGGCCGAGCACCTCGTACGCCATCACCTGGCGGCCCTTGAGGATCTCGGAGATCTCCGACTGGGACTGGGCCGTGAGGGCGGCGATGTGACGCTGGGAGACCCCGATCCGCTGGAGTAACCGGTACACGGTGGCCATGTCGCGGGCGGCCAGAGCCTGGCGCATCTGCGGGCGTTCCCAGAGCGCGGGGTCGATTTCCTGCGCGTTCCCACTGCTGACGTTCATGCCGACCTTCCCGGCCGAATTCCCCTGACGGTTTGCCTTGACGGGTTCCCTGACGCCAAGGTAACCGGCGACCCGGCACCGCCGGAGCCGTATCGGTACGACCGATCATGCAAGGTGATCGGCCCCGCTTATCGCCGAACCGATCTGCGGAAAGTATTGGCCCTGCGACTCTCCGTATATCGGTCTTGTCCCGCACCATGGGTAATTCAGACCAGCGAGCGGCCGGACACCCCCGGCGGACCGTGCCCCTGGTGCCCTTACGCGATAGGAGCGACGATGCTCACCGAGCGCGCTCAGGCTCTGGACTTCGGCGTGCACGGCATGATCCAGGGCCGCTTCCGGATGACCGCCTGGTGCCTTCCGCAGGGCGGCGCCGCCCGCCGCGCCCGCAAGCTGCTCCACGACCTGCTGTCCCGGCCGCCTTTCGCCGCCCACGAGGTGGCCGAGCTGGAGGTCGTGGTCACCGAGCTGGCCACCAACGCCAGCAGCTACGCCCCGGGACCGTACGAGCTTCGCGTCCTGCACGACGGCGATCTGCCGATCAGGGCCGAGGTGGCCGACGCCGGTGGCGGGGTCCCGCTGATCGAACGCCTGCTGCGCCGCCCGTTCACCGCCCCCTGCCGCGTGGACGATCTGGAGCTCGGCGGGCGGGGCCTGCGGATCGTCGACGAGTTCACCGCGGGCCGCTGCGGGGCGCGCTGGACGCGGCTGTGCGGCACCGGGCAGATCGGGACCGGCGTCTGGTTCGACCTGCCCGCGCACCGCCCCCGGACGTGACCCTTCACGCCTCAGCGCACTCTGGAAGTACCCCGGGCACCGCTCACCGGCACCGCCTCCGCGCCCCCGGGCATACCCGCGGCCACCGCTCACCGGCACGCCCCCGGCCGCACCCCCGGGCACCGCTTCCGCGCCCCCGCCCCGCACCCCGTCCCCGTACCGCCATCTCCCCGGCGGTATGGTATTAATTAAATGACCAGATGAGGATATTTGGTCAAATTTACGGGAAATGGTAGGGGACCATGAAGCCGGAGGGCAGGAAGGCGGGCCGACCCCCGCAGGACGCCTCGCACCGGCTCGCACGGGCGCACCGCATCCTGGACACCGCCGCCGACCTCGTCCTGCGCTGGGGGTACGACAAGACCACCGTCGAGGACATCGCCCGGCGGACCGGGGTCGCCAAGGGCACGATCTACCTGCACTGGAAGACGCGCGAGGAGTTGTTCGCCGCGCTGGTGCGCCGTGAGCGGGTCGAGATGATCACCGAGGTGCGGCGGCGGCTCGGGGACGGCCCGGCCACCCTCCGCGACCTGCTCAGGTCGCTCGCCTCGGAGGTTCTCGGCAGGCCCCTGATGCGGGCGAGCATCCTGGGCGACTCGGAGGTGCTGGGCAGGCTCACGCGCCAGAAGCGGGACGGCGCGGCCGGCGCCGAGCTGGGCGGCGACTTCCAGGCCTACCTCGGCACGCTGCGGGAACACGGCGCGCTGCGAAGCGACCTGTCGCCCGCCGAACACGTGACCATGCTCGTCTCCGTCCTGTACGGGTTCCTGCTCGTCTCGCCGATGATGCCGGGCGGGTACAGGCCGTCCGACGAGCGACTAGCGGAGCTGATCGCCGACGCCGGCGGCAGCGCGACGGAGGCCGCGGGCCCCCTCCCCGCCGGCGTCACCCGGGTGGTGACGCGGGCCACCCTGGAGTACGTCGACGCCACCGTGGAGGCCGCGCAGCGAAAACTGCGCGTCTCCCTGGGCCTCGAGGAGAACGGGGAGTCCGAGGAGAACAGGGAGTCCGGGAAGTTCGGGGAGTCGCGGAAGTTCGGGGAGCCCGGGAAGTTCGAGAAGCCAGAGAAGTTCGAGGAGAACACGCGGTGAAGACCCTCCCCCTGGACGACGAAGCGGCCGACCTCGCGCTGGCGGGCGGCAAGGGAGCCTCGCTGGCCCGGCTGGCCCGCGCGGGCCTGCCGGTTCCCGGCGGTTTCCACGTCACCACGGACGCCTACCGCGACTTCGTCTCGCGCGACGGCCTGAACGACCAGATCATGGAGGCCGTCTCCGGCATGCCTCCGGAGCAGGCGTCGCCGCGGATCGCGGCGCTGTTCTCGGAACGGGAGATACCGGCGGAGACCGCCGCCGAGATCCGCGCGGCCCACGCGAGGCTCGGCGAGGACGTGCCGGTCGCCGTACGCTCGTCCGCCACCGCGGAGGACCTCCCCGACATGTCGTTCGCCGGGCAGCAGGACACCTACCTCAACATCCGGGGCGACGGCCTGCTGGACGCGGTCCGGCGCTGCTGGGCCTCGCTGTGGACCGCGCGCGCCATCGCCTACCGGGCCGCGAACGGCGTGCCGCAGGACGACGTGACGCTGGCCGTGGTGGTCCAGGAACTGGTGGCCGCCGACGCCGCGGGCGTCCTGTTCACCGCGAACCCGGTCACCGGCGCGCGCGACCAGATCGTGATCAACGCCTCGTGGGGCCTGGGCGAGGCCGTCGTCGGCGGGCAGGTGACGCCCGACACCGTCATCGTCGCCAGAACCCGCGGTGGAAAAGGCGAGAACAACGAGCACGACGGGAACAGCGGCATCGGCGACATCGTCGAGGAACACGTCGGCGACAAGACCGTCATGACGGTGCGCACCCCCGGCGGCACGCGTGAGGAACCCGTGCCCGAGGACCTGCGCCACCGGCCCGTGCTCGACCCGGCCCAGGTCACCCGGCTCGCGCGGCTCGCGACGGAGATCGAGGAACTGTACGGGACGCCCATGGACGTGGAGTGGGTCAGGCGCGAGGGGACGTTCCTCATCGTGCAGGCCCGCCCGATCACCCGGCTCAGGCAGCAGGTCGAGGAGTGGAACGACAGCCTGACCGGCGACTACCTGTGGACCGGCGCCAACCTCGGCGAGGCCATCCCCGACGTGATGACGCCGTCCACGTGGTCACTCGTCCAGATCTTCATCGGGGAGGCGATGTCGACGTCGGCGCTGCCGGGCTTCAACATGGTCGGCAACATCGGCGGCCGCTTCTACATGAACCTGAGCGTCGTGTTCTCGGTGGCGCGCGCCCTGGGCATGCGCAGGCGGCTCGGCGCGGTCGAGCAGGTCTTCGGCAGGCTGCCGCGTGGCCTGGACGTGCCGCTGCTTCCCGCCTCACGCTGGCAGATCATCAGAAGCGTGCTGCCGCTCGCCTTCACCCTGCGCAGGCGGATCGCGGCCAACGCCGCGAGGATGCCCGGTTTCCTCGCCACGGCGCGGCGGCGATGCGAGGAACTGCGCGGGCGGATCGCCGCCACCGCGACCACGGGCGAGCTGGCCGGATTGTGGGAGGCCGAGCTGCTTCCGTACTTCGTCGAGGCCTGCCAGACCCTGGAGGCCGCCGGGCGGCAGGGCGGCAACACCCTGGTCATGACCCGCGCCAGGCTGCGCGAGATGGTGGGCGAGACAGACGCCGAGGCCATACTCACCGGCGCCAACGCCGACGGGGAACTCGCCAGCCTCGGGACGATCGTCGGCCTGGAGAAGCTCGCCGCGAAGGAGATCGACAGGGAGACGTTCGCCCGCCTCTACGGGCACCGGGGCGCGCACGAGTTCGAGGTCTCCATCCCACGGCCCGGCGAGGACCCGCGGTGGATCGACGCGCAGCTCGCGGCCGTTTCCGAGAGCAGCGGGCACACCGGTGCGCTGCTCGACCGCCAGCGGGAGGCGCGTGAGGCGGCCTGGAGGCGCTTCGGGGAGCGTTACCCCCGCAAGGCGGCCAGAACGCGCCTGCGGGTGGCGCGGTGGAACGCGATCGTCCGTGACCGGGAGTCGGCCCGCTCGGAGGTGATTCGCGCCTTCTGGGCGTTGCGCTCCTTCGTCCTGCGGGCCGGGGAGCTCACCGGCCACGGTGACGACCTGTTCTTCCTGTCGATCCAGGAGATCCTCGCCGTCCTGCGCGGCGACGACGCACCGGCGGAGAAGGTGGCGGTCCGGCGGGCGACGTACGAGCGGTACGCGGCCCTGCCCGCCTATCCCACGCTGATCGTCGGCCGGTTCGACCCGGAGCGCTGGGCCGCCGATCCCGGCCGGCGCGGGGACATCTTCGACGCCAGGGGCGGCGGCGCCCCGGTGAGCGACACCGTGACCGGCTTCCCCGGAGCGCCGGGCGTCGTCGAGGGCGTGGTCCGCGTCATCGCAGGTCCCGAGGACGGCGACAGGCTCGCCCCCGGCGAGATCCTCGTGACGACGCTGACCAACATCGGCTGGACGCCGATGTTCCCCCGCGCCGCCGCCGTGGTGACCGACATGGGCGCCCCCCTGTCACACGCCTCGATCGTCGCCCGCGAGCTCGGCATCCCGGCCGTGGTCGGTACCGGCAACGCGACCATGCGCCTGCGCGACGGCGACCGGATCAGGGTCGACGGCGAGCGCGGCACGGTCGAGCTGCTGGAGCCGTGATCCCCCGGTGGCCGGGGACCGCCGGGGTGACCGGCCGCGGCGGAAAAACGGGAAACCGGGGAAGGACCCGATACGAGAAGACGAACCGCCGAGGAAGGCCATGGCTCATGAGGATCACGCTGGTCCAGGGGGACATCACCACGCAGTACGTCGACGCCGTCGTCAACGCCGCCAACTCCTCGCTCCTGGGCGGCGGCGGGGTCGACGGGGCCATCCACCGGCGCGGCGGCCCCGCCGTCCTCGCCGAATGCCGGGACCTGCGCGCCTCCCGGTACGGCAAGGGACTCCCCACCGGGCAGGCCGTGGCCACCACCGCGGGAGACCTCCCGGCCCGCTGGGTCATCCACACCGTCGGCCCCGTCCACTCCCTCACCGAGGACCGCACGCACCTGCTGGCCTCCTGCTACCGCGAGTCCCTCCGCGTCGCCGACGAACTCGGCGCCACCAGCGTCGCCTTTCCCGCCGTGTCGGCGGGAGTCTACGGCTGGCCGATGGACCACGCCGCCCTCACCGCCGTCGGCACCGTACGGGCCACTGCGACACAGGTGACGGACCTGCGTTTCGTCCTGTTCACCCCGGAGGCCCACGCCGTCTTCGAAAAGGCCCTCGACACCGCGGGATCGTGAGCCGCCCCGGCCGGACGGACCCGGGATCCGACACCGGCTAGCCGGGAGACTCGCCGGTCGCCGCCTCCCGGCGCCCCCGGCCCCGCAGTGCCCCGGCATGCCCCGGCATGCACCGGTGCGCACCGGCGGACGGCCCGGTCGTCAGGCCGGTTCGTCGCCGAGCGCTCCCTCCAGGCCCGTATCGCCGTCCGGACAGGGCGTCGCGGGACGGCGTCCCGGCAGGAGTCGCCGGCCGGCCCCGCGGCGTGCCCGCGGAGCGAGGGTGAAGGACCCGGTGAACCAGGCGGCGAGCAGCGCGCGGTCGATCAGCGTCAGGCCGGTGCCCGCCGCGCACTCCCTGGCCGGAGCCGTGAAGGTCGACGAGGTGACGAGCACGCCGCGGTGGCCGGGATAGGCGTGGAGCGCGCCGAGAAGGTCGCGGATCTGGGGTGAGCCCACCGAGGTGCCCCAGCGCTTGCACTGGATGACGAAGTGTTCGCCGCCGGGCGCGGTCGCGACGACGTCGACGCCGCCGTCACCGCTGCCGCCGATCCTGCGCACCCCGCGGAAGCCCTCGCGCCGCAGCAGGGCCTCGACGAGGGCTTCGAACCGGTCACCGGTCATGCGGTCGACGCGTTCGAGGCGCGCGTTGTCCTCCAGCCATTCCCGCTCCCGGGCCTCGATCACCCGATGGCGGAGCACGAGCGCCCCCGCCAGACCCGCGATCAGCACGATCGTGCCGCCGATCACCAGCGGCCAGTTGGCGACGACGACGTCGACGAGCCACACGGCGGCCACGAAGAAGGCCGCGGCCGCGACCGCCCACAGGAACCGGTCGCCGTCACCCTGGCGCCGGCGCGGTCTTCGCCCGCCGGACGCCCGCCGTCGTACCGCCTTGGCGGGTGTCCGTCGCCGTGCCATCGCGCACCTCCGGGGGACGAGGGTGGAACGTTGCCGCTGACCCTGCCGACTCTGACAACGGGCACCGACAGTTTCCAGGGCGACCCAGGGCGACGTGCTTCGGGGCGACCGGCGAACGCGAAGAGAGGGCCGGGCGACGGAGCCTCAGTTCGCCCGGTGGTGGCAGCACACGACCAGGTCCACGGCCTGCCGCATCGCGTTCCGCACCCCTTCGGGCGAGTCGCCGCGCCGAAGGCTGGCCAGTGTCGCCGCGCTCACCGCGCCGACCATCGCGCCCACCAGGGCAGCGGCGGCAACCGGGTCCAGCTCGTCCGGATACGCCTGGTGCAGCGCCCGGGCCAGCTCGGTCTGCGCGGTGACATACCCCTGCAACAACCGCGCCTGCAACACCGGCGCCGACTCGGCCAGGCGGACCCGGAGCGCCGCGAGCCCGCTGGTCAGATCGCTGTCCCAGCTATTGGCGATCATCTGTTCCATCGCCCGCGCGAGAACGCCGGGAAATCGCTCCTCGGCGCCGCGCTCGGCGACCGCCTGCAGTGCCAGATCGATCCGCACGTCGGCGTTGGCGAAGAGCACGTCCTCCTTCGTCTGGAAGTGAAGGAAGAACGTACGGGTGGACACCTCCGCGGCCTCGGCGATCTCGGCCACCGTGACGTGTTCGAACCCCTTCCGCTCGAACAGGCGGACCGCCGCCTCGATCAGCGCCTGCCGTGTGCGCCGCTTCTTGCGCTCCCGCAACCCCGGACTCTCCGTCATGACCTCAGCCTATTGCATTCCATGCATTGCTTCATGCAATGTATTAATGCATCAAGTGTATTGATTGAGAGGGAGTGGTGCACGTGGGGAGTCTGGACGGACGCGTCGTCCTCATCACAGGAGGCGGGCGCGGCATCGGGCGAGAAGAGGCGTTGTTCTTCGCGTCCGAGGGTGCCAGGGTCGTCGTCAACGACCCCGGCGTCGCCGTCGACGGCACGGGTGGCGACGCCGACGTGGCGGCAGCGGTGGTCGAGGAGATCATCGCCCGCGGCGGGCAGGCGGTCGCCAACACCGACAGCGTCGCCGACTGGCACGGCGCCCGGCGCATGGTGAACACGGCCCTACGGACCTTCGGTGACCTCCACGTCGTCGTCAACAACGCGACCGTCGAACGGAACCGCGGAATGGCCGACCTGACCGAGGAGGAGTTCGACGACGTCATCGCCGTGAAGCTGAAAGGCACGTTCGCGGTCACTCGCTGGGCGGCCCGTCACTGGCGCGAACGGTTCGAGGCCGGCGACCGCGTCGACCGTGCCGTCGTCAACACCTCCTCGGGCTCGGGCCTGCTCAACCCGCTGCCCACGCAGGCCTCCTACGCCGCCGGTAACGCCGGAGTCGCGGCCATGACCATCGTCGGAGCTCTCGAACTCGGCCGGTACGGCGTGCGGGTCAACTGCGTCTCGCCCTCCATGGCGCGCACCCGGCTCACCCTCCAGGTCCCCGGCATGCGCGAGGAGCCGCCGGCAGGACGGTTCGACCCGCTGCACCCCTCCACCAACGCGCCCGTCGCCGCCTACCTGGCCACCGCGGCGTGTCCGCTCACCGGTCAGGTGCTCTCCATCCGAGGCGGATCGGTCACGGTCAACCACGGATGGTCGCCCGGTGCGCACGTCCACAAGGACGGCCTGTGGACGGTCGACGAACTCGCCGACGCCCTCGGCCGCGCCCTCGGCCCCACCGGGCGTACGCAGCTCCAGCAGATGATCGACGCCCTCCTCGATCAAGGAGCCCGTTCCGGCGGCACACCCGGATGACCGGCATCGGGGGACCCGCCTCCGGTCCCGCCGCCCGCTGCCGGGCTGTCGCCGATCACGATCGTGACATCTCTTCCATGTGCGCCGGGAACCTCACACGTGCCCTGAAGAAGCGGGTGAGCCCTCGCGGAACGCCTGGTCGATGTCCCCGACGCCGGCGAGGCGCTCCGCGATGTCGGCGACGAGTGCCCCCTCCGCGTCCATCGGACAGAAGGGGCTCCCGGGGAAGGTCCGCAGCTCGAACCCGGAGCCCGCGACGCGGCTCCAGGCACGCATCTCCCCGTGGCTCACGCGCGGATCGTCCGTCCCCAGGTAGCCGATGATCGGAGCGGTGACCGGCGGGGTGAACGCGGGCCGGTAGGCGTGCAGGAGATCGTGGTCGGCCCGCAGCGCGATCATCGCCAGGTCCATCAGCTCCGGGAAGCGCAGGAGCGTCGGATTAGCGGCGGCGGCCTGCTCGGCGAGCTGGCGGTCGCCGATGGGGATCCTCCTCGCGTCGTCCGCGCACAGGTGCGGCGCCGCGTGCGCGGACACCAGCAGCGCCGCCGGGGAGATCCGGTATCGTCCGGCGAGCCTGACCGCGACCTCGTACGCGACCACGGCGCCCATGCCGTGCCCGAACAGGGCGAGCGGCCGGTCCGCCAGGGTGACCAGTGCCCGGCAGACGTGGTCGACGAGGGTTTCCATCCGGTCGATCGGCCGCTCGTTGACGCGGTTCTGCCTGCCGGGATAGCACACGGCGGAGAGCTCGACGTCGGCGGGCAACCGGTCCTGCCACCCGTGGTAGGACATCGGGGCACCCCCGGCGTGGGGGAAGCAGACGAGGCGCGCGCGGGGCTCGGCGAGCGAGCACTCCCCGTGCAGCCACATGCGGGAGTCGGCCGGGATCGTCTCGGTCACGGGAGGTCGTTCCTTCCGGGGGCCGCGTACGGGCCGGCCGCCTCCGGTTCTCCCTCGCCCCCGGCCCGGGGGGTCGCGTCTCCGTGCGCGCGAGACTCCCCGCCCGCCGCAGAGGTCGCGGCGAGGTGACGCGTGCGCAGGGGCCGTGACCGGGCGTCCGGCGCCGGGGCCCGCCGGGCGGGGTCCGTGTCCCCCGGAGGGCGGGAGGAGACGACGACCTGACCCAGCGAAAGGACGGCCAGGCACCTGTCGAAGACCGCCGGCCCCTCCTCGGGGCTCAGCCCTCCGGTGAGGCCCTCCCCGGTGAGCTCACGGTGACGGCGTTCCGCGTCACGGGCCGTTCCCACGCCGTTCCACCGGTCCCAGTTGATCGACAGCACCGGTACGCCTCCGCCGTCGCGCCGCGCGCCGAGGGCGAACGTGTCGAGGAAGGCGTCGGCGGCCCCGTGACAGGTGCGGCCGGGCGCCCCGGAGAACGACGCCAGCGAGGAGAACAGCACCACGAAATCGGGAAGCGCGCCCACCTCCCGCAGGACCGAGACCAGGGTGGCGGTCCCCTCGGTCTTGGCCCGCAGGGCGGCGGCGATGCCGTCCTCGGTCAGGAACTCCGCCATGCCCTCCCCCGGCACGCCCGCGGCGTGGATCACCCCGTGGATCTCGCCGAACCGCGCCCGCGCCTCTTCGAGGACCTCCCTGAGGCGCCGGGCGTCGGCGACATCGGCACCGCGCACCAGCACGTCGTCCCCCCGCTCCGCGAGAAGGGCCCTCAGCGCCGCACCCTCCCCGCCACCGGAGCCGGAGGCGGGGCCGGGGCCGGGTCCGTACGACGGGAACGTCCCGGACGCCTCGCGCCCGATCAGGACGAGCCGCGCCGAGTGGACGGCCGCGAGGTGTCCGGCCAGCCGCAGCCCGATCCCGCCCGTCCCTCCGGTGATCACATAGGTCCCGCCCCGGCGCACCGAGGGACTCCCGTACGTGCCGGGCGCCACGTCCAGCGGCTCGAACCCGCGCAGCCAGCGGTGCCCCGCCCTCAGGCCGACCGGATCCTCGTGCGGCGGGCGGCAGAGCTCGGCCAGGAGCTCCGCGGCCCGTATCCCGTGGTCTTCGTTGTCGCCGGGGTCCAGGTCCACGAGCCGGACACGTGTGCCGGTCAGCTCGCGGCGGAGCGGCCCGGCGGCTCCGACCGTGAGGGCCGCCCGCGGGTCGAGCCGCTCGCCTCCGGTGATCTCCAGGGCTCCCCGGGTGACGAGGCAGAGATCGGTCTCCGGCCGGCCGCTCAGGGCACGGGCCAGGCCGGCGACATGGCCCAGCGGCGGGCAGACCTGTGCGGGCAGTGACGCTCCCCAGAGGCAGACGATACGCGACGGCCCCTCCGCGTCACCCTCCACCGTCTTCAGGAGCTGCTCGTAGTCCTCCCCGCACCGGGGGTCGATCGTGATCCGGTCCCGGGCCGCGTGGTGGAACGCGCGCCCCGGGGTGACGACGACGGTCGTGGCCCCGTACTCCTCCAGCCTCGCGGCGACCGCCTCGGCGAGGGGTGACGAGTCGGAGAGCAGGATCCAGCGGTGTTCCCGCACGGCGGGGCCGGGATCGGCCGGGGACACCTCCACGGCCCGTTTCCAGGTGATCCCGTAGAGACCGGCGGACGAACGTTCCCGCCCGGTGACGGCGGGATCGGTGACGCGCGGCCGGTCCGGAGAGTGAGCGACGGCCGGCAGGTCCGGCGGGTTGACTCCGGTCGGCCGGTCCGGCAGGTGAACGGCGGCCGGCCGGTCCGGCGGGTGAACGGCGGCCGGCGCGAAGGGGTGAGGCGGCGCGGGCGGCCTGAGCCGCCGCTCCGGCCGCGGGGAGGACAGGTCGACCTCGACGCCCGCCTCCCGCAGCCGGGCCAGCGCGCCGAGCAGGACCTCCCCGTCCGTTCGCTCCTCCGCCGGATGGCGGGTCACGTTGACGACGACGGAGTCCGTACCCGCTCGTGCCCGGGCCAGCGTGGTCAGGGTCGTGCCAGGTCCCACCTCGACAAGGATCTTCGGACCGCCGGCCAGGACGTGGCCGAGTCCGGCGTCGAAGCGGACCGTCGCCCGCAGATGGGTGACCCAGTACCCGGGGTCGGCGAAGTCGGCGTCGCCGGTCCCCGTCACGCCGGACACGAGGCGCAGCGAGGGGCGGCGCAGCGGGACGCCGTCGAGGAAGTCGCGGAACTCGTCGATCACGGGGTCGACCAGGGCCGAGTGCGCGGCGGTGCTGAGCGGCAGGAGGCGGCAGGCGATCCCGCGCCGGTCCAGGAGTTCCCTGACCTCGGCGACGTGGGCGGCGGGACCGGCGAGCACGCAGGACGCCGGGCCGTTGACCGCCGACAGGCACACCCCCTCCCCGAGGAAGGGCTCGACCTCCCGCTCGGAGGCCGGAACCGTCAGCATCGCCCCGTCGCGCAGGGTGGCCAGGAGCTCTCCGCGCCTGGCCACGACGGCCAGGGCGTCGCGCAGCGACATGACGCCCGCGACACAGGCCGCGGCGTACTCACCGACGCCGTTGCCGATCAGCAGGGAAGGGCTCACCCCCCGCGTCATGAGGAGCCGGGCGAGTGCGATCTCCATGACGAACACGGCCGGCAGCGCCGGCGAGGGGCCGGCCTTCCCGGCCTCCTCTCCCGCCGCCCCGTTCGTCTCCTCCCCCGCCGCCCCACCCGGGGACACACCGGTCTCACCGGCCTCGCCCGGGAGGGCCGGTGCCGCGTCCGCCCACAGGGCCTGCAGCCGCTCGGCGGAGCGGCCGGGCAGCAGGCCCAGGCACTCGTCCACGGCCGCGCGGAAGACCGGTTCGTCGCGGTAGAGCTCGCGGCCCATCCCGGGATACCGTGCCGCCCCGCCGGGGAACATGAACACCACGTCGCCACCCGTACGGACGGCGGGGACGGGCGCGCGGGGAGGGCGGCGGGCGATGCCGGCGGCCTCGGTGCCGGCACCCGGAATCCCGAGATCGGGAGCGCCGGGATCGGGCATGCCGGGACCCCGGGGACCGGGATCGGGACCTCCGGGGCCGGGGGTGCCTGGACCCGGAACTCCAGGGCCGGGAATCCCGGGGCCTGGGATTCCGGGGCCGGGGACGGCCGGATCGGGAAGGCCTGGACCGGGAGTGCCCGGCCTCGGGGAACCGGGTCTCGCGACGCCGCCGGTCCCGGCATCCTCGCCGGAGCCGCCGAGACCGCCAAGGCCATCAAGGCCATCAAGGCCGTCGTGGCCGCCGGAGCCATCAGGGCCATCAGGGCCGTCAAGGCCGTCAAGGCCGCCGGAGCCATCAGGGTCGTCGAAGCCGCGGAGGTCATCAGGACCGTCAGGTGACTCGCCGTCGACCGGTTCAAACCCGTGCATGCTTCACCTCAGCGGTCATGGAAGGCCGCTCGGCGGCTGCGGAACTGTTCGGTGAGCACCGCCACGTGCTCGCGCCGGTAGCCCTGCTCCATCGCCCTCAGCACGCGCTCGCGCATCACACCGAGGTAGGACTGGTCGATCCCGGCCCGCTCCGCGATGCCCGCCAGGTTGTTGAGAACGCCCAGGTGCGAGGTGAGCGGAGCCTGCTCGAAGGTGTAGTCACGGCGCGCGATGAGACCGAGGCCGACGCCGATCGTGTTCTGGAAACCGGGGTCGTAGAGCGGCACGGACTCCGCGAAGTCGTTGAGGGGGACTCCCATGCTCTCCGCGATGGCCGAGCATTCGAGGAAACCGTTGACGAAGGCGTAGTAGAAGGCGCTGGAGACGACGTGGTAGGCCTTGGCGTAGCCGGGATCGGGGCCCAGGCGCACCTGCTTGCCGGACAGCGCCTCGGTCACGCCCGCCAGCTCCTTGAAGTCCTCGGCCGCCCCGCCGTAGACGGTGAAGCAGTCTTCGGTGCCGATGGCGTCCGGGTAGTTGAGGATCGCGGCCTCCAGGTATCTGCCTCCCGCGGCCTCCACCCGCTTCCGCAGGGGTGCGACGTCGTCGGGGATGCCGCTGGCGTGCTGGACGACGAGCCTGCCGGAGAGGTCGGCCGCGGTCTCGTCGAGGACCGCGTGGGTGATCTCGTAGTCGAGAAGGCACAGCAGCACGATCGGGGAGGCCTCGATCGCCTCGGCGGCCGTCGCGTGGAGGTGGACGTCCCGTCCCGCGAGCCTCTCCGAGCGTTCCGGCGTACGGTTCCAGACCGAGACCTCCAGGCCCGAGTCGACGCAGGCCCGTACGATCGCGGAACCGACCACCCCGGCCCCGATGACCGTCACATCCGTCATGTCAGTGCTCCATCCTGGTGAAGGTCATGACCACCCCGCCGATCTCGGCGGCGTCCGCCCACGCGGCGAAGGCGGCGGGCGGCCGCCCGGTGCCGGGCGTCCCGCGTCCGGCCTCCGGCCGCGCCCCGCTCTCCCGAGGCCCGCGCGCGAGCCGGGAGAAGGAGTCACGCACGTCCTCGGTGATGTCGACGAGCTCCGTGGCGGCCATCCCGGCCCGCCGCGCCGCCGACAGGTGGTCTTCCGGCGCGTCGAGCGACACGGCGTTCAGCATGGCCAGGTGGGGGCCGACGCGCTCGCGGACCTTCTCGGTCATCGGAACCCGCGGGTAAGGCGTCTCGACCACCAGGCGGCCCCCCGGGCGCAGGACCCTGGCGATGCTCCGGTAGAAGGCCGCGATGTCCAGGTTCGGGGTGACCTCGAGGGCCAGCACCGCGTCGAACGAGGCGTCGGCGAACGGCAGGTCCATCGCGTCGACGTGCCGGAACCGCACCGTCTCCGCCACGCCCTGTGCCGCGGCGTGCTCGGCTCCTTCGCGCAGTGCCTCCCGGTCGATGTCGATCGCCACGACCCGCGCGCCCAGGGTCCGGGCCAGGCGCACGGCCGGGCGGCCGTTGCCACAGCCCACGTCCAGCACCCGGGAGCCCGGTCCCACCCCCAGTCTGGCCACCACGAGGTCGGCCATCCGCTCCGTGGCCTCCAGGGTCGGCGCGACGTCCTGGGAACCCGCCCAGAAGCCGTAGTGCCGGTCGGGCCCCGCGATCCCGCCCACCAGTGCCGTGAGCTCGTTGTAGGTCGACTCGATCTTCGAGGACGGCGAGGGGCCGGTCCTGACGTTTCCCGCGCCCATCCGGAATTCGGAGTCGTCACCATCCAGACCAGAAATGAGACACCCCCTTTAACCAGAATCAACCCGGCTTAAGCAGAGAAACGCGACTTATCCCGACAGGCACACATCGCCGGCCGGGCGAACCCGCCGGTTGGGCGAAACACTAGCAGCGGGCGCCGATACCGTCGATGACCCTGAATATTGGTTTCTCGCCAGACAAGGTCAACGTTTCCACTGACATCAACATGGACGCCACCCCCTTTCGCCATAAAGCCATTCTTCAGCAAAGGCGACCTAAATCCGATCTCCTTCCCCCCGGTCGTTCCTTTTCCGGTCCACGGGCATTCCGTCCACGGGAACCGGCCGGTCGCACCGATCCCGTTCCGGCCTGAATGCGCAGTTCACAGACTCGTGGACCAACTGGTTCCGCCACGGAACAAAGAAATCCCCAACAGGGAAACCGCCGAGGGGGGTCTGACGAAAAACAGCCGATGTCGACAGTCGCTCTTGGGCTCCGTTCGCGCTACGCCAAGCCCCCACGGCCGGAATACCGGTGGCGCGACAACGAGGAACCGAAGAAAGAAAGATCCCCGCAGTCCCGGAACGCGCACTGTCCGGATGTTCGCAAAATATCTCAACGATTTACATTTTATCGCCTTATAGCTCTACGCGTCTTCCGGTCCGCGAGCACCTCCCGGATGGTTCCACACCACCGACGACGGGCACGAGGATTTCCCGCTCACCCCGCTCCGCCCACCGACGACGGGCCCGGTACGCGACACGTCCCGCACCGGGTCGCCCGGCCCGGCAGGACGGCAGGGCGGCAGGGCGGCGGACGGGACGGCAGGACGGCAGGGCGGCAGGACGGGACGGCGGAACGACCTGCGGCACAGCAGGGCAGCGGGCCGTCTCCCGAGCGGGCCCCGACCGGAGGCGACGCCCTCCCGCACGCCCCGGGCAACGGTGTGCCGCGCGTCAACGTGACGTCAACGCTCCCGGCATCCCCGTCTGAATCATGTAGAGATCACACCGAAATCCATCGGAAGGGAGATAACGTCATTTTCGTACGAGTTCTCACCAGGAGGAAGCAATGTCGGAAGTCCCGTTATACGTGCCGGTCCGTGAAGGCGCCTTCAGCATGTCGCTGCGGCTGTTCAGGACCGATTCGGGCAGGAGGACGGCAGCCGCCTTCTCCTCGCCGATGCGCCTGACCAAGGTGCTCGGCGCCGGCCAGCGCTGGATCCGGCTCACCGAGCCCGCGCTCCGGAACATGATCGAAGATCTGGACGTCACCGGCATCGTGATCGACCCCGCCGGGACGACGGCTCAGCGGACATCCCCTCAGGCCGCGTGATGTGCGTTCTCACACAGGACCTGGAACACCAGACCGCCTCCGCGACGGAAGGCGTACCGGAACACCGCCCGGCGGCCGGAACCGCCGGCACGCCCCCTCGCCGCCCGTCACCGTCACCGTCACCGTCACCGTCACCGTCACCGTCACCGGGGGAACGGTCCGCCCGTACGGCGAGCCCGTCGACCTGGCGCGGGTTCCTGCTCACACGTCCCTCCGGTCATCCGCCTCGGCGGTTCCGGACCTGATGTCGCGCCACCTCGTCCCTGACCGGTGGTTCGACGCGCACACCGCGAGACGCGGTCTCAGGTGACCTGCTGCGAGGCGGCGGCCTCGGGGCGCAGGTCGGCGAGGCTCAGCCGGTGCGCGGGCTCGTCGGGCAGCACGATCCGGCGGGTGGGGTGGAGGCCCGGTCCGATGTGGAGCAGCTCGCCGGGCTCCATCGGGCACCAGTCGGGATGGTCGTCCATGTGCTCGCTGGCGACCACGAAGGCGGGGACATCCACCAGGTCGCGGGAACGGACACGGATGCGGCCGTCGGTGCCGCTCTGGTCGAGGTGCCGTCCGCCGCGGCACCCGCCCGCGGCACGCTGGAGCACGTACAGCTGGTGGGTGTCGGGGTAACGCAGCGCCCACAGATCCCGCGGGGTGCTGAGGACCAGGTTGAGGGCGTAGACGGGCAGGTTCTCGGCCACCCAGCGGGCGGCGGCCTCGATACCGGCGGCGACGTCGCCGCCGTGCGCCCTGGTCTCACGGGTGATCAGCGCGAAGAAGCGCTCGGAGTCGGTCTCCCCCTCGACCAGATCCCGGTACTCGCCCAGCTCCGCGTCGAGTTCGTCCAGGCCCTCGATCACCCCGTTGTGTGCGAAGAGCCGCCCGTCCTGCAGGAAGGGATGCGTGTTGCGTCTCTCCAGGCCACCGGTGGAGGCGAAACGCACGTGGGCCACGAAGGTGGCGGATTCCGTCTCCTTGGCCTCCTCTGCGAAGCACTGGTCCCGGTAGGCGGCGACGGGCGTCTTGTGCACCTCCGGGGTGCCGTCGGCGTCGAAGTACCCCAGACCGGTCCCGTCGGGATAGTGGTGGCTCTGCTCGCTCATGCTGACCGGCGCGTCCAGAAGCCAGAAGGTGGCACACGTGCGCCGAGGCGCGCTGCTCATGCCGAACAGACGGCACATCCCGATCTCTCCTTCTCCCTCGTCCTCCGCCCGCGCCGGTTCTCCCCCGTCCGGCGCGGACGTCTTCGATCGTCGCCGCGCGCCTTCAGCCGTGGCCGTGACGGCGAGAGCTCTTGCTCTCGGTACCGTGCGCGAAGCCTCCGGCGTCATCGGCGGTGCGGCGCGGTTCGCCCTGAGCCTCCAGCCGGGGCAGCACCCTGCGCAGGTCCTCCAGCAACAGATCGGCCAGGTCGTGGCTGAAGCCGTTGCGGACGACGACGCGCAGTACCGCCAGGTCCGTACGGTTCTCGGGGAAGGTGTAGGCGGGCACCAGCCAGCCGCGCTCACGCAGCGCGGCGGAGACGTCGAAGACCGTGAAGCCGTCGACCCCCTTCCGTACCCGGAAGGCGAACACCGGGGTCTGGCCGCCGTCGGTGATCAGCTCGAACGGGCCCAGCTCGGCGATCTCCCCGGCCAGGCGGGTCGCCACATCCCGGCACGTCCGCTGCACCCGGCGGTAACCGTCGAAGCCCAGCCTCAGGAAGTTGTAGTACTGCGCGACCACCTGGGCGCCCGGCCGGGAGAAGTTCAGCGCGAAGGTCGGCATGTCCCCGCCGAGGTAGTTGACGCGGAAGACCAGGTCGTCGGGGAGCGCCGGGGAGTCGCGCCACAGCGCCCAGCCCACTCCGGGCATCACCAGGCCGTACTTGTGCCCGGAGGTGTTGATCGACGCCACCCGCGGCACCCGGAAGTCCCAGTGCAGGCCCGGGTCGAGGAAGGGGGCGATCATGGCACCGGAGGCGCCGTCCACGTGGATCGGCACGTCGAGGCCGGTGCGGGCCTGCAACTCGTCCAGGGCCACCGCGATGTCGGCGACGGGCTCGTAGCTGCCGTCGAACGTGGAGCCGAGGACGGCGACGACACCGATGGTGTTCTCGTCGCACGCCTCGACCGCCGTCTCGGGGCTCAGGTGGTATCGATCGCCCTCCATGGGCACGTACCGGGGCTCGACGTCGAAGTAGTCGGCGAACTTCTCCCAGCAGATCTGCACGTTGACGCCCATCACCAGGTTGGGGCGGTCGACGGGGCGGCCCTTCGCGCGGCGCCGGTGCCGCCAGCGCCGTTTGAGCGCCAGACCGCCCAGCATCGCCGCCTCGCTCGACCCGGTCGTCGAGCAGCCTGTCGCGCGATGGGGGTCCTCGGCGTGCCAGAGCCGGGCGAGGATGTCCACGCATCGCTTCTCCAGCTCCGCGGTCTGCGGATACTCGTCCTTGTCGATCATGTTCTTCTCGACGCACTCGGCCATCAGCCTCAGCGCCTGCGGCTCCGCCCAGGTGGTGACGAACGTCGCGAGGTTCAGCCGCGCGTTGCCGTCCAGCATCAGCTCGTCATGCACCAGCTGGTAGGCCGTGTCCGGCTCCATCTCCCCGTCCGGCATGGCGTGGCGCGGGACCCGGAGGGGCTCCCGGCTGAAGATCGGGTTGATCTCCAGATCCCGGCTTTCGCGCCCGGTGTGACCGGGCTGCCGCAAAGGCATCGTCCATGTCCTTCCCGAGCTGATCAAGCACCGTGAGCTGGGGTTTTCCCCCTGAACGGGGTACCCCGCCACCGCCGCGCGACACCACCTCGAGACGTGTGGGGCCCGGGACCGTCCGGTCGCGGCGGCCGGCTCACCGATGTTCGCCCCCTCCCGATCACCCCGGTTGCCGCGTGCGGACGGCCCGGGACCGTCAACGAGCGTGATCCTCGATTCGATCCGGTCGCGGCACGGCCCGCCGGGAGCGCGCCGCCGACCACACGTGCCACGCGACCACGTAACCGGCCAGGACGACGCCGCCCCCGATCATCCCGCCCAGGATCACGCACCGCACCAGGTCGTACAGGCTCACCGCGGCACGGTCGCCGCTCCCCAGCACGACCGCGCCGACGGTCGCGGCGCCCGCCCCGGCGACCAGGACCCACCCGCGCGACCGCCCCGTCACGCCGAGCCGTCGTCCCGGCCTTACGGCGGCGCCCCGGTACCACAGGACGAACCAGCAGGCCAGGACCACGAGCCCGCCCAGCGAACTGACGTACATCACCACGTTGAACACCCGGTGCGCCCCGACGACCGAGACGCGCATCGCCGGCCAGTGCACCACGGCGAAGCCTCCCACCTGGGTGAACCCGTCCCACACCAGGTGCGTGGCGACGCCTGCCAGCAGCGCGGCCACCACCGCGATCCCGCGCCCGGACGGCGCCGGGTCGGGCAGCCTCGCGCGCAACCCGTCCGGGGCGAGCGCCGTCAACGGCGCGCGCAGCAACAGATTGAAGACGACGAGCACCGCCACCCCCACGGGCAGATCCACCAGCAACGCGCCCGGCCAGCCGTGGGTGGTCCTCGGGGAGAAGGGCAACGGCAGGTAGTACGGCAGGTCGGGCACCATCGCACCGATCGCCAGCGCCGAAGGGGGCAACCATCGCCGCAGCGGCAGGATCGCGACGGTGTGGCTCAGGGTGAAGGGCATGTCCCATTATCGACATCGTCGACACGGGCGGTGATCATCTCGGAGGCCGGTCATCCGCGGCCGGTGATCATGCCGGACGGCCGGTCATCCGCGGACGGCGCCGAGGTCGTCCCTGCCGAGCCGGTAACCCGGTGGCCGTCCGGCGGCCGCCCGTGGCACGGTGTACCGGTGTCCGATCTCATCAGAGCCCCCCGCTCGGTCGCCGAAGCCGTCGCCGCCGAGCGAGACGGGGAGCGGTTGCGTTACCTGTTCTTCTGGGGCCACCGGCCGCCGCGGGACGGCGGGGTCGGCGCCGGATGCCTCAGCCAGTGGTGGGAGGCCGTCTTCACCTCGGAGGGGCACGACTTCCGGTCGGCCGAGCACTACATGATGGCGCACAAGGCATGGCTGTTCGGCGACGGCGGGACCGCCGCGCGGATCCTCGCCGCCGAGCACCCCGGCGAGGCCAAGAAACTCGGCCGCGAGGTCCGCGGCTTCGACGAGGCCGTGTGGGACGAGCACCGCTACGAGATCGTGGTGCGCGGCAACATCGCCAAGTTCGGCGAGCACCCCGAGCTGAGGGACTTCCTGCTCGGCACCCGCTCCCGGGTCCTGGTCGAGGCCAGCCCCGTCGACCGGGTCTGGGGCATCGGGCTCGCCGCCGACGACGAACGCGCCGCCTCTCCCGCCACGTGGCGGGGCCTGAACCTGCTCGGCTTCGCCCTCATGGACGCCCGCGACGCCCTGGGCGCCTCATCGTGAAAGGGCCCGGACCTTCCTTGATCGAGGCGAAGTCCGACCGGGCCATCGGTCGAGGGGTCCGGGGCGCGCGACATCTGGAAGGCTCCCTCCTCGAGGGGCACCTGACCCCTGTCGGGCCGGTGCCGGGCCGGGATGCCTCGCCGGGTGCCGAAGTGTTTCCGGTCTAGCGTCGGCCACGTGAAACCCTCGCCGGACACCGGTCGTCAGACGGAATCGCCCACTTCGGCCGCGGCGGACGTCACCGCCGCGTCATGCTCCGTGACCTGCGAATCCACCCGCACCGCCGACCGGGCCCGTCCGCCGCCATCGCCACCGGCCCGCCCTGCCGCCAGCCGGTCCATCTGCACCCAGTCGTACAGCGTGTACTCGTTGATAACCAAGATCCCGCGCGACGGGCTCACCGGTCTTCCTGACGATCCTCACCGCCCCGGCCCGGAATTCCGGACCAAAGCGACGCCGCGTGGCTCCAGCCACAACCGAACCTTTCCCGGTCGGGTCTCCACGTTACGAGGGAAAGCCCGCGGAAGCTCTCCCCGCGGCTCGCGGGAACTGCGGGTCTTCGGCGGCGCGTACTGCCGGGCGACACGTCCACAACACCGTGAGGAGCGCCCGATGAGTAGCGTCAGCTTGAAGCTACGCTTGTCGTTGCTGGTCGCCATGTCCACCGTCGCGATCGGCGCTACGGCCGGTCCGGGCCACGCGGCCGATACCAGCCGCGTCGAGATCGTCAACGGAAAGATCGTGTACACGGGCAGCGCCGGCTTCAACGATGCCGTCGTCTCCCTGAACGAGGCGAACGGCCGGCTCCGCGTGAGCGACCTGGGCGGTACGACCCTGGTGACCAGCAGCCCTGAATGCGTCAGTCTGTCCGGCGGGACCGTGGTGGAGTGCGCCACCACGATCACCGTCATGGACGCCCACCTCGGCGATGGACACGACCGATTCCGGAGCAACATCCCGCTGACCGCCTTCGTGGAAGGGGGCGCCGGGATGGACACCTACTTCGCCGGAACCTCTCAAGGCCCCTCGAACGTCACCTTCAGCGGTGGCGCCGGACTCGATGAGATCGACTACAGCGCCAGCGACGAGGGCGGCGTGTTCGTGACGATTGACAACGTCCGCAACGACGGACGCTATCTCGACACCGATAACGTCGGCATGGATGTGGAGTCCGTCGTCGGCACCGCGTTCGCCGATACCCTGATCGGCAACGATTTCGACAACGGCCTCAAAGGTCTGGCCGGAAGAGACACGCTGAAGGGAAAAGGCGGCTCTGACGACGTGGACAGCCGCGAGAACCTCTTCAGCCAGAACATCACCGGCGCGGACGTGATCGACTGCGGTAGTGGAGAGGACACCCTCTACTACGACAAGGCGGACCCGGAGCCCCCCAACTGCGAGGACCTCCGAGAAGCGTAACCGGCGACCGGGCCTGCCCTTCACCCCGCGGGCTCGGGCCTGGCGAGGTCAGGGCGAGCCCACCAAGCACGCCCAGGGCAAGAAACGTGCGCGTCACGTGACAGAAGTTCGGGCTCCGAACCGGTCCATTCGATCGACACGAAACCGGACCTTACCGCTGGGCCGGTTCCGCTCTAGATGGCTGGGGGCAAGCGGGCCTCGTCAGGCGGAGGTCGCCGTCTTGACAGCGGCGCCGGACGGCCCCGCCGCTCATTGCCCACCAAAAATGGATGTGATGCCGAGTACGCCTCTCCTCTCGGTAAGCGCGTCTACGACCTTCGGCACGCCTGCCTGTCCACCTGGCTCAACGCCGGGGTGCCTCCTGCGCAGGTCGCGGCATGGGCGGGACACAGCGTCGACGTACCGCTGAAGATCTACGCGAAGTGCGTCGTCGGGCAGGACGAGACCGCCGAGCGCCGGATCTCAGAGGCGCTCGGCGGGGGAGGTGACGATCTCTCCGAGACTTCGGCACGTATTCGGCACAGCCGTCCACAAACGATCGGCGACAGCCGGGCACAACAAAAGCGCCCTCGACCGCGAACACGCAGGTCGAGGGCGCTTTTCGTGTGATCAGCGGGGGTAGGGCGGGCGGGACTCGAACCCGCGACCCAGGGATTATGAGTCCCCTGCTCTAACCGGCTGAGCTACCGCCCCTCGCGCACGCCGTACGCGGCATTCAACCAAACGTAGACGCTGTTCGCACACCTGCCGGGCGGGACGGGTTCAAGATGTGACCTTCAGCGGAACCGGGCTCCGGCGGACTCGCTACCCTACTGGTGAACCTTGTTGAGGAGTGTTGGATCATGCGCGTTGTTGAAGCTTTCAGGGACTCGTACGGCACGGAACCGGCCGGGGTGTGGCACGCCCCGGGGCGGGTCAACCGTTCGCGCTGCCGTGGGGGGTGACCGCGGCGGTGTCGCCGCGCGAGGACGGGGTGGTCAGGCTGCGGTCGCTGCAGGCGGGCGGGCCGGTGACGCTGGCGACGCTGGAGGAGGCCGAGGGCTGGGCCCGCTACGTGGCCGGGGTGTTCTGGGCACTCGGCGAAGCGGGGCGGGAGCAGGGACAGGGGCAGGGCCGGGAACGCTCGGTCGGCGGTGCGGATGTGGTGATCGACGGGGACGTGCCCCGGGGGGCGGGACTGTCGTCGAGCGCGGCGCTGGAGGTGGCCGTCGGCACCGCGCTGAACGAGCTGTACGGGCTCGGCATGACCAAGATGGAGATCGCCCTCGCCGCGCAGAAGGCCGAGAACGACTTCGTGGGCATGCCGTGCGGGATCATGGACCAGGCGGCCTCCGCCCTCGGCGAGGAGGGGAAGGCGCTGTTCATGGACTGCCGGAGCCTCGGTACCAGGAGCATCCCGTTCGACCTGGCGAGTCACGGCCTGCAGTTGCTGATCATCAACACCGGGGTGCACCACGAACTCGCCGACGGGCAGTACGCCCGCCGTCGCAGAGACTGCGAGAACGCCGCCAAGCACCTGGGCGTCGACGCGCTGCGCGACGTCACGGACCTGGCGGGCGCCCTGGCGCAGCTGAGCGGCGACGAGCGCAGGCGCACCCAGCACGTGGTGACGGAGAATCACCGGGTAGAGGCGGTGATCGGGATGCTGCGAGCCGGTGCGGTGCGGGAGATCGGGTCGCTGCTGAACGCCTCCCACCTGTCGCTGCGCGACCAGTTCGAGGTGTCCTGCGCCGAGTTGGACGTGGCCGTGGAGTCGGCGGTCAGGGGCGGGGCACGGGGGGCGCGGATGACCGGGGGCGGGTTCGGCGGGTCGGCGATCGCGCTGGTCGCCGACGACCGGGTGGAGTCCGTACGGGAGTCGGTGACCGGGGCCTACGCCGAGCGCGGCTGGGCCGCGCCGGAGATCTACCCGGCGATCCCGGCCGCGGGAGCCCGCAGGTTGCTCTGACCGCCCCACCTCCTCCCGCGCGCAGGATCATCCGACGGCCGGTCGGGTGGCCTCGGAACCGGTTCCGAGGCCACCCGACCGGCCGTCTCCACTTCCGAGGTCACCCGGCAGGCCGGCTCGATCCCGTGTCCGCACCGGAACCCGGCCCCGCCGCCGAGTCCACCCCCGCCCTCGACCCCGAACCCGGATCCGCTCCCGGAGCCGGGTCCGGCCCGGACGGCCAGTCGGGCATCAGCGGCGGGCCGTCCCGCTCCGCGTTCCGGACCATCCGGCGCAGGAGATCGTCGAGGACCTCGCGCTCCCCGGGGTCGAGCGGGCCGAGCAACTCCCGCTCCGAGAGGTCGCCCTGGTCCATGCGCTCCTGCCAGACAGCGCGCCCGGCGGGGGTCAGCGCGACGAGCAGGCGGCGGCGGTCGCCCGGATCGTGCACGCGGTCGACGTATCCGGCCTGCTCCAGCCGGTCGAGCCGGTTCGTCAGCGTGGCCGGGTGGGTGTCGAGCCACCCGGCCAGCTGTGAAGGGGTCGCCCGGTAGGGCGGCCCGACCGCGACCAGATGGTGGAGGACGTTGAACTCCCAGGGCTTGAGCCCTCCCTCGCTCAGCCAGGCGTCCTTGTTCCGCTTGAGCAGCCGCGCGAGCGCCTGCATGCGCGTGATGATCCCCTCGACCTGCGGATCGAGGTCGGACAGCTCGCGGGACCAGTGCGCGATGTGCCGGTCGATGGAATCAGGCTCTGGCATGCCCAAAGGGTAACGCCGCCCTCCGCCGGATCGCCGTCGACGCCACATCACCTTTAATACGGATGCATATATTATGTTTTCGTAGTAAATTTCCATCCATGACTCCTTCGCGCGGTTTATGGGCCCCCTTGCGAGATCCTCGCTTCCGCCTGCTGTGGACCGGCCAGACCCTCTCGCACATCGGCGACTCCATCACCGTCGTGGCCCTCGCGCTGGCGATCGTCACCGCGACCGGCTCGGCCACCGACCTCGGGGTGGTCCTGGCCGCCCAGTCGATCGCCACGGTGGCGCTGATGCTGCCCGGCGGCGTGTGGGCCGACCGGCTCCCGCGCCGTCGCGTGATGATCGGCGCCGACGTGGTGCGCGGGCTCGCCCACGCCGCCATGGGCCTCGAGCTGATCACCGGCACGGTCGACATCGTCCACCTGGCGGCGCTGGCCGCCGTCTCGGGGGCCGGTTCCGCGTTCTTCCTGCCCGCCACGACCGGCCTGGTGCCCGCCACCGTGGCGGCGGAGCACCTTTCCCGGGCCAACGCGCTCATGGCGATCGCCCAGCGCGGGTCCATGCTGCTCGGCCCGGGGATCGCCACCGCCCTCGCGCTGACCGCCGGCCCCGGCTGGGCACTGCTCCTGGACGCCGCGACGTTCACGGCCAGCGCGGTGCTGCTGGGCCGGCTCCGGCTCGCGCCGATCCCGCCCGCGCCGCGCGAGCGGTTCGTCAGGCAGCTGGCCGAGGGCTGGGCCCAGCTGCGCCGCCACCGGTGGTACTGGACGAACCTCGTCGGCCACTCCATGTGGAACCTCAGCCGCTGTGCCCTGATCACGATCGGCCCCGTGATCGCCGTCACGACCCTCGGGGGCGAGCTCGCCTGGGGCACGATCGTGCAGGGCGGCACGGTCGGCGCCCTGTGCGGCGCGCTGCTGGCACTGCGGGCGAGGCCGCGAAGGCCTCTGGTCGTGGCCAACGTCGCGCTCACGCTCGGCGCCCTGCCCCTGGTCCTGCTCGCCGCCGAAGCGCCCGCACCGACCGTCGCGGTGGCCTACGGGCTGATGACCGGCGGCCTGGCCTTCATGTCCCCCATGTGGGAGACCGCCGTGCAGGAGCACATCCCGGCCGAGGCGATCTCACGGGTGTCCGCGTACGACTGGCTGCTCTCCCTCGGGCTGACCCCCCTCGGCATGGCGCTGGCCGGGCCGCTGGCCGGGGCGGTGGGCACGGCCCCCACCCTGTACGGGGCGGCGGCGCTGCTGGCGATCTCCTGCCTGGGGGTGCTGGCCCTGCCCGACATCCGTGGCCTCCGTCAGGGCTCGGCCGGCACCAGCTTGGGCACCGCGCCGAGCAGCTCGCGGGTGTAGTCGTGCCGGGGCAGGAAGAACACCTCATCCACGTGCCCCTCCTCCACGCCCCTCCCTCCGGGCGGCGCGGGGTACGACGTCGTGGGTGGCGAGCACCTCGGCGATCTCGTCGCCGACGGTACGGAGCGGGTCGAACGACGTCAGCGCGTCCTGGAACACCAGCCCCACGAACCGGCCGCGCAGTCGCCGCCGGTCACGGGTGCCGAACCGGAGCGCGTCCCGGCCGTTCACCGCGAACCGGGAGGCCGTGACCTCGGCGAGGTCGACGGCGCGGGCGGCGTGCACGTGCACCCGGACGCCGCGCGGGGCGGTCGCCACCGCCTGCCGGAAGACGTGGGAGAGGTAGCCGTTCTGTGCCGGGCGGGAGGCGAACCCGCCGGGGTCGCAGCCGAGCCACTCGGCCAGCGTGGGTCCGGGGCGGATCGGTCCCTCGCAGCGCACCGACTCGTCGGTGAAGAGCGTCACGTCGGCGGCGGTGGAGTTCATCCAGAGCAGGTCCGGCTGGTCGTGGCGCCAGACGCGCCCGCCGCCCGGCGGGTGGGGGTCGATCACGTGGACGTCCAGCGACGGCCAGCCGAGCAGGTCGGCGGCGTTGGCGCAGATGCGCTCCACCAGGCAGGTGCCCGTCGGCCCGGCGCCGACGACGGCGATCGCGGCGCTCATACGGCGGCTCTGCGGCGCGGGCGGTCCCGGTCGGCGTGCGACGGCTCGACCGGGAAGGCGACCACGGCCGCGCGCTGCGCGTACGGACAGACGGCCGCGACGTAGAGGTGGTGGCGCCCGGGCTCGGCGGGGAAGGCGGGTGTGCCGATCCGCCCCTGGAAGGGACAACGCGGGCCGGGCCTGCCACCGGGCCGGTGGTGGCCGTGGGTGTCGAGGCCGACGGGGCTCGCGTGGTTCGGTGTGCTGGTCTTCGACATGTGGCGCTCCCGGGCATGTCTCGGTGACCCTGGTGAGGGAGTCCGCGCTTGCGGCACGCCCACCGTGCCGCCAGGTCTCCCCCGGGGGCACCCCGCCGCGGTGCGAGGGTTGCCGGTCAGCCGGCCGGGGCTTCTCACTGACGCTCTTAACCTATTTATAGGGTAGGAAATACATAGATCTCTGTCAAGCCTTAGTGTCGTGGAATGTCCTATGAGAGCGTGAACGTGGTCTACCGCAAGTACGACGGGTCACTGCACTGGCACCACCGCGGCCTGCTCCTCGGCGAGGACGAGCACGGGGTGTGGACGGGCTGCGTGGCCGGCTCCAGTGGTCACAAGGGCGACGGTCCCGCGGTCGCCTGGCCGCATCCGTTCGTGATGCTCTTCCCCCGCGACGCCTGGTGGACGGCCGCCTTCAACGCCGCCCCGAACAAGCACGAGATCTACTGCGACGTCTCCACGGTGCCGGAGTGGAGAGACGGCGAGGTCACCATGGTCGACCTGGACCTCGACGTGATCCGGACCCGCCGGAACCTGCTGAAGGGCCGCCCGAGCCGGGTCTTCCTGGACGACGAGGACGAGTTCGAGGAGCACCAGGTCAAGTACGCCTACCCGCCCGACGTGGTCGAGAACGCCCGCGCCTCGGCCGCCTGGCTGATGGAGGCCGTCACCTCCCGCACCGCCCCCTTCGGGGACGCGCCGCGCTGGCTCACCCTGGTCGGCTGAACCATGGGCGGGGGCACCGGGGGGTACCGGGGGCGGCGCCACCCCCACCGCTCCCGGCGCCCCCGCGACCTCAGCGGGCGCGGCGGCGGAACATCCCGCCGGAGAGGACCGTCGAGACCAGCAGGAAACCGCCGCACCAGGCCAGCGCCTTCCACGGGTCGCTCCCCACGGGCCGGTCGAGCAGCAGGCCGCGTACGGACTCGATGATCGGCGTGGCCGGCTGGTTCTCCGCGAACCCGTGCAGCCACGCGGGCATGGTGTGCACCGGGACGAAGGCGCTGCTCGGGTAGGGCAGGAACATCACCAGGAAGGTGAAGGCGCCCGCGGCCTCCGGTGTCCTGGCCAGCAGGCCGACCAGGGCCGAGACCGCGGACATGGCCAGGACGAACACCACCAGGACCCCCACCGCCGCGGCCCAGCCGGACAGGCCCGCGTCCGCCCGGAAGCCGAGCAGGAACGCGACGGCGAACACGACGGCGAGCGAAGTGAGGTTGCGCACGGTGCTCGCGGCCACGTGCCCGCCCAGGAACGCCCCGCCGCCGACGTCCATCGACCTGAACCTGTCGACGATCCCCCGGCTCATGTCGTGGCTGACGGCGACCGCGGTCAGGGAGGCGCCGTAGGAGGCGCACATGACGAGGATGCCGGGGACGGCGTAGGTGACGTAGTCGGTGCCGGTCTGGATCGCGCCGCCGAACAGGTAGACGAACAGCAGCATGACCAGGACGGGCATCAGGAACGAGGTGAGCAGCGCGTCGAGGTTGCGCAGCGACAGGCGGACGGCACGGCCGGTCATCACCGGCCAGGCGGCGAGTTCAGACACCGGCCCGCTCCCTGTCCGTCAGCGCGAGGAACGCGTCGTCGAGCGTGGCGCCGCGCACGGTGAACCTCTCGACCGCCGAGCGCCCCGGGTCCACCTCGTCCAGCAGGGCCCGGATCCCCGTGGCGCTCCCGTCGGTGGCCGCCCCGACGGTCAGCGTGGCGAGATCGGCGTGGACGGCCCGCGCCCCGAGAAGGCACGTCACCTCGGCGAACGACCGCGCGTCGGACAGGACGAGGTCCAGCCGCCAGGCGGCGACCCTCGCCTTGAGCTCGTCGGCGGTGCCCTCCGCGACCACCCGCCCGCCGTCGAGCAACGCGATCCTGTCGGCCAGGCTGTCGGCCTCCTCCAGATACTGGGTGGTCAGGAAGACCGTGGTGCCCGAGCCGGTGAGCTGGGTGATCACTTCCCACATCGCCTGCCTGCTCCGCACGTCGAGACCGGTGGTCGGCTCGTCGAGAAAGATCACCGACGGCGCGCCGACCAGCCCCGCGGCCAGGTCCAGCCGTCGCCACATGCCGCCCGAGTACGTGCCGACCCGCCGCCTCCCCGCCTCGGCCAGGTCGAACCGCTCCAGCAGCTCGGCCGCCCTGCGGCGGGCCGCCGCGCGTGACAGGCCGGACAGGCGGCCCATCATCCGCAGGTTCTCCTCGCCGGTCAGCAACTCGTCGACCGCCGCGTGCTGGCCGGTCAGGCTGATGGCGCGGCGGACCCGGCGGCGGTCGCGCACGACGTCGAACCCGGCCACCGTGGCCCGCCCCGCGTCCGGCCCGACCAGCGTCGCCAGGATGCGCACGGTCGTGGTCTTGCCCGCGCCGTTCGAACCGAGCAGCGCGTACACGCTGCCCCTGGCGACGCGCAGGTCGACACCGGCCAGGACGGCGACCCGGCCGTAGGACTTGGTGAGGCCGACGACCTCTATCGCTGGTTCCACTACCCCTCCTGCGTATGGCGTACGCTCTACTGTTTATGGCATACGCGGTACTGCGTAAGGTATACACTCGCAGGAAAGGACGGTCAAGCCCGGGAGCGCGATGGAAGTGCCGGAAAGCGTGGAGATCGCCTGGGGGCTGCGCGAGCGGCCCGGCAAGGGACCCAAACGCACCCTGAGCCTGGAGCACATCGTGGAGGCGGCCCTGCGGGTGGGCTCCGCGGAGGGACTCCCCGCGGTCTCGATGAGCAAGATCGCCGCCGAGCTCGGCGTCTCCACGATGGCGCTCTACCGCTACGTCACCTCCAAGGGCGACCTGCTCATGCTCATCACGGACGCGGTGCTCGGCCCGCCTCCCCCGCTTCCGGAGCCGGGCGACGACTGGCGCCGGGGCGTCCACCGGTGGGCCGCCGCCATGCGCGCCTCCCTGCAGAAGCACCCCTGGTCGTTGCGCATCCCCATCACGGGCCCGGGGATCATGCCCAACCACGTCGCCTGGCTGGAGGCCGGGCTGCGCTGCCTGCGCGGCACCGGGCTCGACCCGGACACGAAGCTGGCGGCGCTGCTGCTGGTCAACGGCTTCGTCAGGACCGAGGTGGCGCTGCTGGCCGACCTCCAGGACGCCTTCGACGCCTCCCAGGTCACCGACGAGGAGGCGCTGTCCGGCTACGCCCGGTCACTCGCCAGGCTCACCGACGCCGAGCGCTTCCCCGAGATCCACGAGCTTCTCGAAGCCCGGGTCTTCGACATGTCGGGCGGTCCCGACGACGAGTTCGCCTTCGGCATGGACCGCATCCTCGACGGCGTCGCGGTGCTCGTGACCGGAGAACCGCCCGCCTGATCCGGGACGCCCCCTCACCCCCCGCACCCCTCGTGCCCCCGCGCCCCTCAAGCCGGAGGCCGGCCCGGCCCGGTGGCCCGGCGACGTCCCGCGCTCGACGGCGTCCCGCGCTCGACGAAACGGAAGGCCGCCGGCCCCGCCCGCGAAGGACCCCAGCGGGACCGCGGGGGACTACAGGGGCGGGAAGCCGGGTGCGCGGCGCTCGACGAAGCTGGCGACACCCTCGACGAAGTCCGACCGGCCGAAGGACTCGGCCATCAGACGCGTCGCGGCCGACTCCGACGCCTCCAGGCTCTGCTGCCAGTCACCCCAGACCTGACGCTTGATCACGGCCATCGAGGCCGGGGAACTGTACGCCGCCAGCTCGCGGGCGTAGGCCAGCGTCTCCTCCATCAGGCTCTCCCCCGGCACCGACCGGCCGGCCAGGCCCAGCTCGCATGCCTCGGCGCCGGTGAAGGTGCGGCCCGACAGCAGCAGGTCCATGGCCCTGGCCTGACCGGCCAGCCGGGGCAGGACCCACGACATGCCGTACTCGGCGATCAGGCCGCGCCGGGCGAAGGCGGTGGTCCACTTGGCCTCGGCGGCGGTGAAGACCAGGTCGCAGAGCAGGGCGTGGACCATGCCGAGCCCGGCGCAGGCGCCGTTGACGGCGGCGATGATCGGCTTGCGGATCGTGGTCGGGAAGGTGGTGGGGCGCGGGTCGGGCCGCCCCGCGTAGGAGCCGTCCTGCAGGGCGGTGAGCGTCCGGAAGTCCGCACCGGCGCAGAAACCACGCCCCGCGCCGGTGACCACGATCACCCGGACCTCGGGGTTCTTCTCAGCCTCGGCCAGCTGGTCGAAGTAGCGGCGGCCCATCTCGTCGGTCCAGGCGTTGAGCCGGTCCGGGCGGTTGAACGTCAGCGTCAGCACGCCCCGCTCGATCGACGACAGCACCGGATCGACCATGCCGCATCCCCCTCGGAAGCCCATCGGGGCTCCCCGCCCGGAGAGCCACAGAATATCGTTCTACACCTTTTCCCTCTCCGGCGTCAGCATGTGCGAGCGGACCAGATCCTCGACCGTGGCACGCAGGCCGAGGAAGGAGGAGGTGCGCTTGACCGCGAGGGCCCGGTAGGCGGGCAGGCCGATCGGGACCTCGGCGGCGACCCTGCCGGGACCGCAGGCGAAGACGAGCACCCGCTGGGCGAGCAGGACGGCCTCCTCCACGTCGTGGGTGACCATCAGCACCGTCGTGCCCGTGTCGCGCCACACCTCGCGCAGGAAGAGCTGCATGTCCTCCTTGGTCTGTACGTCCAGCGCCCCGAAGGGCTCGTCCAGCAGCAGCACGGCCGGCTCGCACGCCAGTGCCCTGGCGATCGCCACCCGCTGGCGCTGCCCGCCGGAAAGCTGCCGGGGCAGCGCGCCCGCCAGGGACGACAGCCCGACCTCGCCGAGATACCAGCGGACCCGCCGCTCCCGGTCCGCCCGGGAGATCGGCAGCAGCCGCAGCCCGAAGGCCACGTTCTCGGCGACGGTGAGGAAGGGGAACAGCGCGCCCGACTGGAAGACCAGCCCGCGCTCGGGCCCCGGGCCCGTGACGGGTGCCCCGTCGAGCGAGATGGATCCCGCGCTCGCCGGGGTGAGCCCGGCGATCAACGACAGCAGCGTCGACTTGCCGGAGCCGCTCGCCCCGACCACGCACACGAACTCACCAGGCTCCATCGACAGGTCGATGCCGTCCAGGACGCGCGTGGCGCCGTAGTCCTTGGCCACGCCGCTCAGCACGAGGGTCATGCCGCCCACCTCCCGGAACGGTCATCCGGCACTCGTGACGTGGACCTCACACCACCCACCTCCCGAGACGGTCGCGCAGGACGCGCAGCGCGACGTCGATCAGCAGGCCGACGACCCCGATCACGATGAGCACCGCGAAGATCTTGTCGGTCTGCAGGAACCGCTGGGCCCGGACGATCCGGTAGCCGAGCCCAGACTCGGCCGCGATGAGCTCGGCCACCACCACGAAGTTCCACGCGGCGGCGGCGTTGATCCGCGCCGCGTCCACGACCGCCGGGAGCGCGTACGGCCAGGTCACCTTCCTGAGGATCTCACCGCGCCGGGCGCCGAGGGTGGCCGCGGCCTGGCCCAGCTCGCCGGGCACCCGCCGTACGGCGTCGGCGACCATCAGCGTGTTGAAGAACACCACGCCCAGCACGAGGATCGCGATCTTGGAGAGCTCGCCGAGGCCCAGCCAGATGATCAGCAGGGGGATGAAGGCGGCGGCCGGCATGTAGCGGAGCAGGCCGACGACCGGTTCCAGCAGCGCCAGCGCCACGGCCGAGGTGCCCATGGCGACGCCCAGCGGCACCGAGATCAGCACCGCCAGCCCGAACCCGGCACCGACCCTGCCGAGGCTGGCGAGGGTGTCGTCGAGCAGCTGTCCGGTGCCCAGCATCTCCGCGAACGCCTCCAGGACGGCCAGCGGCGAGGGCAGGAAGGTGGGATCCACCAGTCCCGCCGTGCTGACGGCGGCCCAGAGGGCGAGCGGGAACAGCACCGAGGCCGCCCGCAGGCCCCATCGGGCCCGGGCGGACGGGCCCCCGCCTGATCGGCCTTTCCCGGGGAATCGGCCTTCCGCGGCGGACCGGCCCTTCCCCCCGGACGGGTTCGCGCCGGACGGGCCGGAACCAGAGCCGAGGCGCCGTCCCCGGAGGCGTCCCTGCCGGTCCGAGCGCCGGGGCAGCGGCTCCCAGTCCTGCCGCCCCGCGCCGGGAGACGCGACGGGCTCCGCGGTCCGCGCGCTCATGAGGGCCTCGACCTTCCGGGTGGCGAGCAGGGCGAGCCGGACCCGCCCCGGCAACAACCGGTCGTCGCCCGGCGTCGTCTCCATGTCGGCGCTCCCGCTCTCGCAGCTCTCACGGCTTGCGGCTCCTGACGGATCACGGCTTGAGACTCCTGACGAACTTCGGCTCGAACAGGCCGTCCAGCGAGGGCTCGGTGTCGGCCAGGCCCGAGTCGACGAGGAACTTCGCGATCAGGGCGGCCTGGTGGCCGAGGTGATCGCCGGTGTCACCGGGTTCGAAGGCGGCGAGGTTGTCCTCCAGGGAGAAGATCGTGGTCCCCGCGTCGTAGCTCGCGTAGTCGGCCTCGCTCACCCCCGCCCGCCTGGCCATGATCGCGGTGGCGTCGGCCTTGTTGGCGGCGATCCACTCCAGGGTCTCGAACCAGGTCTTCACCAGCGCCTGCACCTCCTGCGGCCGCTCGGCGACCAGCGAGGCGGCCACCACCAGATGGTCGGGGATGGCCCCGGGGAAGTCCTTGGAGGTGGCGATCGCCGTCGAACCGGGCAGCTCCAGGGCGGTGGTGGTGAAGGGCGCGAACACGCCGACCGCGTCCACCTGGCCCGCCTTGAAGGCCGCGGCGGCGGCGTCGGTCGGCAGCGGCTTGAAGGTGACGTCCTTCTCGGTCAGCCCCGCCTTCCGCAACGCGAGCAGCAGCAGGTAGTGGTCGACCGTCCCCTGCTCGGCCGCGACGGTCCTGCCCTTCAGGTCGGCCACCGTGGAGACGCCGGACCTGGCGATGATCTGGTCGTTGCCGGTGGAGTTGTCGTTGACCAGCACGATCGTCTGCTTCGCCCCGCCGGACACCGAGGCGATGGTGTCGTTGAGCGTCTGGCTGTTGGCGTCGACGTTGCCGGTGGCCAGCGCGGTCAGGCTGTCGGTGTAGCTGTCGAAGTACTTCAGCTCGACCTCGAGGCCGTTCTTGGCGAACAACCCCTTCTCCTGGGCGACCTGCCAGGGAAACCAGCCGGGCCAGGCGGAGAAGCCCAGCGTGAGGGTCTTCTTCCCGCCGGAGGCGGCGGGCTCGGCGCCCCCTCCCGGGGTGGACGCGCACGCCGCGCAGGCGGCGAGCAGGCAGAGCGGGACGAGCAGGCGAAGCGAGAGCGGCGACCTGAGCGACCGAGGCCGGGAAAACGAGGGGAACGAGGGGAACGAGGGGAACGAACCGAGCGGGCCGAGCGGGCCGAGCGGACGGAACGAACGCCGCGAACCGAACAGGCCGAGTGAGCGGAGGGTGACGAGCGGGCGGCGGAGCATCAGGAGGCTCCCTTCCTCGCGGGCAGGTGCCCGGAACGGACCAGGCAGCCGAGGGTGTCGCAGATGACGCGGGTGGCGATCAACGAGGTGATCTCCGCGTTGTCGTAGGGCGGTGAGCACTCCACGACCTCGATCCCGGCCAGCGGCGCCGCGTCGGCGATGATCTGGATGAACTTCAGGACCTCGCGCGGCAGGAAGCCGCCGGGTTCCGGCCAGCCGGTGCCGGGGACGAACGCGGCGTCCAGGCAGTCGACGTCGAAGGAGAGCCACACGGCCTCGGCGTCCTTCCAGGCGACCTCCAGCGCGCGCTCGGCCGCCGCCTCGATGCCCATGTCCACGCAGTCGGTGACCGTCATGATCGTGGTGCCGCGTTCGCGGCCGACCTTCACCCCCGGCCGGGGCGCCTGCCAGCCGCCGATGCCGATCTGCACCAGGTTCTGCGGCGGCACGTTGGGGATGTCGGTCGCGTGGAACCACGGCGTGGTGTGCATGCGCTCGTCGAGGTCGGTCTCCTGGGTGTCCACGTGCCGGTCGAAGTGGATGATCCCGAGGTTGCCCGACAGATGCTCGGCCACGCCGCGCACGGTCGGGTACCCGATGGAGTGGTCGCCGCCCAGCACGACCGGGAACGCCCCGCTGGAGTAGACGTGCGAGACGGCCTTGGAGATCTGGTCGAAGGTCTTCTCGATGTTGCCGGGGATGGTGAACACGTCCCCGAGATCGGCCATCGTGATCGACTCGCGCAGGTCGACCCCCAGCTCGAAGCTGTAGGGCCCGTACAGGGCGGAGATCTTCCTGATGCCCTGCGGGCCGAAGCGGGTGCCCGAGCGGTAGGTCGTGCCGCCGTCGAACGGCGCGCCCAGGATCGCCACGTCGTACTCCCCGCAGCGCCGCACGTCCTCGACGTACGGGGCCTTGAGAAAGGTGTTGATCCCCGCGAAGTGCGGCAACTCTCCCCGGGAGAAGGTCGGGATGCGCCGGTCGACGATGGAGTCGGCGCCCTGCAGACCCACCTCCAGGGCCCAGGCGACCTCGCGTTCCCAGTTGGTGGTGGGCAGTTCGGCCTCGCGCTCGACGGCGAAGCGGGCCTCGGGGCCGTACCGGCCCGGCCCCGAGGGGGCCGCGCCGGAGGGGCCCTGGCGGGCGGGGTCGGAAGCGGACGGGTGCCAGTGCATGGAGCTCCGATCAGCTCGGAACCCGGCCGGAGGGCAGCCGGGATCGGCCGGCCTCCCGGGCTTTTGTCCCGCCGTGGAACGGCCGCGTGGCCGCCTGCACCTCTCGGACCAGTCCCGCGCCGACGCCGTACGACCTCACGATCGTGGCGCGCGGCGTCGGCGGCGGCGGAACCCTAGGTGCGCCCCACCATGAGGTGGGTCACTGCAAGTGCATCGCCGGTACGTTTCCTCCGGATTAACCCCCCGTTGCAGTCCGGTGACCGAGTGCACGCTCCAGGGAGTCCGGATGGTGGACGAAGTTCGGCGACAGCAGCCGGTCCTCGTAGTAGCGGTGGAAGACCGGCGTGGCCGAGGAGGACATGGGGGGAACGATCCAGGTCCAGTCGGCCGGGCAGACCCGCCCCTCCCTCTCCTCGCGTTCGAGATGCATCAGGAAGTGCCTGGACTCGGTGTGGTGGTCCGTCATCGTCACCCCCGCCCGCTCGAAGGAGTGCAGGACGGCCACGTTCAGTTCCAACAGCGCGTGGTCCCGCCAGAGCGAGCGGTCGCTTTCGGTGTCCAGTCCCATGCGCCGGGCGATCAGCGGCATCAGGTCGTAGCGGTCGGTGTCGGCCAGGTTGCGGGCGCCGATCTCGGTACCCATGTACCAGCCGTTGAACGGCGCCGCCCGGTAGCAGACCCCGCCGATCTCCAGGCACATGTTCGAGATGACCGGCACCGCGTGCCAGCGCAGTCCCAGCTGCTCGAACCACGGGTGGGTGGGGTGCGAGAGCGCGACCTCCAGCACGGCGTCGCCGGGGATCGTGGACAGCAGCGGCGGCCCGTCCCCCACCGAGACCGCCAGCGGGAGAACGTCGAAGGGACTTCCGGGACCGCCGGGCCAGCCGAACTCGCGCAGCATCGCGGTGAAATCGGTGTAGCGGGGGTCACCGACGACGGAGCCGTCCTCCATCGCGTACCCGGCGTAGCGGATGAGCTGCTCGTTCCAGATCCGCGGCCCCGGGGCCCCCGGCCGGTCCTGCGGGAAGACGGTGATCGTCGGGCGGATCCGGCGACTCGGCGCCGCGTCCCGCAGGTGGTTCACGCACTCCACGGCGACCCCCTCGGCCGTGGTGACGTGCCGCCGGTCGCGCACCCGCAGCGAGCGCCAGTACAGGCGTCCGATGCACCTGCCGCTGTTGCGCCAGGCCACCCTGGCACCGAAGATCAGCTCGCCGGGAGTGTGCGTGTACGTCCCGGTCCTGGCGATCTCCTGCCGGACCTCGCGTAGGCGCTCCCGCAGGACTCCCGCCCCGGGATTCTCCGTGTGGAACAGCTCGAGGTAGTCCTCGGCCGCCGCCACGTCGACCGGGGGCACCTCGGGGACACCACCGAGGATCCCGGGGACACCGAAAACACCAGGAACATCAGGGACATCAGGGATGCCGGGAACGTCATAGATCGGATCCGGCGCACGCCGCCGGGACCTTCGCCAGGTCAGCACAGAAAAACCACCAATTGTGGCTCACGGGCACGACGACCGTTCCGGGCGGCGCGGTGCCCTGAACGCGGCGGCCCTTCCCCGCTGCGATCGCTGTTGTCCGCGGCAACCGCGCGTCGGCTCACTCGCCGCGATCAGAGCGGCACCGGGCGCGGCGTTCCTCATTTTCTGTGATTCACCGTGGTTTGTCCGGCGAATCGCGACGCGAGAGGCCACCTGAATCGGAACGGGAGACGACGAAGGCCCCGGAAGCGGGGCTTCCGGGGCCTTTCGACTGGCTCCCGCGATAGGACTCGAACCTATAACCTGCCGGTTAACAGCCGGCTGCTCTGCCGATTGAGCTACACGGGATTGCGCTTTGCGCTGGTCGGGCCGGGTGTTCCCCGTTCCTTGCGGCGCAGGAATAGATTAGCGCACTCCATGGGTGTGTGTCGCATCGATACTCCGGGGTAGGTGCGAGACGAGGCGATCCGCGAGTGATCACAGGACAGGGTCCGCGGAACATGCTTGTGGAGGTGGACATGCGTTATCGACTGATGCTCGGACTGGGATTCGCGGTCGGCTACATCCTGGGGAGCCGTGCCGGCCGGGAACGTTACGAACAGATCAAGGCGCTGGCCCAGCGGGTCTCCGACAACCCCACCGTGCAGGAGACGGCCGGGCTGATGGGCGCCAAGGTCTCCAAGGCGACGGGCGTGGCCAGGACCAAGGTGAGCGACGTGGCCAGGAACCGGTTGCCGTTCCTGCGCTCCGCCAACGGCTGGCACGGCGACGAGCACGACGACACCGGCACCGGCTGGCCGGACAACCAGAGGACCAACGCGCCCTACTGATCTTTCCAGCCGCCGCCCCGTCGGCACTCACGGGCCGGGAACGGCCCGCCGGTGCGAAAGGCCCCTCCAGGGGCCTTTCGCGTGTCCGGGGCCGATCCTCACCCGCTCCCGGGCCCACCCGGAAACCCGGCCCGTGCGGGAGCCCGGCCCACTCGGAAAGCCAGCTCGTATTGGAACGTAGGGTCTCGCACCTGAACGGGAGGTTTCAGCCGGTTCAGCCGATCGACCCCGGGCGGCCCGGCTCCGGCATCTCAGACGCCGAAGCTCCGGCGTGTCTCCTCGAGCGCCTGTTCCGCGAGGGCGCGCAGGCCGGGATCTTCCGGATCGAGACCGGCGTCGAAGACGAACTCCCAGATCAGCCGGTCGGTGTCGGTCTTCCTCGCCACCAGCCGCACTCCCCCTCGCGCGTCCAGCGGGACGTACTGGTTGACCACGATCGAGGCGGTCACCCGCTCCCGCACGGCCTCGGGGATCCGGCCGGGCTCGGGCAGCAGCGCTCGGTGCGACCGCCCGTCGGTGGTGCCGACCGTCAGCCCCTCCTCGTCCCACACCCCGCGATCCACCTGGAACCAGGGCAGGCGTTCACCGCCCAGGTAGAGGGCCTTGTCCGCGGCGATCACGTAGCCGTCGGGCCCCTCGGCGTAGACGAGCGCCCGGTCGCCGGGAGCGAGGGCCGCGCGGACCTCGGAGGGCATGCGATTGAAGAGCTTCACCGTTCCACGGTATCCGCCAGCAGGTCGAGGGTGAGCGCGGCCGACCAGGAGAAGTCCCGGCTGCCCCGCCCGCTGCCGTCGAAGGGGTCGAAGCACTCGCGGAAACCCGCCTGCCGCACGAGGCGCAGGGTGCCCGAGCCGAGCAGCCGCACCAGTCCCGGCAGATCGTGCGCGCCCGCCGCCCGCCGCAACAGCCAGTTGGTGTTCACCCAGGACGGTCCGCGCCAGTAGCAGGACCGGTCGAACTGCTGGGCGCGGATCTCGCAGCTCGGCACCGGGTATCCGGCGGCTCCCATGAAGCGGGCCGACTCCAGCACCCTCACCAGCTCCGCGACCCGGTCGGCGGGCATCTCCTGGTCGAGCATCGGCCCGAAGCAGCCGACCGTGCAGACGGGGCTGAGCCGCCCGCCGCGCAGGTCGCGGGCGCGGAAGACGCCGTCGTCCCAGAGGCGTTCCAGCAGCGCCGCCCGGATCCGCCCCGCCGCCTCCCGGTACGGGCCCGCGTCCGCGCCCGCCACCGGGGCCAGCTCGGCGAGGGCCTGGCAGGAGGCGAGCCAGATCCCGTTGAACATCGGGTCCTCGACCGCGAACGGGTGCTCGTCCCGCAGGTAGGCCGGATCGTAGCCGGAGTCCCGGTAGCCCAGGACGAGGGCCATGTAGCGGTCGTGGCGGCTGTCGGGATGCCGCTCGGGGGGCTCCTCGCGCCGGTGGTAGGCGTGGCGCACCGGGGGCAGCGCCTCCAGCGGCGCGTCCCAGGCGGGGCTGTCGTCCATCCCGGACTCCCACGGGTGCACGATCGCGGCCAGCCCTCCCCCGCCGAGGTCCCTGGACGTGGCGAGGTAGTCGTGCTGGGCGGCCAGCATCGGGTAGATCCGCCGTACGAGGGCGACGGCCGTGTCCCGGTCGGCCGCGTGCCGCCATATCCACCACAGGGCCAGCGCGTGCAGCGGCGGCTGCGTCAGCCCGGAGGTGCACACGGCGTTGGGAGAGGCCGGATGGTCCGGGGAGCGCCAGACCGAGGGGCCGGGGAAGTAGCCCTCCTCGCGGGCGGGGCGGAAGACGATGTGCGGCACCATCCCGGTGTCCCACTGCCCCGCCAGCAGGCTGATCAGCTCGGTTCCGGCCCTGCGGGTGTCCCAGCGGGCCAGGCCCATCGCGACGAAGGTGGAGTCCCAGTTCCACTGGTGGGGGTAGAGGCCGGGCGCGGGGACGGTCGCGGACCCCGTCCAGTTCGCGTCGAGCACGGACCACGCCTCACGCCCGAGCGCGGCGTCGTCGACCGCCGCTCGCGACTCCATTCGCCCAGTCTGCGCCTGTATCGGTCAGGAGAACAGCCCGGCCTGCCTCGAATGCGCCGAAGAGGGGCGTGGCACGGCCCCGCGCAACGGCGCGGGCCCCGGGAACGGAGGTCCCACGACGATCACAACAAGCCCCGCGCAACGGCGCGGGCCCCGGGGACGGAGGTCCCCGGGGCCCGCGCCGTATGGCTCCTCAGTCGAGGTAGTCGCGAAGCATCTGCGCCCTCGTCGGGTGCCTGAGCTTGGCGAGGGTCTTCGACTCGATCTGCCGGATGCGCTCGCGCGTCACGCCGAACTCCCTGCCGACCTCCTCCAGGGTCCGGGGATGCCCGTCCGCGAGCCCGAAGCGCAGCTGGATGATGCGCTGCTCGCGATCGGAGAGGGTCGCGAGGATGTCGTCGAGCTGGTCCTGCAGCATGATGAAGGCGGCCGCCTCCATCGGCACCACCGCGTCCGCGTCCTCGATGAAGTCTCCGAGGTCGGAGTCCTCCTCACCGATCGGCGACTGGAGGGAGACCGGCTCCTGGGCGATCCGCTGGATCTCGATCACCCGGTCGATCGGCAGGTCCATCTCCATCGCGATCTCCTCGGGCGCGGGCTCGCGGCCGAGGTCCTGGTGGAGCTGGCGCTGGACCCGTACCAGCTTGTTGATCGTCTCGACCATGTGCACCGGAATCCGAATGGTGCGCGCCTGGTCCGCGATGGCCCTGGTGATCGCCTGGCGAATCCACCAGGTGGCATATGTGGAGAACTTGTAGCCCTTGGTGTAGTCGAATTTCTCGACCGCCCGGATGAGGCCGAGGTTGCCCTCCTGGATGAGATCCAGGAACAGCATCCCGCGTCCCACATATCTTTTGGCGATTGACACGACCAGCCGCAGATTGGCCTCGATCAGCCGCTGCTTGGCCCGCGTGCCCTGCCAGGCGAGCTCCTTGAACTCCGGGAAGACCAGACGCGAGACGACGCTGGTCAGCTTGTCCTCGGCGAACAGGCCCGCCTCGATGGACTTGGCGAGCTCCACCTCCTCCTCGGCCGTGAGCAGGGGCACGCGACCGATCTCCCGCAGGTAGATGCGGACGAGATCGCTGGTCGGGGCCCTTTTCCCGACATCCTCCTCATCGGGCCGGACGGGTTCCTCGTCGCCCTGGGGCTCGAGGACCTCCACTCCGTGCTCGGCGAGCATGCGGACGACGCGTTCGAGCGCGTCGGACGGCAGCTCGGACTTGTCGAGAGCGGCGGCCACGTCATCGACCGTGACGCTTCCGCGCTCCCTTCCCTTCGTAACGAGGTCGGCCACCTGGTCTACCGATGGCGGCCCACTTGGCAGCACCGATGCACCCACGGGAGACAGTCTGCTGTATTGGGTCCCCTAAATGGCAGACCTATTTTTGTCACCGGAGGTAAGGCCGCGATCATTATCGGATCGAGACCTTATTCGGGTTTGGTGGAATCATCCCGCGGATATTAATGCCAATTACGCCGTCAGCTCCCGGCGGCACGCTCCCTGAGCACCCGCCGCTGCTGTTCCAGCGCGACCAGCTCTCCGAACAGCCGGTTGTACTCCTGCTGCTCGTCGACCGGGTTCGTCCGCTCCATCCTCGACTTGAGCCGCTCGATGGCCCGCGAGACCGAGACGAGCTCCAGGGCCGCCAGCATGGCCGAGGCGTAGCGCTCCTCGCTCGCCAGGTCGGCGCGCAGCTCCTCCACGGCGAACCGGGTGACGACCCCGCGCAGGGAGTCCTCGGCCCCGCCGAGCAGCAGGTCGACCCACTCGCGCCCGCCCTGCCCCGCCGCGGCGGTGCCGCCCGAGCCGACGATCAGCCGGTAGAGGGCCGCGTGCTCGGGAAGCGTGAACGCCTCCGCTCCCAGCGCCTCGAAGCCAGGGCCGAGCAGCGCGGGACGCTGCACGGCCAGCCGCAGCACCTCCGCCTCGGTCCGTACGCCGGGATCGGTGAGGTCGGCGACCTTTCGGGGCCCCGCGGGGCGCTGCTGGGCGCGCGGCTGGGCCGCCGCGGAGACCTCGGTGATCCGGTCGAGGACGAACCGCTCGTTGTTGAAGCCCAGCCACCGGTCGAGGTCGACGGCGTACAGCCGGCGCAGGGACGTGTCCTTGATTCCGGCCACGATCGGGGCGGCGGCGTCGAGGGCGGAGAGCCGCCCCTCGTTGGTGCTCGCGTCGTAGCGGGAGATCACGCTGCGGATGGCGAACGCGAACAGCGGCTCCCGCCCGGCGATCAGGTCGCGCACGGCCGCCTCGCCGTGCCTGATGCGCAGGTCGCACGGGTCGAGGCCGTCGGCCTGCACGGCGACGAAGGTCTGGGTGACGAACTTCTGCTCGTCGGCGAAGGCTCGCAGGGCCGCCTTCTGGCCCGCCGCGTCGCCGTCGAAGGTGAAGATCACCTCGCCGTGCGACCCCGACTGGTCGAGCAGCAGCCGCCGGAGCACCTTGATGTGCTCCTCGCCGAACGCGGTGCCGCAGGTGGCCACCGCCGTCGGCACGCCCGACAGGTGGCAGGCCATCACGTCGGTGTAGCCCTCGACGATCACGGCCTGGGAGCGCTTGGAGATCTCGCGCTTGGCCAGGTCGACGCCGTAGAGGACCTCGCTCTTCTTGTAGAGCGGGCTTTCCGGGGTGTTCAGGTATTTCGGCCCGTCTTCGGCATCGTTCAATTTCCGTGCGCCGAACCCGATGACGTCGCCGGTTATGTCGCGGATGGGCCAGACCAGCCGTCCCCTGAAGCGGTCGATGGGGCCGCGCCGTCCCTCCTTGGCCAGCCCGCCCTTGATCAGCTCCGCGGTGGTGAAGCCCCGCGCCATCAGGTGCCGCGAGAGGGCCTCCCACTCGGCCGGGGCGTATCCGACGCCGAAGCGCTCGGCGTCGACCCGCTCGAACCCGCGCTCCGACAGGAATCTGCGCCCGATCGCGGCGTCGGGGGCGGACAGTTTCGAGACGTAGAACTCCGCCGCGGCCCGGTGGGCCTCGATCAGGCGGATGCGCTCGCCCTGCTCGCGCCCGGGGACGTAGCCGCCCTGCTCGTAGCGGAGCTGGACGCCGGCCCGGTTGGCCAGCCGCTCGACCGCCTCGCCGAACGACAGGTGCTCCAGGCGCCGGACGAAGGTGATGACGTCACCTCCCTCGGCGCAGCCGAAGCAGTACCAGTAACCCCGGGTGGGGGTCACGTTGAAGGACGGGCTCTTCTCCTCATGGAAGGGGCAGAGCCCTTTCAGGTTGCCGCCGCCCGCGTTGCGGAGCTGGATGTGCTCGCCCACGATGTCGGCGATCGGTGAGCGCTCCCGTACGAGCGCGATGTCCTCATCACTGATCCGGCCTGCCACGCCGCGAGTCTAGTCCGGCCCCCCGACAGGTCGGGGCGACGAGTGCGCCCGCCCTCGCCGCGATCTTCCGGCAGGCCGGGACGCTACTGCCGGGACGGGAGGGACAGGAGGAACGATGACTTTCCCGAAGTGGTCGTGACCAACCAGGACGTCGGTTACAAAGGTAAAGGCGGATTCTCGATAATGTACGCGGGTGGAGATCATGCGATCGGGGCATATAGCACGATTGGCCGCTGTGACCGGCGCGGTACTCGTCACCGGAGCCTGCGCGTCGCCCGGCGGCGTGGCGGGCATCGGCACGGCGGTTCCGACCCCCGGGACGGAGTCCGCGGCCGGGTCACCGGCCTCGTCGGTCACCGCGACCCTGCCCGAGGCGACCCCGACCCCGGCCCCCCGGACCGCGGTCGACCGTCCCAAGGCCGACCCGCCGGTCCGGGTCCCGCCGCCGAAGGTCTCCAAGCACACCTACGTCTTCCCGGTGAAGGGCTGCTCGGTCACCTACGAGAGCAGGCTCCTGGTGCTGCCCAAGACCACGATCTGGGCCGGCAAGGGCTGCTCGTTCGTCTCGCCGGTGAACGGCGTGGTCGACGAGGTCAACACCAAGAACCGGTGGAAGCCCTCCACCGACCGCGGCGCCGACCGGGAGGGCCGGTTCGTCACGGTCGTCGGCGACGACGGCGTGCGCTACCTCGGCGGTCACCTGGACAAGGTCGCCCTGGGGATCAGGCCGGGACTGCGCGTCAGCGCCGGTCAGGTCCTGGGCCAGGTCGGCAACTCGGGCAACGCCCGCTCGACCGCAAGCAACCTCTACTTCGCGATCTCCTGGAAGACCTCCCCCTCGCTGTGGTGGGTGCGCCGGGGCATGGTCAAGCCCTGGAACTACCTGGACGCCTGGCTGAAGGGCAACCCCACGCTCTCCCCGAGGGAGGAGATGCAGGCCGTGATGAACCAGACCGGCGCGGCTCCCCGGTGCTTCACCCTGTGCGCGTCGAAACCGCAGCCGACGAAGAAGCCCACCAGGAAGCCGAAGCCGCCGGAGCCGGAGCAGATCCCGCTGGGCGGCACCAGCGCGCCGGCCTCGGGAACGTGACACGGCGGCCCGCGGCGGGCTCGTCCACGACGCCACCCGGGAACAAAACACCGGGCCCCGCGGGCGGAGGCGCCGGGAACGTGACACGGCCCGTCAGCGGGCCGCCAGGGCGCGGTGCCAGGCGACGGCGGAGGTGTCGGTGAGCGAGGCGATCTGGTCGACGACCACGCGGAGCCGGCCGGCGTCGCCGCCGGCCCTGACGAAGGCGGGCCTGAACGCGGGCTCCAGGGTGCCCGGGGCGCCCAGCATGATGTGGTGGGCCAGGTCGTGGATCAGCTCGCGCTGCCTGGCCTGGTTGGCGTTGTGCGCGTCGCTCGCCATCACGTAGTGGGCCGTGACCCCCTTGAGCAGCGCGCACTCCAGCCGGGTGGCCCTGGGCACGATCAGGTCGGCGCTGTAGCGGCCGGCCGCCGGTCCGTACGCCTCGCGGGTGGCGACCTCCGCGGACTTGCAGAAGTGGCCGATGAGCGAGCTGGTCAGCCCCTTGATCGCGGCGAGGTCGGCGAGTGAGCGGTCGAAGTGGCGGGGCCAGAGCGGCTGGGTGATCAGGCGTCCGAAGAGGTCCTCCAGCTCGCCGGGCTCGGCGTCGGGGGCGTACCACTCGCGGGTGGTCGCGCAGACGTCGCGGCGCTCGGCGGGATCGCGCATCGCCTCCAGGACCACGCCGCCGGAGTGCAGGGCGTCCTCCAGGTCGTGCACGGAGTAGGCGACGTCGTCGGCCCAGTCCATGATCTGGGCCTCGAAGCTGACCTGTCCCTCCGGCGCGCCCTCCCTGATCCACTCGAAGACCGTCGTGTCGTCGTCGTAGACGCAGTACTTGGCGCCTCTCTCGCGGGTCCACGGGTATTTGACGGCGGCGTCCAGGGAGGCGCGGGTGAGGTTGAGCCCGGCACTGCGGCCGTCCTCGGTGACGACCTTGGCCTCCAGCCGGGTCAGCAGGCGCAGGCTCTGCGCGTTGCCCTCGAAGCCTCCGCACCCGGCGGCGAGCTCGTTGAGCGCCGTCTCCCCGTTGTGGCCGAACGGCGGGTGGCCGAGGTCGTGGGCCAGGCAGGCGGTCTCCACCAGGTCGGGGTTGCGGCCGAGGGTCTCCCCCATCTCGCGGCCGATCTGCGCGCACTCCAGGGAGTGGGTCAGACGGGTGCGGGGGATGTGCTGGCCACTGCCGAAGGTCTCCCCCGGGCCGACGACCTGGGTCTTGGCGGCGAGCCTGCGGAGCCCGGCGCTGTGCAGCACCCGTGCCCGATCGCGCTCGAACGGGCTTCGGCCGGGGTTGCCGGGCGGTTCCGGCACCCACCTGGCCTGATCGTGTTCGTCATAGCCATGCATAAGTGCACTGATTTTATCCGCGAAAGGGCCCGGCCATGCCGAACGACGAGAAAACACCTGGTTACCGGGCACGTGCCGCCGTTCCCCACCCGTACGAGCGGCCCATCAGGACGGTCCGTCAGGGGAGGCCCGCCACGAGCGCGACCGCGCGGGCGTGGCGCGTACCGGGCCCGCGGCCGCCCCGGTGAGGGTGGGGCGGGCCGCGGGGACCGGCTCCGCGGGGCGTCGTCTCCGGTGGTGCCGGAGCGCCCCGCGAAGCAGGCGGGGGTCAGCGGGTGTCGGAACCGCCGCACACCAGGGTGGCGCGGGCGGCCTCCAGCCGGGCGACCGGGATGCGGAACGGCGAGCAGGACACGTAGTCGAGACCGGCCTGGTGACAGAAGTGGATCGAGTCCGGGTCGCCGCCGTGCTCGCCGCAGATGCCCAGCTTCAGGTCGGGACGGGTCGCGCGGCCCTGCTCGACGGCGATCTCGACGAGCCTGCCGACGCCGTCGCGGTCCAGGGTCTCGAACGGGGAGACGCCGAAGACCCCGAGCTCCAGATACTTGGCGAAGAAGGCGGCCTCGACGTCGTCCCTGGAGAAGCCCCAGGTCATCTGGGTCAGGTCGTTGGTGCCGAAGGAGAAGAACTGGGCGGCCTCGGCGATCTGCCCGGCGGTCAGCGCCGCGCGGGGCACCTCGATCATCGTGCCGATCAGCGCGTCGACACCGGTCTCCTCCAGGATCCGCCGCGCCTCGTCCTTGACGTGCTCCAGCTCCTGGACGGCGGCCACCAGCGGAATCATGATCTCCGGACGGCTGCCGGGCACCGCCTTGGCCGCCGCCGCGATCGCCCGGACCTGCATGGCGAACACGCCGGGGATGACCAGGCCGAGCCGGACGCCGCGCAGGCCCAGCATCGGGTTCTCCTCGTGGAGCCGCTTGAGCGCGACCAGGAGCTTGCGGTCCTTCTCCTCCGCCGCGTCACCGGCGAGGGCGACCCGCACCGACAGTTCGGTGTAGTCGGGCAGGAACTCGTGCAGCGGCGGGTCGATCAGGCGGATCGTGACGGGCATGCCCTCCATCGCCTGGAAGATCTTCGTGAAGTCCGCCCGCTGCAGCGGCTCCAGCGCGGCCAGCGCCCGCTCGCGCTCCTCGGCGGAGGTGGCCAGCACCAGGTCCTCGACCAGGCCGCGACGGTCGCCGAGGAACATGTGCTCGGTGCGGCAGAGCCCGATGCCCTGGGCGCCGAACCTGCGCGCCCTGGCGGAGTCCTCGGCGGTGTCGGCGTTGGCGCGCACGGCCATCCGGCGTACCCCGTCGGCGTGGGACATGATCCGGTGCACGGCGCGGACGAGCTCGTCGTCCCGGTCGCCCGAGCCCTCGAAGTACTCCACGACCGGGGAGGGGACCACGGGCACCTCGCCGAGGTGGACGGCTCCGCTGGTGCCGTCGATGGAGATGACGTCGCCCTCGGAGACCACGAGGCCGGAGGCCGTGGTGAACGCGCGGTCCGCGGCGGAGACCTCCAGTTCCTCGGCGCCGCAGACACAGGTCTTGCCCATGCCCCTGGCGACCACGGCGGCGTGCGAGGTCTTGCCCCCGCGGCTCGTCAGCACGCCCTGGGCGGCGATCATTCCTGCCAGGTCGTCGGGGTTGGTCTCGCGGCGGACCAGGATGACGGCCTCTCCGCTTTCGGCGAGCTCGACGGCCCTGGGCGTGGAGAAGACGGCCTTGCCGACGGCCGCGCCAGGCGAGGCGTTCATCCCCCTGGCGATCACCTTGCTCCCGGCGTCCTCGGCGAACCTGGGGAACATGAGCTGGGCGAGCTGGTCGCCGGTCACCCTGGTCACGGCCTCGTCGAGGTCGATCACGCCCTGGTCGACGAGCTGCACGGCGATGCGGAACGCGGCGCCCGGGGTCCGCTTGCCCACCCGGGTCTGGAGCATCCAGAGCTTGCCGCGCTCGACCGTGAACTCGATGTCGCACAGGTCGCGGTAGTGGTCCTCCAGCGTCTTCATGGTCCGCATGAGCTCGTCGTAGACGGGCTTGTCGATGCCCTCCAGCTCCTGCAGCCGCATGGTGTTGCGGATGCCCGCGACCACGTCCTCGCCCTGGGCGTTCTGCAGGTAGTCGCCGTACACGCCCTGCTGGCCGGTGCCGGGGTCGCGGGTGAAGGCCACCCCGGTTCCGGAGTCCATGCCGCAGTTGCCGAAGACCATCGAGCAGACGCTGACCGCCGTGCCCAGGTCGGCCGGGATGCGCTCCTGGCGGCGGTACAGGACCGCGCGCGGGGCGTTCCACGACGCGAACACGGCCTCCACCGCCATGCGCATCTGCCGGTACGGGTCGGCGGGGAAGTCCTCGCCGGTTCTGGCGCGCACGATCTCCTTGTACGTCGCGACCAGGCTCCTGAAGTCGGCCGCCTCCAGCTCCAGGTCGTCGCGGCCGTCCTTGAGCTCCTCCAGGGCGTTGTCGAAGAGCTCGCCGTCGATGTCCTGGACGGTCTTGCCGAACATCTGGATGAGGCGCCGGTAGGAGTCCCAGGCGAAGCGCTCGTTGCCGCCCGCCTGCTTGGCCAGCCCGTGGACCGAGTCGTCGTTGAGCCCGATGTTGAGGACGGTCTCCATCATGCCGGGCATGGAGAACGCGGCTCCGGAGCGCACGCTCACCAGGAGCGGGTCGTCTGCCTGGCCCAGCCGGCGGCCCATCGCGGCCTCCAGGGCGGACAGGTGCTCGGAGACCTCCTCCTGCATCCCCTCGGGAAGGACTCCGTCGGCGAGGAAGCTCCGGCACGCCTCGGTGGTGATGGTGAAGCCGGGGGGCACCGGCAGCCCGAGGTTGGTCATCTCGGCGAGGTTCGCTCCCTTACCACCGAGCAGGTCCTTGAGATCTTTGTTGCCCTCGGTGAAGTCGTAAACGTACTTCGGCACGGTTGCTCCTTCTGCGACTTCAATCGGCGTCTGGTTCCGCCTCTCTCCGGACTCTACCGACGAACAAGACGATGAAACGGCACCCATCACACGGAACAGCATCATCGCAGCTCAAAGCAGGCAAACCGGTCTAATCCAATTCAAATCCAGATCAAATACGCGAGGATATCGATCACCTCAGAAATTGGTTTACACCAATTGGTATAAACCAATTCCCCGCCCATTCAAACCCGTTCACGACCGGTTCAGCGACCCGCCAGACCGGCTCCGGCGAGAGGGTTCAGGTCGGGAACCTCCCCTTCCGCCGGGCCCTCGCCGGACGGCAGCCACAGCACGAACACGCTTCCCTCTCCCAGCCGGGAGAACAGGCGCACGTGCCCGCCGTGCGACTCCACGATCTGGCGGACGATCGCCAGGCCCAGCCCGCTGTGCCGGTCGCGGCGGCTGGCCTGGCCGCGCCAGAACCGGTCGAACACCCGCGCGTGGTCGTCCTCGGGCACCCCGGGCCCGGCGTCGCGCACCGCCACCCAGATCCAGTCCCCGGTACGGCCCGCCGCCACGACGACCTCGCTCCCGCCGGGCGCGAGCCGCACCGCGTTGGAGAGCAGGTTGCCCACGGCCCGGCGCAGCGCGTCGTGGTCCCCCACCCCGCGCAGCCCGGCGGGCAGCGCCCTGCGGATCGACAGCCCGCGCCCGGCCGCGAGCGCGGTGAACTCCTCGGCCGCCTCGGCGGCCAGCGTCCCCACGTCCACCTCGGCGTCGGCCAGCGCGGGCGCGGACCGGCGCGCGGTCGCCAGCAGGTCCTCGACCAGGCGGGTCATCCGGGTGGTGGCCCGGTCCACGATGGCCACCGCGCGCATCCGCTCCTCCTCGGTGCTGTCGGGCGAGGCGAGGACCGCGTCGACGTTGGCCCGGATGATGGCCAGCGGGCTGCGCAGCTCGTGGGAGGCGTCGTCGATCAGCCGCCGCTGCGCCAGGAAGGCTCCCTCCAGGCGGCCGAGCATGGTGTCGACGGTGTCGGCGAGGTCGCGCAGCTCGTCCTTCGGGCCGGTGAGCAGGATCCGCCGCGACAGGTCGGTACCCTGGATCTCGGCGGCGGCCCTGGTGATCGAGCGCACCGGACGCAGCACCCGGCCCGAGAGGACCCAGCCGATGCCGAAGCTCGCCAGGAACAGCCCGCCCAGGGTCAGGAACGAGTAGTCGCGCAAGGTTCGCAGGGTGAGCAGGTTGACCGCGTTCTCGACCTCGGCGAGTTCGACGACGGGGGCCTTGCCGACGTAGCGCTCGGTGTCGACGCTGTAGAGCTTGGCCTGCTGGACGGTGTAGGGCCGCTCCTCGGCGCTCCTGGCCACCGCGACGTACAGCAGGCCGATGACCAGCGCGGAGAGCAGGAACAGCAGACTGGAGTAGAGCACGGTCAGCCGGAAGCGGATCGTCTGCACGAAGGAGAACCTCATACGTCCTCCCGCAGCCGGTAGCCCTTGCTGACCACGGTCTCGATCACGGCGTCGGCGCCGAGCTTGCGCCGCAGGTTTCCCACCGTCACCCGCACGGTGTTGGTGAACGGGTCGGTGTGCTCGTCCCAGACGTGCTCCAGGAGCTCCTCGGCGGAGACGACGTGCCCGGGACGGGTCATCAGGTAGTGCAGGACACCGAACTCCTTGGGGGTCAGCCCCAGCTCGCGCCCGGTCGAGTGGGCCTCCACCCGGGAGGTGTCCAGCCGCAGCGCCCCCACCTGCAGAATCGCGGTGCCGCCGCCCGGCTCCCTGCGGAGCAGCGCGCGGACCCGGGCCAGGAGCTCGGGGAAGGCGAACGGTTTGACCAGGTAGTCGTCGGCGCCCTCGTCCAGCCCCCTGACCCGGTCGTCCAGCCGGTCCCGCGCGGTCACCATGATGATCCGCACGGCCTGGCCCTGGTCGGTCCCGCGCAACGCCCGGCAGACCTCGAAGCCGTCCCCTCCGGGCAGGTTGAGGTCGAGAAGGACCAGGTCGTAGGAGTTGACCTGGAGCTTCTCCCGCGCCTGGGCCACGTCGTAGGCGACGTCGACCGCGTATCCGGCCCGGACGAGCCCCACGCGCAGGGCGTCGACCAGGTCTTCCTCATCTTCGACAACGAGCAGTCGCATGGTACGAACCTAGGTCGTGCGCGGCCGGAAACGCGGATGCCACCGCCATACCGCGCTTCTCTTCCCTCGCATCTCTCGCATTCCCTTCCCTCCGCTTCCGTTCATTTCTCCGATCACTCCCGGATGGCCCGTGCGCCTCCGTTCACCGAAACCTTGCAGTGTGGATGCCCCCTCCTTCAGGGGCGGAGAGGAATCGTGGAACGGTCGGGCATGGTGGTCTCCCGGTTTTGTCGGGGGGTGTCGGTAGGTTGGTCGGCGTGTCGCGGTTTCGGCTTCAGCCCTCGCCCGCTCAGGAGCGGGCGTTGCTGGAGCATTGCGGGCATGCCCGGTTTGTATGGAATCTCGCGGTAGAGCAGCACGCTCATTGGAGGCCGGGCCGGGGGTCGGCGCCCGGGTTCGCCGAGCAGTGCCGTCAGCTCACCGAGGCGCGGGCCACGTTCGCGTGGTTGGGCGCCGGATCGGTGATCGTTCAGCAGCAGGCGCTCAAGGACTTCGCGCAGGCGATGGCGAACTTTTTCGGTAGAACTCACCGCAAGCCGACATGGCGCAGCCGGGGACGCGGTGAGGGCTTTCGGATCGTCGCGGTCACACCCGGTGATGTGCGGCGGGTGTCGCGTAACGTGGGCGAGGTGAAGATCCCGAAGGTGGGGTGGGTGCGGTTTCGCTGGTCGCGCCCCGTCACCGAGGCGAGGTCCTACCGGGTCACCCGGGATGCGGCGGGGCGTTGGCATCTGGCGTTCGCCGCGATTCCCGAGCCGATTCCCGCACCGGATGCGGGTGGGATCGTCGGGGTGGACCGAGGCGTGGCCGTGTCGGCGGCACTGTCCACGGGTGAGCTGCTGAGCGTGCCCGCCCTGCGCGACACCGAGAGGAAACGGCTGCTCAGGCTGCAGCGAAAGCTCGCCAGGGCCAGGCGCGGGTCGAACCGGCGCACGAAGGTGAAGCTCGCCGTCGCTCGCCTGAGGGCTCGTGAGGCCGATCGGCGTAAGGACTGGGTGGAGAAGACCAGCACCGATCTGGCGCGCCGTTTCGAGGTGATCGCGGTCGAGGAGTTGAAGGTCTCCGCGATGACCCGTTCCGCTCGCGGCACGATCGAGGTGCCGGGTCGTAACGTCCGGCAGAAGGCGGGCCTGAACCGGGGCATCCTCGCCGCCGGATGGGGTCGGCTCGTGACCCGGCTGGAGCACAAGGCTCCGGGCCGGGTTCAGAAGATCGATCCGTGTTTCACGTCGCAGACCTGCAACGCCTGTGGGCACCGTGCCGGGGAGAGTCGCGAGAGCCAAGCGCTCTTCCGGTGCGTGGCCTGCGGGCATCGGGTCAACGCCGACGTCAACGCGGCGAGAAACATCCGAGATACCGCCGCGGGGCACGCGGTGGCCGCGCGGGGAGGCTTGCCGTTGGGCAGGCCGGTGAACCGCGAGCCTCAACGTGACCTCCTCTTCGTGGAGTAGGTGCCGTTGGAATCCCCCGCCTTCGGACGGGGGAGGATGTCAAAGGATCCTCGAGAACCAGAACAGGGAGGTCCCGGCCGCCACGACCGCGCCGAGCAGGGCCACCCCCACGAACCACGGCCAGATCTCCTGCCGCTCGGTCCGGTAGCCCACCGAGCTGCCGATGTCGTCGTAGACCGCCCGCAGCTCGCCGCCGGAGGCCGCCTCGTAGAACCCTCCGCCGGTGCTCTCCGCCAGCTCGCGCAGCGCCGGGCCGTCCACCGGCACCCGCGTCTCCCTGCCTCCCAGCTGGATCGTGCCGTCGGAGGTGCCGTACGCGATGGTCGAGACCGGCACGCGCCGGGAGGCCGCCTCCCGCGCCGCCAGCTCCGGCGTCCGGCCCATGGTGCTCGACCCGTCGGACATCAGCACGATGTGGGCGGGCGGCCGGTCTCCGCCCTCGCCGCCCTCCAGGGCGTCGATCGCGTCCAGGGACGAGAACACCGCCTCGCCGATGGCCGTACCGGCGTCCGTGGTGAGCCGGTCGATCGCGGACAGCACCGCCGCCCTGTCGGCGGTGGGCGGCACGCTCACCGAGGCCGAGGACGAGAACGTGACCAGGCCCAGGTTGAACCGGGAGGGCAGGTCCCCGACGAACCGCCGCGCGGCCTCCCGCGCCGCCGCGAACCGGTTCGGCGCCACGTCCGTGGCCTGCATCGACGCGGAGACGTCGAACGCCACGACGATCGTCGCCCGCTCTCTCGGGACCCGCACCTCGGCCGTCGGCCGCGCGAACCCGACGACGAGGAGCACCAGCATCCCCATGAACGCCGCGGCGGGCACGTGCCTGCGCCACCCGGGCCCCTTGGGCGCGAGCTTGTCCAGCAGGTCCAGGTTGGTGAACCGCAGGGCGTACCGGCTGCGCCGCAGATACATGACCACGTAGAGAACCGCGATCATCAGGGCGGGCACCAGCAGCCACAACCAGACCGGAGACAGGAACGTCACGCCACACCGCCTCTCGCGCCTTTCGCGCCACGGGCCCGCGCCAGGCGGCGCTGGAGCACGACGTGACGGACCAGGTCGCGGACCCAGTCGCGGTCGGTGTCCAGGCGCAGGTGCGCGGCCCCGCACCGGCGCAGGGCGGTCGCGACGGCCGTCCGCTGGCCCGCGGCGGCCTCGGCGTAGCGTTCGCGGAGGCGGGCGCCGGCCGTGGAGACCTCCCTGCGGCGGCCGGTCTCCGGGTCGACGAGGGTGAGCACCCCCACGTCGGGCAGGGTCAGCTCCCTGGGGTCGACGACCTCCACCGCGAGGAGCTGGTGACGGAGCGCGAGATGACGCAACGGCCTCTCCCAGCTCTCCGGGGGATCGAGGAAGTCCGAGACGACGACCACGAGCCCGCGGCGGCGCACGACGCGGCGCAGGTCGTCGGCGGCCGGGCCGACGCGCGGCGCCGGGACGCCCGGCTCGGTACGCGGCAGCGAGAACACGGCGTTCAGCAGCGCCATGAGATGCGGGCGCCCGCTCCTGGCGGGGAACCGCCGGACCTCTCCGCCGTGCAGGATGTGCGCCCCGACGCGGTTGCCCGTCCGCTCGGTGAGGAAACCGACCGCCGCGACGGCGGCGAGCGCGAGTTCCCTCTTCTCCATCAGCGCGGTGCCGAAGTCCATGCTGGCGCTGGCGTCGAGCAGCACCCAGGTCTCCAGCTCCCGGTCGGCGATCATGTCCCGTACGTGCGGCTCCGTCGTGCGGGCGGTGACGTTCCAGTCCATCCGGCGCACGTCGTCACCCGGCGTGTACGGCCTCGCCTCGGCGAGCTCGCCACCGGGCCCGGGGGTCAGCCCCTGGTGGTCGCCCTGCAACAGCCCGTCGAGACGCCTGACCACGGTCAGCTCCAGCCGCCGGAGCACCCGCTCGGACAACAGGTGCCGCATCAGGCCGCCTCTCCCTGGCCGGGGGCGATCCTGGGCATCGGGATCGCCGCGGCCACCAGGTCCACGATCCGCCGGGGGGAGACGTCGTCGGCCAGCGCGTCGAACGACGGCACCAGCCGGTGCGCGATCACGTCACCGGCCAGGTCCGCGACGTCCTCGGGCAGCACGTAGTCACGCCCGCGCAGCAGCGCCAGCGCACGGGCCGCGGCGACCAGGCCGAGCGTCGCCCGCGGACTCGCGCCGAAGGCCAGCAGCGGTGCGACGTCCGCCAGCCCGAACCGCGCGGGCTCCCGGGTCGCGTACACCAGCCGGACCGCGTACTCGGCGACGGCGTGGTGGACGAAGACGTCGTCCACGGCTGCCTGGAGCTCCAGCAGCCGCCGGGAGCCGAGCACCCGCCGGGAGACCGGCCGGCCGGTGCTCATCCGGTAGAGGATCGCGAGTTCCTCCGACTCGCTCGGGTACCCCACGTCGATCTTCATCAGGAAGCGGTCCCGCTGGGCCTCGGGCAGGTGGTAGACGCCCTCCGACTCGATCGGGTTCTGGGTCGCCAGGACCAGGAACGGAGCGGGCACCGGGTGGGTGCGCCCGCCGATGCTCACCTGGCGCTCGGCCATCACCTCCAGCAGCGCAGACTGGACCTTGGCCGGAGCCCTGTTGATCTCGTCGGCGAGCACGAAGTTGGCCATCACCGGGCCCAACTCGATGTCGAAGCTCTCCGTGGACGGCCGGTAGATGCGGGTGCCGACGATGTCGGCGGGCACCAGGTCGGGAGTGAACTGGATCCGGGCGAACGAGCCGCCCACGACACCCGCGAGCGTCTCGGCCGCCAGCGTCTTGGCGATGCCGGGGACCCCTTCGAGCAGGCAGTGCCCCCGGGCGAGGACCGCGACGAGCAGGCGCTCAACCATGCGGTCCTGGCCGACGATCACCCGCTTCACCTCGAACAGCGCCCGCCCGAGCACGGCGCTCTCCGGCGCCCTCTCCGCCCCGCCGTCCGTACCGGACGGGATCTCCCTCACATGGTCCGTGTGCTCGGCGCGCTCGGTGTACTCGCTCACGGGGCGATCGCGGAGGCCGAGGCCGGGCAGTCGTCGACGAGCAGCCGCAGCTCGATCGCGTCGTGGGCGGGTCGCGGATCGGCGTGAGCCGCACTTCCCGTGAGCAGGAAGACGACCCCGCCGAGGGCCACGACCCCCGGAACGGCCTTCCAAGGTGATACGCGTGCCATCGTTCTTCCCTTCGTCGAACGAACGATCACCCTGATGTCATCAAAAGCCTCCGAAAACCGCCGTAAGCCTGCTTTTTATCTCGTCTTTCGCCCTGAGCCGCCCAGCTCTGGCCCGGTGGCCACCGGGCCAGAGCTGGGCGGAGAGCCGGAGTGACCGGAGGAGAGCCGTGGCGGGGAGCCGTGGGGAGCCGGAGTGGGGAGATGCCGGGGCCGGGAGAGACCGGGGCCGGTGGGACCGGGAGGAGAGCCGGGGCCGGGAAAACAGCGACGGCCGGCGACCCCCGGGTGCGGGGGGCGCCGGCCGTCACCGGTCGGGCGGGGCGGACCTCAGTCGTTGAGGTGCCGGCGGAGGTAGGCGTCGACCTGGTCGAGAGCCACCCGCTCCTGGGCCATCGAGTCGCGCTCGCGGATGGTCACCGCCTGGTCGTCGAGCGTGTCGAAGTCGACGGTGATGCAGAACGGCGTGCCGATCTCGTCCTGACGGCGGTAGCGGCGGCCGATCGCGCCCGCGTCGTCGAACTCGACGTTCCACCGGCGGCGGAGCTGGGCCGCCAGGTCCTTGGCCTTGGGCGACAGGTCGGCGTTGCGCGACAGCGGGAGCACCGCGACCTTGACCGGCGCGAGCCGGTGGTCGAGGCGCATGACCGTGCGCTTCTCCATGACGCCCTTGGCGTTGGGCGCCTCGTCCTCGGTGTAGGCGTCGATCAGGAAGGTGAGCGTGGCCCGGTCGACACCGGCGGCCGGCTCGATCACGTACGGGACGTAGCGCTCGCCGGTGTCCTGCTCGAAGAAGCTCAGGTCGGTGCCGGAGGCCTTGCCGTGCGCGGTCAGGTCGAAGTCGGTGCGGTTGGCGATGCCCTCGAGCTCGCCCCACTCGGTGCCGGTGAAGTTGAAGCGGTACTCGATGTCGACGGTCCGCTTGGAATAGTGGGAGAGCTTTTCCTTCGGGTGCTCGTAGATGCGCAGGTTGTCCTTGTTGATGCCCAGGTCGGTGTACCAGCGGAACCGCTCGTCGATCCAGTACTGGTGCCACTCCTCGTCGCTGCCCGGCTTGACGAAGAACTCCATCTCCATCTGCTCGAACTCACGGGTGCGGAAGATGAAGTTGCCCGGGGTGATCTCGTTGCGGAACGACTTGCCGATCTGGCCGATGCCGAACGGGATCTTCCTGCGCGCCGACTGCTGCACGTTGAGGTAGTTGATGAAGATGCCCTGGGCGGTCTCGGGACGCAGGTAGGCGAGGCCCGACTCGTCCTCGACCGCGCCGAGGTAGGTCTTCAGCAGGCCGCTGAACTGCTTCGGCGCGGTGAAGGCGCCCTTGGTGCCGCAGTTGGGGCAGGTGATGTCGGCCAGACCGTTGACGGGCTGCTTTCCGTGTTTTTCGGTGTAGGCCTCTTCGAGGTGGTCGGCCCGGTAGCGCTTGTGACACGACTGGCACTCGGTCAACGGGTCCGTGAAGGTCTCCACGTGGCCACTGGCCTGCCACACCTCGCGAGCCAGGATCACCGAGGAGTCGAGGCCGACCACGTCGTCACGCCCCTGCACCACGGTCTTCCACCACTGCCGCTTCACGTTGTTCTTGAGCTCCACGCCCAGTGGACCGTAGTCCCACGACGCGCGCAGGCCGCCGTAGATCTCGCTGGAGGGATACACAAGACCGCGCCGCTTGGCGAGGCTGACGATGGTGTCCATGATGTCCGTACGGCGTGCCATAAGGGAGAATCTCCATCCGGCTGGAGGTCGGCGAGGAATTGATTGAGCTCCCAGCTTAGGGGAGACGAACCCCCGGGACGTGCGGATAAACCATGCCGCCCGCCTCGTCCGGGCAAAGCTTCCCAGGGGATGACGGCGGGACGACGGGCGGGACGTCAGGGGCGCTCGACGTCCTCGAACGCGCTCGGTTCGTTGATCATGAGGGTCATCAGCGGATACATCGCCATCCGCGCCGCGCCCAGAGCCCTGCGGTAGAACCCCGCGCCCTCCCACTCGCTGACCAACGCCCACAGCTCCGGCTCGTCCACCGACCTCGACACCCGGCCGCGCACGTAGCCCGGCTGTCCGGCCAGGGTGTCGACGATCTCGTGAGCCCGGAGCGTGAACTCCTCGGTCTGGCCCGGCGGCACCGAGTAGCGGATGAGAGCAAGCATCCGCCCAGCATGACAGAACCCGCTCCCGGTCCCCGGCTCCGGGCATGTCGTGGCGGGCGCGGTGGCGTTAGGCTCGACCCGTGGCCGACAAGCGTCAGGAACGCCCCGCACACCCGCTGGCACAGCCCCGTCCCAGGCAGGGCAAGCGCCCGCTGCCCCCGGGTGAGCAGTTCTTCACGCCGGGGGCGACCGGGCTGCGGCGGAAGGTCGAGCTGCGCAGCGCGGCCCCGCTCGTCTTCCTGTTCCAGCTCCCCCGGTGGATCGCCCCGGTGGCGCTGGTGGTCCTCCTGCTGGCCGGATTCGCGGTGCCGTCCTTCTGGGGCGGCGTCGCCGTGCTTCCGGTGATCGGGTTCGTCGGCTGGCTCGCCTACATGTCGTGGCCGTCCCTGGGAAACGGGGGGCGTCTCCTGCGCGTCGCGCTGCTCACCTTCCTGATCCTGCTCGCCGCCGACCGTTTCGGCGCCTTCTGACACCTCCCTCGGCTCCCCCGGCTTTCTTCGGCGCTTTCCGACACCCCCTCGGCTCCCCCCGCCCTTCAGCGGGACGCGGGCAGGAGGGTGTAGCCGGGGAAGTTGCCCGGCAGGCGTTCGGTCTCCGGCCCCTGGGTCACGGCCCGGACGAGCAGCTCGCCACCGACGAAGGCGCCCCGCCAGGAGGCGCCGAGCCCGCCGAACAGCTCCTCCCGGTCGCCGCGCGAGCGGGGCGCGTTGATCCCCACCTTGAACGCCCGCACCTCCGGGGCCAGCCGCCTGACGGTCTCCTCGTCGTCGCAGGAGACCGTGGCGACCAGCGCGCCGTTGCTGGCGTTCATCGCGGCCAGCAACTCGGCCTCGGTGTCGACCAGCACGACGGTGTCGACCGGCCCGAAGGGCTCGGCGTGGAAGAGCGGGGACGAGCGCGGCGGGCCGAGGATGGCGACGGGCGCCAGGTAGCCCGAGGTGTCCTGGCCGGGCAGGAACAGCCCGTCGTCGAGGGAGCCCCGGTACAGGGGGACCCCGCCCTTGGCCACCGCCTCGTCCACCTGGTCGGCGAGCTCCTTGACCTTGGCGTTGGTGATCAGCGGGCCGAAGTCGAGGTCGGGCGGCGGGTCGTCGGGCCCCCGCACGGCCAGCGGGTGGCCGAAGCGCACCGACCGGACCGCCGGCAGGTAGGCGGCCAGGAAGTCGTGGAACAGCGAGCGCTGCACCACGAAGCGCGGGTAGGCCGTGCAGCGCTGCTTGGCGTAGTCGAAGCTCTTGCGGATCTGCCCGGTCAGCAGCTCCCAGTTGCCGTACTCCCACACCCCCCAGCAGTTGAGCCCCTCCTGCTCCAGGACGTGCCGGTGGCCGAGGTCGGCGAGCGAGGTGGCCACCTGCCCGCCCGCGTCGCGCCCGCCGACGAAGGAGACGCAGCCCAGTTCCTTGCCGCGCACCAGCGCCGGGGAGAGCTCGGCGCCTCCCCCGCTGACGAGGGTGAACGGCAGCCCCTCCTGGGCGGCGAGCGCGGTCGCGAGGGTGAGGCAGGCGAGCCCGCCGTCGGTGGGCGCCTTGGCGATGACCGCGTTGCCCGCGAGGGCCTGCACGAGCATGGCGTGCATCAGCACGCTCATCGGGTAGTTCCAGCTGGCGATGTTGCTGACCGGGCCGGCCAGGGGGACGCGGCCGGCGACCATCCGGTCGATCTCGCCGACGTACCAGTGCACCCCCTCGATGCACCGGTCGACGTCGGCCGCGGCGAGCTTCCACGGCTTGCCGATCTCCCAGACCAGCAGCAGGGTCAGCAGGTCGCGATGGGCGGTCATCGCCTCCAGCGCCGCCGTGACGCGGGCCTTGCGCTCGGCGAGCGGCACGTGGCGCCAGAGGCGGTGCTCGTCGAGACCGGCCCGTACCGCGCGCAGGGCGGTGGCCCTGTCGAGGCGGGGCGGCCCGGCGATGGCGGTGCCGTCCACCGGTGAGGCGGCCGGCTCCGGGCGGCCGTCGCGCTGCCAGAAGCCGCCCCAGTGGTTGAGCACCCGGTCGTCGTGGAAGGCCTGGGGCGCCGCCGCCACGCACCGGTCGTAGGCGTCGGACCAGGCCGACCCCGGCTTGAGCATGAGTGACATGGGTGGTCTCCTCGGTTGGACCGGTCGATTCAGTCGGACCAGTCGATGGCCAGGGCGAGCTCCTGCTCGGGCAGCGGCTCGAACTCCTTGATCGCGTCGAGTGCGGGGCCCATGGCCGCGTTGGCCTCTCTCTCGACCATGACCTCGACCAGCACCGGGAGCTGCAGGCGGTCCGACTCCGCGCTCGCCCAGGCCAGCGCGTCTCCGATCTCGCCGGGCAGCTCGACGCGCCGGGCCGGGCAGCCGAACGCCTCCATGAGCTTCACGTGGTCGACACCGCCCTCGCCGTAGTGGAGGTCGACGGCGTAGTTCATGTCGTAGGGGATCTCGGCCTGGCGGATCAGCCCGAGATACTCGTTGTTGATCATCACGATGACGAACGGGATGCGGTACTGGGCGGCGACCGCGATCTCCTCCATCAGGAACTGGAAGGAGTAGTCGCCCGCCACGGCCACCACCTGCCGCTCCGGGTAGGCGCACTTGACGCCCATCGCGGCGGGCACCTCCCAGCCCAGCGGCCCGGCCTGCCCGCAGACGAGGTATCGGCGCGGGAGGTAGGTCTTCTGGAACTGTCCCGACCAGATCTGGTAGAGGCCGATCGCGGTGACGAACGTCGTGTCGGGCCCGTAGAAGTCGTTCAGCTCCCGGAAGACCCTCGGCGGCTTGATCGGCACGTCGTCGAAGTCGTCGCGCCGCAGCAGCGTGCTGCGCAGCTCGGTGACCCGCGCGGGCCACCGTCCGGGACGGCGGGCCTCGGTACGGCCGCGCGCCTCCTTCGCCAGGGCCGCCAGCGTGGGCCGGGCGTGGCCGACCACGCCCAGGTCGGGCTCGAAGACCTTGCCGATCTGGGTGGGCTCGATGTCGACGTGGATGAACGTGCGCCCCCGGCGGTAGGTGTCGAGGTCGCCGGTGTGCCGGTCGCCGAACCTGGCGCCCACCGCCAGCACCAGGTCGCTCTCCAGCAGCGCCGCGTTGCCCCAGCGCGTCTGGGTCTGGATGCCCGCCATGCCGGCGAACAGGGGGTGGTCCTCGGGGAAGGCCCCCTTGCCCATCAGCGTCACCTGGACGGGAACCTGCAGGTGCTCGGCGAGCGCGCGCAGCTCGGCGGCGGCGTCGGCGATGACCACCCCGCCGCCGGCCAGGATGAGGGGCCGCCGGGCGCCCATGAGCATGTCGATCGCCGCCCGGACCGCCGGGGCCGTGGGCTGCGGGACATCGATGGGGAGCGGGGTGTCGATCTCCGCGTCGTACAGGCAGGTGCCGCGCTGCACGTCGATCGGCAGGTCGATCAGGACGGGGCCCGGCCGCCCGGACCTGGCGATCCTGAAGGCCTCCCTGAACACCCACGGGGCCTGGGCCGGCTCCTTCAGCTGGACCGCCCACTTGGTGACGGGCTTGGCGATCTCCACGATGTCGACCGCCTGGAACGCCTCCTGGTGGAGCTTGTCGCGCGCCGCCTGCCCGGTGATGCAGATCATGGGAATGGAGTCGGCGAGGGCGGTGTAGAGGCCGGTGATCATGTTGGTGCCGGCCGGGCCCGAGGTGCCGATGCAGACGCCGACGTTGCCGGTGACCCGGGCCCAGCCGTCGGCGGCGTGCGTGCCGCCCTCCTCGTGGCGGACGGTGACGTTGCGTATGTCGCTGTGCTGGAGCGCCGCGTAGAGCGGGAGGATCGCCGCGCCCGGGATGCCGAAGACGGTGTCGACGCCTTCGGACTCCAGGACGGCCACCACGGCCTCCATGCAGGGGATCCGCTTCACTGGTTGATCCTTTCGATCACCTTGAGCAGGGCGGAGTGGTCGAGGGAGCCGTGCCCCTGGGCACGGGCCGCGGCGACGAGCTGGGCGACCAGCCCGGTGAGCGGGAGCGAGACGCCCGCCTCCCGCGCCGCGGCGATGGCGATGCCCATGTCCTTGTGGTGCAGGTCGATCCGGAACCCCGGCGCGAACTCGCGCCTGATCATGGAGTGCCGTTTGAGGTCGAGGATGCGGGAGCCCGCCAGCCCGCCGGCCAGGACGTCGAGCCCGCCCGCGGGGTCGACCCCCGAGGCTTCGAGCAGCATGATCGCCTCGGCGACCAGGCCGTAGATGCCCCCGACGACGAGCTGGTTGGCGGCCTTCACGGTCTGCCCCGCCCCGGCGGGACCCACGTGCACGATCGTCGTGCCGACGACCGCCAGGAGCGGGCGTACGGCCGCGAAGTCGGCGGCGGCGCCGCCGACCATGATCGAGAGGGTGCCGTCGACCGCGCCGCGCTCACCGCCGCTCACCGGGGCGTCCAGTGCCCTGATGCCCTTGACGGCCGCGGCCTGCGCGACCCTGCGGGAGGTCTCGGGCCGCACGGTGCTCATGTCGATGTGGATCAGACCCTGCCTGCCCTGCTGGAGCAGCCCGTCGTCGCCGAAGGTCACCTCCTCCACCTGGGGCGAGTCGGGCAGCATGGTGATCACGACCTCCGCCTGCGCGACGGCCTCCGCCACGCTGCCCGCGGACTTGCCGCCGGCCACGGCGAGGGCGTCCATCCGCTCGGCGCTCATGTCGTAGCCGACGACGGTGTGCCCGGCCCTGACCAGGTTCGCCGCCATCGGACTGCCCATGATCCCCAGGCCGATGAATCCGATGTTCATGAGCGGCTCACCGTTCCTCCCTCGCTCAGCGTTCATCGAATACCTCCAAGGTGGAGACCCTGGGCCTCGGCCCGGGGCCGGGCGCGGCCGGTCACCGCGCGCGATCCGGTGGTGTGCCCCGTGCGGCCCGTGCGGGGGGTCAAGCGTCCCTCCAGCCGAAGCTCTCGGCGCTGGGGCCGGTGGGGCGGTACTCGAGCCCGATGTGGCCCCGGTATCCCGAGGTCTCCAGGCGCTCGAGGATCTGGTCGTACGGCATGGCGCCGGAGCCCGGCTGCCCCCGGCCGGGGGCGTCGGCGATCTGGACGTGGCCGAACCGATGGACGCTCGTGTCGATGAGGGTGAGCACGTCCTCGCCCATCCGGTGCAAGTGGTAGAGGTCGGCGAGGAAGGCCACGTTGCCCGCGTCCACCTGGTCGATCACCTCGAAGGCCGTGGCCGAGGAGGTGATCGGGTAGTCGGGGTTCTCGTAGGAGTTGAGCGCCTCGACCACGACCGTGGCGCCGACCCCGGCCGCCGCCCTCGCCGCCAGGGACAGGTTGGACAGCGCCAGCTCGCGCTGGGCCTGCGGGGTCAGCCCCGCCACGCTGTTGCCGTAGAGGGCGTTGAGCACCCGGCAGCCGAGCGCTCCGGCCAGGCCCGCCGCGACCTCGACGTTGGCCTGGAACCTGGCCGAGCCGTCGGGCCGCGACAGCAGGCCCCGCTCCCCCGCCGCCATGTCCCCGGCGTCGAAGTTGAGGCCGACCAGGCGCACCCCGGCCTCCTCGATCGCCCGCCGCAGGGCGTCGATCTCGCGGTCGGCCGGGCAGGGGACGGCGAAGGGCCACCAGAGCTCGACCGCGTCGAAGCCCGCCTTGGCCGCCGCGGCGGGGCGCTCCAGCAGCGGCAGCTCGGTGAAGAGGATGGAGAGGTTGACGTCGAACTTCACGGCGCCTCCCCCGCTCCCAGGGAGACCTTCACGGGCGGCGCCGACGGCACCGCCGGCGTGCCCAGCGCGGCCAGCGCCGACCGCATCAGGCGGGCGGTCTCGCTCGGGGTCCTGCCGACGCGGACGCCGACCTTCTCCAGGGCGTCCTTCTTGGCCTG